>NZ_AYWC01000003.1:0-573347 GCF_000502615.1 Mesorhizobium sp. LNJC405B00 | reverse complement strand
CGATATCGCTGGCGCGAACCACCACGAAAGCGCAAGTTTCAGTCCATGCCAAAGCTATCTTAGCGCCTATGCCTCAAGGGGGGAGATCGGATGTCGCCTCTGCTTTCGCCAATGGCCGACGTTGCAGGACTAACGCAACGGCAAAGCTGTTGATCTCCCCCCTTGCGGGGGAGATGTCCGGCAGGACAGAGGGGGGTGTGAAGGATCGCTACGCGCGGAATCCGACGATTGTCCCTTCGTCCCTACCCGACGATGGCAAACGCTTCGCGCATCTTGCCCGACGCGGTCTTGACTGGTTTCTGGCCGATCCACTGCACGTGCCGGCCAAGCGTGGCGGCGGCCGATTCGGTATTGCCCTGCCGCAGCGCGCTCAGGATCGCGCGATGATCCTGGTCGGTGCGGATTTCCCATTCCGAGCGCCATGCGGCGAACAGGAAGCGGGCGCTTGCGGCGTGCAAATCGTCGATGGTGGCGATGAGCCGCGGCATGCCGCAGGGCGCCAGGATCAGCCGGTGGAAGGTGCGGTTGGCCTCCTCCCAAGAGCGGACATCGCGGGATTTGTCGCCGGCCTTTGTGGCTTCTTCGGCAAGATTGAGAATGGAAGCCGTCAGATGCGGCGCGGCATGGCGCAGCGCCAGCACTTCGAGGGCTGCCCGCATTTCGGCGACTTCCCTTACCTCGCCGAGATCGAAAGCGGCGACGCGCACGCCCCGCCTGGGCTCACTGACCGCCAGCCCTTGCGCCTCCAGGCGCCGGAAGGCTTCGCGCACCGGGACATGGCTGGTCTGGAATTCCTCGGCGATGTGATCCTGCCGCAACCGGGCTCCCGGCTCGATCGCGCCCGATATGATGCGATCCGCCAGCACCTTGCTGATGCGCACGGCGATGGTGTCGTCTCCGGTCTTTGCCATGTTTTATAGATAATTTGCGCCGCAACCGATTGTCGAGCGGTGATTGCCCGATTTTGCATGCAAACTTGCTTGGCGCCAGGCGCGTGTCAGTTCACCCGGCTGATGCAGAAGTCGATGACGTCGATCAGCGCCGATTTCTGCGGCGTCGCCTCCAGCGGCGCCAGCGCGTCGCGGGCGATCTCGCCGAAATGGCGGGCGCGGCCGATGGTGTCGGCAATGGCGCCATGGCGGGTCATCAGGCCGATCGCCTTTTCCAGGCCGGCATCGTCGGTGACATTGTCCTCGATGGCGCGCTTCCAGAAGGTGCGCTCGGCCTTGGTGCCGCGCCGGTAGGCGAGGATGACCGGCAGCGTAACCTTGCCTTCGCGGAAATCGTCGCCGACATTCTTGCCCAGCTCCTGGCTGGAGCCGCCATAATCCAGCGCATCGTCGATGAGCTGGAAGGCAAGGCCGAGATTCATGCCGTAGGAGCGCAATGCGGCGCGATCGTTGCGCGTCGCCGATGCGATGACCGGACCGACCTCGGCGGCAGCCGAGAACAGCGCCGCGGTCTTGGCCTTGATGACGGCGAAATGCTCGTCCTCGGTGGTATCCAGGTTCTTGGCTGCCGCCAGCTGCATCACCTCGCCCTCGGCGATGATCGAGGCGGCGCTGGACAGGATATCGAGCGCTTCCAGCGAACCGACATCGACCATCATGCGAAAAGCCTGGCCGAGCAGGAAATCGCCGACCAGCACGCTCGCCTGGTTGCCCCAGATCATGCGGGCAGTCTTTTTGCCGCGCCGCATGCCGCTCTCGTCGACCACGTCGTCATGGAGCAGCGTGGCGGTGTGCATGAACTCGACCGCGGTGGCGAGCTTGACGTGGCCCTCGCCGGAATAGCCGAACATCTGGGCCGCCGCGAGCGTCAGCATGGGACGCAGCCTTTTGCCGCCCGACGAGATCAGATGATTGGCGACCTCCGGGATCATCTCGACGTCGGAGCCGGCCTTGGACAGGATCAGTTTGTTGACGCGCCCCATATCGGCTGCTGTCAGGTCGATGAGATCCTTGATGGAGGCGGGTTCCCGCTTCCCGTTTTCGATGTTGAGAACGACACCCACCAACAAACACTCCCGTCTTTGATCACGCGTGCGACGGCACCCTGGTCCCGCCTGGGACTCTAGGGCGGCACATACGGGCACGGCAAGAGGCGAATTGGCGCGGCTGCGGTGACGGCGTGTCAACCTTAGCGACCGCATGCCGTTGCCCGAAAACCGCTCCACACTTTCGGCGCCATGCTCCAGCGTTTACATCAACGCTGCAACCTGCGAACTTCGTCCGATGATAGAACTCGTGCGCACCAACGATGCCGTGATCATCTCCTTCGTCGAATCGCTGATGCGCGATGCCGGGATCGCCTGCTTCGTCGCCGACCAGAACATGAGCATTCTCGAAGGGTCGATCGGTCTTTTGCAGAAGCGCGTGATGGTCGATGCCGACCAGGCCGATCAGGCGCGGCGCATCTTGAAAGACGCCGGCATCGAGAACGAAATCCGCCAGACATAATGGCTGAAGCGAGCGCGCTTACCAGCGATACGCCGGCCCATACGGTCGATGCCTTCCATCGCGGCCGCTTCTGGCTGGTCCAGCCCAGGACAGGGCATCGCGCCGGGATGGATGCCATGATGCTGGCGGCAGCAGTTTCATCCGGCTTTTCTGGACGCCTCGCCGATTTCGGCGCCGGCGCCGGTGCGGCGGGTCTTGCCGTGCTGTCGCGCTGCCCAGAGGCGCAGGTCGTGCTCGTCGAACGGTCGACCGAGATGGCAGGCTTCGCCACAACCACGCTCGCCCATCCCGGCAATGCGCATCTCGGCAATCGCGCCTCGGTGCTGACCGCCGACGTCACGCTGTCGGGCCGGGCGCGGACGCAAGCCGGCCTTGCCGACAATTCCTTCGATTTCGTCATCATGAACCCGCCCTTCAACGCGGCGCAGGACCGCGCCACGCCAGATCCGCTGCGGCGGCAAGCGCATGTCATGGACGACGGGCTGTTCGAGAGCTGGATCCGAAGTGCGGCTGCCGTCGCCAAGCCGCGCGGGGGCCTGGCCGTCATTGCGCGGCCGGAACAGCTTGGCGACCTCCTCCATGCGCTGTCGGGCCGCTTCGGCGACGCCGAGATGCTGGCCGTGCATCCGCGCCCGGAAGCAGCCGCAATCCGCATTGTCGTCAGGGCAGCGCTCGGCGCGCGCGGCAAGCTGTCGATCCGCCCGCCTTTGATGCTGCATGGGCAAACGGGCGACGGCCCGTCGGAACGAACCGAGATGATCAACAACGGACTGGCGTCGCTGTTTGGCGATTGATTTGGGCCCGTCAGTGTCGTTGCCGCAAAACCGGCACACAGTTGGCTGAGATGGATTGCAGCATTGCCGTTGACCGGCAAATCCCTACATGCGTTGAAGCCATTTGGAGACAGCCACCTCGTGAAACGCCTTTTCAACCGCCTGCTGCCGAAATCCTGGCGATCCAGCGTCGTCACCATTCCCGTCATCAGGCTGCATGGCACCATCATGGCCGGCGGCGGCCCGTTCCGGCCGAGCCTGTCCTTGGCGTCCACCGCCGCCCTCATCGAAAAGGCGTTCCTGTTCGATGCGCCCGCCGTCGCCATTTCGATCAATTCGCCTGGCGGCTCGCCGGTGCAGTCGCGGCTGATCTTCAAGCGCATCCGCGACCTCGCGGTCGAGAAGAACAAGAAGGTGCTGGTCTTCGTCGAGGATGTGGCGGCCTCGGGCGGCTACATGATCGCGGTCGCCGGCGACGAGATCTTTGCCGATCCGTCCTCCATCGTCGGTTCGATTGGTGTCGTCTCGGCCTCGTTCGGCTTTCCCGAACTGATGAAGAAGATCGGTGTCGAGCGCCGTGTCCACACCGCCGGCCAGAACAAGGCGGTGCTCGACCCGTTCAAGCCGGAGAAGAGGGAAGACGTCGAGCGCCTGAAGGCGCTGCAGCTGGAAGTGCACGAGACCTTCATCGACCTGGTCAGGGAACGCCGTGGCACCAAGCTGAAGGACGATCCGGACCTGTTCACCGGCCTGTTCTGGACCGGCAAGAAAGGGCTGGAGCTTGGCCTCGTCGATGCGTTGAGCGACATGCGCACGGTACTGAAAACCCGCTTCGGCGCGAAAACCCAGCTCAGGCTGGTCACCGCGCCGCGTGGCCTGTTTGGCCGCATCGGCCTGTTCGGCTCGAACTTTTCAGCGCCCGATATTGCCGCCGCCGCCGCAAGCGGCGTGATCGATGCGGCGGAAGAGCGCGCATTGTGGGCGCGCTTCGGGCTTTGAAAAAGCGGGGAAAGCGTCTAGCATAAGCGCTTGACAGTCTGCCTTGCCGTCTTGCGAGGGAGGAGCTTTGAAATGCCACAGATCATTTTCTTCGCAGTTGTCGGCGCAGCCGCTTATTTCGGCTACCGCACCTTCGTCCGCGAGGCCGAACGTGTGACCGCCAAGGTGCGGCGTACCGAAAAGCAGGCAGCCAACGGCACCAACGGCACGCTGGTCCAGGATCCCAAGACCGGCGAATACCGCCTGGCCAAGGACTGAGCATCATCCCGTCAGCAGCCGACAGTTTGGATGCCGCAGCCCGGACGTGGCTTGCGCCCGCCAAGATAAATCTGGCGCTGCACGTCACCGGCAGGCGCGCCGACGGCTACCATCTGCTCGAGAGTCTGGTCGTTTTCACCCGCTTCGGCGACAGGGTCGAGATCGAGCCTGCCGACGCCGACCGGTTCTCCGTATCGGGCCGTTACGCGACTTCCGTGCCGATCGACGACAGCAATCTGGTGGTGAAGGCGCGCGAGGCGCTGCGCAGGCAGGCCGGCCAGCAGCGCACGCCGCCGGTTGCCATCCGGCTGGAAAAGAACCTGCCGATCGCATCCGGCGTCGGCGGCGGCTCGAGCGACGCGGCGGCGGTATTGCAGGGTCTTGTCCGGACCTGGGGGCTCGACATCGGCGAGGCCGAACTGAGCCGGATCGGTCTCACGCTCGGCGCCGACGTGCCGATGTGTCTTGCGGCAAAACCGCTGGTTGCGCGTGGCGTCGGCGATGAGCTGTCGCCAATTGCGGATTTTCCTGCGCTGGCCTTGGTGCTGGTCAATCCCGGCGTCGCCGTCTCCACGCCCGATGTGTTCAATGCACTTGAAAAACGCGACAATGAAGGACTGCCGCCGCTGCCGCGCGGTTTCGATTTCCACGGCGTCCGCAATTGGCTGGAGATCACCCGCAACGATCTTGAGGAACCGGCGCAAGCAATACAGCCGCCCATCGGCAGAGCGCTTTCCCTGCTGAACAGGGCCGGATCTGGATTCTCGCGCATGTCGGGATCCGGCGCGACATGCTTCGGGCTGTTCGAGACCGGCAATGTCGCCAAGCGCGCCGCCGCCGAGATTCGCAGTCGCGAACCGGAGTGGTTTGTCGCCGCGACACGAAGCATCGCTTCGGAGGGGGCCGATGGCCAAAATTGACGAGAGCCGGCCGTTCATCCCGGTGCGCATCGCGGTGCTGACGGTGTCCGATACGCGCAGCCTTGCCGACGACAAATCCGGCCAGACGCTGGCTGATCGCATCGCCGAGGCCGGCCATGTCCTGGCCGCGCGCGACATCGTCACCGACGACCGGGAGAAAATCCGCGACAAGGTGCTGGGCTGGTCGCGCGACGAAGACATCGATGTCGTCATCACCACCGGCGGCACCGGTTTTACCGGCCGCGACGTGACGCCGGAGGCGCTGGAGCCGATCTTCGAGAAGCGCATGGATGGCTTTTCCGAAGTGTTCCACCGCATTTCCTACGACAAGATCGGCACCTCGACAGTGCAGAGCCGGGCGACGGGCGGCGTCGTCAACGCCACCTTCGTCTTCGTGCTGCCGGGCTCGCCCGGCGCCTGCAAGGACGCCTGGGACGGCATCCT
Source organism: Mesorhizobium sp. LNJC405B00 (assembly GCF_000502615.1). NCBI lineage: Bacteria > Pseudomonadati > Pseudomonadota > Alphaproteobacteria > Hyphomicrobiales > Phyllobacteriaceae > Mesorhizobium > Mesorhizobium sp. LNJC405B00. The sequence goes on along the minus strand of NZ_AYWC01000003.1, from coordinate 567,494 downwards.
GAAACCGCAGCTCGACTACCGCCACATGCCCTGCAACTTCGTCGAGATCATGCCGCGCCTGGACGAGCATTTGCGGCGCGGCAAGGCCGCCTCGTAAACCAAGGCAAAGCCGGCCAAGTGCTGCCTTTGTCAGGCAGAATGGCGGCTGCGCCTTCGAGAGGTCATTTCCTCCGGGTCGTCGGGCGGATAGTCTGTCGCCAAGTCAAGACGGAAGAGATCCAATGAGCGCGCACCGCGGCGGCTGCCATTGCGGCAACATCCACCTGACGTTCGAAACGGGAATCGAGCCGGCCGAGGTGGAGATCCGCGCCTGCCAGTGCGCGTTCTGTGTCCGGCATGGTTCGCGCGCCGCCGCCGATCCGCAGGGCCGATTGATCGTCTCGGTCGAGGACGAGGCGCGGCTGCACCGATACCGGTTCGGATTGCGCACCGCCGATTATCTCATCTGCCGGGACTGCGGCGTCTATGTCGCTGCTGTGACCACCGACGGCGAACCGAGAGCGATCGTCATCGTCAATGCGCTGGATGACCGGCCGCGGTTCAACCGCGAGCCGGTCCCAATGGACTATGATGCCGAGAACAAAGAGGGTCGCATTGCCCGGCGGCAAGCGCGCTGGATGCCGGTCGAGATCCGCTCCGGCCTCAGCGGATGACCGGTTCGCCGTGGAAGCGGCGGCGCGAGGGCGGCGAGACGCCGAAGCCGACCTCCATCATCAGCCGTGGCGTGGTGGACGGCACGGTGCCCATGTGGAAGCCGAACGGGTCCTCGACGAAGCCGAGGCCAGCCTCGCCGGTCAGCGTGACCGGGCTGTCGTCGCCATAGACCTTGAGCACGTCTTGCGCCGGATGGCCGACCAGCAGCGTCAACTGGTGCTTGAGGCTGCGCCTGTTGTGGCTGCCTTTGACATAGACGTGCGGGCCGGTGCCGGCATCGCAGGGCTTGAGATAGAAGAAGAATTTCAGCATCCGCCAGTCGTCGAGATCGAAATGATATTTGCCTAGCGAGGCAAGGTTCTTGTCGGCGTCGGAAGCCTCGCCTGTCGGAAAGCTCCACCAGACACGCGTGGTGATCAGCTTCGCCTGCCCGCCCAGATAGTGCTCGGCGATGTCGAGCAGCAGCGGGTCGTTCTGGATGGCGAGTGCCGCCTTGCAGCCGAGGATGCGCTCGAAATAGTGTCCGCTGAGCAAAGAGCGGCCGAACCGCTTCTCGGCTTCTGCGTGTTCTCCGGGCATGAATTCGAGCCGGCGGTCGAAATTGCCGAAGCACGGCGTGCTCTGAGCGAAGCTGGCGATCTCTTGGTGGATTGCCTGCGGCAGGACCAGTCCGGAGAACAGGCCATCGGTGCGCAGCGCCGCGAGGATCGACTTTAGGTCGACGCCCCTGAACATCGTAGCTTCGGCACTCTGCGCGGGGCGCGCGGCTTTGGCGCCAAGCCAGTGCAGCTTGCGCGCCGGCATGGTGCGGGCAAGCACGAACATCGGCAGCCATGCGGGATTTTCGCGCAGGTCGGAGAGATAGGTCGGAATACGCACCGCAATGCGGCGGAGCAGGCTGCCGTTGCGGGCAATGGCTTCCAGGCTGGGGGCGCCGGATTTGTCAGGGGACGAAAGGTTCATCGGGGTCCTCAGATATGAACGGCAGCAACGACGACGCGGCGCTTGCTTACCGCTCCGGCACTACCCAAACCCCGATATCCCGCATCAACGGAATGCTAATCCCGCGTCAGCTTTTGTGCAATGCACAATAGCTTTTTGCGGCGAAAAAGAGGGATGGTGCTGCGACCGTGCCAATGCGGATGAGACGCCGACGCTGCCCCTCATCCGCCCTTCGGGCACCCTTCTCCCTGGGAACGGGAAAAGGGAGAAACATCACTTCTTCGGCGCCAGCCAGATTTCGGCGTCGAGCCGCCTGGTGGCGAGACCGCGCGCAAGGGCTTCGGCGCTGTGCGCGTTCTTCGACAGGGCAGCGGCCTGGCGCTTGCTGATGACCAGCCCTTCGGCCAGCGCCCGGTTGCCCGAAAACACCCGTGACAGGAACGGCGTGCGGCTGCCGCGCGCACGGGAAAAGCGCGCCGGCATGGTTTGCCGCGCCGTGTGAGCGACAACGTCGTCGATCCAGCCCTCCGCCAGCCTTGCGCCGGGTTCCAGAAACAGCAGCCAGTCACCCTTCGCCTGCCTGATTCCCGCGGCAATGCCGCCGGCCACGAAGTGGCAGCCGGCATGATCGGCAACCCGATGCGTCTGGTCGGTCGAGCCGGTGTCGCAGACGATGACATCGCGCACCACGCCCTCGACCGCGCCGCCGATCAACGAGGCGAGCGTGCGGGCAAGGCCTTCTTCGTCATCCCGGGTTTCGATGAGAACGCTGAACATTTTTAGCCGAATAGCGGAAAGCCCGGCGCAGCGCCAGTTGTGCATGGCCCAACGAAAAAGTTCTTGCTTTGTTCTCATCAGCGAAATAGGATTATTTTCATGAACAGAGCGATTCGACAGCCAGCCGACAGTCCTTGGGAAAGGGCCAAAATGGAACATATCGTGCGTGCGGACATTGCTGCTTTCGGAGCAGGGCGAGCCGAGATGGCCAATGCGATGATCGAACAGAGCGGCATGCGCGTCCGTCCGGATCGCAACCGCGGCCGTTCCGCCGGCATCAACCCGTCCGGCCGGTTCGAGCCGGTCAGCCGGCATGTGTTCGACGACGGCTGGAATTCGCTGGAGGAATTGCCGCCGTTCAAGACCGAAGTGCAGGTCGAGAAGCCGCGCACCATCATCACCCGCAACGAATCGCCCGACATTTCCTTCGACCGCTCGATCAACCCCTATCGCGGCTGCGAGCATGGCTGCGTCTATTGTTTCGCCCGGCCGACGCATTCCTTCATGGGCCTGTCGCCGGGGCTGGATTTCGAAGCGAAGCTGTTTGCCAAGCCGGATGCGGCGCGGCTGCTCGACAAGGAACTGTCGAAGGATGGCTATCAGCCGCGCACCATCGCGATCGGCACCAACACCGATCCCTACCAGCCGATCGAGAAACAATACCGGATTATGCGCGAGATCCTCGAAGTGCTGGAGGCGCGCGGCCATCCGGTCGGCATCGTCACCAAATCCCATCTGGTGACGCGCGACATCGACGTCTTGTCGCGCATGGCCGAACGGGGCTTGGCCAAGGTGGCGCTGTCGGTGACGACGATGGACCGCATGCTGGCGCGCACCATGGAGCCGCGCGCGTCGACGCCGACCAAGCGGCTTGAGGCAATCCGGCAGCTTTCCGATGCCGGCATCCCGGCCTCTGTCATGGTGGCGCCGATCATTCCCGGCCTGACCGACCAGGAGATGGAGCGCATCCTCGATTCGGCACACGCCGCAGGCGCCCGCGAGGCCGGCTATGTAATCCTGCGCCTGCCGCTCGAGGTGGCGCCGATCTTCAAGGACTGGCTGCTGCGCCATTATCCCGACCGCTACCGGCACGTGATGTCGCTGATCCGTTCGATGCGCGACGGCAAGGACTATGATTCGGAATGGGGCAAGCGGATGAAAGGCGCCGGCCCCTATGCCTGGCAGATCGGCCGGCGCTTCGAGATCACGGCCAAGCGGCTCGGCCTCAACGCCGAGCGGCGCACGCTCCGAACCGACCAGTTTGTCGCCGCCGCCAAGGCGACCGAGCAGCTGATGCTGCTCTGAGAGTAGCGCTTGCCCTGCCCTCGTGGCTGTCAGGCGACCCAAGAATCCCGTCCGGCCTGTCCCCCGGCCTGCAGACGGTGCCCTCCCGGTCTTGCCCCACTCGACCCTGGAGGGACTTGCGGAGAATCGGAGCCGATGCGAACCTCGCCGCAACATGGCTCGCGCACGTTCCGATTCTCCGCTTCTTTTCGAAATCGTCGAAAAGCCCGATTTCTCCTTCGAGACGAAGGCGATGGCCGAAGGCCTGTGGCCGGTGGCAGGCATGGACGAGGCCGGCCGCGGTCCGCTGGCGGGGCCGGTGGTGGCGGCGGCCGTGATCCTCGATCCCGCCAACATTCCCGACGGGCTCGACGATTCCAAACGGCTCAACCATTTGCAGCGCGAGGCGCTGTTCCTGAAAATCCTGGGGTCAGCGCTCGGCGTGTCGATGGCCTCGGTCAGCGCCGAAGGCATTGACGGCAGCAACATCCTCAAGGCCAGCCTGGAAGCCATGCGCCGCGCCCTTGCCGGCCTGCCGATCCAGGCGAAGCTGGCGCTGGCCGATGGCCGCGATGTGCCGCCGGGCCTCCTCTGCGAAGGCCGCGCGCTGATCAAGGGCGACCAGCGCTCGCAATCGATCGCCGCCGCCTCGATCGTCGCCAAGGTGATGCGCGACCGCATGATGTGCGGCTGCGGCAGCCATCACGAGCGCTACGGGTTCGAGGTCCATATGGGCTACGCCACCGTGCGGCACCGCACCGCGATCGAAGCGCATGGGCCGGTGGCAAGGCTGCACCGGGCATCATTCGCGCCGTTCAGGCTGGGTGGGGTTGAGGTGGTGGAAGAAGAAGGGTTTGTCGGGTTGGACAGCTAATCTACCCCCTTGAGGGGGAGATGGCCGGCAGGCCAGAGGGGGGTCGCCGCGCGTGAAGCGCCAGCCCTTCTTCGCAGCAGAATGCGTCGCGCCCGGTCGCACCGACCCCCTCTGTCGCCTTTGGCGACATCTCCCCCTCAAGGGGGGAGATTGTCCGCGCTCAACAAAAAAGCCGCCAGGTTGCCCGGGCGGCTTGATGTCAGCGAGTTACCCCGCTCAGTTCAGCCTGGCCTTCACGTCCTGCAGCGCGGACTTGAACAGGTCGGCGCCGGCCTTGGCGTCGATCTTGCCGGCGAGCAGCGTGCGGGCCGCCTCGACGGCGATGTCGACGGCGCTGGCGCGCACTTCGGCGACGGCTTCGCGCTCTGCCTGGCCGATCTTCTGCTCGGCAAGCGCAGTGCGACGGGTGACATAGTCTTCGGTCTTCTTGTGCGCCTCGGCGGCAAGCATGTCGGCCTCGCGCTTGGCGGCAGCGACGATGGCTGCGGCCTCCTGCTCGGCTTCCTTGCGCTTCTTCTGGTACTGTCCGAGCAATTGCTGGGCCTCTTCGCGCAACCGGCGGGCTTCCGCAAGCTCGTCGCTGATCTTGGTCGCGCGGGCGTCGAGCGACTTGGCGATCAGGCCCGGCACCTTGATGTAAACGGCAACGCCGAGGAAAATGACGAGGGCAACCGTTGCCCAGAGCGTTGCGAGAGATGTGGCGTCCATGATGTGCTCCTCACCGGGCCACGGATTTGACCGCAGCCGAGATCTCGGCCTTGCTCGTCTTGCCGCCGACAAGCGCATCGACGATGGCTGAAGCGGTGTCCTCGGCAATCGTGCCGACTTCCTTCATGGCGTTGGCCTTGATGGAAGCAATGCTGGCCTCGGCCTCGCCGAGCTTCTTGTCGAGGGCGGCCTCGACCTTCTTGCGGGCAGCCTCGGCTTCAGCCTTGGCAGCGTCGTTGGCCTGCTGGCCTATCGCGTTGGCCTTGGCCTTGGCTTCCGCAAGTTCCTGCTCGTAAGCGGCAACGGCGGCGTCGGCCTCGCCCTTCAGCCTGGCGGCCTGGTCGAGGTCCTGCGTGATGCGATCGCTGCGGACGTCGATGATGCCGCCAAGGCGCGGCATCACCACCTTCTTCAGGAACAGATAGAACAGCCCGAACGTGATCGCCAGCCACAGAAGCTGGGACGGAAACGTCGCCGGATCGAATGGCGGGAACGTGCCGTGCGCCTCGGCAGGCACGCCGGCGCCGGAATGCGTGCCGCCTTCCGTACCGGTATGGGCGCCTTCAGCGGCGGGTGCGGACTCTTGCGCAAACGCAGATGTCACGAACATGGACTATCCCCTGATATCAGGCATGGCCGCAGGAATGCGGCCAGCCAATTCTTCCCAATGCTCGTCCGACCGATAATTGGCCGAACAGGGGCTCAGCCGAACAGGGCGAGAAGCGCGATGAGAAGCGAGAAAATGCCCAGAGCTTCGGTCACGGCGAAGCCGAAAATCAGGCGGCCGAACTGGCCATCGGCGGCCGACGGATTGCGCAGGGCGCCCGCCAGGTAGCTGCCGAAGATGTTGCCGAGGCCAATGCCCGCGCCGCCCATGCCCAGGCAAGCGATACCGGCGCCGATGTACTTTGCTGCTTCTGCGTCCATTTTAAACTCCTTTGGATCTGTAATTCGTTGCAATTCCATCCGGCGAAAGATGCCGGAAATTCTATCTAGTGCGAAGGATGCAGCGCATCATTCAGGTACATGCAGGTGAGCACGGCGAACACATATGCCTGCAAGAGCGCCACGAGCAACTCCAGCGAGGTCAGCGCCACAGCCATCGCCAGCGGCAGGATCGATCCCGCAACGCCGAGCGCGCCGAGCGCACTCAGGCTGACCACAAACCCGGAAAACACCTTCAGGGTAATGTGGCCGGCGAGCATATTGGCGAACAGACGAACCGATAGGCTGACCGGACGCGAGACAAAGGAAATCACCTCGATCGGAACGACAAGCACCATCATCAGGATGGGCACGCCCTTCGGCACGAAAAGCTTGAGGAAGCCCAGACCGTGCTTCATGAAGCCATAGACGATGACGGTTCCGATCACCAGCGCGGCCAGGCCGAAGGTGACGATGATGTGGCTGGTGATGGTGAAGAAATAAGGAAAAAGGCCAAGCAGATTGGCAACAAGCACGAACATGAACAGCGAGAACACTAAGGGAAAGAACTTCATACCTTGGGTTCCGGCTGCATCGCGCAACATGTTCGCGACGAACTCGTAGGCCATTTCCGAAACCGACTGCAGGCGGCCGGGAACAAGGCTGCGGCTTGCGGTCGAGAGGTAAAGAAACGCCGATGCAATGGCCACGGTCGCGACCATGAACAGAGCCGAATTGGTGAAGGACAGGTCATAGCCGCCGATATTGATCGGAATCAGCTTGACGATATGGAACTGGTGGATCGGATCGACCTTGTCAGCAGCCATTTACATCCCCGTCAAAACCGCGAGCGGCCTTTAAGTGTCCTTGTGCGCCATTGGCGGCGCGCCATTTCATTCTTTCGGATCGTGCGACTTCTCGCTTTTTCCGAATTCCGCCACAACACCTGACGAACGCAGGACATTGAGCACGCCGGCGCCAAAGCCCAGCAACAAGCCGACGACCAGACCCCATGGCGAGGTTCCCGCCACGTGATCCAGAAACCAGCCAAGGCCCACACCCACCACTATCCCGGCGATGAACTCGCTGGACAGCTTGAGCGCCTGGCCATATCCAGCCGTCGCCTTCGCGCCGTCATTCCCCTCGAGCTGATCCGGCCGTCTTGTCGCAAGCGATGCTCCAAGCTCACGCCGGCGGCGTTCGAGATCTTCGTCGCGGATGTTGGCCTCGTGCTTGCTGCCGCGGCCGGTTTCTCCGGTTCCGTCTGGCCCGTTCTTGTCGGCCATCGTAACCCCCCTGCCCGGTCAGACCGTCACCGTCCGTCCGCTTCTAAAGTCGCCGGCAACATAGTTAGAGGGTTTGCGCCCGTCAAGCCACGGGCGGGACTTCAAAGCCATGTATTTTTTCTATTGGAATCAATCACTTGGCGAGGTGCGACATCGTGCCCGGCACTATCGGGTCGGCACATGCCCCGAATCCGTCCGGCGACCGCTGTCCGATTTCGGCTTCCAGGGCCTTTGCGGTTCGTTTGCGACAGGCAAGCCGAAGGGCTCAGCTCCAGCCGCCGCCATAGGTGCGGTAGAAGATATGCAGGCCGATCTTGGTCATCTTCTGCATCGTGCGCGCCCAGCCCGGATGGACGTAGTTGGCGTAGTAGTGGGTCGATGAGCCGACTTCGGGAATGAATATCTTGCCGGCGGTGACCGCCATCGCGACGTCCTGCGCGGTCTTGTAATGGGCGGGGCTCTCGATGCGCTTCTTGCGGCCGTCGCAGGCGAAGGAGAACTGGCAGCGGTTCAGCCAGTTGTCGTTCTGGTAGACGACGCCGCAAATCGAATTCGGATAGGCCGGATTGCGGACGCGGTTGAGAATGACCTGCGCGACGGCGGCCTGGCCGCGCACGGATTCGCCGCGCGCCTCGAAATAGATGCCGTTGGCGAGGCAGGCCTGCTCCTTCGTGGAGAAGACGCTGGCCGGCAGCGGGTTCTGGATCCACGAGTGGTCACCCTTGGCCATCGGCGGAATGAAGCGCCCGCTGCTCGGCTCCTCGTCCTGCAGCAGCGCTTCGAAGGGTGAGGCCTTGGCGTAATCGGGTTCGGCCTGGGCATAGGCGGTGGCCAGCACGTCCGGTCTGTCATTGTTGACCAACGCGGCAAGCATGGCCGGCACGCCGGGATCGGGCTTCTTGTCCACGTTGGTGTGGAAGGCCTGGGCGATCTGGATTTCCTTGCCCTTGATGCCGGGCTTGGCGAAGGCGAGCTTCAGGCCGCTGTCCATGCTCGGCCGCAGCAGCGAGGACGTGCGCTGAAAGATCGAGCCGGCATTGAAGTTCTTCGGCGGCGCCACCGGCGAGACCTGGATGATGCGGCCCTTCTTGTCGGCGCGCATGATGCGGTCCTCGTCGGGCGTGATGCCGGCGACATTGCCCTTGCCGCGAAACGAGACCTTGCCGACGCCGAGCAGGCGCACGCCCGAACCCGAGAGCGAACCGGTGGTGACGGAATCGATGAAAGGCATTTCGGCGGCATGAACCGAGCCGGCGACGGAGCGCTCGACATAAGAGTTCCAGCGGGTGCCCGAGGCTTCGAGGCCGGAAATCAAGCTGCCCATGTCCTGGTAGGCGACGACAGTTGGAAAGCCGATCCAGATGCCGAGCCCGATGACCAATGGCGATACGAAGGAACGTTTTTTCTCACCGGCGGCGGCGGCCAGCCGCTTCAGGACACGTCGATGCACGGGGAACTCTCCAGAAACGCCACTGAGCCACTGGAGAGCCAAAGTGAAGCATTAACCTTGATGCGGGGTTAACGCGGTCGATCGTGTTTTTCCGAAGCGGCCGAAATGGGACGCCGCTTGCCGGCCGGCAACCCGTCAGTTCGGCCTCAGGAAAATTGGCCATGCAATCATGGCGCAGAGCGCGCCCACCAGCCAGACGCCAGGCCACGACCAGACAAGCAGCAAAGCCGGAATGGCGGTCGGCACCACGGAGAAGGCGATGAAGACGAAGCTGTTGGCAAGACCGAGCGCGGTTCCGGCGCGGCTGGCACCGGCAAGCGTGGCGAGTTCGGTGTAGGCGACGCCATGCCAGGCGGAGACCGAAATGCCGGCGAGGACCAGCAGCACGGCGATCGCCGGGATCAACGCGGCATGGGCGTCTGGCGTGGCTCCTGCCGCCAGGACCAGCAGGCCGACGGCCGCGAAGCCAAACGCGCTTGTCACGCTGCAGAGCCGCAGGAATGAGCGGCGGTTGCCGTGGCGGTCGGTGTAGCGGCCGCTCCAGACGCGCATCACCATCGCGCCGGTCTGCACCGCGGCAAGGCTGGCGCTGATCGTGAGCGTGGCCATGCCGGCGAAATCGTGCAGGAAAACGGAGGCGAAGGTGAGCACCGCCACTTGCGGAAAGCAGAGCAGGCCGATGGCGGTGGCGATGCGCCAGACCTCGACATTGCGCAGCGGCGCGGGACCGCCCGACTTTGCCATGGCCATGCTGCCGGCATTGTCCAGTTCCGGCGGCTGGTGCAGCCATCGCCAGGCAAACAGCGCAGAGACGGCGTTCATGGCGGCCAGCAGCCCGAAGACCGCCGCGAAACCGTGCACCGATGCCAGCGACGGCAGGACCAGCGCGCCGAGCCCGCCGCCGAGCGGCACCGCGGTCTGCCTGATGCTCATGGCAAAGCCACGTTCGCCTTCGTGGAACCAGGCCATGATGGCGCGGCCGCTGGAACCGTTGACGCTGCCGCCGAGCAGGCCGGCGACCAGAAGGCATGCGGCCAGCATTGCGACGCCAGGCACATAGGTCACTGAGGGCACGATGAACAACGCCATCAGGGCGAGCCACGCCGCGGTCGCACCAAGGCCGGTCAACAGCACGCCGCGATCTCCCCACCGGTCGGTGAGCAGGCCCCAGGGCAGTTCGCTCAAGGCAACGCCCAGTCCGAGAAGGCCGAGGACCAGGCCGAGATTGCCATTGCTCAAGTGATAGCCCGACCGCAGAAACACCGCCGCCGCCGGTATGCCGGCGAAGGTGGCGGAGAAACCGGCATTGGCGGCAACGCCGATGCCAAGCACCTTCCAGCGATGATTGGCGGGAAATCGTTCAGCCTTCGACGTGACGGCGGCGGCTCGGCCAACCCGGCCTGGCTCACGATTTGCGTCGGCAATCGACATGGCGGGACTCCTGTTGATGCCCTTTCGGGACCTTGACGCCTCGCCTTTACCGCCATAACTTCATCCCGAATATCGGGAATTTTTTGACAATTGTTCCCGAACAACAGGACCGTTTTGATGCGCCGCGTAACCTTCGACCTCGATGTCCTCCGAAGCTTCGTCACCGGGATGGAACTCGGCAGCTTCGCCAAGGCCGCCGACCGGCTTGGACGCTCGACTTCGGCGGTGAGCGCGCAATTGAAGAAGCTGGAGGACCAGGCGGCGACGCCGATCTTCCGCAAGTCGGGCCGCGGACTGGCGTTGACCGAAGCCGGCGAAACCATGCTCGGCTATGCCAGGCGGCTGCTCGAGTTGAACGACGAGGCGGCCTCGGCCATCCACGACGTGGAACTGGAAGGCTGGGTCAGGCTCGGCCTGCAGGAGGATTTCGGCGAGGCGGTGCTGCCGGAGGTGCTCGGACGCTTCGCCCGCGCGCACCCCAAGGTCAAGATCGAGGCGCGGATCGGGCGCAGCTATGAACTTGCCGAGCGGATCACATCAGGCAATCTCGACATTGCGCTGGCCTGGGACAGCGGCCAGGCGCTGCCTTACAGCCGGCATGTCGGCGACGCGCAATTGCGCTGGATCGGGCCGGCCAAGCTGATCGAGACCAGGCTGCGCGAGGGCGAGGCGCTGCCGCTGGTGGCGCTGGAAGCGCCGTGCCTGCTGCGCACGGTGACGACGGAAACACTCGACCGCGCCGGCCTGCCATGGCGGATGGCCTTCTCCAGCCCCAGCCTTGGCGGCATCTGGGCGGCGGTCGCCGCCGGCCTCGGCCTGACCATCCGCACGGATATCGGCCTGCCGGCCAATGTCAGGGCGATGGCGCCGCAAACGCTGGGCTTACCCGCGCTGCCGACCATGGCGCTGGTGCTGCACCAGAAAGACGCCGAACTGGACCCGGTGGCGGCGCGGCTGGCGGATATATTGTGGCACGCGGCGGTGGCGGCGCTGCCGCAGGACGAGCGGTTGAGAGAGGTCGCTTAGACGGAAGCGGCTGTCCAGCGTAGCGTTCCGTCACACCCCCCTCTGTCCTGCCGGACATCTCCCCCGCAAGGGGGGAGATTGGATCTCGCGAATGCTTTCGCCAATTTTCAACGTTGCAAGAGAGGCTCCAAGGACGAAACGACTGATCTCCCCCCTTGCGGGGGAGATGCCCGGCAGGCAGAGGGGGGTGCTGTCCCGCCAATCTTGCGGAGAATTTCGCAACCGTCACCGCTCACTTGCGCTTGTTCGCTCTCCCCGCGAACGGGTTGTCCGAAGTCCGCAGCGCTATCCTGATCGGCACGCCGGGCATGTCGAAGGCTTCGCGCAGGCTGTTGGAGAGGTAGCGGACATAGGATTGCGGCATCGCGTCGGGCCGCGAGCACTGGACGACGAAACCCGGCGGCCGGGTCTTGGCCTGGGTGACATATTTGACCTTGAGCCGGCGGCCGGCGACAGCGGGCGGCGGGTGATGCGCCAGAATGCTTTCCAGCCAGCGGTTGAGCTTGCCGGTGGAAACGCGGCTGTTCCACACCTTGTGCGTCTTGATGACGGCATCCATCAGCTTGTCGAGGCCGCGCCCGGTCTCGGCCGAAACGGTCACCGCCTGGATGCCGCGCACCTGCGGCAAAAGCCGTGTGGTCTTTTCGCGCAACTCGGCCAGCAGTTCCTGCGGATTGTCGATCAGGTCCCATTTGTTGAAGGCGATGACCGGCGCCCTGCCCTCCCGGATGATCAGGTCGGCGATCTGCAAATCCTGCTTCTCGAAAGGGATGGTGGCGTCGAGCACGATGATGACGATCTCGGCAAAGCGGATGGCGCGCAAGCCGTCCTGCACCGACATCACTTCCAGCTTCTCGTGGATCCTGGCCTTGCGGCGCATGCCGGCAGTGTCGAACAGTTTTAGCCGGCGGCCATGCCAGTCCCAGTCGACGGAGATGGAATCGCGGGTGATGCCGGCTTCCGGGCCGGTCAGCAGCCGCTCCTCGCCGATCAACGCGTTGATCAGCGTCGACTTGCCGGCATTGGGCCGGCCGACGACGGCGATGCGCATCGGCTTGGTGTCGTCATAGGCGGGTTCGGCGTCGGGATCGGTGATGTCCTCGCCGATCAGCACCTCGCTGGCGGCGACGTCCTCGGCCTCGTCTTCTTCCTCGCCGAAGGCGCGGTCTTTGCCCAGCGCCTCGATCACCGCGTCGCGCAGATCGGGCATGCCCTGGCCGTGCTCGGCCGAGACCGGGATCGGCTCGCCCAAGCCCAGTTCCCAGGCTTCCAGCATGCCGCCCTGGGCGCCCTTGGCCTCGGCCTTGTTGGCGACCAGCACGACCGGCTTGCCGGACTTGCGCACGATCTCGGCAAAGGTGCGGTCGTCGGGCAAAAGCCCGGACTTGGCGTCGATGGTGAAGAAGATCAGGTCGGCTTCGCGGATCGCGATCTCGGTCTGCGCGCGCATGCGGCCGGGCAGCGTCGAGGCGGCGGCGTCTTCGAAACCGGCGGTGTCGATGACATCGAAATGCAGATCGTAGAGTTTGGCCGCGTGGACGCGACGGTCGCGGGTGACGCCCGGCGTGTCGTCGACAAGCGCCAGCTTCCGTCCCACCAATCGGTTGAAAAGCGTCGATTTGCCGACATTGGGCCGGCCGATAATGGCGACTTTGAAGCTCATCCGGCTATCCATATCATCGCCCAAACCGCAGCGCGCCCTTGGGTCAGGCCCGAGGGCAGGCTTTGGGCGATGCGTATCATGACGCGCCCGAGCCGCGGATCAATTCCGACATCAGCGTCGCCCGCTGGCGCGCGTTGCGCGGGGCGCCGTCATCGGCGGCGATCTGGTCGAACAGTTTCAGCGCATCCTGGGTCTTGCCTTCCTTCCAGGCGGCAAGGCCGAGCGCTTCGCGCGCTGTGTGGCGCAGCGTGTTGTTGTCGGCGGTCAGCGCCTCGACGCGGCTGGAGACGTCGGCGAAGGAGCCGTGATCGACGAGCAGCAGGGCGGCCCGCAGGCGCGCCATGTCGCGAATGCCCTGGGGAATGGCGTTGTCGGCGGCGACGCCATCGAAATCGGCGACGGCGGCGGCAAAGTCGCCCTTGTCGGCCTTGACGGTTGCCGCGCGCATGCGGGCGAGCAGCGGATAGGCGCCGTAGCCATCCTTTTCCAGCTGTTCGAGGGCGGTCAGCGCCTCGTCGCTCTTGCCGTCATTGGCAAGCTTCAGCGCCTGCGAGAAGGCATCGCCGGAGCGGTTGGCGCGGGTCTCGTCCCAATAGCGGTAGCCGACGAAGGCGGCGGTGCCAAGCACCACCAGGATGGCGAGGCCAAGGATCGCCGGACCAAAGCGGTCCCATAGCGCCTGCGCCTGCTCGCGACGGATCTCGTCGTTGACTTCGCGGATAAAACTGTCGTCGGACATCAATCAAAACCATTGCTGCCCTAACAGGGGCGCTTCTTGAGCCCGCGTTTTAGCGAAATTTCGCGGGCATGGAAGGGGCTCGGCAGGAAAATCGGCTAATCGCCGGGCGCATAGCTGCCGACGTTGATCGCACCCACGCCACATTTTGCCGATAGCCGGCTTGGACTGCCTCCAGATCAAGCCCAGATTGCCGATGCCACGTTTGTCCCGCGTTGTTGCGTTTTCCTCAGCCGTGCTTGCCATGGCTGGTGCGGCTTTCGCCGACCCGCCGGCGCCGCCTGCCCCGGCAAAGCCGAAGCAGATCGTCATCATCTCGTTCGATAGCGCCCGGGAGATCTCGCAATGGCAGCGCAGCCGGGCGCTGGCCAAGCGCACCGGCGCGCATTTCACCTACTTCCTATCCTGCGTCTTCCTGCTGTCGCCGCAGACGCGGGCCGACTACACAGCTCCGGCCAAGTCCGCGGGCAAATCCAACATCGGCTTTGCCGCTTCGAAGCAGGACGTCGCCGATCGGCTCGATCAGATCGGGCTCGCCGCTTCGGAAGGCCACGACATCGCCAGCCATGGCTGCGGCCATTTCGACGGCAAGGACTGGAGCAAGGCCGACTGGCTGAAGGAATTCGCCTCGTTCGAGCGCATTCTGGAAAACGCCTATGCGATCAACGGTATTGAACCCGAGCCCAAGGGATGGCGCGATATTGCCCATGCCGTTGTCGGCTTTCGCGCGCCGTACCTCTCGACCAGCAAAGGGCTCTATGAGGCCCTGCCTGAAGCCGGCTACCACTATGATGCCAGCGGCGTTTCGAAAGGCCCGGTCGAGCCGCCGACCGGCGGCGGCTTGACCCGCTTTTCGCTGCCGCAGATCCCGGAAGGCCCTGATGGTAGGCTGGTGATCGCCATGGACTACAATCTCTATGTCAGGCATTCCGGCGGCTTCGAGCGGCCGAGCCAGGCAGCCGAGTTCAGCGATCGGACCTACCAGGCCTTCCGCGCCGCCTTCGACAAGCAATATCAGGGCAAGCGCATCCCACTGGTGCTGAGCTTCCACTTCACGCCGATGAACAACGGCGCCTACTGGAACGCGCTGGAGCGCTTTGCCGACGAGACTTGCGTGAAAGCCGACGTCGAATGCATCAGTTTTCGCGATTATGTGCAGCGGCAACGTGGTAGCGAGAGGCAGGCGGCGGTGGGCGGCTGAGCCGCCAACCGTCTATGCAGATAGGATCAAGCTGGGTCGGGTTCCTTTGCCTGTTCCTGACGCTCCATGAAGTGGCGGTCAATGTCGGGCAGCGGCTCGCCGCGAATCGTCGCCTCGAAGGCGCGAAGGCGCTTGTGAACTGACAGAAGCTCGACAATCGTCGACCAAGAATTGACGAGATACTGGAATGAGTTGGTTACCTGACTGAAGGCTGAACTGACCTGGTTGATGAGACCCAGCGTCAGCGTTCCAGCGATCATGGAAGGCACCATCAGGAAGTAGGAGAAGACGTTGTTGGTCTGAAGATAAAGATAGCGGACCACGTTGAAATACACATAGTGGAAATACAGGCGAAAGTAGTTTTGCCGCACACTCGCAAACAGCTCCGCGACGGTCGGCGGCTGCGCCCGGGCCGGATCGTCCTCACCGTAGACGAGTTCCTTGCGATATGCTGCCTCGACGCGCTGGTTACGAAACTGCAAGCCAGGAAGCTTGATGCCTGCGGTCGCAATGATGACTGTACCGAAGACTGCCCAGAAGATCGCAGCCAAAACCAGCGGCTGAGGAACATGACCGATCAATGGCAACTCTGTGACATGCTTAGAATAACTGAGCAGGATCGGCATGAAAGCGATAAGCGTCATGATGGAATCGACGAAGCTAGTGCCAAGGTCTTCCATTATCTTGGAAAACCGCATCGTGTCTTCCTGCACACGCTGTGCAGCGCCCTCAATATGGCGCAGCTTCGGCCAATAGGACATGTAGTAATTGTTCATCGCAGTGCGCCAGCGAAACACCCAGTGGCTGACGAAGAAGTTTGTCAAAACGAACACGGTAACCGCGACAAGAGCGATACCGAGGAAAGTGATTATTTGAGCGTAAAGATCAGCCTCGGTTGCCTTGACCGTTTTGCTAACGATGCCCTGAATGAGGTCCCAGAATGGTCCATACCATGCGTTGATCGCCACGCTTACCTGCACCTGAAAGTAGGTCGTGAACAGGAGCAGCGAACTGCCGAGGATAGACCATTGGTCCCACGGGTGCGGAGAATACCAGTGCCAGAAGCCATAGAATATCAAAACGCCAAGCGCATAGTAGATGTAGAACCAGAGGAACGGAGGCGACCAGAACACCGAGACGCCTATGATGGGCGGCGCGTCGGCAAGAGCCGGAGGCAAGCCGAGAAACGCGCCAAGCTGGTCAGCACCGAGGAACCAGGCTGCCACGAGAACCGCAGTCCAGACGACGGCCGAGATGAAAAACAGCTTCGGCTGCGGGAAGAAGGATACGAACACTGTGGTGAAATCCTCGGTCGGTGCGCAAATCAGCGGGGTTCGGCGGGCATAAAGTCACACATTAGGTGGAAAGCAAATGCCCGTACCCGATGCCCGGCATCGAGCAAGACCACAATCATGGCGATTTTGGCGCGGCCGACCAGGTGATCCCAGCAGATACCAGCAATACGCCAGCAGCGACGATCGAGGCCAGGAAGAAGTTGCCCGAGGCTTGCGCCAGCAGTCCGGCGACGATCGGGCCGACGATCTGGCCGATGCCGAAGGAAGCGGTCATCAGCGCAAAAATCCGGCGCGGCGCCTCCGGCACGAGCTGCCTTGCCGTCTGCAGGCCCAGTGCTGTGACGGCGATGAAGGTGCCGCCGAGCAGGACGCCCGCCAGCAGCGGCCCGGCGGTGCCGCCGATGGCGACGCTGGCGGTGACGCCGACCACCTCGACCAGGCAGCCCACGGCATAGGCGGTATAAAGCCCGATCCGTGCCGCTACCTTCTGCCACAGCCAGACCGAGGGGAAGCCGGCAAGGCCGGTGACCATCCAGACGCTTGCCTCGAAGACGCGGCCGCCGCCGCCCTGGCGCACGATGGCGACCAGGAAGGTCGCCGTCACCACATAGCCGAAGCCGAACAGGCCGTAGGCAACGATGACTTTTGCCAACGACCGGTCCCTCGGCAGTGCCGGTTCGCGGTCGGCCACGCCGCGGCCAGGTGCGGTGCCGCCGGCGAGCAAGGCGACCATCGCAAGGCCGCCGGCGGAAATCGCTGCCGACCACAGCCAGCCCGAAGCCCAGCCGGCATGTTCGGTGACCAGAACCGCCATCAGCGCTGAGGATGCCGCGATGCCGAGGCCGACGCCGCCGAAATGCAGCGCCTGCAGGTCGCTTCTGTTGGCGGCTGCCAGGTGACCGAAGACGATCGAGGCCATGAACACCATGACGAAGGCGCTGGCGAGACCGGCAAGGAAGCGGAGGACGACAAAGGCGGTCATCGTCTCGCTCAGCCCCATCAGGGCGGCGAGCGCAGCACTGGCGGCAAGGCCGCCAAACATCAGCAGGCGCTCGCGCCCATGCGCCCAGCCGCCTGCCGCCGCAAGCGCGCCGACGAGGTAGCCGAGATAATTGGCCGACGCGATCCAGCCGGCATCGGCCGGCGACAGATGCAGTTCTTCCATCATTCCGGGCAGGATCGGCGTGTAGACGAAACGGCCAATGCCCATGGCGACGGCCATGGCGATCATGCCAGCGAGAGCAAGGCCCAAGGGTGATGGAGCGGCGTTCATTGCAGCGCACCATAGAATTGGCGACCGATGAAACAATCCGCTTTGTGTTGGGCCAGCGGGCGCGACTAACGCCCCCGCATCTCAGCCGCAGCCGAGCGCCCCGGTCTCGTAGGCGGTGCGGCGCGCCGTCAGCCGGAACGGGATATCTCCGAGTTCGCGTTCCGACATGGTGTCCAGCACCGGATGCGACAATGGGTCGGTAACCCAGTCGATGACATCGCCGCCGTGCATCCCATCATAGCGGTCCGGCCGGAGGCCGGCAGCGGCTAAGATCTTGAACAATGATACGATCGTCATCCTCGCCTCCTCGGTCTGACTGTCCCACTAAAATCTGCCTTGTCGGGCTGTCTTTCAATTGAGATTTCAGCCGCGCCGGTTTAGAAAAACTGAAATGGCTATGCTGAACCGCGTCCATCTCAACGGCCTGCGCGCCGTCGAAACCGTCGCCCGCCTCGGCTCGCTCGCGGCGGCGGCCGGCGAACTCAACGTCTCGGTCAGCGCCGTCAGCCAGCAGATCAACCGCACTGAAAAGCAGCTCGGACAGGCGCTGTTCGAACGCACCGCAAGCGGGCTGGTGCTGACCGAATTCGGAACGGTTTTTTCCGCCCGACTGGGCGCCGGTTTTCGCGAGCTGGCGCAAGCGGTGGCGCTGGCCGACGAGGCGAGCCAGTGCACGCTGGTGGTGTCGGTGGCGCCGGCCTTCGCTTCGAAATGGCTGCTGCCGCGGCTGTCACGTCACTTCGACCGGCATCCCAATGTGCTGTTGCGCATCGACGCCTCGGTGCGGCTCGCCGATCTCGAACGCTCCGACATAGACATCGCCATCCGGCTCGGCGACGGCAAATGGCCGGGCGGGCGGGCGGAGCTGCTTCTGGCGCAGGAAGTTTTCCCGGTCTGCGCGCCGGTGATCGCCGAGAAACTGAAATCGATCGAAGACCTCGCGCAGACCTGCGCCATCACCGACGAGCGGGCGATGATCAATTGGGAGAGCTGGTTCAAAGCCGCTGACGTCGAACCAGTCACCTTCCGCAAGGGTGCGCGTTTCACCGACCCGATGCTGTGCCTGGAATCGGCGATCGCCGGCCATGGCGTCATGCTCGGCTGGCAATTGCTGGCCGCCGATGCGCTGGCCGACGGCCGCCTCGTCGCGCCTTTCGGCGTGCGGGCGCAGAGCGGCCTCGGCTACTGGCTGGTGACCTCGGCGACCAAGACCGAAAGCCGCAAGGTGCGCGATTTCAAGATCTGGATCCGCGAGGAAATCGCGGCGACCGTGGCGCAGTTCAGCGCGCTGGAAAGCGCTGCCTAGGGCTGTCCGTCGCGACGGTGCTGGAAAGCACAGCCGCGCCGATCTATGTTGGAAGCTTCACCTCCAAGACCAAGGCAGGCAGGATCATGACCACACATTCGCGCGGCGTTTCCGCAACCATCGACCCGGTGAAGCTCGACAGGCTGGCGGAAGTCGCCATCAAGGTGGGGCTGCAATTGCAACCGGGGCAGGATTTGGTGCTGACCTCGTCGATCGCAGCCCTGCCGCTGACCAGGCGCATCGTCGAGCACGCTTACAAGGCGGGCGCCGGGCTGGTAACGCCGATCTTCAATGATGACGAGATCACGCTGGCGCGCTTCCGCTACGGCGCGGATGCCGGCTTCGACCGCGCCGCCGGCTGGATGTATGAAGGCATGGCGAAGGCCTTTTCCAACAATGCGGCGCGGCTTGCCGTGCGCGGCGAGGACCCGTCGCTGTTGTCGGCGCAGGACCCGGCGAAAGTGGCGCGCGCCAACAAGGCGAACTCTATGGCCTACCAGCCGGCGCTGGAAAAGATCACCGGCTTCGACATCAACTGGAACATCGTCGCTTTCCCAGATCTCGCCTGGGCAAAACAGGTCTTCCCCGGCGATGCCGACGATGTCGCGGTGGTGAAGCTCGCCGATGCGATCTTTTCGGCATCACGGGTCGATGTGGAAGACCCGATCGCAAACTGGACGGCGCACAATGCAGCGTTGCGCAGCCGCACCGAATGGCTCAACGGCCATAATTTTCACGATCTGCATTTCAGCGGCCCGGGCACCGACCTCACCGTCGGGCTGGCCGATGGCCATGAATGGATGGGCGGCGCTTCGACTGCCAAGAACGGCGTCACCTGCAATCCGAACATCCCGACCGAGGAGGTCTTCACCACGCCGCATGCACGGCGCGTCTCCGGCCATGTCTCCTCGACCAAGCCGCTGTCCTACCAGGGCACGCTGATCGACGATATCTCGGTGCGTTTCGAAGAGGGCAGGATCGTCGAGGCCAAGGCTTCGAAGGGCGAGGACGTGCTGAAGAAAGTGCTCGACACCGACGAGGGTTCGCGCCGGCTCGGCGAGGTGGCGCTGGTGCCGCATTCCTCGCCGATCTCGGCCAGCGGCCTGCTGTTCTTCAACACGCTGTTCGACGAGAACGCCGCCTGCCACATCGCGCTCGGGCAGTGCTATTCAAAATGCTTCGTCGACGGCGCCTCGCTCACCCAGGACGAAATCGCCCAGCGCGGCGGCAACAAGAGTTTTATCCACATCGACTGGATGATCGGCTCGGACAAGATCGACATAGACGGCGTGCACAAGGATGGCCGCAAGGTGCCGGTGATGCGCAAGGGTGAGTGGGCGTAAGCTCGCGGAGCGGCGGATGGGTTTCGACCTGACGGTCAAGCGAATTTACGAAGCACCCGCGCCCGATGACGGGCAGCGGGTGCTGGTCGATCGCATCTGGCCGCGCGGCATCAGCAAGGAGGATGCCGCGCTGACGCTGTGGCTGAAGGAGATCGCGCCGAGCGATGAATTGCGGAGGTGGTTCGGACATGAGCCGGCGCGATGGGCGGAGTTTCAGGTGCGGTATTCGGTCGAACTGGATGGGAATAGAGAAGCGGTGGCGAAACTGCGTGGCTTGCTCGGCAAGGCCAAGGTGACGCTGCTTTATGGCGCACATGACGAGGCGCATAACAATGCGGTGGCGTTGGCGGGGTATTTGCGCTGGACGGGTTGAGAGACAGCGAACCGCTGCATACGCCGCAAGCGAAAGCCTTCACAATTAGCGATCGCCCTCCACGCGTTCGTCATCCTCGTGTCTGCGCTGCGTCGCTTCGCTCCTTGCTACGCCATAGGCTGACGAGGCAGGGCTACGCTACTTCACCACCCCTTCATAAGCCTCCGGCTTGAACCCCACCAAAATCTCATCCCCGACCTCGAGCACCGGGCGCTTGATCATCGTCGGGTTGGCCAGCATCAGCTTCCTGGCCTTCTTCTCGTCGAGCCCTTGCTTGTGCTTGTCGGGCAGTTCGCGGAAGGTCGTGCTGCCCTTGTTGAGCAGCTTTTCCCAGCCAACCTTGCCGATCCATCCATCCAGTCTGCCCACCTCTATCCCCTCGGCCCGGTAGTCGTGAAAACGGTAAGGCACATCGTGGCCCTCCAGCCAGGTGCGCGCCTTCCTGATCGTGTCGCAGGTGGTGATGCCGTACATGGTGATCGTCAAAACGCACTTCCCTTGGGCTGGTGGTCGAATCCGCCGGACAGCCTAAAACCGTCCTTCCCGCTTTGCCAGCACCCCGGTCACATCAGCCCATTTTTAGGGCTTGCCAATACTAAGGAATTTTCCTAAGTATCTTTCTATACCCGTCGACGGACCTCAGGATCGCCCATGCCAAGCCTCCACGCCCCAACTACAAGTCTCCCGCCGATCGACGGCATCTTCCGCGCGCTGGCTGACCCGACGCGGCGGCGCGTGGTCGAGCGGTTGAACCGCAGTCCGGCCTCGGTCAGCGAGTTGGCGCAGCCTTTCGAGATGGCGCTGCCTTCCTTCATCGAGCATCTGAAAGTGCTGGAAGGCTGCGGTCTGGTGCGATCGGAAAAAATCGGCCGCACCAGGACCTATCAGCTAGCGCCCGAACCGCTGCAGCTCGCCGAAAACTGGCTGGCCGAACAGCGCACGCTGTGGGAGCGCCGACTCGATCAATTCGACGCCTATGTGATGAGCCTCAAGGAGCAAGAAAAGTGAGCTATCCCTTCAAGCCCGACCCCAGACTGGACCTTGTGCTGGAGCGCAAGCTCGACGCGCCGCGCGAACTCTTGTGGAGCGCGATGACGGTGCCGGAGCATGTCAAGCAATGGTTCACGCCCAAGCCCTGGCTGATCACCGATTGCGAGATCGACCTTCGTCCGGGCGGACTGTTCCGGACGCGCATGCAATCGCCCGACGGCAAGGAGGTCAACGACCGCCATTGCTGCTATCTCGAGATCGTGCCGAACGAGCGGCTGGTGTGGACCGATGCGCTGCTGCGGGGCTATCGGCCCTCCGGCGAGCCCTTCATCACCGCAGTCATTTCGCTTCAGTCGGATGACAAGGGCACGCGCTACACGGCGACGGCCATCCATCGCGACGAGGCTACCCGCAACAATCATGAAGAGATGGGGTTCTTCGACGGCTGGGGCACGGTGGCCGATCAGTTGGCGCAGTATGTGAAGACCATTTGAGCTTTTCCCACTGCGGCCAGGACTTTGTCCCGGCCGCCTGGTTTTTGGGTCGTGCAGCGAAGTGCGCCGGAACCCTACGGCACCCGGGCTCAGTAGTAGAAGCGCTCTTCGGTGATCTTGCCGTTCTTGACCGTGTACAGGCCAACCTCGTCCATGGTGACCCGTTCGCCGGTCGCCTTGGGCGTTATGTCGAACTTGAAGCGCACCGCGAACTGGTCGCCGTTGACATAGGGGCCTTCGACAGAGCCGCCATGGACTTCGTGGTTCTCTTGCCACCATTCGCCCTTTTGCCTGAGAGCCTCCTTGCCACGGGCGATGGCCATCGGCCCCTCCATGGCTTCGAGGCTGACGATATCATCGGCATTGTACTTTTCACCAGCACCCAGGTGATCCCCCTGCTGGAGCATTTCAGTGAAATCCTTGGCAACATCCGCGATGGTCATGTGTGTTCCTCCTGTTCAGACTGGTTTGAAGTAGGGAAGCGCTTGCCGGCCCGCCACCTTTACCCGCACGACAGCTGACAAGGTGTGTCAGGACGATGATATAGCGCGGCTGTGTGACGACGATTGCGGCGGCGTCGGACAGCGACTTCGGTTGCAGACAAAAGCCAATTCCGCAATGCTGGGTGCATGTGCAACCTCTACAACATCACGACGACGCAAGAGGCGGTCCGCCAATGGACCCGCACATTGCGCGATATCAGCGGCAACCTCGAACCTTCGCTTGATGTCTATCCCAATCAACCTGGGCTTGTCGTTCGCAACAGGACGGATGGGGAGCGTGAACTGGCGAAACTGCTTTGGGGTTTGCCAACGCCGCCCGAGCGCATGAAAGGTAAGGCCGACTACGGCACCACCAACGTTCGCAATCCGCAATATTCGCACTGGCAGCAATATGTGGGCGTCGAGCACAGATGTGTCGTGCCGGTGACCAGCTTTGCCGAGCCCAGCCCTGCGGCGAACGATAAAGACCCGGAAACAGGAATCCAGCGAAATTACTGGTTTGCCCGTGGCGAGAGCCGGCCGCTGTTCTTCTTCGCTGGTTTCTGGACGTCTTGGCAGGGCGTGCGAAAGGTCAAGGACGGTCCCGGCGACTTCGAGCTATACGCCTTCATGACCACCAAGCCTAATGCTCTCATTGCGCCGATGCATGAGAAGGCTATGCCCGTGATCCTCACCACGCCGGAGGAAACCGAGGCTTGGCTGACGGCGCCATGGTCGGAAGCACGGCATTTGCAGCGGACGGCGCCCAACGACGCGTTGGTGATCGTTGAGAAGCCAGCCACACAGATCAAGTTCCCACCACAGGCCCCGGCCCAAGGGTCTCTGTTTTAGCCCGAAATCGGCTCTCCTCAATCGTCGTCTCGCCAGATTACCCGGCGAACCATGCGGATTTCGACAAGACGTCTGACGCGAATTTTAAGGCGTTCAGCAGCGCTTGGCAGAATGATGCCTGCATCGAGCTCACGACCTTTGCAGCGCTCGCACCGCATGTGCCGCTCCACATCCCAAAAGGGGATATCACCAACCAGCTTTGCGAGATCGCCAGGCAGATAGTGTCGAGTGATGTTGCAGTTCCGACATCGAACACGAATTAGCTGCCCGACTTCATGCGCCAAGCAGAGGGTTTGCACATTTCGGCGCGGTCGGGTGCTTAGTTCGGGCATCCCGCAAAGTAGGAATATGTTCCTTTGCGAGTCAATTCACACTTAATTCCACCTTGGCGATCTTCACAGCAGGTTAAATCCAACCGTCGATGAAGGGATTGGGTTGGATCAGCTTGGCAGCATAGGGCAGTTGGCACCACGGCGCAGGCTGACATGCGCCACGTCGCCGACGCTGAATTGAAAGCCCTCGGCCTGGCGCGGCGCATCGATCACGACCGCCAATCCCTGCCCCAGCTCAGCATGCAGCCGCAGCGTGCGGCCGTGGAAGACGATGGAGTTGACGCGCGCCGGCGCGGTGCCGGCGGCGGCATCGGTGGTGGCCAGCAAGTCCTCGGGGCGAACGCCGATGGTGCGCTCAGTGCCTTCGCCGGGTGTGTCGCCGGTTTCAGATGTTGCTTCCAGCGAAAGCCCGCCAGCGGCGAAGCGCAGGCGGTCGCCGTCGCGGCCGATGAAGCGCGATTGCAAGAGGTTCATGGTGCCGATGAAGCTTGCGACGAATTTCGTCGCCGGCCGGTCGTAAAGCGTAGCCGGCGGCGCGATCTGCTCGATGCGGCCCTTGTTCATGACGACGATGCGGTCGGAGATCGACAGCGCTTCGGTCTGGTCGTGGGTGACCATGACGAAGGTGGTGCCGAGCCGCGACTGCAGCCGCTTCAGTTCGACCTGCATCTGTTCGCGCAAATGCGCATCGAGCGCCGACAGCGGTTCATCGAGCAACAGAACGCGCGGCTCGCAGACTATGGCTCGGGCGAGCGCGACGCGCTGGCGCTGGCCACCCGACAGTTCGGAAACGCGGGCGCCGAGCTTGTCGGCGAGGCCGACCATGTCGAGGGCTTCGCGGACGCGCTTTGCCTGCTCGGCGCCGGACAGTTTGCGCAGCGACAGGCCGAAGCCGACATTCTCGGCGACGTTCATATGCGGGAACAGCGCATAATCCTGGAACACGGTGTTGACGGGACGGTCGAACGGCCTGAGCGCGGTGATGTCGCGACCATCGAGCAGCACCTTGCCGCTCGACGGGCTCTCGAAACCGGCAATGACGCGCAGGCTGGTGGTCTTGCCGCAGCCCGAGGGCCCGAGCAGGGTGATGAACTCGCCGCTGATAATGTCGAGATCGACGGCGTCGAGCCCGACAATGCCGCCGGGGAAAACCTTCGAGACCGTGTCCAGGCGTACCAGCGCATCAGGCGCCATCGCGAACCTCGGACGGCTTGGTGGTGTTGACCCAGAGGATCTGGCAAGGCTCGGTGCCGGGATTGCGGAAGGCGTGCAGAAGCGTGCTCTTGAAGGCAAAGGAGTCGCCGCTCTTCAGCACGTATTTTGTCGAGTCCACCACCAGTTCGACCTCGCCCGACAGGACATAGCCGAACTCGTGACCGATATGCGCATAGGCTTCCGCCGTGCCGCCATCGGCTTCCACGGTCACCAAGAGGCCGGTCAGCGCCGCGCCCGGCGGCGACAGCAGCGCCTTGGCGATGCCTTCCGACTTGACCGGGAGCTGCCGCCTTTTGTCGGCGCGCACGCAATAGAGATCGTTGGCGGCTTCGTTGCCGTCGGTGATCAGCGCCGAAGGCTCGATGTCGAGAGCGGCGGCCAGCGGCCAGATCACCTTGACGCGCAGCGAAGACAGGCCGCGCTCGATCTGGCTCAGCGCCCCAATCGACACGCCGGCTTTTGCCGCAAGCTCGGCCAGCGACAAATTGCGCTCCAGCCGCAGCGCCCGCACGCGCCGGCCGACGCGGATGTCGGCGTCGGCCTTGGGCTTCTCGGTTGCGTCGTCAAGCATGTCCATGCGTGGGTCCTTGTAACTGTCCTATTGGCGCGGCGCAGCGCCGAAGAGCTCCCCCTTCTCCCCTTGTGGGAGAAGGTGTCGCCGAAGGCGACGGATGAGGGGTGTTCCAGCGGAGTGAGNCACCCCTCATCCGTCTCGGCGCTGCGCGCCGATCCACCTTCTCCCACAAGGGGAGAAGGTGAGGTCTGCGCTGCTCACCCCCCCGCCTTCACTTTCTCGAACATCTTCGCCACATCGTCGTTCTGCTTCATCGGGCCGGTGAAGATGGTGGTCTTCAGCATCACCTCCGGGTCCGCCGGCAATTGCAGCTTGTCCAGTTCGTCCTTCGCCACGCCGGCGAAGGCGGTGCTCAGCGAGCTGCCATAGCCGTAGGCCTGGATCAGGTACTTACCCGAGTCGGCGTCGAGCCGGCTGTTGATGAAGTCATAGGCGAGGTCGACGTTTTTGGCGTCCTTGAGCATGACGAAGCCGCAGGCCCAGGTCAGCATGCCCTCCTTCGGCTTCATGAACTCGACCGGCACGCCCTGCTTCTTCAGCGAGGTTGCCGACGCGTTCCAGGTCATGGCGGCGACCAGCTGGCCGCTGGCCAGCGCCTGTTCGACCGAGGTCATGTCGGTGGTGTAGTTGGAGAGCAGCGGACGCTGCTCGCGCAATTTTTCCGCCACCTTGTCCATCTGCTCCGGCGTCATATCGAAGGGGTTTACGCCGGCCAGAAGTGCTGCAACGATCGGCGTGTCATGCACGGCATCGATGGTCGCCATGCGGCCGGCATATTGCTTGTCCCACAGAAGGTTCCAGCTCGCTTCCGGGTTCTTCACCAGATCGGTGCGGTAGAGGATCGAGGTGTTGCCCCAATCCCACGGCACCATCCAGACCTTGCCGTCGCCGGCCTGGATGTCGGGCAGGTTCTTGAACACCGGGAAGATCGAATCCCAGTTCTTGATGCGCTTGGTATCGATCGGCTGCAGCAGGCCTTCCTTGTTCCAGCGCGCCACCTTGTCGTAGCAGGGATGGGCGATATCGGGGCGGAAGCCGGCCTTGACCTTGGTGAAGGCATCGTCGTCGTCGCCGAAGATCGAGGCCTCGACGCCATCGGGATGGGCCGTCAGGAAGCTCTTGTTGAAGTCTGGCAGTTCATAGCCGGACCAAGTGAAATATTGCAGCTTGTCGGCGGCGAAGGCGACAGTCGACGACAGGACGATTGCAAGCGCGGCAAGCCCGGTGCGGGCTGTCTTTGCAGTGATCGATTTCGGGCCAGTGATCGATTTCAGCCCAGTAATTGATTTCGGGTCGAATGCCATTTCGGTTCTCCTCTTTTGTTATGGTTCAGGCTGGACTGGTGGGCGCCGNACGGGCTGTGCTCAGCCCGCGATGGCGCAGGATTTCGGCGATGCCGGCGATGATGACGGACACAGCAAGGATAGCTGTCCCCAGCGCCATCACGGTCGGCAGCGAGCGAGGAAAACGCAGTTGGCTCCAGATGTAGAGCGGCAGCGTCGGCTCGGTGCCGGCGAGGAAGAAGACGACGATGAACTCGTCGAAGGAAATCAGAAAGGCCAGCATGAAGGCCGAGACGATGGCCGGCAGCGAGAGCGGCAACATCACCCGCCGGAAGGTCGTCCAGTCGGAAGCGCCGAGATCGAGTGCGGCCTCGCGAATGGTTTTCGGAATTGCGGCAAACCGGCTGCGCATGATCACCACGGTGGTCGGCAGCGCCACCAGTATGTGGCCGAGAACGATGGCGATGCGCGACGGGCCGAGGCCGATGAGATTGATGAGGATCAGCAACGATATGCCGACGATGACGCCGGGGATCAGGATCGGCAGCCTGGAGATGGCGCTGATGGTGGCGGCGAGCGGCGAACGACCGTAGAGGTCCATATAGGAGACGGTGATGCCGCAGAGCGTGGCGCCGGCGGCGGCCACGACGCCAATGACGAGACTGTTCAAAAGCGCGCCGGACAGCGCCGGATTGCCATAGAGCGTGGCATACCATTCGAGCGTGAAGCCCTGCAGCGGAAACGCGGCCTGGATGGAGTTGTTGAAGGAAAACAGCGGGATCAACAGCACCGGCAGATAGAGGAAGACGAGATAGGCAAGCACATAGACGCCGAGCCAGCCGCGGCCATCATCTCTCCGCGCCGCGCTCATGTGCGGCTGCCGAATTTGCGGTCGGCGCCGCGTGCGACCAGCACCACGCAGAGGATGACCAGCATCACGCAGACTGAAAGTGCCGCCCCGAACGGCCAGTCATTGGCCTTGCCGAACTGCGACTGGATCAATGTGCCGATCATGGCGCTGGCGGGACCGCCGACCATGGCCGGGGTGACATAGTCGCCGACCGTCGGCACAAAGACGACGAGGGCGGCCGCCAGAACGCCCGGCATCGAATTGGGCAAGACGACGCGGCGAAATGCCGTGAACGGTCTGGCGCCGAGATCGGAGGCGGCTTCGAGCAGTGATTTCGGGATGGTGTCCAGCGCCACATAGATCGGCAGGATGGCGAAGGGCGCATAGGCATGCGCCAGCGTGACGACCACCGCCGCCGGCGTGTTGAGGAAGGCCAGCGTCGGCTCCGACCAGATGCCGCTTTCGATCAGCGCCGAGTTCAAGACGCCGTTGTAGGCGAGCACGATCTTCCAGGCGAAGACGCGCAGGAGATAGCTGGTCCAGAACGGCAGGGTCACCAGAAACAAAAGCAGGCTGCGGCGGCGGGCGGCATGGAAGGCGAGATAGTAGGCGACGGGATAGGTGGTCACGACGGTCGCCAGCGTCACCAGGCCGGCGATCACCAGCGAGCGCAGCGTCACTGTCCAGTAGAGCGGATCGGAGACCACGGTGATGAAGTTGCCTGCCGTAAAGCCGGCGCCGAGCAGCGAACCGTCATTGCCGCGCAAGGCGAGGAACAGCACGAGGCCGAGCGCAAACA
Source organism: Mesorhizobium sp. LNJC405B00 (assembly GCF_000502615.1). Classification (NCBI taxonomy): domain Bacteria; kingdom Pseudomonadati; phylum Pseudomonadota; class Alphaproteobacteria; order Hyphomicrobiales; family Phyllobacteriaceae; genus Mesorhizobium; species Mesorhizobium sp. LNJC405B00. Next base: position 539,077 of record NZ_AYWC01000003.1, on the reverse strand, counting down.
GGATCAGGAAGAAGGTGACCAGCCCGCCCGGCAGCAACATGGCGAAGCGGAAGCCCCGGGCGGAGCCTGCTGGCGCTTCAGACGCAACGACGGTCGACATCAGGCTGCTCAATGGAAATATGAAATCGACTTAGCTTTTTTCATATTCATGAAACTGTCAAGCTGAATCCACGAGGCCTAAACGGCCGGCGCGCAATCAGCGCTCGAAGGCGTCGAGCATGCGGTACCAGGCGATCGTCGCGGCGACGCCGATCTGGCGAAAGGCGTGGAACGGAATCGGCCGGATCGGCGACAGCGGGAACGGCAATTGCGCTGCCTCACCGTTTGCCAAATAGCCCGCCATGCGTTTTCCCAGCGCGGTCATCAGGCCGACGCCCCTGCCCTGGCAACCGACCACGGCGAGCAGGCCCTTTTCAGGTTCGTGGATGTGCGGCAGATGATCCGGCGTCATCGCCACGCGACCGAACCAGCGTTTCTCGATGGCGACATCGGAGAGCGCGGGATAAAGCCGCACCAGCGCGCGCTGCAGATGCGCCCAGTCGGCCTCGCTCCTGGGAAGCGCCATGCGGCCACGGCCGCCAAGCACCAGATGGCCGTCGGCTGTTTTGCGGTAGTAGACGAGAATGCGCCTGGAGTCGGACACCGCCTGCCCTTCCGGCAGGATCGTCGCCGCAAGGTTGGATGACAGCGGCGCGGTGGCGACCTGGAAGGAATGCAGCGGCACGATCGTTTCGGCGAGGCCCGGAAGCAGTCCATCGGTATAGGCGTTCGTCGCCAGGACAACCGCTTTCGCCCGCACCTCGGCGCCGTTTTCGGTTGAAACGCGCCAAAGGCCGGCTTCCTTGCGGAGTTTCACCACCTTCTGCCGCTCGGCAATGCTGGCGCCGGCGGCGGCAGCGATGCGCGCCAGTTCCACTGTATAGGCGAGCGGATCGATGATGCCGGCGCGGCGGTCGAGCCAGCCGCCGAGATAGCCTTGCGCGCCGGTCATATCGGCGATCTCGCTTTCATTCAGAAGCCGGACATCGGCGCCACGCGCCCGCCATTGACGATCCCTGTTCGCCGCCGCTTTCAATGCGGTTTCGGTATGCGCGGCCTGGATCCAGCCCTTGCGGGTGAGCGGCACCGCCAGCTTTTCGTCGCGGATGAGATCGAACACCGTATCCGCCGCCGAGGCGGCGAAAACGACCAGCGCTTGGCCACGCTCGGGGCCGAAATGCTCGAGCAGCCATTCGGGATCATATTTCAGGCCGGGAATGACCTGGCCGCCATTGAGGCCCGAGGCGCCCTGGCCGATCTCGCCAGCCTCCAGCACCTGTACACCGAGACCGAGCCGGGCTGCGTGCAAGGCGGTCGACAGGCCCATGAAGCCGCCGCCGACGATGGCAACGTCGACCGGCGCAGTGACGAGCAACTGGAAGGCGGATGCGGTCTGCGGCTTCTGCCAGATCGGAACGGAAAACGGTGCGGGCAAGGCTTCACCTGGAGTATGCGGAAAATGAAAATTCTAGTGCCAGTTTCATTTTTTTGAAAGAGCGGGCCTCATGTCAGAACCGACAATTGCCTGCGCCACGGGATAGACCTTTGGCGTGAATCCGGTGAAAGTGCAGCGGCCCAGCTGCCATCTCGATCATCAAAGGACCGTAAGCCATGACGAACCCAACGCAGCTTCCCGCCGACGGGCTCTTCATCGGCCGAGCCAGGGCAAGCGATGCCTCGCATCCGCTGGTGGTCACCGTGCGCGACGGCATTGTTTTCAACATCACCTCGACCACCGCACCCACCGTGCGCGACATTTGCGAGATGGTCGATCCGGCCGGACACGTGCGCTCTGCCAAGGGCAAACCGATCGGTTCGCTCGATGCGATCGCCGCCAACAGTTTTCAGGCTACCCGCGACCCGGCAAAGCCCTATCTGCTCTCGCCTGTCGACCTGCAGGCGGTGAAGGCGTCGGGCGTGACCTTCGTGGTCAGCCTGCTCGAACGCGTCATCGAAGAGCAGGCGCGCGGCTCGGCGGAAAAGGCCGACGCCATCCGCGCCGACATTGCCGGGCTGATCGGCCACGATCTGTCGAAGCTGAAGCCCGGCTCGCCCGAAGCTATGGAGATCAAGGCCAAGCTCATCCAGCGCGGCGCCTGGTCGCAATATCTGGAAGTCGGCATCGGCCCCGACGCCGAGATCTTTACCAAATGCCAGCCGATGGCGTCCGTCGGCTTCGGCGCCGATGTCGGGCTGCATCCTGTCTCCACCTGGAACAACCCCGAGCCGGAGATCGCCATGATCGCCGCCAGCACCGGCAGGATCGTCGGCGCGACCATCGGCAACGACGTCAATCTGCGCGACGTCGAGGGACGCTCGGCGCTGCTGCTCGGCAAGGCCAAGGACAACAATGCCTCGGCCTCGCTTGGGCCCTTCATCCGGTTGTTCGACGCAAGCTTTTCCATCGACGATGTCAAGCGCGCCACGGTGCGGCTGCAGGTCGAGGGCGAGGACGGGTTTTCGCTGGAGGGCGCGAGCTCGATGGCCGAGATCAGCCGTTCGCCCGAAGAGCTGGTCGCGGCCGCCATGGGGCCGCACCACCAGTATCCCGACGGCTTGGCGCTTTATCTCGGCACCATGTTCGTGCCGTCGAAGGATCGCGGCGAGAAGGGCAAGGGATTCACCCACAAGATCGGCGATATCGTCACCATCTCGTCGGAGAAATTCGGCGCGCTGGTGAACCGCGTGCTTCTGTCGCCCGATTGCCCGCACTGGACCTACGGCGCCAGCCATCTCATGCGGGACCTCGCCAAGGCCGACCTGATCTGATTTCGGAGCAGCCAGGACGAACGGATAGCCGATAAACGTTCCTATCCGGTTCCTGTAAGCCGTTTGTTAGCGGAATCCGGGTGACTGTATCGGAAATTCGCTCCAGGATCGGGGCGCGGTCTGTGGGGGCCGAATCGCATGCTCGGTTTGCCGATGATATCGGTGCGCAATCTCGCCATGCGTTATGGCGGCGTTGTCGCGCTCAGGGATATGAACCTGTCTGTCGGACAGGGGACCATCCATGCTGTCGTCGGTGAAAGCGGCGCCGGAAAGTCGACGCTGGTGAAGGTGCTTGCCGGCGTGCTCCGGCCCAACAGCGGCACCATCCGCGTCGGCGACCAGATCGTCACCGTCGACAGCCCGATCGCTGCACGCAAGCACAGCTTCGGCGTCGTCCACCAGGGGCTCGGCCTGTTTGCCGACCGCTCGGTACTGGCCAATCTGTTCGTCAATCGCGAGCCGTTGCGCAATGGCTTCGTCTCCAGGCGCGAGATGGAGGCACGCAGCCGCACCTTGCTTCGGCAACTCAAGCTCGACCTCGATGTCCACGCTCCTGTGGGACAACTCGGCATGGGCGAACGGCAATATGTCGAACTCGGCCGCGCAATTCTGGAAGGCCCGAGGCTGCTGATCCTCGATGAACCGAATTCTGCGCTCGACCGGCGCCAGACCGAGCACCTGTTCACCGTACTAAGTGACCTCAAGGCCAAGGGCACGAGCGTGCTCTATGTCTCGCACCGGCTGGAGGATGTGTTTGCGATCGCAGACCAGGTCACCGTGATGCGCAACGGCCGTGACGTGCTGACAAGTGAGCGCTCGGCGTTGAGCGAAGCCGATGTGATCGACGCCATGATCGGCCAGCAGCGCGGCAGCCTGTTCCCGCCTGCACTGCCGGCCAATGCCAGCACGATAAGGCCGCGGATCACGGTGGAGGGTCTGAGCGGCGGCCGGATTTCCGGCGTCAGCTTCACCGCCCGCTCCGGCGAGATCCTCGGCTTGGCCGGGCTTGAGGGGTCGGGCGTTGAAGACCTGTTCGAGATGCTGTTTGGCCTGCGCGAGGCGCAAAGCGGCAGGGTGCGGCTCCCCGACGGCTACGGCTTGCCTGGAAATCCGACCGAAGCGGCGCGGCGCGGCATCGGCCTGGTGCCGGCCAACCGCCTGTGCAACGGCCTGATGCCCGACCGGTCGCTGGCCTTCAACATAGGCAACATCGCTACCGGCGCCCGCAACTGGGGGTCTCGCCGCTACTCGCCCAAGGCCGCGATCACCGCCGCCGCAAGGCAGATCGATGCGCTGCGCATCAAGGGCCTGCCGGACGCGCCGGTGAATTCGCTGCTGGCCGGCGATCAGCAGAAGATCGTAGTCGCCAAATGGCTGGAGACGGCGCCGCAAGTGCTGCTCCTAGACAATCCGGCTGGCGGTATCGAGGCGGCTGCCAAGCGCAAGATCTATGCGCTGATCCGGCAGATGGCAGCCAATGGCTGTATCGTTTTGCTGCGTTCGGTCGAGCCGTCCGAACTGACCAACCTCAGCAACCGCGTCCTTGTCTTCCACCGCGGCCGGGTCGCCGGCGAGCTGTCCGGCGCCGAGATGAAGCGAAGGACAGTGCTGCAACTGACCACCACCGGCGAGATGCCGGAGGCGGAGCGGCCGAAAAAGAAACTCGTGGGAGCCATGGCATGACACGATTGGATCCCATGCTACAGCTTGCCGGTTCGGCTGCCCACCCGAAGCGCAGCCTTCGCCTGCCCGTCGAACTCAGGCCGCTCATCGGGCTCGTTGTCCTGGTGGCGATTACAGGCTTTGCCCGGCCGGATTTCCTCGATGACGCCAATGTGCTGTCGTTGCTGGAAACCGCTGCGTATCCCGGCATGCTGGCGATCGGCATAGTGTTCGTGCTCGCACTCCGCGAGATCGACCTTTCCGTCGGCTGGATATTCCATCTCGCGGCCCTTCTCACCGCATTCCTTCTGGCCGCCGGCATCGACCCGTGGCTTGCCGCCCTTGCCGGCGTGCTGCTCGGCGCCGGGCTCGGCCTCGTCAACGGCCTGCTGGTGGTGGCGCTGCGACTGCCGGCCATCGTCGTTACGCTGGGCACCTTTGCAATGTTCCGGGGCCTGGCGGCGGTGGCCGTCAAGATGCAAGCGACAGCTCCGGCCAGCCCAGGCGGCGACTTCTTTGAGATCGTTCACGGCAAGCTGTTCGGCCTTGTGCCGACGGCTGTCTTTGTCTTCGTCGCAATGGCGGTGGTGATGCACCTCGTGCTTCACCGCAGCCGCTTCGGCTACCGGATCCAGGCCGTCGGCAGCAATCCGCAGGCGGCGCTCTATGCCGGCATCCCGACAGGTGCTGTGCGGCTGCAGACGCTGGTGCTGATGGGCATCGTCTCGGGGCTGGCGGGCGCGCTGTGGCTTGGCTCTCCCGTTACCGACGTCGACCAAGGCGGCGGTTTCGTGCTGATGGCGATTGCCGCGGCGATCATCGGCGGCACCTCGCTTTCCGGCGGGCGCGGCACCGTCTTCGGTGCGGTGATCGGCATGCTGATCGTCCAGGTCATCTTGAGCGGCGTGACCCTGTTCGGCATCGACGCCGCATGGAGCCCCTTCGTGATCGGCGCGGTGATGGTGCTGGCGCTCGCGCTCGACCGGCTGGCCAAGGTGCTGCGCAACCGCCAGGCCGAGCGCTTCCAGGAAAATCCGCGCGCCTGAGTTTAAGCCCCGCCTGCTTGCCGGGAAATATCTCTATCTCTTGGTTGACGCAATTCCGGACGGAAAACCGTTTCACACTTTTCCTGGAATTGCCCTCTAACTGATGCGATCTGATGGGATCGATGATGGCGCGTTGCATCGCGCCACCATCCATTGGGCGGATGAAGGCTTGCCATCGGCCGCAAAAGAAGATGCTCTGCGCATCCGGGTCGGCGCTGGCAGGAGGAGAGGATCAAGGGCATCGCCCGGATCATCGCCGGACGTGGAGGTCGTTTTTCAACATGGGAGGAAAGCAAATGCTGACGAGGCTACGATTACTCGTGCTTGGCTTGATTGTGGCGCTGGCCGTTCCGGCGGCAGCACAGGCCAAGACGTTCTACTGGATTTCGCATGGCGGCCCGGCCGACCCGGTCTGGACCTACTTCCTGGCCGGCGCCAAGCAATGGGCGAAGGACACCGGCAACACCGTCAACACCTCGTTCCACAATGGCGACGTTGCCTCGCAGCAGGAGGCCGTGCGCGCCGCGATCTCGGCAAAGGCCGACGGCATCGTCACCACCAGCCCCGATCCGGGCAGCCTGATCGAAATCGCCAAGGAAGCCAACACGGCCAAGATCCCGATCATCAACTTCAACACGCCCGATCCCAAGGCAAGCTTCGACGCCTATGTCGGCGGCGACAACGTCACCTTCGGCAAGCACTGGGCGCAATATCTGGTCGACAAGGGCCTGGTGAAGAAGGGCGACTTCGTCTGGATGCCGGTCGAAATCCCCGGCGCCACCTACGGCGTCCAGGAAGAGGAAGGCATCAAGAGCGTCTTCGAACCGCTGGGGATCACCTATGAGATCACCGAAGCGACCCTCGACCAGGCCGAAGCCATCAACCGCATGGTCGACTATCTCACCGCCAACAAGGCCAAGGTCAAGGCAATCATCGGCCTCGGCGATCTGGTCACCGGCTCGATCAAGCGGGTGTTCGACCAGGCCGGCATCAAGCCGGGCGAAATCCCGGTCGTCGGCTGGGGCAACTCGCTCGACACTACCCAGGAAGTGCTGACCGGCTACGTCAATGCCGGCCAGTGGCAGGACCCGCAGGCGACCAGCTACGTCGCGCTGTCGCTGGCCAACATGGCGGCGTCAGGCATTCCTCCGGGCTTCAACGTCATCACCGGCGCGCTCTATGAAAAGGACACCGCGCAGGTCTACGACGACATCCTGTCGGGCAAATAACCCAGACCTTCAACAGTCGCGGCCGCAGCCGCGGTCGCGACTGTCTTTTCGCCGAGCCCTTCGCGTTGCGCGCTGGGCTCAGCCTTCCCTTCCTGTCGCAGGTTATCAGTGGAAAACCGTTCGCTCATCCAACGCCTGATCGCGAGGCCGGAATTCGGGCCCTTCGTTCTGCTCATCGTCGAAATCGCGGTGTTCTGGAGCATCAACCACGATTTCCTGTCGCCGCAGAACATCTCCAACACGCTGGCCTTCACCGTCGAGCTCGGGCTGATCGCGCTGGCGATGACGCTGTTGATGACGTCGGGTGAATTCGATCTGTCGGTCGGCTCGCTGTTCGGCTTTTCGCCGGTGCTGATGTGGACGCTGTTCAACAGCGGCCTGACCTCGCTGGAGGTCGGCTTCCTCGCCGCGCTGCTGATCGCGGCCTTCATCGGCCTGGTCAATGGCTGGTTCGTCACGCAGCTGAAAATCCCATCCTTCCTGGTGACGCTCGGCATGCTGCTGGTCGTGCGCGGCACCGCGCTGTTCGTCACCGACGGCTTTCCGCAGCGGACGTGGAGCGCCGAGGGCAGCTGGCTGGCCGAAGCGCTGGTCGGTGATTTCTTCATCGGCCCGTTCCGCATCTATATGTCGCTCTTCTGGTTCATCGCGGCGGCCATCGCACTGGGCTACGTGCTGACGCAAAGCCGGACCGGCAACTGGATCCAGGCAGCCGGCGGCAATCCAGGCGCCGCAAGGGCGCGCGGCGTCAACGTCAGCGGCGTCAAGATCGGCCTGTTCGTGATGTCGTCGGTGATGGCTTCGCTTGCCGGCGTCATCTCGTCGCTGCGCACGTCGGCCGCCAACCCCAACAGCGGCACCGGCTACGAGCTCGAAGTCATCGCCATGGTGGTGATCGGCGGCACGGCGCTGACCGGTGGGCGCGGCACCATCATCGGCACCGTGCTCGGCATCCTCATCCTGCGCGTCATGCGCAACGGCATCGTGCTGATCGGCGTGCCCGGGCTGGCCTACAACATCTTCATCGGCGCCATCATCCTCGGCATGATGGCGCTGCACTCATGGCTGGAACGCCGGCATCAGGCAGGGACCTAGAACCATGGCTGAACCGCTCATCCGCATGTCCAACATCAAAAAGTCCTACGGGCGCGTGCAGGCGCTCGAAGACGCCAATTTTCATGTCAACGAAAGGGAGATCGTCGGCCTGCTCGGCGACAATGGCGCCGGCAAATCGACGCTGATCAAGGTGTTGTCGGGGGCGGTGCCGCTGACCAGCGGCGACATTTTCATCCGCGGCAAGAAGGTCAATCTGCGCAGCACCAGCGACGCCATCGCGCACGGCATCGAGACGATCTACCAGGATTCGGCACTGGTGACGCAGCTGTCGATCGCGCGCAACCTGTTCCTCGGCCGCGAGCCGATCAAACCGCCGCGCTTTTTGAACCGCATGGACCAGGAGGCGATGAACAATGTCGCTCGCGACCTGCTGAAACAGGTCGGCATCTCCAAGAACATCCCGCCGACGACGCCGATCGGCTCCCTGTCCGGCGGCGAGCGGCAGGCCGTCGCCATCGCGCGCGCCATGCACTTCGACAGCGACCTGATCATCCTCGACGAGCCGACCAACAATCTCGGCGTCGCCGAGACGCAAGGCGTGCTGAGCTTCGTGCGCAACGCGCGCGATTCCGGGCATTCCTGCATCTTCATCGCCCACAACATCCACCATGTCTTCCAGGTGGTTGACCGCATCGTCGTCATGCGCCGGGGCAAGGTGGTGGCCGACGACATCGACCCGAAGAAGACCAGCGTGGCCGAGGTCGAACGCATCATCACCGGGATGTCGGACAAGGAGATCCGCGACGCCATCATCGAAGGCGGGCCATCGCACGGCTGAACCGTCTTCGCGCCGTCTGGCACGGAAACGCATCCGCTCTAACTCGTTGTAGAGCATGACCTTTTGACAAAACGGTTCCCGTTTGTCCGAGAAAACCGGTTCCCACTTTTCGGGATCATGCTCTATGACTACAGCCATGAAAGCCACCGTTGCCGACATAGCCAGGAGCTGCGGCCTGTCGACCGCGACCGTCGACCGGGTTCTGAACAACCGGGCCGGCGCGAGCGCCGCCAACCGCCAACGGGTGATGGAGGCGGCCAAGCAGCTCGGCTATTTGCCGGTGGTCGATCAGGTGACGCTGCCGTCGCGGCCGGCGCATCTTGAATTCTTCCTGCCGATCGGCGCCAACGGTTTCATGATCGACCTCGCCGGGCACATCGAGGACTATGCGGGGCGCCTGCCGCTGGTCGCCTCGTGCCGGATCCACAATCTCGGCGGCATCTCGCCGGCAGCGCTGCAGGCGGCGGTTGAAAATCTGTCGCTGAAGGCCAATGGCGTCGGCGTCATTGCCGTCGATCATCCGCGAACGCGCAACATATTGCGCGATGTGGTCGAGGCAGGCATCCGCCTTGTCACGCTGGTCTCCGACGTTCCAGCCGCCCCGCGTTCGGCCTATGTCGGCATCGACAACCGGGTTGCCGGACGCACGGCGGCGCTGTTGATGGGGCGCTTCCTCAATGGCCGCCAGGGTCATCTGGCGATGGTCGTCGGCTCGCGTTCCTATCGCGGGCACGAGGAGCGCGAGATGGGCTTTCGGTCGGTGCTGACAGAGGAATTCCCCAATCTCACGGTCTCGAGTGCGGTCGAGATCAATGACGAACCGGAGGGCAGCTACACCGCAACGATGCAGGCGCTGCACAACGAGCCGGAACTGCTCGGCATCTACTGCGTCGGCGCCGGGCGCTCAGGTGTGGCGAGAGCGCTGCTCGAGGCCAAGCCAAAGAAGAAGCCGGTCTTCATCTGCCACGACCTGACCAAGGAAACGCGCGGCTATCTCGTCGACGACCTCGCCGATGTCGTCATCGACCAGAATGCGCGGCTGATCGCGGAGCAATCTGTGATCCGCCTGCTCGGCTCGATCGCGTCCGCCGCGCCCTACCTGACGAAGAAGTTCATCGAGCCACGGCTGATCTTCAAGGAAAACGTACCGGTGCAGTGATTTCGCGCCGTGGCGGTTTTTCCGATTTGTATGACAAGTCGGGCAGATGCCGCAAATCTGCACAGCAGCCATGCAACTTTCATTGTTGCCGAATCATTGGGCAACCCGTACTCATCTGGGTGTCGGCCATCTACTCCTCCCAGATGCGATGCCGACGCTGAGCGCGGTGCACCTCCTCCCGCATCTCGCTCGAAATCGAGCCCGCTGCCACCTCCTCCCGGCAGCGGGCTTTTTTCATTCTCAAATGAAACTTGGCATATCCAAAGCCCTCACCCGGATTGCCGAAACCGAATTGCAAAGAGCAATTCGCTGCAATCCGACCTCTCGCCAAAGCGAAAGGAGATCATCAGCGCCGGCGCCAGCCTCTTCTCCCCTCGGGGAGGAGCTAGCCGCGAAGCGGCCGGATGAGGGGGCCTTGCAAACTCGGTGAGCTGGAATTCAGCGCGCCCTGAAAGAGCTGATCAGGCCTTCAGCCATGCGCACGAACTGCGTGCTGGGGCCCTGGCAGCCCATGGTCTGCACGCTGACGCGCGCCCCTTCGAACAGCAGCGACAGCGTATCGGCCAGAAGCTCGGCCTGACCGATGCCCGCATCCCGGCACAGCGCAACGAGGCGATCGCGCTGAGCGCTCTTGAGCTCCTTGATCACGCTCCTGGCGGGATGGTCCGGCTCGGTCAATTCGGCGGCGGCATTGGCCATGTCGCAGCCGCGACCGTCAGCCGCCAGGCAAGCAGCGGCCATGCGAATCCAGGCATGCAACTGGGCGAGCTTGTCGCCGGGATGCTCCGCCTCGAATTGGTCCCACATCGCGGCCCCTTTAGCCGCCGACGCGCGCAGGCACTGGACGATCAGTTCGTCCTTGGACTCAAAATGACGGTAGAGCGTCATCTTGTTGGTGCCGGCGGCTTCCGTGATGGCGTCGACACCGACGCCCTTGATGCCATGCTTGTGAAACATGTCCTGCGCCGTCTCCAGGATTCGATCCCGGGGGCGCACACGATCGGTAATGCCGTCTGCCATCGCAGTCTCCTTGTCTCCCTAAAAATTCGGTTCACCTCTTGACTAGGGTGTTACCGGTCTGTAACTATCCGAATGTTACTTACTGGTAACACCTATGTGGCCTTCCGTCAATAACAAGGCCGTGAACTGGTCCTGCCAGATCACACGGGGTGAAAATTGCAGGTCATGCGGCTCCGGCCGGTGAAGAGATGAAAACCGGTTCGCGATCGTCCGATGCGAATCGCTGGAATGGATACGCTCCAATGTCGCAGCGCAAGGATTTGACCATCGATGAAGCCATCCGGGATCCGATGATCCGGCTGGTGATGAAAGCGGACCGCGTCAACCCGCGCGCCTTCGAAGCGATGCTGAGGACCGTTGCCGATGAGCAGGGCCTCAGCGGCGCGGCGCCGTCTTCGTATTTTTTGCAGGACCCGGGTTCGGTGCGCAGCAGGCGGCTGTCCCGGTCTGCCCATTCTTTTAAAGAGGCCGGTTCTTCTAAAGAGGTTTGCGTGTCGTGGTAAACTTTTTCATCCATCGTCCGATCTTCGCCTCGGCCATCGCCATCATCATGGTGCTCGCCGGGACGATTTGTTATTTCCTTTTGCCGGTTTCGCAGTTTCCCGACATCACGCCGCCGCAGGTCGTGGTCAGCGCCCATTATCCGGGCGCCAGCGCGCAAGTGGTCGCCGATACGGTGACGACGCCGCTGGAGCAGCAGATCAACGGCGTCGAAGGCATGACCTACATGTCGTCGTCGAGCTCCAATGACGGCTCCTCGACCATCACCATCACCTTCGATGTCGGCTATTCCTTGAGTACCGCGGCCGTCGACGTCCAGAACCGCGTCTCGCAAGCGGCCTCCTCTCTGCCGGCGATCGTCAACCAGGGCGGCGTGACGATCAAGAAGCAGAACCCAAATTTCGTCCTCATCGTCAACCTGACCTCGCCCGACAGTTCGGTCGATCCGGTGGCGCTGAGTAACCTCGCCTATCTGCAGGTCGTCGATCCGCTGAAGCGGCTGCCTGGCGTCGGCGACGTCCAGATATTCGGCGAGCGCCGCTACTCGATGCGCGTCTGGCTCGACCCGGACAAGCTCGCCAATCTTGGCATCACCGCCGTCGACGTCCAGAATGCCATCTCGGAACAGAACGTCCAGGTGGCCGCCGGCAAGATCGGCCAGTCGCCGGCGCCCGCCGGCACCGCCTTCGAGATGCAGGTCAACGCCGTCGGCCGCCTGAGCGACCCCAAGGAGTTCGGCGACATCGTCGTGCGCGCCAACACCGGCACCGGCTCGCTGGTGCGGCTCCGCGACGTCGCCCGCATCGAACTCGGCGCGCTGCAATATTCGTCGTCGGCCTTCTTCGGCAAGGACCCGACGGTGGTGCTCGCCGTCTACCAGATGCCGGGTTCCAACGCGCTCGATCTGCAGCAGCACGTCAAGGACAAGATGCAGGAACTGTCGGCCCGTTTTCCCAAGGGCGTCAGCTACGCCATGCACTACGACACCACGCGCTTCGTGTCGGCATCGATGCATGACGTGCTGATCACGCTTGGCGAAGCGCTGGTGCTGGTCGTGGCCGTGGTGTTCATCTTCCTGCAGAGCTGGCGCACGACGATCATCCCGACCATCGCCATTCCGGTGTCGCTGGTGGCGACGATGGTGGTCATGGAAATGATGGGCTTCTCGCTCAACATGCTCTCCCTGCTCGGCATGGTGCTGGCCATCGGCCTCGTCGTCGACGACGCCATCGTGGTGGTCGAAAATGTCGAGCGACAATTGGAGGCGGGCCTCAAACCGCTGGCGGCGACCAAGGCCGCGATGGCCGAGGTCACCGGACCGATCATCGCCACCACCGCAGTGCTGATGGCCGTCTTCGTGCCTGTTGCCTTCATTCCCGGCGTCTCCGGCAAGCTCTACAATCAGTTCGCGCTGACGGTGGCGATTTCGGTCGGCATATCCGCCTTCAACTCGCTGACGCTCAGCCCGGCGCTGAGCGCCGCCTTCCTGCGCCATCGCGGCGAGACGCAGTTCGCCCCGTTCCGCTGGTTCAACACGGGCTTCGACAGACTGTCGCATGCCTATGCGCACGGCGTGCGTATCCTCATCCGGCTGCGCTGGATCATGCTCGGTTTGTTCGCGGCCGGCCTGGTGGCCACCTACTTCGTCTGGCAGAAGTTGCCCTCGACCTTCCTTCCGGTCGAGGACCAGGGTTACTTCTTCGTCGTCATCCAGCTGCCTGACGGCGCCTCGCTGGAACGCACCGATGCGGTGGCGCAGAAGGCGCGCGACATCCTCCAAGCTACGCCCGGAGTCGAGATTGTCGGTTCGATCAGCGGCCTGAACTTCCTGACCAGTGCGGCGCAGTCGAACTCGGCTGTCGAGTTCGCCATCCTGAAGCCGTGGGAAGAGCGCGGCCCCGACCAGAGCGCGTCGAAGCTCGTCGCCGACGTGCGCGGCAAGCTGATGCAGATTCCGGAAGCCTTCGCGCTGTCCTTCGATCCGCCTTCGATCCCGGGTATCGGCACCACGGGCGGCTTCGAATTCGTCGTCGAGGATCTCACCGGGCGCGGCAGTTCAGCCCTCAACGACGCGACGCAAGCCGTGATCGCCGAGGCGCGCAAGCAGCCGGAAATCAACCCGCAGCAGCTGTTCTCGCCGTTCTCGACCTCGACGCCGCAGTTCAACTACGACCTCGACCGCAGCAAGGCCAAACTGCTCGGCCTCAACCTGCCCGACGTCTTCAACACGCTGCAGATCTATCTCGGCTCGCTCTACGTCAACGACTTCAACCTGTTCGGCCGCACCTTCCGGGTGACCATCCAGGCCGACAAGGATGCACGTGCCGACGCAGGCGACCTTTCGCGGCTCTATGTGCGCAACGCCTCCGGCGGCATGGTGCCGCTGAGCACACTGGGCAAACTGGTGCCGTTCGTCGGCCCGGAAACCGTGCCGCACTACAACAACAACGCCTCGGCCACCATCAATGGCGGCGCAGCCCCCGGCTTCTCGTCGGGCCAGGCGGTTGCCGCGATGGAACGGGCCGCCGCCACCGCTTTGCCCAGGGATTTCGGTTTCGAATGGACCGGCATCACCTTCCAGGAGCTCAAGGCAGGATCGATCGCGTCGGTCGTCTTCGGCCTCGCCATCGTCTTCGTCTTCCTGATCCTGGCGATGCAGTATGAGAGCTGGGCGATGCCGTTCATGGTGCTGCTGGCGGTGCCACTGGCCCTGTTCGGCGCCTTCGCAGCCCTGTTCCTGCGCGGCATGCAGATCGACGTCTACTCGCAGATCGGCTTCGTCATGCTGATCGGCCTCGCCGCCAAGAACGCGATCCTGATCGTCGAGTTTGCAAGGCGGCGGCGCGAGGAGGGACTGAGCATTGTCGACGCGGCAATGGAAGCTGCGCGGCTGAGGCTGCGGCCGATCCTGATGACGGCCTTCGCCTTCATCCTCGGCGTGCTGCCGCTGATGTTTGCGACGGGTGCGGGTGCGGCAAGCCGGCAGTCGATCGGCACCACCGTGTTTGGCGGCATGGTCGCGGCGACCATCCTGTCGCTGGTGTTCGTGCCAGTCTTCTACGCGGTCATCGAACAGCTGCGCGAAGGCCGCGTGCGCAGCGAACCGAACGCTGCTCATGACCAGGACAATAATGAACCGACTGCCGAACCAGCGCCGATGCGCCTGGCCGAAGCAGCCGAATAGAATTGGAGACCAAAATGCGTAAATGGAAAATAGCTTTGGGAACGGCCGTCGCCCTGGGAGCGATCTCGGTGGCAAGCGTCCACTTCCTCGACATGGGCAATCTCAGCCTCAATGCCGGCACGGCGGCAGCGACGGCAGCACCTGCGGCATTCGTCATGCCGGTGCCGGTGACGAGCGTGGTCAAGAAGACGATCCCGATCTACCTTGACTACGCCGCCCGCATCGAGGCGATCCGCAGCGTCACCTTGCAGGCCCGCGTGCCCGGCTATCTGCAGGAGCAGACGGCTGAGGACGGCGCCGATGTGCGCCAGGGTGATCTGCTCTACAAGATCTCGCCCGACGACTTCAAGGCGGCTCTCGACCAGGCCAAGGCCGAAGTGCAGCGCGACCAGGCGAGCCTCGACTATGCACGCTCCAATCTCGGCCGCGGCTCCGAACTCGCCAAGAGCGGTTATCTCGCCAAGGACGGGTTCGACCAGCGCACGAGCACCTTGCGCCAGGCCGAAGCGTCGCTTGCCGTCAACCAGGCGGCGGTGCGGACGGCCGAGCTCAATTTGAGCTACGCCGAAATCCACGCTCCGTTTGCCGGCCGCGTCGGCCGCAACCAGGCTTCGGTCGGCACGCTGGTCAGCGTCGCCGGCACGGTGCTGAACACGCTGGTGCAGCTCGACCCGATCTACGTCACCTTCAATCCGAGCGAGACGGACCTGGCCGAAATCGAACAGGCCCGCGCCGCCGGCCCGATCGAGGTCGAGGTGCTGCTGCCCGGCGAGACCGAAGCCAGCCAGAAGGGCGAACTCACCTTCATCGACAACACGGTCGACCACTCGACCGGCACGATTACGGCGCGCGCCACCATTGGCAATGCGAAGTTCTCGCTGCTGCCGGGCCAGTATGTCCGCGTGCGGCTGCACATCAAGCAGCTGCCCGACGCGCTGATGGTGCCGCAGGTGGCGCTGGGTTCGAGCCAGCTCGGCAAATATGTCTATGTCGTCGGCAAGGGCAACACGGTCGACCAGCGCATCGTCTCGCTTGGCGCGACCAGCGGCGACCTTGTGGCGGTCCTCAGCGGCGTTGCCGAAGGCGACCAGGTGATAACGGGCAATCTGCAGAAAATCGGACCAGGAATGCCGATCTCGCCGTTGCCCCAGGAGAAACCGGCCAGCTGATAACCCCCATCAGCCCCGGTCCTGCGGCGCCTTCGGCTTCCACGCCGAGGGCGCCGTTTTTTTATGGAGCGCCGCACGCCGTTTTTGGAGTAACCGCAAGGCACAAGAATCCGGAACAATCATCTTGTAGGATTGTCGACAATCTGCTTGTCTGGTTTCCGGCTCTCACTGGAGTGACGGAATGGCCAAGCTGGACTTCAGTCCGATCGCGGATACGACACGCCGGGCCGAGATCGTCGCGCTGTTGCGGCGCGCGATCCTGACCGGCCAGCTGGAACCCGGCCAAAAGCTCAACGAGCTGAGGATCGCCGAGCAGATGCGGGTCAGCCGTGCGCCGTTGCGCGAGGCGATGCGCGAGCTGGTGCAGGAAGGCATCCTGACCAGCATTCCCTATGCCGGCACCTTCGTCATCGATGTCACCGCCAAGGACATTGACGACGCCTACTCGCTGAACAAGGTGCTCGATGAATTCGCCATCGAGCGGACATGGAAGCTGCGCGACCAGCGCTTCTTCGATGAACTCGACCGCCGCCACGAAGCGGTGAAGCAGGCAACGCACGCGCGCGACACCACCCGCCAGATCGAGACCGCACTGCAATTGCACGGGCTGATCTATGAATGGGCCGACAATTCGGTGCTGCTGGAAACCTGGCAGCGGCTGACCAGCCGGCTGCAAATGTACTTTGCCCTGCACCAGCGGGCCCGCAACGAGCCGGTGCCGGCCGAAGATCTCCACGAAACCTATGTGCGGCTCTTGAAGGGCGCCGACATGCGCGCTGCCCAGCGCCATGCGCGCGAGCATATCGACCTCGATTTCGAAGAGCTGCTTGCCTATGCGCGTGGCCTCGAGCAGCGGAACATCGAAGGGCTGACCCTCCTCAACGCCTAGAGACAACGGACAGACAAGTGCAGATCAAAACCATCAAGGCCTATCGCGTCGTGCAGCCCTTCGTGGACGGGCCCTACCGCATGTCCAAGGGGCGGGTTGCAGACTGCTTCGATGCGGTGATCGTCGCCATCACCTCCGACAGCGGCGTAACCGGCTGGGGCGAGATGGCGCCGCTCGGCAATTTCTATTCGGCCGCCTTTCCGGCGGGAACGCGTGCGGGCGTGGTCGAGATCGCGCCGCACCTGATCGGCCAGGACCCGCGTGGCCTCGCCGGCATCGGCCGATTGATGGATACGGTGTTCAAGGGCCATCCCTACATCAAGTCGGCGCTCGACATGGCCTGCTGGGATCTGGCGGCCCGGGCCGCCGACGTGCCGCTGGTGACCATGCTTGGCGGCCGCGAGAGCGACATGGCGGAGACCTACCGCGTCGTCACTCACGGCACGCTCGACCAGATGGCGGCACTGGCCAAAAGGATCATCGCGGAAGGCTGCCGGCGGCTGCAGGTCAAGGTCGGCGGCAATGTGCATGACGACATCGACAGGGTGAGCGCAGTCGCTTCGGCCGTGCCGAAAGGCACGGTGATTTTCTGCGACGCCAATGCCGGCTGGACACCCTACCAGGCGCGGCAGTTCGCCGATGCCACGCGCGGCATCGATTACACGTTCGAGCAGCCCTGCACGACGATCGAGGAGAACATGTCGGTGCGCCGCATGCTCGACAAGCCGATGGTGCTGGACGAGAGCGTCATCTCGCTCGAGGCGATGGTGGAAATCCACCGCCTGGGCGCCGCCGACGGGCTGACGCTGAAGATCTCGCGGCTTGGCGGCGTAACCAGGACAAGGCAAATCCGCGACGTCGCCGTCGATCTCGGTTTCATGATCACCGTCGAGGATACGGGCGGCGCCGAGATCGACACGGCGGCGATGGCGCATCTGTCGCTGTCGACGCCGGAAGAACGCCGGCTGCACGCCATCGCCTTCCATGAGTGGGTGACGGTGCGCACGGCCTCCAACGCCCCACCGGTCACCGGCAGCCACATGGGCATTCCCGACGGGCCCGGCCTCGGCATCGATGTCGTGCCCGACCTGCTCGGCAAGCCTTTCCTAGAGATCGGCTGAGATCAAGCGCAGCATGAAGCTGTCACCCCACGAATCCTCCGCGGGAGATTTGGTCCTGCAGCCATTCTCCGATTTGCGGGTTGAAATATTTTTCAAATGGAAATAGGAATGTTCAAAATGATGATTTGACGCTGCGGCGCGTCGTGACTGGAGGAAGCGATATGGCCCATCCGCAATTTGCAGCGGAACTTCTGCAGCGCGCTGAAGCCCAAGGGCCTATCACCATCGGTCTCGCCGGCGCCGGGCAGATGGGCACCGACATCGTCGTCCAGGTGGCGCTGATGCCGGGCATGCGGATCGGTGCCATTTCCGAGGTGCGCCCGCAAGCGGCGATCGATGCCGCACTGCTCGCCGGCCATGACCGCTCCGACATCGTCCAGGCTGCGACCGCCTCTGCCATCGACCGCGCCATCGAGGCCGGCAAGATCGCTGTCACCGAAGATCTGCATGCGCTGGCCGCGGCCGGCCGCATTGATGTCATCATCGACGCGACAGGCAATCCCAACATCGGCACGCTGTTTGCGCTCGAAGTGATGAAGAACGGCAAGCACATCGTTATGCTCAATGTCGAGGCGGACATTACGATCGGCCGCTTCCTCAAGGAGGAAGCGCGCAAGGCCGGCGTGGTCTACACCGGTGCGGCCGGCGACGAACCCGCCTGCACGCTGGAGATCATCGGCTTCGCCAAGAGCCTCGGCTTCAACATCATCGCCGCCGGCAAGGGCAAAAACAACCCGCTCAAGATCGACGCCATGCCCGCCGACTACGAGAAGGAAGCGGCCGAGCGCAACATGAATGCGCGCATGCTGGTCGAGTTCGTCGACGGTTCCAAGACGGCGATCGAGATGGTGGCTATCGCCAACGCCACCGGGCTGGTGCCCGACGTGCCGGGCATGCACGGCCCGACGGCGACGCTGGAGGAACTGGCCAGCGTGCTTTGCCCGCGCGAGGATGGCGGCGTGCTGCACCGCAAGGGCGTGGTGGACTATTCTATCGGCAAGGGCGTGGCGCCCGGCGTGTTCTGCATCATCGAAACGAGGCATCCGCGCGTGCTGGAGCGCATGGTCGACCTCAAGGTCGGCAAGGGCCCCTATTTCACGATCTACCGTCCCTATCACCTGACAAGCCTTGAAGTGCCACTGTCGGCGGCGCGCGCCGTTGTCTACAAACGCGCCGACATGGAGCCCCTCGACCATCCGGTCGCCGAAGCGGTGGCGGTGGCCAAGAGCGATCTCGGCGCGGGCCAATCGCTCGGCATGATCGGCGAGAACGACTATCGCGGCTTCGCCATGACCTGGGAGGACGCCCGCGCCAAGGGCGCGCTGCCGCTCGGGATTGCCGAACGCGCCAAGGTGGTCAAGCCGGTCAAGACCGGCGACTTCCTCACCTATGAAAATTGTGTACCCGACGATTCGATGGTGATAACGCAGATCCGCCGCCGTCTCGACCAGTCGGACGGACAGTTTGTGACCAACGCCGCCTGAACCTTCGGGATCTCCCTGTGATGGACGATGTCGTTATCGGGATCGATGCCTCGACGACGGCGGTGAAGGCAATCGCCTTCACCCGCGACGGCGCGGACCTGTTCCAGGCGCGCGAGGCCTATCCACTGGCCAATCCTAAGCCCGGCCATTTCGAGCAGGATGCCGAACATTGGTGGGCAGCCCTTATCAGTGCGCTGAAGCAGGTTGCCGACAAGGTCGGCGCCGCGCGCGTGGCGGCAATTGCCATAGCCCATCAGCGCGAGACCTTCACCCTGATCGATCAGGCCGGCACGCCGCTCATCCCGGCGATCCTGTGGCTTGACGAGCGCGCCCGGCCTCAAGTCGCCAGGCTGTCGGCCGAGCTTGGCCGCGAGACGATCCGCGACTGGAGCGGCAAGCCGCCGGATCCGACGCCGGCGCTCTATGCCATCGCCTGGCTGGCCGAACACCAGCCGCAGGTGCTGGCCAACGCCGCCGCCCTGGTCGATGTTCATGGCTTCTTCGTTCACCGGCTGACCGCACGGCTGGTTACCAGCACGGCAAGTGCCGACCCGCTCGGCTTGCTCGATGTCGCGACAGGCGAATGGCACCCTGAGCTTGTCGCGGCTGCAGGGCTGCAGCCACGGCAGTTGCCGGCGCTGATCGGCCCAGGCGAAATCTGCGGCGGCCTTGCCGAAAGCATTGCCCAGCTGACTGGCCTCAAAGCGGGCACGCCAATTGTCGCCGGCGCCGGCGATGGCCAGGCTATGGGTCTCGGCATGGGCGTCTATGGTGCCGGCAGGAGCTATCTCTCGCTCGGCTCCGGCGTCGTCAGCGGCTGCTATTCCGGCACGGTCACCACATCGGACGCGTTTCGCACGCTGGTCTCGCCGACCGGCTCCGGCTTCATGCTGGAAACCGTGCTGCGCTCGGGCATGCAACTGGTCGACTGGATCGTGCGCACCACCGGCGCGTCTTCCGCGGCAGAACTGGAGAAGGGTGCGGTCGATGTTGCGGCCGGCGGCGACGGTCTTTTGGTCATGCCCTATTGGGCCGGCGTCATGAGCCCCTATTGGGATGGCGCGGCGCGCGGCGCCGTTGTTGGCCTGTCGCTCGACCATGAGCCCAGGCATCTCTTCCGCGCCACGCTGGAAGGCATCGCTTTGGAGCAGGCCATCGCCAGCGAGGCGATGGAGGCCGAAAGCGGCGGCAAGCCGGGAGAGATGATTGCCGCCGGCGGCGGCACCAATTCGGCGCTGCTGATGAAGATCATGGCCAGCGTGCTGGAGCGGCCGCTGTTCGTGTCGCCGGTCAACGAGGCGGCGGCCCTTGGCGCGGCCATGCTGGCGGCTTCGGCGATCGGCTGGTTCGCCTCGGCGGAAGACGCCGCCAAGGCAATGGCGGCGGCGCCGGCCAGGCGTGTCGATCCGGATATGACGCTGGTGCCGGCTTACCGGGCGCGCAAGGCGATCTACCGCGACCTCTATCACGCGACACGCGACATCCACGCGCGGCTCGGTGCGATCTGAGTTCAAGCGCAGCTTGCCTGCGTGAGGCTCCCATGCCCAACCTGCCCAGCTTGCCGATTTTGCGTCCTGCCCGGCCAATGCTAGACTCATCGGGCTCATGAAAGCAGTATTTCACCTTGCCGCCCTGCCCTGGATTGTCGCGCTTGCGGCAGCTCCGATGACGGCGCGTGCGCAGGACGAGCCGCCCTTCGAGGTCACGCTCGACATGGACAATGACGGCAGGATGGATCGGGCCGCGATCGCAGCGGATTCCGACAGCGGGCTGGCGGATCTCTCGATCTATCTGGCTGCCGGCGAAGGAAAGGTCGATCCTTCGCGCAAGCCTGACTTTGTCAAAAAGGCGCTGACGCAGGACCGTATTCTCGGGCTCGAAAGCAAGGGCAAGGGATCGCTTGTCGTCACCTCGTGCTTCGGCTGCGGCGCCAACAAATCATGGGATACAACGCTGACCATCGTCTGGCGCGGCGGTAAATTCCTTGTCGCCGGCTACAGTCGCGACTGGGACTGGAATGTGCAGAAAGCCGACGGCTCGGTCGAGACGACGCTGGGCGGTTGCGACATCAATTTTCTCACCGGCAGAGGCGTTGCCTCAAAGGACCTGGACGACGGCAAACCGGTCGCGGGAAAATTCGTGCCGATCGCACTGGCCGACTGGTCGGACGACAATCGTCCGGAGCCCTGCGAATTCTGACCGACGCCGGACAGCGCTCAACGGTTGAGCAGGCCTTTGGCCGCATCTTCATCGGTAATGAGCACCGAAATCCTGGTGTTGGCGAGCGCCGCGCGCATGACGGCGACCTTCTCCTGACCGCCTGACACCAGGATGATGCTCGGAATATCGGACAGATCCTGCAGCGGATAGGCGCAGACGCGGCGGTTGACCTCATGGTCGACAGGGTGGCCCTCGGCGTCGATGAAATGGCACAAGAGGTCGCCGACCGCGCCGGCCGCCTGCAATTCCTCGAGTTCGCTCGGTTTGATGAAGCCGTAATTGGCGATCGGGCTGTCCTTGGAAAACGAGCCGACGCTGAGCACGGCGATGTTGGCGCGGCGCGCGCGGAAGACCACATCCTGAACGCTGCGCTGGCTCATGAAGGCATCGCGCTGTTCCGGCTTGTCGGCATAGACCGGCACCGGCAGGAGGAAACATTCAGCGCCGATCTTTTCGGCGAACTCCCAGGCGCTTTCGGTCGGGTTGAGCGGCTGCGCGTGGGTGAGGCCGCCGAGCATCGAGACGACCGTCGTCCTGGCGATCGGCCGCCTCGGCAATTCGTTGATGGCGAATTTCAGCGTGCGGCCCCAGCCCAGCGCAATGACGTCGCCGGCATTCACATTGTCGGCGAGATAGGCGGCAGCCGCGTGGCCGATCATCAGCGGCGCGTTGCTGCGGTCGGCGGCCGACGGCACCACGACCGCCTGGCTTAGCCCAAAGCGCTGCTTCAGGCTCTCCTCGAGCTGCACGCATTCGACGACACTGTCGCGAATTCGGAACTGCACGATGCCCTCCTCGCGGGCAGCGGAGAGAATGCGGTGCACCTTGATGCGGCCGACGCCGAGGATCTCGGAGATGCGCTCCTGCGTCAGACCCTCGACATAGTAGTGCCAGGCGGCGCGGGCCTTGAGCTCGGCATCGGGGAAGCGCGAAGCCTTCTCGTTTTCGACGGTCGCCATCTTTTGCCCTCCCGCGGCAGATTTCGGAAATCTTTTCCGCAAAGCGCCGCCCCCTGGCCTTCCCTAGGACAAACCGCCCGGTGGCGCAAACCACCGCCGAATGGCGCAACGGCTCTTGACAATTTTCTAATGAACAGTTTAGCTGAACAAAATTGCATATCAAAGATAAATTGTTCACAGGGAGGTGCCTGGTGAACAAGAGCGGACGGCAGGCCATCGCCGTTTCGCTGACGGAGGAGACGAAGTGGCCGTGAGTAATGATGCAAGCGAGTCGAAGGCTGGCGAGTTGAAAGCCGCGCCCGGCACTCAAGGTGCGACGGCCGCGAAGCTTTCGGCACTGTTTGCCGGAACCATGGGACCGCTGATCGGACTGCTGCTGCTCTGCCTGGCGCTGACACTGACCACCGACACGTTCCTCACCGTGCGCAACATCCTCAACGTGCTCGACCAGATCACCGTGCTCGGCATCATGGCAATCGGCATGACGCTGGTGATCCTGATCGGCGGCATCGATCTCTCGGTCGGCTCGGTGCTGGCGCTGGCCGCCATGGTGATGGGCTTTGTCTCCCACCCCGACTATCTCAATCTCGGCCTTGCGGCCGGCGTCGTTGCAGCACTGGTCGTCGCCGGCCTTTGCGGACTGGTGTCCGGCCTGCTGGTGACCGTCACCCGGCTGCCGCCGTTCATCGCGACGCTGGCGATGATGTCGGTGGCGCGCGGTCTTGCCAATATGATCACCGACGGTTCGCAGATCGTCGGCTTTCCCGACTGGTTCACCAGCCTGTCGATCATCCGCCATTTCGGCTTCCTGTCGGTCACAGTCGGGGTGATGATGGTGCTGGCGATCGTCTTCGCCATCTTCCTCAACTACCGCGCCACCGGCCGCAGCCTTTACGCCATCGGCGGCAGCGCCGAGGTGGCGCGGCTCTCCGGCATTCCGGTGAAGTCACTGACCAACTGGGTCTACGCCATCTGCGGCGTACTTGCGGGTCTTGCCGGCATCGTGCTCGCCGCGCGGCTGGATTCGGTGCAGCCGAGTTCCGGCCTCGGCTATGAGCTCGACACCATCGCGGCGGTGGTGATCGGCGGCGCCAGCCTGTCGGGCGGCATCGGCTCGATCGGCGGCACCGCGGTCGGCGTACTCATCATCGGCGTGCTGCGCAACGGGCTCAATCTGCTCGGCGTCTCGCCCTTCATCCAGCAGGTGGTGATCGGCGTGGTGATCGCGCTGGCGGTCGCCAGCGATACCTGGCGGCGCAGGGCGCGATAGAGAACGGGCACAATTGAGAATTCGCCCGGAACGTCCGGGCGATAGACGGATCGGTCGATCCGAAACTGGGATGTTCCAAGGGGCGCGATGCGCTGGCGGGACAGTTTGACTATCAACGGAGGAAACACATGCTCACCAAACGTTCACTGCTGCTCGCCGCTGCCGCAATCATTCCTATGCTCGGGCTGACCGACATGGCCTCGGCCAAGGAGGCCAAGAAACTCGGCCTCGCCGTGGCCAATTTGCAGGCCGACTTCTTCAACCAGATCAAGCAGTCGGTCGAAGCCTACGGCAAGGAGAAGGGCATCGAGATCGTCACCGTCGACGCCAAGGGCGATTCAGCGACCCAGGTCAGCCAGGTGCAGGATCTGATCACGCAGAACATCGACGCGCTGATCTACATTCCGGCCGGCGCCACAGCCGCCACCGTGCCGACCAAGACCGCCAAGGCTGCCGGCATCCCGGTCGTCAATGTCGACCGCAACGCCGACGGCGCGCCCGGCGACACCTTCATCGCCACCAACAGTGTCGCCTCGGCGCAGGCGGTGTGCGACTACATCGCCAAGCAGGCCGGCGGCAAAGGCGAACTGATCATCATCCACGGCCAGAAGGGCACCACGCCGGAAGTCGATCGCTCGAAGGGCTGCGGCGAAGCGCTCAAGGCCTATCCCGATATCAAGGTGGTCGGCGAATTGTGGAGCGAAGGCTGGCACCAGGACGAAGGCTTCAAGCTGACGCAGGACCTGCTGCAGTCGCATCCCGATGTCTCCATCGTCATCGGCCAGGCCGATGCGCTGGCGCTGGGTGCGGCACAGGCGGTCAAGGTCGCTAATCCCGGCCACAAGGTCTGGGTTGCCGGCTTCGATGGCGACGTGGCCGCGCTCAAGGCGCTGAAGGACGGCGTGTTCGACGTCACCGCGACGCAGCAGACGCAAGGCATGGGCCGTCTCGCCGTTGATGCGGCGATCAAGCTGGTGGCGGGCGAGAGCGTTCCGGCCGAACAGCTGCAGGATGCGACGCTGACCACCAAGGACAATGTCGAGCAGTTCATCGCCAAGCATCCGTAACGACCGGCACCGCTTAAGAGAGCACCACGATGTCTCCTGATCCTCGCCACAGCGAAAGCCCGCACAACGGGCTCTTCGTCAACGGCCTTTGCAAGAGCTACGGACCGGTCCAGGTCCTGGCCGATGCAAGCTTTGAGGTGCGGCCGGGCGAGGTTGTGGCGCTGCTCGGCGAAAACGGCGCCGGCAAGTCGACGGTGTCCAATATCATCGCCGGCTCGACCCGGCCCGACGCGGGCACCATCATCTGGCGGGGGAAGCCCTATTCCCCCGCCTCGCCTGCCGCGGCAATCGATGCCGGTGTGGGCATGATCCATCAGGAACTGAAGCTGCTGCCGGATCTGTCGGTGGCGGAAAACGTCTATGTCGGGCGCCTGCCGATGCGCGGCGGCCGCATCGACCGCGCCGAGATGAACGCCAAGGCCTCGGCGCAGTTGAAGCGGCTTGGCCTCGACGTCTCGCCCGAGCGCAAGGTGGGCGCGCTGCGCATCGCCGCCCAGCAACAGGTCGAGATCGCCAAGGCGCTGACGCTGAATGCCGAATTGCTGATCTTCGATGAGCCGACGGCTGCACTCGGCGGCGAGGAAACGGAACTGCTGTTCCAGCAGATCCGCAAGCTCAAGGCGGAAGGCATGTCCTTCATCTACATCAGCCATCGTCTCGACGAGATCGCGCAGATTGCCGACCGCGTGGTGGTGATGCGCGACGGCCGCATCGTCGCCCGCCACGAGCGCGCCGATATTCCCGTGCGCACCGTGGTGGAGCAGATGGTCGGCCGCTCGGTCGAGCGGATGTTCCCACACTTGACACCGCCGCGCGAGGAGACGCTGCTCGAGGTCGACAACCTGTCCTCGCCGGAGAAGAGCTTCAACAACGTTTCCTTCTCGGTCAAAGCAGGCGAGATCCTCGGCATTGCCGGGTTGATCGGCGCCGGCCGCACCGAACTGGTGCGGGCGATCGCCGGCGCCGATCCGATCTCGTCGGGCTCGGTGCGCGTTGCCGGCAAATCGGTGCATCTCAGCGGGCCGGCGGCAGCGATCAAGGCCGGCGTCGTGCTGGTGCCGGAAGACCGCAAGGCGCAAGGCGTCGTGCTCGACCAGACCATCGGCGAGAATTTGGCGTTCGGCAATTTCGACCATGTCGCGCCGAAGGGCTGGGTGTTTCCGAAAGCGGTGCAGAAATTCGCCGAAGCCGGCGTCGCAAGGCTCGGGGTCAAGGGCAAACCTGGCCAGGCGGTCAGCAAGCTTTCCGGCGGCAACCAGCAGAAGGTGATCATCGCCAAATGGGTGTCACGCCCGCCGAAGGTGTTCATCCTCGATGAGCCGACGCGCGGTATCGATGTCGGTGCGCGCGCAGCGATCTACGACGTCATCGCCGACCTCGCCCGTTCCGGCATGGCGGTGGTGGTGGTGAGCTCCGACCTCGAGGAGGTGCTGGGTCTGTCGCACCGGGTGCTGGTGCTGAGCCGCGGCCGCCAGCGCGGCATTCTCGGCCGCAGCGAGGCCAGCAATGTCGCGGTGATGGAACTCGCCACGAGCTGAGGACAGGAGTCGGAACAAAGCGCAGCAGGTGGTATCCTCCCAAGGACCGGACCGCGCGGGGCGCCAGCAAAGACTGGCGCCCCTTCATTTCAGGAGGGGGAACAACATGAAACTATTCGATCTCAGCGGCGACGTAGCGCTGGTAACAGGCGCCGGCAGCGGCATTGGCCAGGCCATTGCCATCGGGCTCGCCGAAGCCGGCGCCGACATAGCCTGTTTCGGCCATGCCTCGAAAGGCGGGCTGGATGAGACCGCGCACAGGATCGCCGCGCTTGGCCGCAAGGCGGTGGTGCTGACCGGGACGGTGACGTCGGAGGCCGACCTAGCGACCGCAGTCGAGCGCACGGAAAAGGAGCTCGGCGCGCTGACCATCGCCGTCAACAATGCCGGCATTGCAGGAGCCGAGGCCGCCGAGACGCTGTCGCTGGAGAAGTGGCAGAAAATCTACGACGTGAATGTCAGCGGCGTGTTCCTGTCCTGCCAGGCCGAAGCGCGCGCCATGCTGACGCGGCGCAAGGGCTCGATCATCAACATCGCCTCCATGTCGGGTTCGATCGTCAATCGCGGCCTGACCCAGGCGCACTACAATTCGTCGAAGGCGGCGGTCATCCACATGTCGAAAAGCCTCGCCATGGAATGGGCCGATCGCGGCCTGCGCGTCAATGTGGTGAGCCCAGGCTACACGCTGACGCCGATGAACAAGCGGCCGGAGGTCGCCGAACAGATCAAGATCTTCGAACGCGACACGCCCA
The DNA here is from genome assembly GCF_000502615.1 of Mesorhizobium sp. LNJC405B00. Classification (NCBI taxonomy): domain Bacteria; kingdom Pseudomonadati; phylum Pseudomonadota; class Alphaproteobacteria; order Hyphomicrobiales; family Phyllobacteriaceae; genus Mesorhizobium; species Mesorhizobium sp. LNJC405B00. The sequence goes on along the minus strand of NZ_AYWC01000003.1, from coordinate 512,105 downwards.
TGGGGCGCATGGCGACGCCGGAAGAGATGGTCGGCCCGACCGTGTTCCTGGCCAGCCGCGCCGCGAGTTACGTCACCGGCATCGACCTGATCGTCGATGGCGGTTTTGTCTGCTGGTAAGGAGAAAAGATGCAGAAGCGTTTTGAAGGCAAGACTGCGGTCATCACCGGCGCGAGCGGTGGCATCGGCGCGGCGATGGCGAAGCGCTTCGCCGAGGAAGGTGCCGCGGTGGTGGTCAGCGCCATCGATACCCATGTCGAGGACGTCGCCGCCGGCCTGAAAGCGGCAGGCGCCAAGGTCGCGTCGATGCGCATGGACGTTACCAGGAAGGATGAGGTCACCGCGCTTTACGACCTCGCCGAGAAGGAATTCGGCCGTGTCGACATTTCGGTGCAGAATGCCGGCGTCATCACCATCGCCCGGATCGAGGCGATGACCGAGGCCGAGTGGGACAAGGTGATGGCGGTCAACACCAAGGGCGTGTTCCTGTGCTGTCAGGAAGCGATCGCCCGCATCCGCAAGCATGGCGATGGCGGCCGGCTGATCAACACGGCATCGGGCCAGGCGCGGCAGGGTTTCATCTACACGCCGCATTATGCGGCGTCGAAGTTCGGCGTCGTCGGCATTACCCAGAGCCTGGCCAAGGAAGTGGCCAAGGAAAAGATCACCGTCAACGCCATCTGCCCCGGCATTATCAACACCGACATGTGGGCCTATAATGACGCAGCGTGGGGCAAGCTGATGGGTGACTACAAGCCCGGCGAGCTGATGGCCGAATGGGTGAAGAACATCCCGATGGGCCGCGCCGGCAGCGGCGAGGACGTGTCCGGCCTGGTCAGCTTTCTCGCCAGCGACGACGCCACCTACATCACCGGCCAAACCATCAATGTCGATGGCGGCCTGATCATGTCGTGAACGTCAGCTCTGGCGGTTGGCAATCGACCAGTCTGAAATTCCGCAGTGCACAGGGCATCAGCCGTTGCGCCGCATGAACGTTGGTATATATAATTTCATCTCATGAAACGGCCTTGGCGGGGATGGGGCTCGCCGGCCGAGACCATGGGACCTTGATGGCTCGCACGTCTGAGAGCGCCGCTGGAGCGGCGATCGATCTGTTGACGATTGCTCACGCAGCAATCCATCCGATGCCATGACGCGGGCCCGCCCGGCATCACATAAACACCAAGTCGAGCAACCATTTCGCCTGCGCAAGTTGCGGCCGCGGCACTGGCTTGGTGCGAACGAGCTTGCGTAACGACCCGCCTTTCCAACACAATCAAGAAAAGACGCAAGAAGGGAACGATCAAGAAATTTCCACATGGTTTGACAGGAGAACAAGCATGTCATTTCGCAGTGTGATTTCGAACCTATCAATGGGAGCCTTGGCGCTTGCCGCCGCAAGTGCGCTTACATCACCGGTCCACGCAGCAGCACCTGAATCCAACGACCCGATCAAGATCGCGCTGTTCGACTGGACCAGCGTCAACCTCAACGCCAAGATCCTTGGCGGTATCCTCGAAAAGCTCGGCTATACCGTCGAATATCCGACAGCCGACTACCTCTCCAGCCTGACCACCGGCCTCACCAATGGCGACCTTGATGTCGGCCTGGAGTTCTGGGACACGACGGCCGGCGAAGCGATGAAGGCTTCAGACGCCACCGGCCAGACCGAGCGGCTCGGCAAGCTCGGGCCGAAGGCCAAGGAGGAATGGTGGTTTCCCGAATATATGAAGGAGAAATGCCCCGGCCTGCCCAATTGGGAAGCGCTGAAGGACCCGAAATGCGCCGAGGCGTTCTCGACAGCGGAGACGGCGCCGAAGGGCCGCTATCTCGGCGGCCCGGTAACCTGGGAAGGCTTTGACGACGAGCGCGTCGAGGCGCTGAAGCTGCCCTTCACCGTCATCCATGCCGGCACCGACGCGGCGATGTTCGCCGAGTTGGACTCGGCCTATCAGCGCAAGGCGCCGATCATGCTGTGGATCTATTCGCCGCATTGGGCGCCGGCCAAGTACAAGGGCGAGTGGGTCGCATTCCCGGAGTATACGCCCGAGTGCTACACCGACCCGAAATGGGGCACCAACCCGGATGCCAAATATGATTGCGGCAAACCGCATGGCGAAATCTGGAAATACTCCTGGTCCGGCATGAAGGACAAATGGCCGGTCGCCTACAAGGTGGCCAAGGCGTACACGATCGACACCGATGAGCTCAACAAGATGAGCGGCGAGATCGACCTCGGCGGCAAGACGCCCGAAGATGTCGCCGCCGCCTGGATCGCCGCCCACGAAGCAGACTGGAAAGCCTGGGCGCAGTGATCGCCTGACTGGAAGCCAGACCCGGCCCTAGCGGCCGGGTCTTATCTCCATTTTCCAGAAGGACCATTGGATGACGGAAGCGACTGAACCGCAGGCAACTGGCACGCCGGAGGATGTGCGGCCGATAAAGCTTGCCTGCCGTAATGTCTGGAAACTGTTCGGATCGAACGCGGCCAGCTTCATCCGCGAGCGTGACGGCAAGGCCAGCATGGCCGACATCGCCGCGGCCGGACTGGTCGGCGCGGTGCGCGCCGTCGATCTCGAAATCCGCCAGGGCGAGATTTTCATCATTATGGGACTGTCCGGCTCCGGCAAGTCGACGCTGGTGCGCTGCATGTCGCGGCTGGTCGAGCCGACCCACGGCAAGGTCGAATTCGAAGGCAACGATCTGCTCAAGATTTCCGATTCGGCGCTGATCGAACTGCGGCGCCATCGCATGGGCATGGTGTTCCAGAATTTCGCGCTGCTGCCGCATCTGAACGTGCTGGAGAACATTGCCTTCCCGCTGAGTATCCAGGGCCAGGACCGGCCGACGCGCGAAGCGAGAGCGCGGGAGGTGATCGATCTCGTGGGCTTACGCGGCCGCGAGCATTTCTATCCGCGCGAACTCTCCGGCGGCCAGCAGCAGCGCGTCGGCATTGCCCGCAGCCTCGCGACCAAGCCGGAGATCTGGTTCCTCGACGAGCCGTTCTCGGCGCTTGACCCATTGATCCGCCGCGAGATGCAGGACGAGCTGATGCGGCTGCAGACCATGCTGCACAAGACCATCGTTTTCATCACCCATGATTTCGACGAGGCGATCAGGCTGGCCGACCGCATCGCCATCATGAAGGACGGCGAGGTCATCCAGATCGGCACACCGGAGCAACTGGTGGTCAATCCGGCGACCGACTATGTCGCCGAATTCACCCGGGATGTCGACCGCGCCAAGGTGATTTCGGCGCGCAGCCTGATGCGTGCCCTGGATGGCTCCGAGCATGGCGGCACGGTTTCGCCCGACGCCAGGATCGCCAGCTTCTCGGCCAGCATCGTCGCTTCGGGAAAACCGTTCGCGGTGGTCAACGGCAGCGGCAAGTCGATCGGCGAGGTGACGCCGCAAGCCGTGATCGGACTGCTGGCCGGCATCGACAAGCAAAGAGCCGGCGCATGACGGTGACTGCAAGCGCCAGCCAAACGAGGCCACCGGTTCAGCGCTGGCTGCTGATCTGGGCGCTGGCGCTGGCCGCCGTGCTGGTGGTATTCCTGCTGCAGGAGAGGCTGCCATGGGCGGTCGACTATCCGGCCGATGCGGTCGTTCCCGTCGCCGACTGGGTCAGTGCGCTGATGCGCTGGATCAAGTCGAACTTGTCCTGGCTGACCCGCTCGATCACCGCGGTGCTCGGCGTTCCCCTCGATTTCGCGCTCGACCTGCTGGCCAAGAATTTCAAGATTGGTCACGGTGCCGATGCCTATGTCCTGCCGCGCCTGTCCTGGATCGGCGTCTGCGTAGCCGCCTTCATCGCCGGGCACGCCGTGGGCGGTAGAAAACTCGGCATGCTGGTCGGCGGCTGCTTCCTCTACACCGCGCTGTTCGGCCAGTGGACCAGCGCCATGCTGACACTGGCACTGATTTCCATCGCGGTGCCGTTCTGCATCGTCACCGGCCTGTTCGCCGGCATCTGGGCGTGGCGCAAGCCATGGGCCGAGCGGCTGATCATCTCCCCTGCCCTCGATTTGATGCAGACCATCCCGACCTTCGCCTATCTCATCCCGATGCTGCTCCTGTTCGGCAACAGCCCGGTCTCGGCGATGATCGCCACCGCCATCTTCGCCACGCCGCCCATGGTGCGGGCAACGATGCTGGGTCTGTCGCGGGTGCCCTCCGAGATCGACGATTTCTCAGAGATGGCCGGCTGCACGGCGCGGCAGAAATTGTGGCGCGTGCAGCTGCCGTCGGCGCGGCCGACACTGATGATCGGCGTCAACCAGGTGATCATGCTGGCGCTGAACATGGTGATCATCGCCTCGATGATCGGCGCCGGCGGCCTCGGCTATGATGTGCTGCTGGCGCTGCGTGCGCTGAAGGTCGGCGAAGCGATGGAAGCCGGGCTCGCCATTGTGGCGCTCGCAATCGCGCTCGACCGGCTGAGCCAGGCGATCGCGCATAAGCAGGCAAAAGGCCACGTTCAACGGCAGGCGAACCAGAGCGTTTGGCGGCGCTATCCCAATCTGTCGCTGGCCATCGCCATCCTGGTCGTGACGACGCTGCTCGGCCTGTTCGTACCGGCGTTCGCAGCGGTGCCGAAGGAGATCACCTTCACCACCGCGCCACTGTGGAAGGCGGCGGTGAGCTGGGTGACGATCAACTTCTTCGACGTGATCGAAGCGTTTCGCGTGGCGCTCATCCTCAATGTACTGAACCCGCTGCGCGCCTTCTGCGAAGGCTTTCCGTGGCTCGGCGCGGTGGCCCTGCTCGGCCTCGCCGGCTATCAGCTCAGTGGCCTGCGTTTGGCCGCCCTTGTCGCGGCGCTGACCGCCTTCTGCGCCGTCACCGGCCTTTGGGAAAAGACTATGGCGACGGTTTATCTCTGCGGCATCTCGGCCTTCATCGCTTGCCTGATCGGCATCCCGATTGGCCTGATGGCCGCGCGCAGCGACCGCTTCGAAAAGATCGTCACGCCCATCATCGACACGCTGCAGGTGCTGCCGTCCTTCTGCTTCATCATTCCTGTGGTGATGCTGTTCCGGGTTGGCGACGTCACGGCCATGATCGCCACGGTGGCCTTCGCCGTGGTGCCGGCGATCCGCTACACCAATCATGGCATAAGGCAGGTGCCGCCGGCATTGATCGAGGCGGCGAAGGTTTCCGGCTGCACGCCGCGCCAGACGTTCTTTCGCGTGCAATTGCCGCTGGCGCTCCCCGAGATCATGCTCGGCGTCAACCAGACCATCCTGATGGCATTGGCGATGATCATCATCTGCGCCATGGTCGGCACGCGCGATCTCGGCCAGGAAGTGTTCATCGCGCTGTCGAAAGCCGATTCCGGCCGCGGCATTGTCGCCGGGCTGGCAATAGCCTTTATCGGCATCGTCGCCGACCGGCTGTTCAATGCCTGGACGGCGAAGGCGCGGACAAGACTAGGATAATTGTTGAATGTCCAATCCCGGCGAACCGCCTTTTGCCGTTGTCGTTTTCGACATGGCCAAGACCGGCGAGCCGGATGGCGAGCATCTGATTTCCGGCTTCGAGAAGCTGGGGGCGGCGACGGCCTATGCGATTGCGCGGGTTCGCGCCTCGGTGGAGGAATTGCGCAAGCCTGGCCTCACAGCCACCGAATTACGCCAGCTTTGGCACCTCTATGGCGAAGACTGTTCGGTGCTGAACGCCGGAGTGCGCGGCAGCGATCTACTCGACGATTTCATTGCGACGCCGTCGATGCCGGCCGAATGCAACTGGCAAGTTCTCGCGCCCAGGCTGCGCCGCTTCCGCGCCTCGCTGCTGATCTCCAACGGCAACAACGAATCCGTCTGGGCCGGCGGCTTCTTTCGCTCGACCTTCAGGCTGTCGCGAGACGGTCTGCTCGAGCGCTTTGGCGACGACGCCATTGCCGCCTTCAAGGCCAAGGGGATCGAGCCGGCGGAGCCGACGAAGCTCATGGTCGCCAATTACTTCGAGCTTCCCGACCCGCCCTACCCGCCGCCAGGCGTGACGCTGCGATCCTGGAAGGTCGAGGTCGGTTTCGTCTGCCATGACGTGAAGTTCGGCGGCGACGCCGCCGGAATCTTCGCCTGGCCGCAAGAGCCCACCGACTGGGCGCTCAGAACCATGCAGTTCCTGCTGATGGCCGACATGATGGCCATGCGCGGCGATGGCCCCGACTGGGCCAACGACTGCGAGATACTAGCCGCCAAGGTGACCGAGACGGAGGCGCCTCCCGACTATCCGCTGGATTGAAGTGATGATCATCACCTGCCCCGTGGCCGGCACACGCGATCTCGGCCAGAAAGTGTTCATCGCACTGTCCAAAGTCGCGGCATTGTCGCGGGCTGGCAACAACCTGCCATCGACATCATCGCGGTCGGTCTTCGACCCCTGAGCCGCGAAAGCTCAAGCACGGCTCGGATAGACGGTTTCGCCTCTTCTGGAGTTCGCCTCTTCTGGAAATGGCAGGCCGCGCTCCAGCTCTTGACTTTGACGCATTTTCGCGCGGAAAGCTGCTTCATCCTCGACCAGCCTGAGCTTGCTGCCGAATGCCCGATCAGCGCGAACCGCCTTTTACTGTCGTCGTCTTCGACATGGCCAAGACCGGCGAGCATGTGGTTTCGGGGTTTGAGACGTTGGATGCGGCTACGTCCTACGCGATTGCTCGGGTTCGCGCCTCGGTGGAAGAGCTGCGCAAGCCTGGCATCGCAGCAGCCGAGCTCCGGCGGCACTGGCATATCCATGGTGAGGATTGCACGGTGCTGAACGCCAATGTGCGCGGCAGCGATCTGCTTGACGATTTCATCGCGACGCCGGGGACACCGGCCGAATGCGACTGGCGGGCGCTGGCGCCACGACTGCGCCGTTTCTACGCCGCTGTGAACGTCTTCAACAACGATGGCAAATCTATCCGGGTCAGCGGCTTTTTCCGCGCGACCTACCGGTTATGGCACGCTGGCCTGCTCGCACGATTTGGCGACGACGCCATCGCCTCCTTCAAAGCCAAAGGCATCACGCCGGCAGTGCCGACGAGAGTCTCGGTCGACCATCACTTCGAGCAGCCCGATCCGCCGCGCCCGCCGCTCAGCGATATCAGGCCGTTGCTGTCGTGGAAGGTCGAGATCGATTTCGGATGCACCGATGTGAGGTTCGGCGCCAAAACCGACGGCGTCTTCGCCTGGCCCGAGGAGCCGACCGGCCGGGCACTCAAAGACATGACACATCTGCTGATGGCTGACAGACTGTCCATGTACGGCACCGGCCCGGAGGGCGCCTATTATAGCGAATTGGTGTGGGTCAAGGTGACGGAGACCGATGCGGCTCCCGACTACCCTCTGAATTGAAACTGGGCCGGTGCCGGCGCATTGTTTTGCATCACGCCGACCTATTCCGCCGCCACGCCCTTCACCTGGAGATAGCTTTCCATCGAGTCGTCCAGCGCCTGCAGCCAGGGCGTATGGTGCGATGGCGCCATGGTGCCGGTCATCAGCGAGCGGTAGGCGTGGTCGCGGAAGCTCATAATGTCTTCCGCCTTGTGGTGCTCCCACTCCATGAAGGTCTGGTTGACCGCCTCGACGTCGAAGCCGGGATAGTCGGTCTGGTCCATCAATTCCTTGGTGTAGTCGCCCTGGAACCAGATCATCTGCTCGGCGTCTTCCAGCGTCTCTTCGCGTGCCCGCCACTTGGCGCCGTGCTCGGCCATCGCCTGTACCGACGGCAGCTTGATGCGGCCCATGATGACGTCACGGGCGAACCAGGCCTGGGCGTCGAACATGTTGAAAGTGTAGAACTGGTCCTGCATGCCGATATAGGACAGTTTCGGGTTCTTCTCCCACACGACGCCCTCATAGAGCCCGTCCGGCCACATGCGGTTGGCGGTCTTCAGCTTCAGCTCTTCCGTGAGGAACGGGAAGGAATGCAGATAGCCGGTGCACAGGATGATGGCGTCGACGTCCTTGGTGGTGCCATCCTTGAAGTGCGCCGTCTTGCCGACGACCTTCTGCAGCAGCGGCACTTCCTTCCAGTTCTCCGGCCATTTGAACCCCATCGGCTTGGAGCGGTAGCTGGAGGTGATAGATCTGGCGCCGTATTTGTAGCATTGCGAGCCGATGTCCTCGGCAGAATAGGAGCGGCCGATGATCAGTATGTCCTTGCCCTTGAACTCCATGGCGTCGCGAAAATCATGGCTGTGCAGGATGCGGCCGTTGAATGTCGAAAAGCCTTCGAAATAGGGAACGTTGGGAACGGAAAAATGCCCTGAGGCGACGACGACATTGTCGAACTCCTCGGAGTAGGTGACGTCGTTGGTGCGGTCATGCGCGGTGACGGTGAATTTCCTCGTCTCGTCGGAGAAAGTCACCATGCGCACCGGGCTGTTGAAGCGTACCCATTCGCGCAGGCCTGATTTCTCGACGCGACCCTTGATGTAATCCCACAGCACCGCGCGCGGCGGGTAGGATCCGATCGGGCGGCCGAAATGCTCCTCGAACGTGTAGTCGGCGAATTCCAGGCACTCCTTCGGTCCGTTCGACCAGAGGTAGCGGTACATCGAGCCGTGGACGGGATCGCCGTGCTCGTCGAGGCCGGTGCGCCAGGTGTAGTTCCACAGGCCGCCCCAGTCGGACTGCTTTTCGAAGCAGACGATTTCGGGTATCTCGGCGCCCTTGTCGGCAGCCGACTTGAAGGCCCTGAGCTGGGCCAGACCGGATGGCCCCGCTCCAATGACGGCAACGCGCGTTTTCATGGCAGGCCTCCCGGTGTCATTCGATTTTTGGAATTGCTCTTACGAAACAAATTTCACTCACAGGACAGTAATTGCCTCTTGGATGCTGTCAACAGGCCTTGTGGAGAAACCGCGTTTCGCCCCAGCGGATTTCCGGAAACGGATGACGGCGCAAATCCGGTGCGGACACCATTCGACTTAACGGGCTTGCTGCGCGGTTGCGTTTCTGTATCGGCACCGAATATGTTCACCTGGAGTGAAATAATCATGGGGATTCGGGGGCGAGATGGCGAAGACAAGTTCCGACTCCAAGACTGCTTCGACAAGGGCAAAGCCACCGGCGAAGGCATCCGTGGACGGGAAGACCATCCGCGCGCCGCTGACGCAGAACCCGCATGCCATTCGCGACACCCGCGAAAAAGTGCTGGAGGTGGCGATCGGGCGCGAGGTGCGCGCCTTCCGCAAGAAGCTCGGCATCACCGTCGCCGATCTCGCCGTCGCCACCGATATTTCGCTGGGCATGCTGTCGAAGATCGAGAACGGCATCACCTCGCCGTCGCTGACCACACTGCAGGCGCTGTCGAGGGCGCTCGGCGTTCCCGTCACCGCCTTCTTCCGCCGATTCGAGGAAGAGCGCAGCGCCGTCTTCGTCAAGGCCGGCGAAGGGCTAGATGTCGAACGCCGCGGCACCCGCGCCGGCCATCAATACAATCTGCTCGGCCATATCGGCTCCAACACCAGCGGCGTCGTCGTCGAGCCCTATCTGATTACGCTGACCGAGGATTCGGATGTGTTCCCGACCTTCCAGCATGAGGGCATGGAATTCCTCTATATGCTGGAGGGCGAGGTGGTGTACCGGCACGGCAGCAACCTCTATCCGATGAAGCCGGGCGACAGCCTGTTCTTCGACGCCGACGCGCCGCACGGGCCGGAGCAACTGACGAAACTTCCGATGCGGTATCTGTCGATCATTTGCTATCCGCAGAATAGCGCTGGGTAATCGGACCGCCGCAGCCCCCTCACCCGGATTGCCAAGGCCGAATTGCAAGAGCAATTCGGGGCAATCCGACCTCTCCCCGAGGGGAGAGGAGTCTGGCGTCAGCGCTGGCGATCTCTTCTCCGCTCGGGGAGAAGGTGGCCGCGCAGCGGCCGGATGAGGGGGCCTTTAGTCCGGCCCGAACCCCGGTGACGTCGCACTGCCATCATCCAGCTTCGACAGCCATTCCACCAATGTCGGCCGATACCGCGTCAGGCCCTTGTAGGTGGCCAGCTCTTCCGGCAAATCCCGGATCACCCGGTGCAGTCGTCTTGCCCATTTCGGCTGTGTCACCAGTTCGTCCATCTTGATGAGATAGCAGCGGATCGGGAAGACGATGCCGTTCGAGCGCGGCAGCCGCCAGAAGCTTTGCAGTTCGACGCGCAGATGCACCTTGTCGCCGACATTTTCGGGCGTCACCGTCGCGCGGTCCGGGCCCCATTTGTGGTAATTCTCCGGGCTGGTGTCGAGGCGCGGGTTGATGGTCATCGTCCAGTTGAGACGCCGCGCCGGCTTGCCCTGCTGGATGTTGGTGAGGAACTTCAGCGCCCTGACGAAAATCCCCTTCTCATGCGCCAGCGGCACCGGCGCGTGCCATTCGAAGAAATTCATGCCGATGTCGAAATCGAGCGACCAGTCGGCCTGGGTGGTGACCATGCCGGCGTCCATCCACAGATTGCCGTCGCGCTGATCGAGGATGCAGAAATCGCCCTGGCTCTGGCGGGTGATGTACTCCATCGGCCCGTAAGGCAGTGTCGAGGTGTCGCCGAAGGTGAAGGTGTCGTCGATACCGAGCGGCCGGTTGATCCAGCGCCAGCGGTCGCCGTCGCGGGTCAGGGTGAAATGCTCGGGATAGCCAAGTGCCTGTTGCTCCATCAAAAGTTCGAGCAGGTCCCAGCCGGCCAGCGTCATATGCGGCAGCGACTGGCAGCGCAGCGGATCCTCGGCCAGCACCAAAGCGCGGTCCTGCATCTCGGCGACATAGTGCTCGTCGACGTCTATCAGGTTTTCCAGCACGCTGCCCTTGGGACCGACGACATGCGGCTCGATGTTGACCGCGTACATGTAGCTGTCTTCGTGGAACGGAAACGGAAACCGCCTGATGTGCTCCGGGCTGTTGTTGAAGGTGAAATCGTCGCGAAACGTTTCCTTGCGAAAGGTGATGCCCAAGCTCGCCTCCTATCTTTCCAGGACCAGCGACTTGCCTTCGAAGCGCGACACGCACGGCATGATCTTGCAGCCGGAACGGTGGTCTTCCTCACTCAGCCAGTGGTCGTTGTGGATGAACTTGCCGTCATGCGAGATGACGTTGGTCTCGCACTGGCCGCAGACACCGCCGCGGCAGAGATAGGGCGGATCGACGCCGGCGGCCTCGATCGCTTCGAGCAGGCTCTGCTGCTCGCCGACGCGGATGGTCTTGCCGCTGACGGCAAGTGTGACGTCGAACGGCAGGCCGGGCTGGGGTGCCGCGAAATGCTCGTAGTGCACGGTCTCCGCCGGCCAGCCGAGAGCCGCAGCGCGCTCGCGCACCCAGTTGATCATGCCGGTCGGGCCGCAGACATAGAGATGGGTGCCGAGCGGCTGCGAGGACAAGAGACGGTCGAGTTCGATGCGCTCGTCGCGGTCGTCCTGATAGAGCCGGACGCGACGGCCATAGCGCTCCTGCAGCACATCGGCATAGGTGCCGAGCGAGGCGGTGCGGCAGGTGTAGTGCAGCTCGAAATTGCCGCCGGACCCGGCGAGCTGCGCGGTCTGCGCCATGAACGGCGTGATACCGATGCCGCCGGCAAGCATCAGATGCTTCTTGGCCCTGAGGTCGAGCGAGAACAGATTGACGGGGTAGCTGACCACCATCTCCAGGCCGGGGTTGACGCTCCGGTGCATGAACAACGAGCCGCCGCGGCCGACATCGTCGCGGCGCACCGAGATGGTGTATTCGCGGGTGTCGAGCGGCGACCCCATCAGCGAATAGGGATTGAGCCTTGTGCGGTCGCCATCGCGCATCTCGACCACGACATGGGCGCCGCCGGAAAAGGTCGGCAAAAGCTCACCGTCACGGCGGCGGAAATGGAAGCGCGTCACCAGTTCGTTGACCGGGACGACGTCGCTGACGACGACATCGAGCTTGGTGGTGCCGGTGCTCATGGGAAGACCTCCTCGATGGGAGGTATCTCCGAGCGATCCTCGGCATTTATGCAGACGCCCTGGAATGCTGCCAGCCGTCGCGAATAATGATCGCGCACCAGAAGCAGCAGGCCGCAATGCGCGCAGGTGGCCGGCTGCGTCGTCACATTTTCGGTGATGCCTTTGCAATGCACGCACTGCATGCGCCGCGCCAATGAGCCGCGATGCTCGGTCTGCATGGAGGTATGATCGATGCCGGCTTCGAGCGCCACCTGCATGGCCTGGCCGATCAGCCCTTCGGTGCCGGCGAGATAGAGGCGCAGGCCCATATGCGCGTTGGCAAGCGTCTGCTTCAGCCGGGGCAGCAGGCTGGCGAAGGTTGGCGCGACATGAAATTGCGCGGACTTCAGTGCCTCAAGAGCGGCAACGTGCTTGCCGTCGGCCCCGGGAATGAAGACGATTTCGGCGCCGTCGAAGAAGCCGGGGGGCGCCGTCCTTGCCATATCGACGATCGCCAGCGCGCCTTCCGCATCCGCCACGAAAAGATGATGCTTGCCGGGCTGCGGGGACAGGGTTCCGTAAATGGGCCGGCTGATGATCGTTTTGGCTGCCATTCTCTACTTCGTACCTCGAAACCCTCGCTGTCGATTGTGCCTCAGCCTTTCGCCGTGCGCTTGGTCTTTTTGGGATCGTCGAAGGGCAGAGGCTGCGCCGTCGCCCTGATCGAACCGCTCTTGTTGCGGATCTCGAGCTTGGTGTCCTTGACCGCACAGTCGACGTCGAGGCGGGCGATGCCCATCGATTTCTCGACCAGCGGCGAATACATGGCGCAGGTGACCACGCCCACCTTTTTGCCGTCGCGATAGACCGGCGCGCCCTCATCCGCGGGTTGCTTGCCGTCGAGCAGCACGCCGTAGATCTTGAAGCGCTCCTTGCCCTTGAGGCGGTAATGCTCTTCGGCGCCGCGAAAGCCGGTCTTGCCGGGGCTGACGGTGAAGTCGAGGCCGAGCTCCCACAGCGTGTCGCCGGGGCCTTCGTTCTCGAACGGATATTTCTGCGAGTTGTCATAGGGATAAAACAGCAAATAACTTTCGACGCGCAGCATATCGAGCGTGGTGAAGCGGCACGGAATGATGCCGGCGCTCTTGCCCTCGTCGAGGATCCTGTCCCAGATCGTGCCGGCGTCCTGGCCGCGGCAGAATATCTCGTAGCCGCGCTCGCCGGTATAGCCGGTGCGCGAGATCATGACGGGAAAGCCGAACAGCTGCGTCTGCATATGATGGAAATAGTTGAGGTCGCGAATGCCCGGCACATGCTTTGAGAGATAGTCGACCGCGGTCGGTCCCTGCAGCGACAGGTCGTGCAGATTGTCGTCGAAGCGCAGCGATACGTCGCGGCCGACGGAAGCGCGCTGCAATTCCTCATGGCCGGTGCCGGAGCCGTGCACCACCATCCAGGCGTTCGGCCCGGTGCGGTAGAGGATGCAGTCGTCGGTGAATTTGCCGGCCTCGTTCAGCATGCAGGCATAGGCCGACTTGCCGGGATAGATCTTCTCGACGTCGCGCGTCGTTGCCAGGTCGATGAGGTGTGAGGCGTGCGGCCCGGTGATGTGAACCTTCTTCAGGCCCGACACATCCATCAGCCCGGCCCTGGTGCGGATGGCGGTGTATTCCTCGTCGGCGTCCTTGTCGTAGGTCCAGGCGGTGCCCATGCCGCTCCAGTCTTCGAGCTTCGAGCCTAACGCGCGATGGCGATCCGCCAGGGTCGAAAATCTCCAGGATGCCGTCATGCGCAAATCCTCCGTTCGAAAATGCTATTGTGTTCCCGGCTCCCTGCGCGGAGGCGGGAGCATTTGGTCGAATATTGATCGCAAACGTCCTGATGCCGCAATACCCGCAAGCAAATAATTTCATTGTCAGGCAAAATTTACCGCTGGGGACAAACGGTTAACCCAACGTAAAATCACCTTGACAATTGCTGGATTCGGTCCGAATTTATGAAAAAAATTTCACTCTGTTGAAAGAGGGCAGCGGGCGGCCAATTCGGGGTCGGGCGCTGGAAAAAGGGGAAAACCGATGTCAGACCTGCAGCAGCGCATCGAAGCGCTGTACCGTTCCGACCTGCGCGGATCCGCGCTCCTGATCATCTGCCTTTGGGCGACGATCCTCTTCGTGCTCGTCATGACATGGCCCTACATCCCGGACACCGGGATCAAGATCGTCGTCGCGATCGCGGCGGCCGCCGTGCTGATCTTCAACACGGCCGCCATCCTGGCGATGGTCAATCACTACAAGGAAGACAAGGACTTCATCTACGGTCTCGACATCAAGAACGCCGACGCGGCCCGCAACCGCAAGTCCTGAAAACAGAACGTCCTGAGGGGTAGAAGTCATGTCGCGCTACACGCCGCCGGAACAAGGCAAGGCCGGGCAGATTTTCGATATCGTGGTCGTCGTGGTCGCCATTTTCGTGGCGCTGTGGCTGCCATTGAAACTCGGCTTGGCGGGTGCGGCGAAATCCATCGACGCGCTCGATGCCAAGACCTGGGAAGCGTTGGGACAGAACCCGACCATGGCCTCGATCTGGGAAAAGCTCGGCTATACGCCGGAGACCGCGCACGACGTCATCCAGAACCGCTTCCACTACATCATCGACTGGCCGACGCTGATCATCATGGCGGCGGTGCTGATCGGCTATTTCGTCTTCCTGTTCCGCGCCTCCGACCGCGAATATCGCGACGTCATCAACGAAAAGTTCGACGACAAGTAACGCCAGAGATTTTGGGGAAGCACGCTCATGTGGGTCGCACTCTCTTACGCATCGTGGGGCATCTCGGTCGTGCTTGCGCTGTGGATGCTCTACGACTGGTTCAAGATCGACACGACCTATTCCGAGGAGGTGCTGACTTCCTCGCGCGAAGGCGAGCTTGAAGCCGCTTCCGAAAAACACCGGATCTGAGTGGGGATTGAACAATGACGATCACGCTTGAACCGGCAATACACGGCGACAGGGTTTCACTGCTACGCGTGCTCGGCCCGGCCCATGTCTGGGCGCTTGGCGTCGGCATCGTGCTGGTCGGCGAATTCACCGGCTGGAATTTCTCGGCCGACAAGGGCGGCGCACTGGCGGCGCTGATCGTCTGCTGGGTGGTCGGGCTCTTGTACACTTCGGTCGCCATGATCGACTCCGAGGTGACATCGACGGTTGCCGCCGCCGGCGGCCAATACGCGCAGGCTAAGCACATTGTCGGGCCCCTGATGGCCTTCAACGTCGCGCTGTTCCTGGTCTTTGCCTACACCATGCTGGAGGTTTCGGACGCCATCCTGCTCGGCGACACCATCGTCGCCAAGGCCGGCGTCGAAGGGCTCACCCACAACTCCTTCATTGCCGCCACCATCGTCGTGTTGGCATGGCTGAACTATCGCGGCGTGCTGATGACGCTCAACGTCAACTTCGTCATCACGGCGATAGCCTATGTCTCGATCGTTATCCTGTTCTTCTCGGTCAGCCCCTGGACGCAGGGTGCTGTGCTGAAGCTCAACGAACTGGTCACCCCCGGCAATGCGCTGCCCTATGGCTGGATCGGCGTCATCGCGGCCTTCCAGTTCGGCATCTGGTACTATCTCGGCATCGAAGGCACTACGCAGGCCGCCGAGGAAGTGCGCTCGCCGGCGCGTTCGCTGCCTTACGGCACCATGGCCGGCATGATCACGCTTTTGATCGCCGCCGCCATGACCTGGTATGTCTGCGCCTCGCTGATGCCCTGGGAGTACCTCGGTATCACCTATTATCCCTTGTGGGACGCCGGCAAGCTGACCGGCAGCCCGCTGCTGGAAAACCTGTTGTTCGTCGCCACGCTGCTCGCGGCACTGGCGTCGGCCAATGGCTGTATCAACGATGCGGCCCGCGCGTGGTTCTCGCTTGGACGCGACCGCTATCTGCCGACATGGTTCTCGGCCGTGCACCCGAAATACCGCACGCCCTATCGCTCGATCCTGTTCCTGTTGCCGATCGCGCTCGCCTTCGCCTTCATCGCCGACCTCAACCAGGCGATCACCTTCTCAATCCTGTCGGGCGTGCTGCAATACACCTTCATGAGCATAAACATCATGATGTTCCGCAAAAAGTGGCCGCTGGGCACGATCCGCCGCGGCTATACGCACCCGTTCCACCCGATCCCGGCGATCGTGCTGTTTTGCCTCTGCGTGGTGACCTTCTTTGCGATCTTCCTCGGCTACGGCACGCAGCTGATCGCCATGGTCGCCTTCTACTTCCTGATCTCGCTGTGGTTCCACTTCTACCGTTACCGCTATGTGCGCCGCGGCGACCAGTTCACCATGCCGTGGCCGAAGCCGCAGGGCTATTGACAGGAGAGGCCTGCCGGTCTGGGCGGGCATGGCGTGACGAGGTGTCTGACGTGACGACAGCATTGCTGGCCGGGGCGGTCGCCGTGGCTCTCGTCCTGCACCTCGCCTGGCATGCGCGCGCCAGCCGCAAAAAGGCCAAGGCTGATCTTGCAGCCGAGGCAGCCAGCATCCGGACCGTCATCACAGATGCGGTTGATGTCTCCGATGGCACAGCCGGCGTTGTCACCTGGGCCGGCACATGGAACGGACAGCGCGTGCAGCTGCGCACCATCGTCGACACGCTGGCAACGCGAAAGCTGCCGGCGCGATGGTTGAGTGTCACGATCACAGAGCCGGTTGCGGTGCCGGCGACCTTCGACATGATGATGCGGCCGGGCTCGCCGACGACCTTCTCCAATTTCGATCATCTTCAGCATACGCTGCCGAAGGCTCCGGGATTTCCGGCTGAAGCCGTGCTGCGAACCGACCTCAGGGCGGCGCGCTTTCCGCAGAACCTCATCGCCAGCCTTCTCGACATCTTTGCCGAAGGCCGCGCCAAGGAACTCTTGATCACCCCGAACGGCGTGCGCATCGTCTGGCTGCTGGCCGAGGCCGAACGGGCGCGCTACGGCGTGTTCCGGCAGGCTGCATTCGGCGGCACAAGGCTGGATCCGGCGCTGGTCGAGAGGTTGCTCACCTCAGCCTCGGGGCTGCGCGACGCCATCAACAGACAGGAAAGGCAGGTGGCATGAACGCCCCCCTACCCCCACCGGCAAACCCCTATCTCGTGCTCGGCGCCGCAATCGTCTTGCCGGCCAGCGGCCACGTCATTCTGGGCGTGCCTGTGCGCGGCCTGCAATTCCTGTTCTTCATGGTGATCCTCGCCTGGGTGACAGCCAAGATCGCGCCGGCCGACGCCAGCTTCGTCGGCCGCCACGCCGGCGGCTTCCTGATCTATGCGCTGTCGATCCTCGACGCCTACAAGATCGCCCGCATCCGCACCGCTACATGGATTCACAGCGCCCGCGACGGCAGCGATAGTGCACCAAGCGGCATCGAACCGCATACGTAACTACAGGAATATTTTTTTCATATGATTGAATTCGCACGACGCATTCGATACATCATCGTCTAGTGGTAACGCCGGGAGGCTGACATGTGTGGAATCGTCGGACTTTTTCTGAAAGACAAGTCGCTTGAGCCGCAGCTCGGCTCGATGCTGTCGCAGATGCTGATATCGCTCAGCGATCGCGGCCCCGACAGCGCCGGCATTGCCATCTATGGCGCGCCTTCCAGGAATGAAGCCAAGATCACCATCCAGTCCGCGAAGCCCGAGCGCGATTTCCGCGGCCTCGACGCCGAACTCGCGAAGGCCATCGGCGCGCCGGTGAGCATAGCGGTGAAGTCCACCCATGCAGTGTTGAGAACCGCGCCCGACAAGGTCGATGCCGCGCGCGAAGCGCTGCAGTCAATCCGCCCCGACGTGCGCATCATGGGCGCCGGCGAAGCGGTGGAAATCTACAAGGAAGTCGGTCTGCCGGAAGCGGTCGTCGACCGTTTCGACGTCCGCTCGATGACCGGCACGCATGGCATCGGCCATACCCGCATGGCGACGGAATCGGCCGTCACCACTATGGGCGCGCATCCGTTCTCGACCGGCGCCGACCAGTGCCTGGTGCACAATGGCTCGCTTTCCAACCACAACAATGTGCGGCGTGAGCTGGTGCGGGAGGGCATGAAATTCGAGACCGAGAACGACACCGAGGTCGCCGCCGCCTATCTCTCGTCGCAGATGGCGCATGGCAAGAACCTCGGCGAGGCGCTGGAAGGCACGCTGTCCGACCTCGACGGCTTCTTCACCTTCGTCGTCGGCACCAAGAACGGTTTCGGCGTGGTGCGCGATCCGATCGCCTGCAAGCCCGCCGTCATGGCCGAGACCGATCAGTATGTCGCCTTCGGCTCGGAATATCGCGCGCTGACCAAACTGCCCGGCATAGACAATGCGAGGGTCTGGGAACCGGAACCCGCAACCGTCTATTTCTGGGAGCATTGAGCCCATGCCGGCAACCAAACTTTCGAAGGCGGCGCAAGACCAGGCGTCCCGGGTTTTCGATCTCGATGTTTCGTCATTGCGTGAGCTCAACCAGGCGCTTCACAATCTGACGCCCGGTTCCAACGAGACGGCGTGGGAAGTGCTGCACCCGAAGGGCAGCCATTCGGTTGCCGTCGGCGTCGACCAGCCTGTCAGCATCGATGTGCACGGCAGCGTCGGCTACTACTGCGCCGGGATGAATGACGGCGCTGCGATCACAGTGCACGGCTCGGCCGGCCCCGGTGTCGGCGAAAACATGATGTCGGGCTCGATCGTCATCAAGGGCGACGCCAGCCAGTATGCCGGCGCCACCGGCAAGGGCGGGCTGCTCGTCATCGAGGGCAACGCATCCTCGCGCTGCGGCATCTCGATGAAGGGCATCGACATCGTCGTGCACGGCAATATCGGCCACATGTCGGCCTTCATGGCGCAGTCCGGCAATCTGGTGGTGCTAGGCGATGCCGGCGACGCACTTGGCGATTCCATCTACGAAGCGCGGCTGTTCGTGCGCGGCAAGGTCGAAAGCCTGGGCGCCGACTGCATCGCCAAGGAGATGCGGCCCGAGCATATCGAACTGCTGCAGGGACTGCTCGACCGCGCCGGCGTCACCGGCGTCGCGCCGTCGGAGTTCAAGCGCTACGGCTCGGCGCGCACGCTCTACAATTTCAATATCGACAACGCCGACGCGTATTGAGGGAGCATGACCTACAAGAACCCGCCGACGACGCCGCGCAAATCCGCGACCTTCGACGACTACACGCTTTCCGAGATTCGCCGCGCCGCGGCGACCGGCATCTATGACATCCGCGGCGCCGGCGCCAAGCGCAAGCTGCCGCATTTCGACGACCTTTTGTTCCTCGGCGCCTCGATCTCGCGCTATCCGCTGGAAGGCTATCGCGAGCGGTGCGACACGTCGGTCGTGCTGGGCTCGCGCTATGCCAAGAAGCCGATCGAGCTGAAAATCCCGATCACCGTTGCCGGCATGAGCTTCGGCTCGCTGTCCGGCCCGGCCAAGGAAGCGCTCGGCCGTGGCGCGACCCTGTCCGGGACGTCGACCACCACCGGCGACGGCGGCATGACCGAGGAAGAGCGCGGGCATTCCAAGCAACTGGTCTACCAGTACCTGCCGTCACGCTACGGCATGAACCCCAGGGATTTGCGCCGCGCCGACGCCATCGAAGTGGTCGTCGGCCAAGGCGCCAAGCCCGGCGGTGGCGGCATGCTGTTGGGACAAAAGATTTCCGACCGCGTCGCCGAGATGCGTACGCTGCCGAAAGGCATCGACCAGCGCTCGGCCTCGCGCCATCCGGACTGGACCGGGCCCGACGATCTCGAGATCAAGATCCTCGAACTGCGCGAGATCACCGACTGGGAAAAGCCGATCTACGTCAAGGTCGGCGGCGCCCGCCCCTATTATGACACAGCACTTGCGGTGAAGGCCGGCGCCGATGTCGTCGTCGTCGACGGCATGCAGGGCGGCACAGCGGCGACGCAGGAAGTATTCATCGAAAATGTCGGCCAGCCGACGCTTGCCTGCATCAGGCCGGCAGTGCAGGCGCTGCAGGATCTCGGCATGCACCGCAAGGTGCAGCTGATCGTCTCCGGAGGCATCCGCAACGGCGCCGACGTCGCCAAGGCGCTGGCGCTCGGCGTCGACGCGGTGTCGATCGGCACGGCAGCGCTGGTCGCACTCGGCGACAATGATCCGCGCTGGGAGGCGGAGTACAATGCGCTCGGCACCACCGCCGGCGCCTATGACGACTGGCACGAGGGTCGCGACCCCGCGGGCATCACCACGCAGGACCCCGAACTGATGAAGCGGGTCGATCCGATCGCCGCCGGACGGCGGCTGGCGAACTACCTCAAGGTGATGACGCTGGAGGCGCAGACCATTGCGCGTGCCTGCGGCAAGAACAGCCTGCACAATCTCGAGCCCGAGGATCTCGTAGCCCTCACCATCGAAGCCGCCGCCATGGCCGGCGTGCCGCTGGCCGGCACCAACTGGATACCGGGGAAAAACGGCTTCTAAAAAACACATCAAAATAAGCGAGGAACTATAATGGGGAACGATCTCGCCGCATTCGCCAAAGAGAACGGCGTCAAATATTTCATGATTTCCTACACCGACCTATTCGGCGGCCAGCGCGCCAAGCTGGTGCCGGCGCAGGCGATCGCCGACATGCAGAAGGACGGCGCCGGCTTCGCCGGTTTCGCCACTTGGCTCGACCTGACGCCGGCGCATCCTGATATGCTGGCGGTGCCGGATCCGGATTCGGTGATCCAGCTGCCGTGGAAGCCCGATGTCGCCTGGGTCGCCGCCAACTGCATCATGGACGACAAGGAAGTCGAGCAGGCGCCGCGCAACACGCTGCGCCGGCTGATCGCGGAAGCCGCCACTGACGGCATGCATGTCAAGACCGGCGTCGAGGCAGAGTTCTTCCTGATCTCGCCGGACGGCAGCGTCATCTCCGACAAATACGACACGGCTTCAAAACCCTGCTACGACCAGCAAGCGGTGATGCGCCGCTACGATGTCATCGCCGAGATTTGCGACCACATGTTGGCGCTGGGCTGGAGCCCCTACCAGAACGACCATGAGGACGCCAACGGCCAGTTCGAGATGAACTGGGCCTTCGACGATGTGCTCGCCACCGCCGACAAGCACTCCTTCTTCAAGTTCATGGTCAAGTCGGTGGCCGAGAAACACGGCCTGCGCGCGACCTTCATGCCAAAGCCTTTCCAGGGCCTGACCGGCAATGGCTGCCACGCCCATATTTCGGTCTGGGACAAGGCCGGCAAGGTCAACGTCTTTGCCGATAACGCGATGGAACTCGGCCTGTCGGCCAAGGGCAAGAATTTCCTCGGCGGCATCATGAAACATGCCTCGGCGCTGGCCGCCATCACCAACCCGACGGTGAACTCCTACAAACGCATCAACGCGCCGCGCACCATTTCGGGCGCCACCTGGGCGCCGAACACGGTGACCTGGACCGGAAACAACCGCACCCACATGGTGCGCGTGCCCGGCCCCGGCCGCTTCGAGCTGCGGTTGCCGGACGGCGCCGCAAACCCTTATCTGCTGCAGGCCGTCATCATTGCCGCCGGTCTCGACGGCATCCGCTCCAAGGCCGATCCCGGCAAGCGCTACGACATCGACATGTACCAGAACGGCCACACGGTGAAAGGCGCGCCGAAGCTGCCGCTCAATCTGCTCGACGCGCTTCGCGAATACGACAAGGACAAATCGCTCAAGGCGGCGCTGGGTGAGGAATTCTCGTCGGCTTACCTAAAGCTGAAGCACCAGGAATGGAATTCCTATGCTTCGCACTTCACGCAATGGGAGCGCGACCACACGCTGGACATATAATCGTCCCCGCTGTGCGAGCGACCTCGGAATGACCTGATGAAATATTCGATCTTCTCGCTCGCCCGTGCTGCCCTTTCCGGCCACAAGAATTGGCAGCGCACCTGGCGCGATGCGGCGCCCAAGGACCACTACGATGTGGTGATCATCGGCGGCGGCGGCCATGGGCTCGCCACCGCCTGGTCCCTCGCCAGCGAGTTCGGCATCAGAAACGTCGCCGTGCTGGAAAAGGGCTGGATCGGCTCCGGCAATGCCGGCCGCAACACCACCATCATCCGTTCCAATTACGGCCTGCCCGGCAATACCGGCTTCTACGAGCTTTCGATGAAGCTTTGGGAGCGGATGGAGCAGGACCTCAACTATAACGCCATGGTCAGCCAGCGCGGCGTCCTCAACCTCTATCATTCCGACGCGCAGCGCGACGCTTATGCGCGGCGCGGCAACACCATGCGCATCAATGGCATCGATGCCGAACTGCTCGACCAGGCGGCGCTGAAGAAGATGCTGCCGTTCCTGAATTTCGACCATGCGCGCTTTCCCGTGCAGGGCGGCCTCCTGCAGCGGCGCGGCGGCACCGCGCGGCATGACGCGGTGGTCTGGGGCTATGCCCATGCGGCGAGCGAACTCGGCGTCGACATCATCCAGAACTGCGAGGTCACCGGCTTTGTCCGGGACGGCAACGGCAAGGTGACTGGCGTCGAGACGTCGCGTGGAAAAATCGGCGCCGGCAAGGTCGGCATGGCGGTCGCCGGGTCCTCCTCGCGCGTCGCCGCGATGGCGGGCCTGCGCCTGCCGATCGAAAGCCATGTGCTGCAAGCCTTCGTCTCGGAAGCGATCAAGCCGCTCATCCCCGGCGTCATGACCTTCGGCGCCGGGCATTTCTATGTCAGCCAGTCGGACAAGGGCGGGCTGGTCTTCGGTGGCGACATCGATGGCTACAATTCCTACGCCCAGCGCGGCAATCTGCCTGTCATGGAGGATGTCTGCGAGGGCGGCATGGCGCTGATCCCGATGATCGGTCGCGTGCGGCTGTTGCGCCAATGGGGCGGCATCATGGACATGTCGATGGACGGCTCGCCGATCATCGACAAGACCCCGGTCGACGGGCTCTACCTCAATGCCGGCTGGTGCTATGGCGGCTTCAAGGCGACGCCGGGATCGGGCTTCGTCTTTGCGCACCTTCTGGCGCGTGATGAATCGCACAAGGAGGCGGCTCGTTTCCGCCTCGACCGCTTCCGGACTGGCGCCATGATCGACGAAAAGGGCCAGGGCGCCCAACCGAACCTGCACTGAGGCTGGCGAGATGCGTATTGTCTGTCCCTTCTGCGGCGAACGCGAACTCGGCGAGTTCAGCTATCTCGGCGACGCCAAGCCGGCGCGGCCGGCGGCGGGTGCCGGCGAGGATGCTGTCTACGACTACGTCTATCTGCGCGACAATGTCGCCGGCGTGATGGCTGAGAACTGGTATCACGGCGGTGGCTGCCGGGCCTGGCTGAAGGTCACCCGCAACACGCTGACGCACGAGATCTCGGCGGTGGAGCCGGCGGCGGGCGCCGGGACGAGGCAGGTGGCGAAATGAGCTATCCTGTCGAAATCGTAGCCGTCGCGAAAAGCGCCAGCCCCCTACCTCCCCCTTGTGGGGAGGTCGGACCGAAGGTCCGGGCGGGGGGCTGGNCGGTGCCGCACCCCCACCCCGCTGCTGCGCAGCGACCCTCCCCACAAGGGGGAGGGTGAAGAGCGCGACGGTCCCGCCTGGCATTGGATCGATGAGAGGCCGGCCATCGTGAGTTCCAGCCAATCCCATCGTCTCACATCCGCCGGTCTCATCGACCGCTCGGCGCCGCTCAACTTCCGCTTCGATGGCAAGAGCCTCTCCGGCTTCCAGGGCGACACGCTGGCGTCGGCGCTGGTCGCCAATGGCGTCAAGCTGGTCGGCCGCTCGTTCAAATACCATCGTCCGCGCGGCATTCTGACTGCGGGCTCGGAAGAACCCAACGCGCTGGTCGAACTGCGCACCGGCGCACGGCGCGAGGCCAACACCAAGGCCACGACGGCCGAACTGTATGAAGGCCTCGAAGCGGCAAGCCAGAACCGCTGGCCCTCGCTGCGCCACGATGTGATGTCGGTGAACCAGCTGTTCGCACCGATCTTCGTCGCCGGCTTCTACTACAAGACCTTCATGTGGCCGGCAAAATTCTGGGAAATGGTCTACGAGCCGGCGATCCGACGCGCCGCGGGTCTGGGTCGCGCGGCGGTCACCCCCGATCCGGATCACTACGACAAGGCCTGGGCGCATTGCGATGTGGTGATCGCCGGCTCCGGTCCGGCCGGTCTCGCCGCCGCACTCGCTGCAGGCCGCAGCGGTGCGCGCGTCATCCTGTGCGAAGAAGATTTTGCGCCCGGCGGCCGTCTGTTGTCGGATGGCGGCACGATCGACGGTCTGCCGGCCGCGGAGTGGCTGTCGCGCACACTGGCCGAGCTCAGCTCGATGCCGGATGTCCGCATCATGACCCGCACGACCCTGTTCGGCGTCTATGATGGCGGTACCTATGGCGCGATCGAGCGGGTCAACGATCATCTGCCGGTGCCGCCCGAGCATCAGGTGCGCCAGCGCCTGTGGCGCATCGTGGCCAAGCGCTGCGTCGTCGCCGCCGGCGCGATTGAGCGTCCCATCGTCTTTGCCGGCAATGACACGCCCGGCGTGATGATGGCGTCCGCCATCCGCACCTACGTCACACGTTATGCGGCGACGCCGGCAAAGCGGATCGCGCTGTTCACCAACAATGAGGATGGCTGGCGCACGGTCGAGACGGCACTCGGCGCCGGGCTGCAGATCGCGGCGGTGATCGACGCGCGGCCTGACGTCTCGCCTGCCCATCGTTCTCTCGCTTCCAGGAACGGCTTCACCGTGCTGCATGGTTCGGTCAGCGGCGTCGACGGCGGCAAGGACGGCGTAAGAAAAATAGCGGTGTCGCTGACCGGCGGCGCGCGCGCCGAGGTCGAGGCCGACGGGCTTGCCGTTTCCGGCGGCTGGAACCCGGCGGTCGGGCTGACCTCATACCATCGCGGCCGGCCGAAATGGCGCGACGACATCGCCGCCTTCGTGCCGGACGGCGCGCCGCCCGGTATGGTCGCCGCAGGTGCGGCTAACGGCGACTTCGGGCTAGGCGCCTGCCTGCGCGCAGGTTTCGAGGCCGGCGCCGCAGCGGCGCGGGACGCGGGACGCAATGGCAATCCGGGCTCTGCAGTTGTTGCCGGCGACGAGTCCTTCTCACTGACCCCGCTCTGGCACGTCGCCGGCAAAGGCAAGGCCTTTGTAGACCAGCAGCATGACGTCACCGCGTCCGACATCGAGCTGGCGCAGCGCGAGGGTTTTGAATCGGTCGAGCATCTGAAGCGCTACACCACGCTCGGCATGGCGACCGACCAGGGCAAGACGTCCAATGTCGCCGGCCTCGCCATCATGGCGGCGGTGTCGGGCAAATCCATTCCCGAGACCGGCACGACCATCTATCGCCCGCCCTACGTGCCGGTCGCCATCGGCGCCTTTGCCGGCCACCATCGCGACGAAAATTTCCATGCGACGCGGCTGACGCCGTCGCATCACTGGGCGGCCGAACAAGGCGCGATCTTTGTCGACACCGGCCTGTGGAAGCGCGCGCAATGGTATCCGCGCGCGGGCGAGAAGGACTGGCTGGAATCGGTCACCCGCGAGGTCAAGGCGGTGCGCTCGGGCGTCGGCTTCTGCGATGTCTCGACGCTGGGCAAGATCGATGTGCACGGCCCCGATGCCGGCGCCTTCCTCGACCGCGTCTACATCAACACCTTCTCAAACCTTGCCGTGGGAAAAGCCCGCTACGGGCTGATGCTGCGCGAGGACGGCCTCGTCTATGATGACGGCACGACCTCGCGGCTGGCCGAGGACCATTATTTCCTCACCACGACCACGGCGAAGGCCGGGCTGGTGATGCAGCATCTCGAATTCTGCCGGCAGGTGCTGTTCCCGGAACTCGATGTGCAGCTGACCTCGGTCTCCGACCAGTGGGCGCAGTTCTCGATTGCCGGGCCGAAGACGCGTGACCTGCTCAGGGAAATCGTCGATCCGGCCGAAGACCTGTCCAACGAAGGTTTTCCGTTCATGGGTGCGCGCGAAGTGGCGCTGCGCGGCGGCATCAATGCGCGGCTGTTCCGCATCTCCTTCTCCGGCGAAATGGCGTTCGAGATTTCGGTGCCGGCCCGCTTTGGCGAGGCGATGGCGCGCAATCTGATGCTGGCGGGAAAGCCGTTCGGCGTGACGCCTTACGGCACCGAGGCGCTTGGTGTCATGCGGGTCGAAAAAGGCCATATCGCCGGACCGGAACTGAGCGGCACGACGACCGCCGCCGATCTCGGCCTCGGCAAGATGATGTCGACCAAGAAGGATTTCATCGGCCGCGTCATGGCCGGCCGCGAGGCGCTGGTGGCGACGGACCGGCAGGTCGTGGTCGGCATCAAGCCCGTCGACATTGCGCGCCGCCTACGCTCCGGCGCGCACATCATCCCGAAGGGCCAGACGCCCGGGCCTGATAACGACCAAGGCTACGTCACCTCGGTCTGCTTCTCGCCGACGCTCGACCAGTGGATCGGTCTCGGCCTTGTCGAGCGCGGCCGCGAACGCATCGGCGAGATCGTCCATGCGCACGACCCGTTGCGCGGCGAAGACTATGATGTCGAACTCTGCAATCCCGTCTTTTACGATCCGGATGGAGGGCGCCAGCGTGGCTGAGTTTTCCTGGGATGTTCGTAGTCCAATCGAGCGGGCACTTGTTGTCGGGCCTTACGGCGCGAACGGCAATGTCGGCGTGTTGCTGACCGAAATCCGCAATTTCGACCTGATCCAGGTGATGGCGCGGCGCGGCAAGGCGGGAGATTTGGCCAACGCCGCGAAGGCAAGCTTCGGTGTTGCGGCTCCTGAGACACCCAAGGCGGTGCAGACTTCGGATGCGACGCTGATCTGGTCGGGACCGGACCAGTTCTTCGTGCTGTTGAAGGGCGGCAAGCATGGGACTGAAGCACTCGCCCAGACGTTCGCGTCTTCCGCTTCGCTATCGGACCAGTCGCATGCGCGAGTGCTGATCAGTATCTCCGGTACCAAGGCGCGGGCGATGCTGGGCAAGCTGTCGTCGATCGATCTGCATCCCGATGCATTTCTGGTTGGGGCGGCTGCCGCGACCTCGATGGATCACACCAGCGTCACGCTCTGGCGCGGGAATGACCGGCCGGATGGGCAGGCGGTGTTCAACGTGCTGATGTTTGCGACATTTGCTGAAAGTCTGTGGCACACGATGCTGGATTCGGCGGCGGAGTATGGTGTCGAGATCGGGCATTCCGAGGATTTGGCGTAGCGCTTGTGCGCTTCTTCCTTCTCCCCTTGTGGGAGAAGGAAGATCGGCGCGTTAGTGCCGAGACGGATGAGGGGTGTTCCAGGGTACGCCAACGTCTCACCGCTGGAACACCCTCATCCGTCGCCTGCGGCGACACCTTCTCCCACAGAGGGAGAAGGGGGAGCCAGCCTTGCCAAACGCAACTGCGCTGCTATTCTTGCAGCTAAAGTAATTTTACACACAGGCAAACTTGTTTCTCGAACCGCAAGGCTGAGATGAGCCAGTCGCCCTACCCCACAGTGACAGCCGGGCCGCCCCGGCCAAGCCTCATCCTGCGGCCCGGCCAGATCGCGCTGCCGCCGGGCATGGAGCGGTATGCGGCCCCCGGTAACGGCGCGGTGCTGATCGATATCGAGGCCGGCGATACATTTGCCATCCGCAATGTCGAGGGCGGCCAGGCCTGCGAGCTTTTGGCCTGGGACAAGTCAGGCGCCACCGACCCCGCCATCTTCGGCGAAAAGTCCAATAGCAATGCCGCCGGGATCAAGGCGCTATTGGCCGAGGGCGACGATAGCCTCGCTTCCGTGCGCCGCGGACTCGAGCACCGCCAGGTGCAGCTTGACCAGGCCAAGGCGGTGCGCGTCTTCGGCGGCGCCACGCCGGCAGGCACCGAGCAGGCCTTCACCGTCGCGCGCGATGGCGGCTTGCTGATTGCAGCGCCTAGCGGGCCGATGCTGGTCGACGGCCACGACACGGCAACGCCGCTCACCGTCATCGTCCGCCGTGCCACGGTGCGCCTGAAATCGAAATCGCAGCTCGCCGATCCGCTCGCCGATCCGGTGCTCGATTTGCGCGTCCATTCGGCAACCGCCGAATCCTATTTCGTCAAGGCCGGCGACTATCTGCAGATCATCGACGTCGATGGTCGCCAGTGCACCGACTTCCAGTGCTTTTCTGCGCGCAAGCTGGACAAGGGTCTCGACCACCCGCTCGACGTGACGACGACGCGCACTCTGATGGGATCGAGCTATCCGATGCCCGGCCTGCATTCGAAATATTACGACCAGGACATGGAGCCGCTGGTTGAGGTGGTGCAGGACACATGCGGCCGGCACGACGCCTTCGCGTTGGCGTGCGCTGCCAAATATTATGACGACATCGGCTATCCCGGCCACACCAACTGCTCGGAAAACTTTAATCGCGCGCTGACCGACAAGGGTGTGACGCCCCGCGCCGGCTGGATGGCGATCAACTTCTTCTTCAACACGGCGATCGACGCGCATGGCATCGTGGTGTCCGACGAGCCGTGGTCGCGTGCCGGCGACTATGTGCTGCTGCGGGCCCTGACCGACATCGTCTGTGTGTCCTCCGCCTGCCCTGACGATACGACGCCGGCCAATGGCTGGGACCTGACCGACATCCATGTGCGGACCTATTCCGGCCAGCACAAATTCTCGCGAGCGATCGCCAGACGCATGACGCCCGATTCGGAACCGAAAATGACCCGCGAGACAGCCTTTCATTCATCCTTCGCCAAGCACACCCGCAACTTCGTGGAGTACCGGGGCTATTGGCTGGCCAATTCCTTCGCCAAGGAAGGCGCCATCGCCGAATACTGGGCCTGCCGGCAGGATGCCGTGATCATGGACCTGTCGCCGTTGCGCAAGTTCGAGGTCACCGGCCCGGATTCCGAGGCGCTGCTGCAATACACGCTGACCCGCGACGTCAAGAAGCTCGGCGTCGGCCAGGTCGTCTATTCCGCCATGTGCTACGAGCATGGCGGCATGATCGACGACGGCACGCTGCTGCGGCTCGGCAAGGACAATTTCCGTTGGGTCGGCGGCGACGACCTGTCCGGCGAATGGCTGCGCGACACCGCGAAAAAGCTTGGCCTCAACGTGCTGGTGCGTTCCTCCACCGATCAGATGCACAATGTCGCTGTCCAAGGGCCGAAGAGCCGTGACATTTTGCGAGAGGTGGTCTGGACCTCGCCGCTGCAACCGTCGATCGACGAACTCGAATGGTTCCGCTTCGCTGTCGCGCGCATCGGCGGCGGCAATGGCATTCCGGTCGTGGTGTCGCGCACCGGTTATACCGGCGAGCTCGGCTACGAAATCTGGTGCCACCCACGCGACGCCGAAAAAGTGTTCGATGCCATCTGGGAGGCCGGCCAGCCGCACGGGCTGAAGCCGATGGGCCTGCAGGCACTCGACATGGTGCGCATCGAAGCCGGGCTGATCTTCGCCGGTTACGAATTCTCCGACCAGACCGACCCGTTCGAGGCGGGCATTGGCTTCACCGTACCGTTGAAGGCCAAGACCGACGATTTCATCGGCCGCGAGGCTCTGATAAGGCGCAAGGAACATCCGCAGCACAAGCTCGTTGGCCTCGACATCGACAGCAATGTCGCCGTAGGCCATGGGGATTGCGTCCATATCGGCCGCGCCCAGATCGGTGTCGTCACCTCGGGCATGCGCTCGCCGGTGCTGAACAAAAACATCGCTCTGGCGAGGCTTGACGTCACCCACGCGGCAATCGGCACAGAGGTGGAGATCGGCAAGCTCGACGGTCATGCCAAGCGGCTGCCGGCGCGCGTGGTGGCCTTCGCCCACTACGATCCGCAAAAGACCAGGCCGCGATCCTGAGGGTTGCACCCCCGGCCCTTCGCAGGCTCAGGGCGTTCGAAGCTCGAAAGCAATTGGCTTTCCGTCCGCTACCGCGGACCGCTTCTCACCCCACAAGGGGAGAAGGACAAAGCGAGCGTTTCGCAACCGTGATGTGCACGACGCCACAAATCACTTGACGTGAAAGCGCGCCGGATCAATCTTCACTGTTAAGAAAAAAATACGACTGAGTGGAAACACTGGAGTCGTGCGGTCATGTACCGGGGAACAAGCTTCGCGAAGCCGAGGCATCACCGGCCGGGAACACAAAATGGGGAATTCAGACAGATGAGCACGATTACCACTGCCCTGGAGCAGCCCGCTGAAGGCAAGCTGCTCCGCAACATCGACTGGCGCGGCGCCTTCTGGGTGGCGAGCGGCGTTCCTGCCCTTGTCCTGTTTTCGATCGGCGGCATTGCCGGAACGACGGGAACGCTGGCCTTCGGGATCTGGATCGCTTCCATGATCATGGGCTTCCTGCAATCCTTCACCTATGCCGAGATCGCCGGCCTGTTCCCGAACAAGTCGGGCGGCGCCTCGATCTACGGCGCCACCGCCTGGCTGCGTTATTCCAAGTTCATCGCGCCGCTGTCGGTGTGGTGCAACTGGTTCGCCTGGTCGCCGGTGCTGTCGCTGGGCTGCTCGATCGCCGCCGCCTATATTCTCAACGCGCTGGCGCCGGTGCCGCTGTTCACCGAGGCGTCGCCGGACGTCGTCGCCTATATCGCGGCGCATGCCGGAACGGTGCCTGCCGACGCCATCGCCGCGGTGACCGCGGCGGCCACGCCGGCGATCCGCAACTGGACGCTGTTCAGCCACACGCTAGGTCCTGTCTCCTTTACCCTCAATGCCACTTTCTTCATCGGCGCGGTGCTGATGCTGATCATCTTCTCGATCCAGCATCGCGGCATTCTCGGCACCGCCAATGTGCAGAAGTATATCGGCCTCCTGGTCATCATCCCGATGCTGATCGTCGGTGTCGTGCCGATCGTCACCGGCCAGATCAACTGGGCGAACTTTTCGCCGCTGGTGCCGCTGGCGGCGGCTTACGCGCCGGAGCCCGGCTCGTGGAACATTGCCGGCTGGACGCTGGTGCTGGGCGGCATGTTCATCGCCGCATGGTCGACCTATGGTTTTGAGACCGCCGTCTGCTACACATCGGAGTTCAAGAACCCGGGCACCGACACGTTCAAGGCGATTTTCTATTCCGGCCTGCTCTGCATGCTTCTGTTCATCCTGGTGCCCTTCACCTTCCAGGGCGTGCTGGGCCTCAACGGCATGCTGGCGACGCCGATCGTCGACGGCTCGGGTGTCGCCGATGCACTGGCCGGCATGGTCGGGGGTGGCGCATTGATCCACAGCCTCTTGGTGATGCTGATGATCCTGGCGCTGGTGCTGTGCATCATGACGGCAATGGCCGGCTCGTCGCGCACGCTCTACCAGGGCTCGGTCGATGGCTGGCTGCCGCGCTATCTCAGCCACGTCAACGAGCATGGCGCGCCGACGCGCGCCATGTGGACCGATCTCGTCTTCAACCTGATCGTGCTGGCCATCGCCTCGGCCGACGCGACGAGTTTCTTCTTCATCCTCGCCGTGTCGAACTGCGGCTACATCATCTTCAACTTCCTCAACCTCAATGCCGGCTGGATCCACCGCATCGACAACGGCCACATCAACCGGCCTTGGAAGGCGCCGAGCTGGCTGCTCGGCCTCGGCGCCATCTTCGCCTATGTAAACGCCATCTTCATGGGCGCCGGCGCCAAGGTGTGGAACCCGATGGCGCTCTGGGCCGGCCTGATCACAGCCGCCTTGATCATCCCGGTGTTCTGCTACCGGCACTACGTCCAAGACAAGGGCAAGTTCCCCGACCACATGCTGGCCGACCTCGGCATGGCGGGCGCAGACCTCTCGGTCAAAAAGGCAGGCATGCTGCCCTACCTGACGCTGGTCGCCGGCCTGGTCGTGATGCTGCTCGCCAACTGGTACTTCGTCATCTGAAAGTGATGGCTTGAAAAGAATGGGCGCGCTTCGGCGCGCCCGTTTCTTTTTGTGGCAGACGTCAGCCGGCCTTGCGGATGACCGCTTCGGAGCCTTCGAAGAACCGGTTCGGCGGACGCTTCAGGCCGAGATTCTCGCGCAAGGTGGTGCCCTCATACTCGCGCCGGAAGAGCTTTCGCCGCTGCAGCTCGGGCACCACCTTCTCGGCGAAGTCGTCGAGCCCGGCAGGCAGATAGGGGAACATGACGTTGAAGCCGTCTGACCCCTCGGCAAGCAACCATTCCTCCATCGCGTCGGCGATGGTTTTAGGCGTGCCGACGAAGGCAAGGCCGGAATAGCCGCCGAGCCGCTGCGCCAGCTGGCGGACGGTCAAAGTCTCCCGGCGCGCCAGCTCGATGACGCGCTCGCGGCCGCTCTTCGAGGCATTGGTCTCGGGGATTTCGGGCAAGGGCGCGTCGGGGTCGAAGGCCGACGCGTCATGGCCGAGCGCGATCGACAGCGAGGCAATGCCGCTCTCGTAATAGACCAGGCTGTCGAGCTTGGCGCGTTTGGCCTGTGCTTCCTCGACACTGTCGCCGACGATGACGAAGGCGCCGGGCAGGATCTTGATGTCGTCGCGCGAACGGCCGAGCTTCTCGGCCCGGCTTTTGACATCGGCAAAGAAGCGCTGCCCGGACGCCAGATCGGAATGGGCGGCGAAGATCACCTCCGCCGTTTCGGCTGCCAGCTGCCGCCCGGCCTCAGATGCGCCGGCCTGGACGATGACCGGCCAGCCCTGCACCGGCCGCGCAATGTTGAGCGGGCCGCGCACCGAGAGATGCTCACCCTTATGGTCGAGCACATGCAGCTTCGCGGGATCGAAATAGAGCCCGCTCTCGGCGTCGCGGATGAAGGCGTCGTCGGCAAAGCTGTCCCAGAGGCCGGTCACCACATCGTAGAATTCCCGCGCATTGTGATAGCGCTCGTCGTGCTCGACATGCTCGTCGAGGCCGAAGTTCAGCGCGGCGTCGGGATTGGATGTGGTGACGATGTTCCAGCCGGCGCGGCCGCCGCTGATATGGTCGAGCGAGGCGAAGCGACGGGCAATGTGATAGGGCGTGTCGAAGGTCGTCGATGCGGTGGCGATAAGGCCGATATGATCAGTGACGGCGGCGAGCGCCGACAGCAGCGTGAACGGCTCGAACGAGGTCACCGTGTGGCTGCGCCGTAGCGCCTCGATCGGCATGTTGAGAACGGCCAGATGGTCGGCCATGAAGAAGGCGTCGAACTTCGCCGCCTCAAGCGTCTGCGCGAAGCGCTTCAGATGGGCGAAGTTGAAGTTGGCATCGGGATATGAGCCGGGATAGCGCCAGGCCCCGGTGTGAAGACTGACCGGACGCATGAAGGCGCCGAGCCGCAATTGCTTGTTGTCTGCCATGGGATGATCACCTGATGCGAATGAGCGTTGCCGCTCCGATATGTAAGCAGGATCGGACGGCTTTGTTGTCCTGGAAAGGAATTCTGTTTTGCAAAGCCGGCGCCGCGAAGCATTTTCATACAGGTGGCCGTTCAACCTATTTTGATGAACCCGCCTGGTGTTGAGATACTTGCCTGGGTGCTCGGTGCCACCGGCAAGGAGAAAGCCAGAACGCCGCACGTCAAGCGTACGGCGTTCCAGCCTTTTCCAAGGTGCATCCTGTGCGCCGGCAGCGCCTACTCGGCGGCCAGCGCCAGTGGCGGCCTGTCATTGTCCTGCACCGCCTCATCAGCCGGCTTCCTGCCTTTCTTCGGCTCGCGGCCGAAGAACAGCGCGTAGCCTGCCGGCAGCACCAGGATGGTGAGTACGGTGGCGACGAGGATGCCGCCCATCATGGCGTAGGCGAGCGGTCCCCAGAACACCGCACGCGAGATCGGGATCAGCGCCAGCACCGCCGTCATCGCCGTCAGCACGATCGGCCGGAAACGGCGCACGGCCGAGCCGATGATGGCCTCCGATCGGTCCATTCCCCTGGCGATGTCCTGATCGATCTGGTCGACCAGGATGATCGAGTTGCGCATGATGATTCCGAGCAGCGCGATGACACCGAGGATGGCGACGAACCCGAACGGCGCGCCGCTGATCAACAGAGCCGCCGCCGCACCGATGATGCCGAGCGGACCGGTGGCCAGCACGAGCATCGCCTTGCCGAAATGCTGCAGCTGGATCATCAGGAGCACGACGATGACGGCCAGCATGATCGGCGCCTTGGCGGCAATCGAGGCCTGGCTTTCGGCGGAATCTTCCGCACCGCCCTGGATCTCGATCTTGTAGCCGGGCGCCAGGCCGGCGCGCATGCCCTGCATGTCATTGTAGAGCTTGGTGACGACGTCGTTCGACTGCACGCCATCCGGCAGCGTGGCGCGCACCGAGATGGTCGGCAGGCGGTCGCGCCGCCATTCGACGCCCTGCTCGAGCACCGGCACCACCTTGGCCACCTGCGACAGCGGCACGAAGCCGCCGAAATCGGTCGGGATATAGACCGAGTCGACCGAGGACAGCAGGCTGCGGCTGGCGTCCGGTTCGCGGGCGACGATGGAAACCGTCTCCTCGCCATCACGGAAGTCATCGAGCGGCGCGCCGGACATCGCTGCCTGCAGCATCTGGCGGATGCGTTGCGAGGTGACGCCAAGCGCACGGGCGCGGTCCTGGTCGATGATCAGCTTCATCGCCGGTACCGGCTCCAGCCAGTCGTCATGGACGGCGCCGAGCAGCGGATTTTCGGCGAATTTCGCCTTCACCTGGTCGGCGATGCGGCGCACCTCCTGGCGGTCCGGACCCATGATGCGCATCTGCACCGGCCAGCCGGTCGGCGGGCCGAGGAACAGACGGTCGACCTTGGAACGGATCGAGGGGAAATCCTGCGCCAGGATTGAGCGCAGCTTGAGGATCAGCCGCTCGCGTGCCGGCTCGTCATTGGCCATCACCAGAAGCTGCGCATAGTTCGGATTGCGCAATTGCTGGTCGAGCGGCAGGAAGAAGCGCGGCGCGCCTTCGCCGATATAGGTGGCGATGAAGCGCTTGTCCTTGTCGTCCATCATCCGGGCTTCCAGCGCCTTGGCCTGCGTCTCGACTTCCTTGATCGAGGTTCCCTCAGGCAACCAGAGATCGACGAGGATTTCCGGCCGCGAGGATTGCGGGAAGAAGTTTTGTGGGATGAACTGGAACGCCCACAGGCTGGTGGCGAAGGTGACCAGCGTCATCACCAGAACGATGATGCGGTGGCGCACCGCCCAGCCGACCGTGGCGCGCAGCCGCCGGTAGAAGCCGGTGTCGAAGGCGTCATGATGGTTGCCGGCGTGTTTGCGCTGCTTGAGGATCATGTAGCCCAGCCACGGCGTGAAATAGACGGCGACGAACCACGACACGACGAGCGCGATGCCGACGACATAGAACAGCGTGCGCACATATTCGCCTGCGGTCGAGGCGGCGAAGCCGACCGGGATGAAGCCGGCGATGGTGATCAGCGTGCCGCTCAGCATCGGGAAGGCGGTCGAGGAATAGGCGAAGCTCGCCGCATCGATCTTGACCAGCCCCTCTTCCAGCTTGCGCTCCATCATCTCGACGACGATCATGGCGTCGTCGACCAACAGCCCGAGCGCGATGATCAGGGCGCCGAGCGAAATGCGCTGCAGATCGATGCCGAGCTCGTACATGATGGCGAAGGTGGCGGCCAGCACCAGCGGAATGGCAATGGCGATGACCAGGCCGGAACGCCAGCCGATCGACAGCAGCGAGACAGCAAGCACGATCAGCAGCGCCTCGCCGAGCGCCTCCATGAACTCGTTGACGGCGTCCTTGACAACCTCGGGCTGGTTGGAAATCTGGTCGACCGCAACGCCGTAGGGCAGCGCTTCCTCAAAGCGCTTGTAGGTCGCCTCGACATCCGTGCCGACGTCCCTGACGTTAAAACCCTTGGCCATGACGACGCCGACCTGGACGCTTTCGTGGCCGTTGAAGCGGTACTTGCGCTGATAGGGATCTTCGAGACCGGAACTCACGGTGGCGATGTCGCCAAGACGTGTCACCTGACCACCGGCGCGCAGGCGCAATTCCCTGATGTCGGCAGCCCTGGTGACATCGCCCTCGACCGAGATGCGCACCGAGCGCAGGCCGGTGTCGACGGAGCCCGCCGGATCGACATTGTTCTGGCCCTTGATGGCGTTCTGCAGGTCGGTCAGCGTCAGGCCGCGTTCGGCCAGGGCCTTGGACGAGACGTCGATATAAAGCTTCTCCGGCTGGTCGCCGATGATGACGGCCTTCTCGACGCCCGGCGTCGTCAGCAGCATGTCGCGAGCCTGGGTGGCGAATTTCTTCAGCTCCGGATAGCTGTAGCCGTCGCCGCCGATCGAGTGCAGGGTGATGAAGGTGTCGCCGAACTCATCGTTGAAATAGGGCCCGAGCAGGCCTTGCGGCAGGTCGCCGGAGATGTCGCCGACCTTCTTGCGCACCTGGTAGAAGGCGTCCTTCACCTCCTCTGCATTGGTGTCGCCCTTGATCTGGACGGTGATGATGGCGCTGCCGGCGCGGGTGTAGGAACGGACGAAGTCGAGGTGCGGCGTTTCTTGCAGCTTGCGCTCGATCTTGTTGACGACCTGGTCTTCCATCTCCTGGATCGAGGAGCCCGGCCAGATCGCCTGGACGACCATGACGCGGAAGGTGAAATCGGGGTCTTCCTTCTGGCCCATGCGCATCAGGCCGAGCGCGCCGGCAATGATGATCAGACCGAACAGGAAGCGCGCGATCGAGGGATGGCCGATGGCCCAGCGCGAAAGATTGAAAGGCTGCTTTTCAGTGCTGTCGGTGGTGGTCATCGGCGTCAGTCCAATTCGTTGATCGTGCGCGCATGCGCTTTGCATGCAGCTAAAATATTCCGATGCTGGCTTCCGGGCGGCGAGGCTTTCCGAGCGGAGAGACACTCATCGCGGTGGGACGCGCGGATCGATGCGGGGGAACTCGATCTTGGCGTCTCGACCATCGGGCGCTCGCCGCCCGGAAACCCTGAATTCGCTTGCCCAGCCCTTTCGCCGAAGCGACGATCAAGCCGGCTTCATGCCTGCGGTCAGCGCAGGGCCTTTGCGGCATCGCCTTCCGCAGAGGCGGCCTGGACCGCATCGCCGGTCAGCTTGACCTTGAGATTCTCGGTCATGAACTGGGTGCCGGCGGCAACGACGACATCCCCCGGCTTGAGCCCGTCGGCGACGCTGACGCCGTCGGAGGTGAACTCCGCAACCTTGACCAGGCGCTCGTGCACCGTCTCGCCGGCGCGGTCGACGGTCCAGACAATCTTGCGACCATCCTTTTCCGCAAGCGCGCTGAGCGGGATCGACACCATCTCCTGCTTCTTGGCCACCGAGGCCTCGATCTTGGCGGTCATGCCAAGCAGCACGCGCGGGTCGTCGGGCAGCGAGACGCGGACGGCAAAGGTGCGCGACTGCTGGTCGGCGCTGCCGGCGACTTCACGCACTTTGCCGGAGAGCGCCAGCGCGTCATCGGACCAGAAGCTGGCCTTGACGTCCTTTCCCGGCTTGAAGGCGGCGATGTCCATTTCGGGAACCGCGATCAGCACTTCCTTTTCGCCGTCGACGGCAACGGTCATCACAGGCGTTCCGGCGCCGACCACCTGGCCGACATCGGCCGAGACCGCCGTGACGATGCCGTTCTCGCTCGCCTTGAGATCGGTGTAGACGACCTGGTTCTGCGCCTGGGCAAGTGTAGAGCGGGCGGCATCGCGCGTCGCTACCGCCTGGTTGTAGCTCAGCGTCGCCTGTTCGAGCTGCGACTTGGAGGTGAAGTTCTTGGCAAAAAGCTGTTCGGCGCGCTTGCGGGACAGATCGACCGTCTCGACCTGCCGCTCGGCGGCGTCGAGGCTAGCCTTGGCGCTCTTGACCGACAACTCATAGTCCGTGGGATCGATACGGGCTAGCACATCGCCTGTCGTCACATGCTGGCCGATGTCGACCAGGCGCTCAGTGACCTTGCCCGAGATGCGAAAGCCGAGGTTCATTTCGGTACGGGCTCGCACCGAGCCGGAATAGGTGAGTTCGCGACTCTTTTCGGCCTGGCCGATCTCGACCACCTTGACCGGACGGATGATGTCCTGGACCTCGGTCTTCTCCTGGCTGCAGGCGGCGAGCCCGAGCGTGGCGACGATCAGGCCGGCGACCGGCAGCTTGCGGATGATGGAACTGGACAAAGACACTTTCGTACTCCCGACTGGAGATGAACGGTCGACACCGGCGCCCGGCGGGCGGCGGCTATTACTTCAGAGCCTTGATCGCGTAATCGATGAGATCGTCGGGCATCGCCCGATTGGTCTTGGCAAGGCACTGCGCCACCATTTGCGGGTGGCACAGAATGACGGTGGCGGCGCCGAAGCAGCGCGATGCGGTGACCGGATCCTGGTCGGCAAACTCGCCGGCCTCGATGCCCTCGCGGATGACCTCGGCAAACAGGTCGTGAATGCTGTCGATATGCTTGTCGATGACGCCCCAGTCGCGCTCGAGCGCGACGATGACCATTTCGTGGACCTTCTGGTCGTCGAGCATGACTTCCAGCGTCATCTTGTACTGCGCATGCACGTAGCGGCGCAGCCGCTCCTCGGCGCTGATCGGCAACCGGGAAATCTCGTAGGCCATGTTGTAGCTGGCGAGGAGCATGCGGCCGCAGACGGCCTGGTGGATTTCGACCTTGGAGGCGAAGAAACGGTAGATATTGGCCGGCGACATGCCGAGTTCGCGGGCGATGTCGGCGACATTGGTCTTGCCGTAACCATAGTGCCGGAACAGGCGTTCGGCACAGTCGAGAATGCGGGTGACATTCTCCTGGCGGGTGGAGTCGGCCATTATGCTGGCGGCTTCGGACATGGCTCTCTGTCGATTTATGAGTGACGAATTTCAACTTTCGTCAGTCGTAAATCGAAAAGAGGGAAGTGTCAATGCGAATTCGACGTACGCGTATAATTTGGTGACAGAGGGTGTGCGCGAACTCGACCTTGCGCGTGCCGTTGCGCTCTGGAACTAAGATCCCTTCGCCATTTCCCGCAGCTGAAACTTCTGGATCTTCCCCGTCGATGTCTTCGGGATCTCGGCAAAAATCACCGCCTTCGGCACCTTGAAGCGGGCGAGCAGCGCGCGGCAGTGTTCGATGATCTCGGCCTCGCTTGCCACCTTGCCGGGCTTCAGCTCGACATAGGCGACCGGCACCTCGCCCCATTTGTCGTCTGCCTTGGCGACGACGCCGCAGGACGCCACGGACGGGTGTTTGTAGAGGGCTTCCTCGACCTCGATCGATGAAATGTTCTCGCCGCCGGAGATGATGATGTCCTTGGAGCGGTCCTTGAGCTGGATGTAGCCGTCGGGATGCATGACGCCGAGGTCGCCGGAGTGGAACCAGCCGCCGGCGAAAGCCTCGTCGGTCGCCTTCCTGTTCTTCAGATAGCCCTTCATGACAATGTTGCCGCGGAACATGACCTCGCCGATGGTCTCGCCGTCGGCCGGCGTCTTCTGCATCGTCTCCGCGTCCATCACCGTCAGGCCTTCGAGTGCGGCATAGCGCACGCCCTGCCTGGCCTTTCTGGCGCTGCGTTCGCCCTTGTCGAGACCGTCCCAGGCGGTGTGCCATTCGTTGACGACCGCCGGGCCATAGGTCTCGGTCAGGCCGTAGAGATGGGTGACGGCAAAGCCGGCATCGGCCATGCCTGACAGCACGGCTTCCGGCGGCGGCGCGGCAGCGGTGTTGAAGGTAACGGTCTGCGGGAAGTGGCGCTTGTCCTCATCGCTGGCGTTGATGAGCACCGACATGACGACCGGCGCACCGCAAAGATGTGTGACGCCGTGGTCGGCGATGGCATCGTAGATCGGCNGTAGATCGGCTTCGGCCGCACCCAGCGCAGGCAGACATGGGTGCCGGCCTGGACGGCCATTGTCCATGGGAAGCACCAACCATTGCAGTGGAACATCGGCAGCGTCCACAGATAGACGGCGTGCTTGGCCATGCCGGCATGGATGGTGTTGGTGTAAGCCATCAGGGCAGCGCCGCGATGGTGGTAGACGACGCCCTTCGGATTGCCTGTCGTGCCGGAGGTGTAGTTGAGCGAGATGGCGTCCCATTCGTCGTCGGGCATCGACCAGGCGTAGCCCTGGTCACCGCCGGCGACGAACGCCTCATAGTCGATCGCGCCGATGCGCTCGCCCTTGGGATAGGGTGCATCGGCGGCATAGTCGGGATCGTCATAGTCGATGACCAGCGGCTTCACCTTGGCCAGTGCCAGTGCCTGTTTGACGACAGCAGCGAATTCGCGGTCGACGATGAGCACCTTGGTCTCGGCATGGTCGAGCTGGAACGCGATGACGGCGGCATCGAGCCTTGTGTTGAGCGAATGCAGCACCGCTTTGGCCATCGGCACGCCGAAATGCGCCTCCAGCATGGGGGGCGTGTTGGACAGCATGACGGTCACCGTATCACCCTTGCCGATGCCGCGCTTCGACAGCGCCGAGGCCAGCTTCAGCGAGCGCCGCCAGAAGGTGCGATAGGTGATACGCTGGCTGCCATGGATGATGGCGACATGATCGGGATAGGTGCTTGCCGCCCGCTCCAGATAAGTGAGCGGCGTCAGCGGCTGATGGTTGGCGGCGTTCTTGCCGAGATCCTGCTCGTAGGGACTGCCCATCCCGTGCTCCCCGAATTTTCATTGTTGAGAACTTCTAACCACAGGTTCCCGCCACGTCACCATCGGCGATTCCCGACCGGGCACATTTGGCGCAATGATCGTCCAGATTCGATGGGCAAAGAGGTATCGTGTACCCACGCCAGTTTGACTTTTGTCGAGAGCCGTGAATAATGTCAGCCGAGGAGACGGCA
The DNA here is from genome assembly GCF_000502615.1 of Mesorhizobium sp. LNJC405B00. Taxonomy (NCBI): domain Bacteria; kingdom Pseudomonadati; phylum Pseudomonadota; class Alphaproteobacteria; order Hyphomicrobiales; family Phyllobacteriaceae; genus Mesorhizobium; species Mesorhizobium sp. LNJC405B00. Next base: position 471,523 of record NZ_AYWC01000003.1, on the reverse strand, counting down.
TGGCGATCCGACCGGCAGAACAGCTTATCCACAAGGCCGCATGGCTCTATTATGCCCATGGCCTGCGCCAGGACCAGGTCGCCAGCCAGCTTAACATCTCCCGCGCCTCGGTCGCCATGTATTTGCGCAAGGCGCGCGAGACCGGCATCGTCAACATCTCGACCTCGACGCAGCTGTTCACCGACGACGTGCTTGCGCGCCAGCTCGAGGACGCGCTCAAGCTTGATGCGGTGTGGATCGCGCCGGAGAATGCCTATGTCGTCGACCCTTCGACGGACGTTGCGGTGCTGGCGGCGGGCGTCTTTCTCGAACTGGTCAAGAAGGGCGACCGGATCGGCGTCGCCTGGGGCCGCACCGTCTACACCATCGCCGACGTCATGTCCTATGCCGACCTGCAGGACGTCACCGTTGTGCAGCTCTGCGGCAATCTCGGCGCGCCCTACTCCTACCGTCCCGACCAGTGCACGATGGAGATCGCCCGGCGGCTCAACGCCAAGGGCCTCAATTTCTACGCGCCGCTGGTGCTGACGACGGAATTGCTGGCGCATGGGCTGCGCGCCGAACCGGTGATCCGCGAACAACTGGCCGATATTGCCAACTGCGATCTGGCGCTCTATTCGGTCGGCACCGTCGATGGCGACAGCCATGTCGTCAAATGCGGCGCGCTCAGCCCCGGCGAGATGGGGCTGTTGCGCGAAGCGGGCGCCGCCGGCGTCGTTGCCGGCCAGATCATCGATGCCACCGGCAAGGCGCTCGACTGCAGCTACAACCGCCGCGTCATCTCGGCCTCGCTGTCGTCACTGCGCCAGATCGAAAAGCGGCTGATGGTGGTGCAGGAAGACAGCAAGTTCGAACCGCTGCTCGCCGCGCTCGCCGGCGGACTCTGCACGCATCTCGTCGTCGGCGCCAGCATGGCGCGGCGGCTGCTCGACCATGCCGGAGCCAGTGCGGGGGCAAAAAAGGCTTCCTGACCAACGAAATCCCAGCAGCAGGCGCATTGTCATCAAGGCGTCGCGGCACTCCTGTTCACAGCAACATCAAAGACAGCAAAGCGGACATAGCGACATGAAGAACCTTTGGAATGACGGCGACGCGGAAAGACTGGTTGCCGACTATGCGAAAAAGGGCGTTGCCCGCGACCTCGCGCTGCGCGTCTACACGACCCGGCTGCTCGGCGGCGAGCCGCGGCTGGTGCTGCATGGCGGCGGCAACACCTCCTGCAAGACCAAGGCCACCGATCTCGTCGGCGACGAATGGGATGTGCTGTGCGTCAAGGGCAGCGGCTGGGACATGGGTGTGATCGAGCCGCAAGGCCTGCCGGCGGTCAAGCTCGGCGCGCTGCTGAAGGCGCGTGCGCTGGCCAGCCTCGCCGACGAGGACATGGTGGCGCTGCAGCGGGCGAACCTCATCGACCCCGCCTCCCCCAATCCATCGGTCGAGACGCTGCTGCACGCCTTCCTGCCGCATAAATTCGTCGACCACACGCATTCGACCGCGATCCTCGCCATCGTCGACCAGGCGGACAGCAAGCCGCTGATCAAGACCGTGTTCGGCGACAAGATGGGGTACGTGCCCTACATCAAGCCGGGCTTCGACCTCGCCAAGGTGGCCGCCGATGTCTACGACGCCGACCCCAGCGTCGAAGGCCTGATCCTCGACAAGCATGGCATCTTCACCTTCGGCGACGCTGCGAAGCAGGCCTATGACCGCATGATCCATTATGTGAACGTGGCCGAAGACTATGTGGCGAAGAACGGCAAGCCGAAGGCAGCGAAAGCCGCACTGCCGGCCAAGCTCGCAACGCCGGCAGCGATCGCGCCGATGCTGCGTGGCGCGGTGGCGGTGGCGCGTGGCGAAGGCCGCTTCGACCGCATGATCAGCGATTTCCGCACTTCGGACGCCATCGTCGATTTCATCAACTCAGCCGGCATTGCAGACTATGCCGGACGCGGCGTGTCGACGCCCGACCTGTCGATCCGCATCAAGACCGGACCGATGGCGGTTCCGGCGCCAGACGCCGACAAGATTGGCGACTACAAGGCCGTCATCAAGAGCCATGTCGACGCCTTCGCCAACGACTATCGCGCCTATGTCGAAACCAACGATGCGCTGGACGACGTCCAGCGCACCATGCTCGACCCGATGCCGCGGCTGACGCTGGTGCCGGGCCTCGGCATGTTCGGCCATGGCCGCACGCTGAAGGATGCGAAGATCGCATCTGATGTCGGCGAGATGTGGATCGAGGCGGTGCGCGGCGCCGAGGCCGTCGGCAGCTTCCATCCTCTATCGAAGGCCGACCTCTTCCCGCTGGAGTACTGGTCGCTTGAGCAGGCCAAGCTCGCCTCCAACAAGCCGAAGCCGCTGACCGGCCAGGTGGTGCTGATCACTGGCGGCGCCGGCGCGATCGGTGCTGCGACGGCAAAACTGTTCGCCGCCAATGGCGCGCATGCCGTCGTCGTCGATCTCGATGCGGCCAGGGCGGCCGAGGCGGCAAAGGCAGCCGGCAACAATTCGATCGGCATCGGCGCCGACATCACCAACCCGGCCGAGCTGCGCGCCGCCTTCGACAAAGCTGTCGCTGTCTATGGCGGCGTCGACATTCTGGTCTCCAACGCCGGTGCCGCCTGGGAAGGCCGCATCGAGTTGAAGCCGAAGCAAAAGGCCCCCATCATCGTTTCATCTCACGTGGNTCAGACGTGTGCTCTTCCGATCTAAAGCTGTCGCTGTCTATGGCGGCGTCGACATTCTGGTCTCCAACGCCGGTGCCGCCTGGGAAGGCCGCATCGGCGAGCTCGACGATGCCCTGCTGCGCAAGAGTTTCGAGCTCAACTTCTTCGCCCACCAGTCGGCGGCGCAGAACGCGGTGCGCATCATGCTGGAACAGGGCACCGGCGGTGTGTTGTTGTTCAACACCTCCAAGCAGGCGGTCAACCCGGGTCCGAAATTCGGCGCCTATGGTGTGCCGAAGGCGGCGACGCTATTCCTGTCCCGGCAATATGCGCTCGACTACGGCGCGCACGGCATCCGCTCCAATGCGGTCAACGCCGACCGCATCCGCTCCGGCCTGTTGACCGACGCCATGATCGCCAGCCGTTCCGGCGCGCGCGGCGTGTCGGAGAAGGAATACATGTCGGGCAATCTGCTCGGACAGGAGGTGACGGCAGAAGACGTGGCGCAGGCCTTCCTGCACCAAGCATTGGCCGAACGCACCACCGCCGATGTGACGACGGTCGACGGTGGCAACATCGCCGCAGCGCTGCGCTAGACATAGACCTGGAGCGGTTCATCGTTCACCAAAACGACGAACCGCTCTCCCACCTGAAGGACTCCAGGCGGAGAACTGCTTTTGCAGGTCGTGCTGAAAAACTGCTCGAACTGGTCAAAATCCACTCCAATCCTTGGCCTATTGCTCGACCACTTTAGGGCGCGCCTTGTGTTTCGCATGCGAGCTCCGACCCTGATCCTTGGTGGAGTTGTCGATGGCTGCGAAGAGACTTCGTGTCGGCGTGCTGTTCGGCGGGCGCTCCGCCGAGCATGAGGTTTCGCTGCTTTCGGCAACCATGTCATGCGTACTCTGGATCGGCGAAATACGACTCCGTTCCCACCTTCGTCACCCGCGAAGGCCAATGGCTGCTGAGCGATTTCAAGGACGGCGCGCTGGCGACACCGTCTGATGGGACGCAGCTTTGCCTGCCGCCGGCCGGGCATGGCGGATGCTGGCGATCCCGCCAAGGGCGCCGCATGACCTGCCTGCCATCGAATATGGTGTTCCGGTGCTGCACGCCTGCATGGCGAGGACGGCGCGGTGGCTGGTGCGCGTCGGGCGGTCATGATGCAGGGGCAGATTCCTAACAGATATTGTTAGATCTTGTTGGCTGCATTATAATGTGGGTATGAAAAACGAACCTATGCGCACCCTCACCATATCCCTTACCGCGCAGCAGATAGCTCGCCTGCAAAGCGCTATCGAAGGTGGCGGTTATGCTTCCAACAGCGAGATTGTCCGCGACGCCCTGCGCTTATGGGAGCAGCGCGAGGAATTGCGCACGCTCGAACTCCAGCACTTGAAGCGGGCCTATGCCGACGGGATGGGCAGCGGCAAGCCAGTGGCTGTCGACCACACCGAGTTCATTCGCAGCCTGAAGGCAGAACGCCGCGCCCGTGGCTAGCCATCGGCTCACACCGCGCGCTTCGCAGGATTTGCGAGACATCTGGCACACCATCGCCGCCGACAATGAAAAGGCAGCAGACAGACTGTTGATGCGCATTTTCGAAAGACTGGAGCTGGCGGCGCAGCACCCCAAGATGGGCAGCGCACGGCCCGAGTTTAGCGCAACGGCCCGCGTGCTCGTCGAAGACCGCTATATCATCATCTACGAGCCGCAGCCCGATGGTGTTATCGCTGTGGCGATTGTCCCCGGGATGCGCGATCCAGACCATTGGTTGTAGGCCGGCAGGCTTACCATCAATATGAAAAGAGCGGCCCATAGCCGCCCTTCGCATCTATCAGACGACCGATCCTACTTCGCGTTCGGGTTCGGCATCCAGGCCGGCATGGCGACATCGGCATGGGCGAATTGCGGCAGCTTGGCCGACAGGTCCTCCATGTTCTTGATGTCCTTGTCGATCAGGTCCTTCTGGGTGATCAGCGTCGGCGGCACGACGACGTTGTGGCCGGGATCTTCACCGGCGAGCAGCTGCGCCAGCGCGCGCACCGAGACCTGGCCGACGACGGCAGGGTTGGTGGCGGCGGTGGCGGCCCAGGCGCTGTCGGTCTCGCGCATGGCCGCGATGTCCGAGGTAGAGATGTCGGCGGAGTAGATCTTGATCTTCTTGTTCAGCCCCGCCTCGTCGACGGCGATCTTCACACCCTTGGCGAACTCGTCATAGGGCGCGAACATCACATTGATGTCGGGATGCGCCTGCAGCACCGAGCGCGCCTGGTTGGCGACCGAGTTGGCGATCGGGTTGTCGAGCGTGCCGAACATCGCGACTTCCTTGATGCCGGCATGTTTCTTCTTCACGTCGACCCAGGTCTCGTTGCGGCGGTCGAGCGGCGCGATGCCAGCGACATAGACATAGCCGGCGTTCCAGCTCTCGCCATTGTCCTTGACCGCCTGCTCGAGCGCCAGGCGCGCAAGGTCCTTGTCGGACTGTTCGATCTGCGGGATCTTGGGGTTTTCGACATTGACGTCGAAGGCGACGACCTTGATGCCGGCATCGACCGCGCGCTGGGCGGCGTCCTTCATCGATTCCGTCAGGCCGTGCTGGATGATGATGCCCTGCACGCCGAGTGCGATGGCCTGGTCGACCATGTCGGATTGAAGGGCGGCGTCCTGGCGGCTGTCGAGCACGCGCAGATCGATGCCGAGCGCCTTGGACTGGGACTCGACGCCCGAGAGATAGGCCTGGAAGAAATCGCCGGTCGAGAGATAGCGCACCAGCGCGATCTTGACGCCGGGCTTGTCGAACGGCGCCGGCTTGTCGGCGGCAAAGGCCGGGACCTGCATCAGCATTGTTGCGCCGGCCAATCCGAGCGCGACCTTCCCCAAAAGTCGTCTTGTGATGTTCACGTTCTTTCCTCCGTTTGTTGAACCCAAAACTGTCCCGGCAGCCATTCTATCTCCTGCCCCGGCCGGAAAGGGCGAAGGTAAAGACAAGGGCGACGACGAGAACCACGCCCTTGACGAAATCCTGCGTGTAGTAAGGCGCGTTCATCATCGTCAGGCCTTGCAGCAGGATGCCGACGAACAGCGCGCCGATGGCGGTGCCGAAGGCGTTCGGCTTGGCGGCGCCGAGCACCGCGTAGCCGATCAGCGCCGCGGCAACCGCATCGAGCAGCAGATTATTACCCGACGCGATGTCACCGCGTCCAAGCCGTGCGGCCAGCAAAATCCCGCCGATCGAGGCAAAAACTCCTGAAATGACGTAGGCCCAGATCTTGTATGCCTTGACAGGCGCGCCGGCGAGTTCGGCGGCCCGTTCATTGCTGCCCACGGCATACATCATGCGGCCGAAGCGTGTGTATTCGAGGAAGAACCAGATCAGCACGGCGAGCACGATCAGCACGACCACCGAGACCGGAATGAGGTTCGGGATGAAGAAGTCGAAGCGGTGGCGGCCGAGCGCCAGGAAGGCGTCGGAGAATTTGCCGTTGGCGACCGAGCCGTCCGGCATTGTCATACCGGTGGCGATGGAGCGTCCTTCAGTCGGGATGCGCTGCAAGCCGACGAGCAGGAACATCATGCCGAGCGTCGCCAGCAGATCGGGCACGCGCATATAGACGATCAGCCAGCCATTGATGAGGCCGACAAGGGCGCCGATGAGCAGGCAGATGAGGACAGCGACGACAACGTTCTGCTCCAGCACCACCATGACATAGGCAGCCGCCATCATGGCCGATGTGGCGACCGAGCCGATCGAGAGATCGAAGCCGCCGACAACCAGTGTGGCGGTGACGCCCAGCGCCAGCACGCCGGTGATGGCGACCGACTGGAAAATGAAGACGGCACTTTGCGGCGAGACGAACCCGTCGGCGGCGATGGCGAAATACGCGATCAGCCCGAACAGAAGCACGATGAACCCGTAGCGGATAGCGTAATCGCGCAGCGTCATTCAGCGCCCGCCGTCAATACCCAACTCAAACCCGTGCACTCCATTCCAACCCTCAGTTCTTCAATCATCGTGGCTCAGGCCGCACTGTGCAACGGCCCGCCCGCGACTTCGGCCAGCAGACGGTCGAGATCGACATCGGCGTTGCGGTGTTCGCCGACGATGGTCTGCTCGGACATCACCAATATGCGATCGGCCGTCTCCAGTGCCTCGTCGAGTTCGGTGACGAACAGCAGCGTGGCGCGGCCATTGGCGCTGGCCCTCAGCTTGGCGGCGATGTCGCGCCTGGCGGAGATATCGACGCCCTGGAACGGTTCGTCGAGAATGAACAATCGGGCGTCCTGCGCCATCCAGCGGGCCACCATCACCTTCTGCTGGTTGCCGCCCGACAGAGTGGTCATCTCGTCCTTCTCCGAGCGGCAGACGATGCCGAGATCCTCGATCTGCCGGCGGGCAATAGTGCGTTCAAGGCCGCGTTTGAGAACTGAAAAGCGCGACATGCGCTTGTGGAAGGGCAGGCTGATGTTTTCCTGGATGTTGAAGCCGCCGACGATGCCGTTTTCGCCACGGTCCTTGGCGACCAGAAACACGCCGGCGGCGATGGCTTCGCCGGTCGACGCGGGCGCATAGGGCTTGCCATATAAAGTCATCGTGCCGGACAGCGGTTTGCGCAAGCCGAACAGCGTCTCGGCGAGCGCGGTCTTGCCGACGCCGACGAGGCCGGTAATGGCAACGACCTCGCCGTCGCCGAGAGTCAGCGAGAATGGCCGGGCACCAGGGGCGATGCGGAAGGCATCGACGGTCAGGATCGGCTCGGCAGAACTCCTGGCTTCGATGCGGTCAAGATGGATCTTGCGGCCGAGCATGGCGTTAACGGCGCCCTCATAGTCGAGAGGCTTGCTGTCGAAGACGCCTGAGATGACGCCATCGCGCATCGAGACGATGCGGTCGGCCAGCCGCCTGATATCCGACATGCGATGCGAGATGTAGAGGATGGCGACGCCCTGCTCGCGCAAGCGGTCGAGCAGCGCAAACAGCCGGTCGGCCTCGGCGCTGGACAGCGACGAGGTCGGCTCGTCGAGGATCAGCACTTTCGGCTGGTGCGCCATGGCGCGCGCGATGGCCACCATCTGGCGATCGGCCAGCGACAGGTCGCTGATGCGGGCCTTGAGGTCAATGGCGAGCCCCATGCGGTCGGCCACCGCTTTGGCTTCGCGGCGCACCCGGCCGGGGTTGAACAGCAGCGGCGCGCCCTTGCCGCTCAGCCGGTCGAGCGTCAGATTGGTGGCGACATCGAGATCGGCGACGACGCCGTCATTGATGTTTTGGTGCACGGTAACGACACCGGCGCGGATCGCCTCTGCCGGCGTGTTCGGCACAAAGTTGCCGCCAGCGAGGTGCATGATGCCTCCGTCATGGTCGTAGACGCCGCTGATGATCTTGACGAGGGTGGACTTGCCGGCGCCGTTGGCGCCCATCAGCACGGTGATCTCACCGGCATGCAGTTCGAGCGAGACGCCGCCAAGCACCTCGATATGGCCGAAGGATTTCCTCAGCCCGTCCACGCGGAACACGGCATCATTGCCCATTCGTTCCTCCCTTAAGATGACGCTATGGGCTACGTCATCAATTGTCAACTCGATTGACAATTGCCAGTCAGCTTCCTAGCTTGGCCTCACCGCCATCGCTCCACTATGATTGGAGCGAGCAAGCGGGAGGGTGAGGAATGACTGCGAAATTGCCGTTTGAAGCACTGTCGGTGGAGACGGTTGCAACGCGCCTCGGTACGAACGAAGCGCTGTGCGCCAAAATCGGCAAGGGCCCTTGGAAGGTGCGCGAGGTCGGCGACGGCAATCTGAACCTCGTCTTCATCGTCGAAGGCGGCTCGGGTGCGGCCGTGGTCAAGCAGGCCCTGCCCTATGTTCGCCTCGTCGGCGACAGCTGGCCGTTGCCGCTCAAACGCTCCTTCTTCGAGTATCACGCGCTGACGCGGCAAGAGGCGCGCGCGCCGGGCTCGGTGCCGGCGATCCTCCATTTCGACGAAGCCCAGGCGCTGATCATCATGGAATATCTGGCGCCGCCGCACATCATCCTGCGCCGTGCCCTGATCGACGGCCGCGAGTTGCCAAATATCGCCCGCGACATCGGCCTGTTCATGGCCCGCACTTTGTTCCGCGGCTCTGATCTCTCCATGCCCACCAAGGACCGCAAGGCCGACCTGGCGCTGTTTGCCGACAATGTCGAGCTCTGCGGCATCACCGAAGACCTGGTGTTTTCCGACCCATATTTCGATGCCAAGCTGAACCGGCACACCTCGCCGCAGCTCGACGGCCTGGTTGCCGAACTGCGCGCCGACCGCGACCTCAAGGTCGAAGCGCAGCGGCTGAAGCATATCTTCGCCGCCAACGCCGAGACGCTGCTGCATGGCGACCTGCATTCGGGCTCGATCATGGTCACCGACACCGAGACGCGGATGATCGATCCGGAGTTCGCCTTCTACGGTCCGATGGCCTTCGATGTAGGCATGCTGCTCGCCAATTTCTGGATGTCCTACTTCTCGCAGCGCGGCCATGAACAGAAGGGCAAGCGTGACGCCATGCGTGCCTATCTGCTCGGGGTGACCAACGACACCTGGACGGTGTTCCGCGCCGAGTTCTCGCATCTATGGCGCACCGAGCGCACCGGCATGCTTTACCAGAAGAGCCTGTTCGAGGATCAGGGCGACATTCTCGCCTCGGAGCAGGCGCTCGACCATGTGCTGCACCAGATCTGGACCGACCTCTTGGGCTTTGCCGGCATCGAGGTGCACCGGCGCATCCTCGGCCTCGCCCACAATGCCGATTTCGAGACCATTGAAGACGAGGATCTGCGAGCCTCCTGCGAGGCCAAGGCGCTGAAATTCGGCCGCCACATCGCCGTCAACCGGCACCAGATTCACGGCATGGACGAGGTCAATAATCTGGCCGCTTTGATCGAACGGGAGAGCAGGATTTGAACGTCGGCGAGCGCCACTACCGCACCATCTGGCTGAGCGACGACCAGCGTTCGGTCGAGATCATCGACCAGCGCTGGCTGCCGCACGAGTTCCGGGTCGAGACGATCGGGAGCGTTGCCGGCATCGCCACCGCGATCCGTGACATGTGGGTTCGTGGCGCGCCGCTGATCGGCGTCACCGCAGCCTATGGCGTCGCCATCCAGATGGCGGACGATCCGTCTGACGAAGCGCTCGACGCGGTCTGGGAGACGCTGCACAAGACGCGGCCGACGGCGATCAATCTGCGCTGGGCACTGGACGAGATGCGGCGGTTCCTCAGGCCGATCGTATTGGGACAGCGCGCGGAGGCGGCCTATAAGCGCGCTGCCGAAATCGCAGACGAGGATGTCGATCTCAATCGCGCCATCGGCGAGAACGGGCTTGCCATCATCAAGGAGATCGCGGCACGCAAGAAGCCGGGCGAGCCGGTCAACATCCTCACCCACTGCAACGCCGGTTGGCTGGCGACGGTCGATTACGGCACCGCCACGTCGCCGATCTATCTCGCCGTCGAGGCCGGCATTCCGGTCCATGTCTATGTCGACGAGACGCGCCCGCGCAACCAGGGCGCCCAGCTGACCGCCTGGGAGATGGCCGGCCACGGCGTGCCGCACACGCTGATCGTCGACAATGCCGGCGGCCATCTGATGCAGCGTGGCGCGGTCGACATGGTGATCGTGGGCACCGACCGCACCACGGCCAATGGCGACGTCTGCAACAAGATCGGCACCTATCTCAAGGCGCTCGCCGCCTCCGATAATGAGGTGCCCTTCTACGTCGCTCTGCCCTCGCCGACCATCGACTGGACGGTGGGTGATGGGCTGACCGAAATCCCGATCGAGGAACGCTCCGGTGACGAGGTGTCGCTGGTCTGGGGCAAGACGGCGGACGGCAAGATTGCGCAGGTGCGGGTTTCGCCCGAAGCGACGCCGGCGGCAAATCCGGCATTTGACGTGACGCCGGCACGGTTGGTGACAGGGCTGATCACCGAGCGCGGTGTGGCCAAGGCTTCGCGCGAAGGGTTGAAGGCGATGTTCCCCGAACGCGGATAATCTCCCCCCTTGAGGGGGAGATGTCGCCAAAGGCGACAGAGGGGGTCGGCGCGTCCTGACGCGACCTCCCAGCACCGACAGATGATGCTAGCGCTCCAGTCGAACCGACCCCCTCTGGCCTGCCGGCCATCTCCCCCTCAATGGGGGAGATTAGCGCCTCACCGGCTGGCTGCCGGATTTCAGCCCTGCAACAAGAATTGCGGCCTCGATGGCCGCTGACGGTTGCGGTTCTGGCGAAATCCGGCCAGAAGCATCTAGGCCGGCAATCGGCCGGCCCGCGACGTTGCGCTTGAAACCAGATACGGGAGACTATTGGGTGGCTCGCATAACACTGAGACAATTGCTCGATCACGCCGCCGAGTACGGCTACGGCGTACCCGCTTTCAACATGAACAATATGGAACAGGGCCTCGCCATCATGGAGGCGGCCGAGGAGACCAAGTCGCCGGTCATCCTGCAGGCAAGCCGCGGCGCCCGCGCCTACGCCAATGATGTGGTGCTGGCCAAGCTGATCGACGCGCTGGTCGAAATCCACCCCGACATCCCGGTCTGCATGCATCTCGACCATGGCAACAACGAAGCCACCTGCGTCACCGCCATCCAGTACGGCTTCACCTCGGTGATGATGGACGGCTCGCTGAAAGAGGACGGCAAGACGCCGGCCGACTATGCCTACAATTCCGGAATCACCCGGCGCGTCGTCGACATGGCGCATTGGGGCGGCGTGTCGGTGGAAGGCGAGATCGGTGTGCTCGGTTCGCTTGAGAGCGGCGGCGGCGAGCAGGAAGACGGCCACGGCGTCGAAGGCGCCATCAGCCACGACCAGCTCTTGACCGACCCAGTGCAGGCGGTCGAATTCGTCAAGGACACCCATGTCGATGCGCTGGCTGTCGCCATGGGCACCAGCCACGGCGCCTACAAATTCTCGCGCAAGCCGGACGGCGCGGTGCTGGCGATGAATGTCATCGAGGAAATCCACCGCCGCCTGCCCAACATGCATCTGGTCATGCACGGCTCGTCCTCGGTGCCCGAGGACCTGCAGGAGATCATCAACAAATATGGCGGCCAGATGAAGCCGACCTGGGGCGTGCCGGTGGAAGAGATCCAGCGTGGCATCAAGCACGGCGTGCGCAAGATCAACATCGACACCGACAACCGCATGGCGCTGACCGGCGCCATCCGCAAGGTGCTGACCGAAAACCCGAGCGAGTTCGATCCGCGCAAATATCTGACGCCGGCGATGGCGGCGATGCGCAAGCTGTGCAAGGAGCGCTTCGAGCAGTTCGGCACCGCCGGCAATGCCCAGAAGATCAAGCCGCTGCCGGTAGCTGAGATGGCCAAGCGGTACAAGTCGGGCAGCCTTGATCCGAAGTTTGGGTGAAGTACCTGGCGCCTCTTCCTTCTCCCCTTGTGGGGAAGAAAGAAGAGCTCTTGACATTAAAAAAGGCCGGGCGCGAAAGCGGCCCGGCCAAAAGAAGGTCAAGAACCTTCAGAGGGGAACACCGCTCGGTGGAATGGGAGGAAACCGCCGAACGATAATTCCTATATGCGCGTATTCGCGGCAGATGGCGACGAACGGCTTTCTAAAACAACGTGAGATTCGGAAATTTCGTTCTCGTTTTGAAAGATTTCAGCCGGTGAGGCGTCGGTTTCCAGAAGATCGGCATAGTGCCGGCGCGCCACGTCGGGATGCGAGCGCAGGCGGCTCTTCAGCACATTGGTGCCGACATTGCGAAACAGCGGGTTGTCGGGGTCGCTGGCCGGCCCGCGCGCCTCGGCCGCCAGATTCTCGGGCAGGTCGAGCAGCGGAATCGTGGCGTCGAGCCGGGCGCTGAAGAAGAACGGGACCGAGACGCGCTCGACGCCGGCTGGCGGTGTCACCACACGGTGGACTGTCGCCCGGAGATAGCCGTTCGACGCCAGTTCGAGCAGTTCGCCGATGTTGACCACCAGCGTGTCGGGCAGCGGATCGACGTCGACCCAGGCACCGTCATATTCGACCTGCAGGTCCTTGCTCTCGTCCTGCAGCAGAAGCGTCAGGAAACCGCCATCCTTGTGCGCGCCGACGCCCTGGTCATCCCCGGTGGCGTCGCGACCGGGGTAGCGCACGATCTTCATGCGGTGGTTGGGCTCGGCCCGGTAGATCGGATCGAAGGCATCCTCGGTCTGGTCGAGCGACAAAGCGAAGGCCCTGAGCAGCCGGATCGCTACCGCTGTCGCCTTGGTCTGCCATGCCAGCAGAGCCGGCTTCAGCTCGGGCAGTGCCCCCGGCCACTGGTTCGGCCCTTGCAGCCGCGTCCAGGCGGGCACGCCGGGGCCTTGTTCGATGGCCGGGCGTTCGACGCCGATGTCGAGCTGTTCGCGCCAGTCGGCCTTGCCTTTGGTCAGCTCGCCGCCGGCGCGCGTGTAGCCGCGGAACTGCGAGGACTTCACCATTTCGATCGCCAGTTTGTCGGCTTCCGGCAAGGCAAAGAACCGGCGCGAGGCGTCGAGCACTTCTGCGGTATCCGCAGCCGATATGCCGTGGCCGGTCAAATAGAAGAAGCCGACATCGCGCGCGGCCGTGCGCAGGTCGAAGAGAAACGTTCGCCGCTCGGAAGCGCCCTGTTCGAGACGGCCGAGATCAAGCACGGGTACGATCCTGGGCATGGTCAAGCTCCTTGTTCCGCTGTCACGGTGGCACGCAGGCCGGTCCGATCAAAGCAACGCGCAATCCAATCTCGGCGCCGATAGAGAAAGCCGGCGCTGCGTTTGGCAGCCTGCCGGCAAATAACGTTCGTGGCGCTCATCCGCGCCGGTCCAGCCTGGCGACCAGCCGGTCACCGACCCACTGGATGCCGCAAACGAGGATGATCAGCACAATGACCACGGCGACCATGACGCTGGTCTCAAAACGCTGGTAGCCGTAGCGGATGGCGAGGTCGCCAAGCCCGCCGGCACCGATGGCGCCGGCCATGGCCGAGGCGCCGATCAGGGTCACCAGCGTCACCGTGAAACCAGCAACGATGCCGGGCAAAGCTTCGGGCACCAGCACCTCGCGGATGATCGTCCAGCGGTTGCCGCCCATGGCGCGCGCCGCCTCGATCAGGCCGCGATCGACCTCGCGCAGCGACACTTCGGCGATGCGGGCATAGTAGGGCGTCGCCGCAATCGACAACGGCACGATCGCCGCCCAGGTGCCGATCGAGGTGCCGACGATCAGCCGCGTCACCGGGATCAGCGCCACCAGAAGGATGATGAAAGGCACCGAGCGGAAGCCGTTGATGACGGCGCCGAGCGCGCGGTTCACCCACAGGCTTTCGGCAATGCCGCCGCGCTCGGTGGCAATCAATGCCAGGCCGAGCGGCAGCCCGAAGACGAGCGAGATGAGGCCCGATGCCGCCGTCATCAGGACCGTCTCCCAGATCGAGCGCAGCAGAAGTTCAAACAGAACCGGCGACATGGCCAAGCACCTCCACCCGTGCGTCGCGGGCCTTCAGGAATGCGATTACTTTGGACAGATGTTTCGGATCGTTGCCCGCGACCGCAAGGAACAGCGTGCCGACCGGCTGCTGCTGGACATGGTCGATGCCACCATGGACGAGGCGGAACCGTCCCGGCACGGCCACCGCAAGATCGGACAGCAGCGGACCGCGCGCGGCCTCACCTGCGACGTCGACCCTGAGGATGAGCTCGGCGCCGCCTCCGGGAGCAAGCCGGCCGGCAATCTCGGCCGGCAGTTGCGGGCGGATGCCGCCGAGCAGGCTCCTGGTGATTTCGGAACGCGGCTCGGCAAAGACCGACCACACCGGGCCTTGTTCGACGATGCGCCCGGCATCGATCACCGCGACGCGGTCGGCGATCGAGCGGATCACCTCCATCTCGTGGGTGATGAGCAGGATGGTGAGGCCGAGCTGCCGGTTGATGTCTTTCAGCAAGGCCAGGATGGAGCGCGTCGTCTCCGGATCGAGCGCTGAGGTCGCCTCGTCGGACAGCAGCAGCGCCGGCCGCGCGGCCAGCGCCCTGGCGATGCCGACGCGCTGCTTCTGGCCGCCCGACAGCGAGGACGGATAGGCCTTCGCCTTCTCCGACAGGCCGACGAGGTCGAGCAATTCGGCGGCGCGCGCCAGCCGTTCGGCCTTTGGGCGGCCCTCGATCTTCAGCGGCAGCGCGACATTGTCCTCCACGGTCTTGGCCGACAGCAGATTGAAGTGCTGGAAGATCATGCCGATGCGACGCCGCAGCGGCTGCAATTCACGCTCGCCGAGCCGGCCGATCTCGCGGCCCTCGATGAAGACGTCGCCGGAGTCCGGCCGCTCCAGCCCGTTGAGGCAGCGGATCAGCGTCGACTTGCCGGCGCCGCTGCGGCCGATGATGCCGAGGATCTCGCCCTTCTTCACCGTCAGCGAGACGCCGTCGAGCGCAGGCGTCGCGCCAAAGCGGCGCTTGAGGTCGACCAGGCGTACGACATCTTCTTGCCCGGCCGATATATTGACCGGACCGGATGCCTCGGCCGTGACGTGCTGGTTCATCTCACTGTCCGTTTCAACGCTCGACAAATGCGACAGCGGCCCGCTCAACAGCGGGCCGCCTGCTCCTGACAACCAGGCGCCAATCAATAGGCGCTGATCCCGGTGCCCTTGTAGACCTTGTCGAACTCGGCCTTGACCGCCTCGTTCTGGTAGGACGCGACCAGCGTCTTCACCCACGCCTCGTTCTCGTTGCCGGATTTCACGGCGATGAAGTTGCGGTAGGGGTTGTCGGCCACTGGCTCCTGGGCGATGCGGTTGTCCGGGCCGAGACCGCTCTTCAGCGCCCAGTCGGTGTTGACGACAGCCGCGTCGAGATCCTCGACCGAGCGCCCGACAATGCCGGCATCCAGTTCCTTGATGACGACCTTCTTCGGGTTCTCGGCAATGTCGGCGGTGGTCGCCAGGATGCCGGTGCCGTCCTTCAGCTTGATCACGCCTTCGTTCTGCAGAACGCGCAACGCGCGGCCCTCATTCGAGGGGTCGTTGGGCAAGCCGATGACGGCGCCTTCGGGCAGGTCGGCAACCTTGGTGTATTTCTTGGAGTAGAGGCCGATCGGCCAGACGCCGGTGTAGCCGACGCGCACGATGTGGTACCCTTGGGTCTTGATCTGGTTGTCGAGATAGGGCTGGTGCTGGAAGGCGTTGGCGTCGATCTCGCCGCGCTCGAGCGCCTCGTTGGGCTGGGTGTAGTCGTTGAACACCACGGTCTCGACGGTCAGGCCTTTTTCGGCGGCCTGGGCGACGACGACGCGCCAGACATCCTCATCCTCGCCGCTGATGATGCCGACCTTGATAGACTTCTTGTCCTCGGCGAAGGACGGCGTCGGCTGAGCCAGACCGGCAAGCGTGACGGCCGAGGCAAAAAGTGCCGCAAGGGCAGCTCGCCGGCTGATGGCTGAAAAAAGAAGAGAGCTGGAAGCGTTTCCGCGTTCGGACATTGTCGATCCCTCGTAATCCTGAAGTCATTGCGGCGAGGTGGAATACCAAGCCTTGACGACATCATCGGCAATGCTGCTTGCCGGATCAAAGAACCGCATTTCTTCTCAAACACGAAGCCGGGAATATTCTCTCAAAGATTTCGCAATTGCGAGAACGGTCACGCCGGACCGGTCAGAATGTCTCGACAAAGGGCCGCAGCTCGACCTCGAAGCTCCAGGCGCTGCGATGCTGGCGATGGGTCGCGAGATAGGTCTGCGCGATCGCATCGGGCGACAGCTGGCTGTCCGGTCGCTCGGGCTTCGTCCCGACCGGCTCGATCTGGCCGTCGATAATGAAATGGGCGACATGGATGTTCTTCGGGAAGAGTTCGCGCGCCATCGACTGAGCCAGACCGCGCAGGCCGAATTTCGGCATGGCAAAGCCGGCGGAGTTGGGAAAGCCCTTGATGCTGGCGGAGGCGCCGGTGAAAAGAATCGAACCGGAGCCGCGCGCAAGCAGCCGCCGCGCCGCTTGCTGGCCGACCAGGAAGCCGCCATAGGCGCCGACAAGCAAGGCTTGTTTGACCGCATCGGGATCGACCTCGGCGATCGGGCCGCGCGTGCGGCCGCTGGCATTGAAGACGGCAAGGGCCAGCGGGCCTTGCTTGTCGGCGGCGTCAAACAGGCCGGCGACGGAGGCCGGATCGGCGACGTCGGTTTCGACGGCCAGCGCGCCGGTTTCCCCGACCAGCGCCGCGAGTTTGGCCGTGTTGCGGGCGGCCAGCACCACACGATAGCCTTCCGTGGTGAGAAGGCGTGCCAAAGAGGCGCTCAGGCCCGCACCCGCGCCGGCGATCACTGCGACTTCGGATGCCATGTCGTTTCTCCTTGGCGATGACGTGTTCGTCTCATAGCTGGCGTCTTGAGCGGCGAGACGCAAGAACGGCGTTGCTCGATTTTCGCTGTTCGGTGAAAAACCCTGCCGGCAGGTTCGGAGCAATCGACCGCGGCCAGGGTCTTGCCTGGCGAGACAATCCGTCCGACAGGTGATTGCGTTGGAATCGCAAACGGTGTCGCAAGGGAGTCGACCGTGGAACCAATCTGGGCCGTCGGCCTGATGACCGGCACCGTGCTTGACGGCAATATCGACGTGGCGCTGATCAAGACCGATGGCGAGCGGATCGCCGATTTCGGCACCTATACGCTGGCCCCCTACCCCGCAGCGATCCGTGCCTTGCTGGAGGAGACGCTGCGTCAGGCCCGGGTGTGGAATTTCGACGGGCCGGAGCCGGCGATCTTTGCCGAAGCCGAGGAGGCGCTGACGCGGGCGCAGTCGGCGGCGGTGAAGGACCTTGTCGAAAGCTACGGCCTGACCATGGGCGATATCGGCGTGGTCGGTTTTCACGGCCAAACCGTGCTGCATCGTGCCCCGCAACCCGGGCGGCGCGGCGATACGCGCCAGTTGGGCGATGGCGCGCTGATGCATTCCATTTTGGGCGCCAAGGTCGCCTATGATTTCCGCTCGGACGATGTGCGCGCTGGCGGCCAGGGCGCAC
The DNA here is from genome assembly GCF_000502615.1 of Mesorhizobium sp. LNJC405B00. Classification (NCBI taxonomy): domain Bacteria; kingdom Pseudomonadati; phylum Pseudomonadota; class Alphaproteobacteria; order Hyphomicrobiales; family Phyllobacteriaceae; genus Mesorhizobium; species Mesorhizobium sp. LNJC405B00. Next base: position 453,841 of record NZ_AYWC01000003.1, on the reverse strand, counting down.
CACTGGCGGCTGCCTACCACGCGGCGCTTTTGAGGGAAGCCGACGCCAGCGGGGACACCGCTGTGCTCAATCTCGGCGGTGTCGGCAACGTCACTTGGTGGGACGGCAAGGACAACATCGTCGCCTTCGACACTGGCCCGGCCAACGCGCCGCTCAACGATTTCATCAAGGCAAACGGCCTCGGCGAGATGGACCGCGACGGCGCACTGGGCGCGGCCGGCACCGTCGATGAAGTGCGGCTGGCCAAATTGCTCCAGCATCCGTATCTGACCAAGCCCTATCCGAAATCGCTCGACCGTTTCGACTTCGGCGCCGCCATGGCCGACGGCCTCGGCGCAGAGGATGGGGCGGCGACGCTGACGGCCTTCACCGTCTCGGCCGTCGGCAAGGCGCTCGATTTGTTGCCGCGCCGGCCGAAGCGGCTGGCGGTCAGTGGCGGCGGCCGCCGCAACCCGACGATGATGGCGATGCTGGCGAGGCGCGCCAACGTCGAGGTTGTGCAGGCCGAGACACTGGGCTGGAAAGGCGATGCGGTGGAGGCCGAATGCTTTGCCTTCCTTGCCGTGCGCGTGCTGCGCGGCCTGCCGATCAGCTTTCCCAGCACCACCGGCGTGCCGCGGCCGATGCAAGGCGGGCGGCTGGCAGGTTAGAGCTTCTTCTGCAGGAAGATGCGGCTGCGGCCGGTGGGAAAGTCAGGCAGTTCGCCGAAGCGCCGGTAGCCTTGCCGCTCATAGACTTTGGCCGCTGTCGGATTGAACGTGTCGATCCAGGCATTCTGGCAGCCCCGGGCGACTGCTTCGCGCTCGGCAGCGTCCAGCATGTCGCCGGCCATATGCTGGCCGCGCAGGCGTTCGTCGACCCACAGCCATTGCACATAGAGCCAGCCCCAGGCGGTGTATCCCGAAATGCCGGCGACGACAGCGCCGTGCTCGTCACGAACGAAGACCGCGATCGGCTTGCGGCCGGAGGGGCCGACATCGCCGTCATTGAACGCCGTCAGCCGCTCGGCCAGGAAGGCGAGGTCGTCTGACGAGGGGTCGGCAGTGGTTTCAAGCGTCGTCTTCATCCGGGCGGGGCTCGCATGGCAAGCCAAGCTCTAGCGAAGGACGGGATGAGGACGCAAGCTTTGCGGCTTGATGGGCGGAGGCGACCGCCATGACCCCGCTGCTGCCGCAACCAGCATCAGCACGGCGGCGACGATGGCGCAGATGGCAAAGCCGAACGATGAATAAAGCGGCCCGAAGCTGGTGGTGCCGATGAAGACGGCGAGGTAGGTGACCGAGCTGTTCAGGCCCATGATGGTGCCACGGCGCGACGGATCGAGCGCGGTAAGGCGCATCACCAGCACGTTCAGGCCGAAATGATTGGCAAGGCCCCAGATGGCGATCATAGCCAGGATCAGCACGAAATTGCTGCTTGCGAGCGCGATCGCGACATAGACGACGGCGACCAGCAGATAGGCGAAAGGCATGACGCGCCGTGCGCCGATGCGGTCGATGACGCCGTCGAGGAAGGCCGCGGCGCCGAAGCCGGCGCCGTAGGCGAGTGCGGCCAGCGCATTGGCGCTGACGGGCTCGCCCAGATCCTGGTGCAGATGATCGCCGAGATAGCCGTAGACGCCGTAAAAAGCGGTCATGAAGGCGATGCAGGCGATGAGCAGCGGCACGATGCCCGGAATGGCCAGCGCAACGAACGGCGACGGCGCCGGGCCGCTCTTCCTGACGTCGCTGAGCGAGGTCATCGACAAGGCAGCAAGCGCAATGGCGGAAAGCACCGCGACGGCGGCGAAGACGGCGCGCCAGTGCACGAGATCGGCAAGCACGGCCGACAGCGACACGCCGGCCACCATGGAGACCGTCCAGCCGGTCAGCACGACGCCGATCGTGCCGCTTTCGCGGCCGGGCGGCGCAATTGCCGCTGCACTGGCATAGATGGCCGGCATGGCGACGCCGGCGGCGATGCCGGCGACGGCCTGGGCCGCGACCAGCATGATCACCGTCGGCGCCAGCGCGCTGGCGAGAAGCCCGACCGCCAGAAGAAGCAGCGCGCCCTGCAGCATGCGGCGGGCGCCGACGCCGTCGATATAGCGGGCGAGAAACAAAGCGCTGGCGGAGGTGCCGAGACCGAAGGCAGCCGACGCGGCCATCACCGCCGGCACGCTGGTGCCGAAGGATGCGGCGACTGCCGGAGCAATTGGACCCAGGACCAGCGAGTTCGAGCCGATGACGGCGATGCAGCCGGTCAGGAGGTAGGCCAGCGCCGGGATCGGCTGATGGAGCGTTGCAGCTTGATGCGCGTTCGTCATCGGGTCATAATGGCCGAACTGGATTCCGCGACAACAAGGAATTTCGATATGGACGAAGAAACAGATGGGGTTCTGCAGAACAAGGTAGCTCCCCGCGAGCTCGACGCAATCGACCGAAAAATATTAGGCGTGCTGGTCGAGGATGCGACGATCAGCTACGCCGAACTTGGCGAACGCGTCTGCCTTTCGCCGCCGGCGGCGCATGAGCGGGTCAAGCGCCTGCGGCGCAGCGGCGCCATCCGCGGCACGGCTGTGATCATCGACCCGAAGGCGGTGAAGAAGCCGCTGCTCACCTTCGTGCATATCGATACCAAGGGCTGGGGCAAGACACCGGAGTTGATGGCCGTCTCCCAATATCCTGAGGTCGAGGAAATCCATTCGGTGGCCGGCGACACCTGCATGCTTCTCAAGGTCCGCACCGAGGACACCAGGGCGCTCGAAGGCCTGCTGGCGCGTCTCTACGAAACGCCCGGCGTCACCTCGACGCGAAGCTATGTCGTGCTGTCGACCTATCTCGAGCGCCCTGTGCAGCCCGAGATCACGGCGCAATGGCCGACGCCCCGGCATATGGCCACGCCGCTGTACTGATCTGCGCTATCTTCGTCTTGCCGGGGCCACAACAATCCTTCACAAACGGCACCCTATATTGATGCCAGGCATTGATTTGGGGTGACGAGAGGCGCGGCTTGGAATTCGAACTGAAAACCATCGAGGCGCTGGCCCCCGATCAGGCGTCGCTAAGCGCCGCCTCGAAGCTCACCAAGCGCTCGAACTGGCCGCGGCTGGAGAAGAACGAGCAGCAGGCGCTGATCTGGGGCGAATGCCAGGGCTCGGGATCCAACCCCTATCGCACCGTCGTCGACACCGGCGACCACGGCTACAAATGCACCTGCCCGTCGCGAAAATTTCCCTGCAAGCACACGCTGGCGCTGATGTGGATCGCCGCCACGGCGCCGGCCAGCTTCACATCAGCCGAAACAACGCCGGAATGGGTCAATGACTGGCTTGGCCGGCGCAGGAAGAGTGCGCCCCCGCCGGTCGACGCAAAGCCTGGCAGGGGCGCGTCTGGCAAGAGCATTGGCGAGGCCTCGCAGGCAGAGGAAAGCACCGTCGATGACGCCGCCGCGACGGAGCGCCGCGAGACGGCGCAGCGCAAGCGGGCGGAAGATACGCGCACCGCGGTGGCAGGCGCGCTGGACGAACTCGACCAGTGGATTGCCGACCAGCTGCGGCTCGGCCTTTCCGCCTTTGCCGACGCCAGCAGCGAGCGCTGCCGCCGCATTGCGGCGCGGCTTGTCGACATGAAGGCGACGGCGCTTGCGGGACGCATCGACGAAATCCCGGCCCGGCTAATGGCGCTGCGCAGCGAGGAACGGCCGGACGCGGCGATCCGCGAACTCGGCAAGCTGGTGCTGCTGGCCAAAGCCTGGCGCTCGGCGCCCGACGATCCCGAGCTGAAGCGACTGGTGTCGGCGTCCGAAACCCGCGACCAGGTTCTGTCCAGTCCCGACGCGAAGCAGGTCGACAGCCATTGGGAGGTCGTCGGCGAGAAGATCGAGACCCGCCGCGACGGTCTCGTCAGCCATTCGACCTGGCTGCTCGATCTGAAAAGCCCGACGCCGCAGTTTGGGCTGCTGCTCGATTTCTTTCCGGCTTCGGCCGGCCGCCGCTCGGCGGCGTTCACGCCCGGTGACCGGTTCCACGCCCGCCTGGTATTCTACCCGTCGCGCCAGCCACTGCGGGCCTTGGTGGCGGAGCGCAAGGGCGACGTCGTGTCGGGCGCCTGGCCGGATTTCGGCCTCGACGCTGTCAAGGACCCGCTCGCGGCGCATGCGGCGCACCAGGACGCAGCGCCCTGGTCGACCGATAGCCCGCTGATGCTGCCTGCCGGCGCGATCCTGCTCGATGAGCGCGGCACCGCCTGGTGGCAAGCGGCGCACGACCCGCAAGGGATCGCCCTGCCTGTTAGCGGGACCGTCGATCAGACCGTGCTTGGCCTCGACCTCGCGGCCACGGCAGCGCTTTGGAACGGCGCGCGGCTCGATCTGCTGGCCGCGCAAAGCGGCTTCGGGAGGCTCGATCTGTCATGAACGAGCTCGAACTAACCGGCCTGGCGACGATGCGCGACTGCTGGATCACCGGCGGAACCGCGTTCGATCTGGCGCCAACCGCATGGAAGGAGATCGCGGGTGGCGCAAGCCCAGACGAACGGGAGCGACGTCTGCTGGCGATCGCGGCGCAGGCGCTCGATGTGGGCTTAAGGCCAGCCGCGCCGAAGTCGCTGAAGCGGCGCCCGCCGCTGCCGAGGCTTGGCCTGCCGCTGCTGCCGGAGCGGTTGCGGCCGCTGTTGCGGGCGGCCCTGAAGAACGCCGCCGATGCGCAGCGCAAGTCGCGTGTCGCGACGCTCGTCGCCAGCCGCGGCTACGTGCTGCATCCGATGGACTGGATGCCGTCGGCATCAGACCAGAACAGCCCTGACATCTATGCGCCGTGGATCGACTGGCAGGCCAGCGTCGAGGGGCTGAAGATTGCCCCGCAGGAGCAGCTGACGGCGCAGAACTGGGATGACTTTTACCCCGCCGCGCGCCGTATCGCGTTGGCCGAGATGCGCCGTCGCGATCCGGCCACGGCCCGCAGCCTGATGGAAGCGAAGGCGACGGGCGAGCCGGCTGAAGTCCGGCTGGCGCTCATCGAACTCATGCATTTCAACCTGACGCCCACGGACGCGCCATTCCTGAAAAGCCTGGCAACCGACCGCTCCGGCAAGGTGCAGGAGCTGGCGGGCCGGCTGCTGGCAAGGTTGGGCGAGCATGGCCGGCCGGGCAACGACGGAGCCGACGACCCCGTTGCCGAACTCGCCGCCTTCATCACAGAAGGCAAATCCGGCTTCATCCGCCGCCGCACCACATACACGCCGGCAAAACTCAAATCGGCTGCGCAAGAAAGTCGTCGCGTCGACCTGTTCGCAAGCTGTTACCTGGTCGATCTTGCGGCGCATTTCGGCAAAACAGAGTCCGATTTCATCGGGGCATGGCAATTCGGTGCCGATGACAGAGCGGATCTGTCTCTCGTTCGGATGGTCGCCGTGTCCGGCAGCGATGCCACGGTGGCGCTGTTGGCGGATACGCTTGTCGCCGAAGGTGGCAAGTCGGCATTGTTTGTCTTCCACCTCATGTTGCGTTTGGACAGCGGCAGGAAGCGGAACCTGATCAGGCGGATCCTGAAGGACGCTCAAAATCTTGAAGCGCTCAACTTGGTCGAAGGCGCCGAAGCGAGTTGGCTTGAATGGGACGATTTGACAAATGGCAAGGCGCTGTCGGCACTGCGCACCATGGTTGCGGGAAACGACGAGCCCGCGAAGCGAAGCGCGGACCACGCCCTGGAAACGATAGGCTTTCTGGCCACTGCGGCGACAGCGGAAAAATTGATCGAGCATGTCGTTGCGGCCGGCATGCCGCCGGCGGCAGCCTCGCTCGCTTTCCTGCGCCTCAACGCGGCCCTGACGGGAACCAACCCATGACAATCCGGAGAACAGCACCATGAACGCAGCCATCCGCCTCCCCGTCGAGCAGGCCTATGCCGCTGAACTGCAGGCGCTGGCGCGCAATGACGACAAGCAAAAACCTGCGGGATGGAGCCTGTCGCCAAAGGCCGTTCTGACCTACCTGCTCGGCGGCAAGGCAAGCGACGGCACCGTGATATCGCCAAAATATGTCGGCCGCCGCCGGCTGATGGAAACGGCGGTGGCGACACTCGCCACGGACCGCGCGCTGCTGCTGCTCGGTGTTCCCGGCACCGCAAAATCCTGGGTGTCGGAACATCTCGCCGCCGCCATCATGGGCAATTCCACGCTGATCGTGCAGTGCACGGCCGGTACCGACGAGAACCAGGTCCGCTACGGCTGGAACTATGCGCAGCTTTTGGCCAAAGGGCCGAGCCAGGAGGCGCTGGTGCCGACGCCGCTCTACCGCGCCATGGAGAGCGGCAAGCTATGCCGCCTGGAAGAGTTGACGCGCATGGGCTCCGATGTACAGGATACGCTGATCACCGTGCTGTCGGAAAAGATGATGCCGATCCCGGAACTCAACACCTCGCTCTATGCCCAGCGCGGCTTCAACATCATCGCCACCGCCAACAACCGCGACAAGGGCGTCAACGAGCTGTCCTCGGCGCTGAAACGCCGCTTCAATGTGGTGGTGCTGCCGCTGCCCGAGGACATGGCGGAAGAGGTGGCGATCGTCTCCAAGCGGGTCGACGAGATGGCCGGCGGGCTCGACCTGCCGGTGCCGAAAAATGTCGGCGAGGAGATCGCTCGAGTGTTGACCATTTTCCGCGAGCTGCGCTCGGGCGCAACCGCCGACGGCAAGGTGACGCTGAAGACGCCTTCGGGTTCGCTCTCGACAGCCGAGGCGATCGCCACCATGGTCGGCGGCCTCAGCCAGGCGGCGTGGTTCGACAGCGGCAAGCTCGGCGCCGAAGGCCTCGCCGCCAGCCTTGTCGGCGCCATCGTCAAGGACCCGGTGCAGGACAAGGTGGTGCTGGAGGAATATCTCGAAACGGTGCTCAAGAAGCGGCCGGACTATGCCGGCTATTACGCGGCGCTGAACGCAGCGATCTGAGGTCATGAGCGACGTCGCCTATTTCGGCATCCGCCATCACGGGCCGGGCTCCGCCGACAGCCTGGTGCAGGCGCTGCGGGACTTGCAGCCGGTCGCGGTGCTGATCGAAGGGCCGAGCGACGCGTCCGCCCTGCTGCCATTGCTGGCGCGCCCGCAGATGCAGCCGCCGGTGGCGCTGCTCTGCTACCCCGAGGACGATCCGGCCGCGACAAGTTTCTGGCCGTTCGCCGAGTTCTCGCCGGAATACCAGGCGGCGGTGTGGGCGGTGGCGAACAAGGCGGCATTGCGGTTCATCGACCTGCCGTCATCGGCACGGTTCGCCGCACCGGCAACCGACGACCCCGACAAAACGGCTGACGCCGACAAGCCCGAACCCAAGGACGAAACCGGTGAGGATGGCGAGCCCGCATCGCATCGCGACCCGATCGGCACGCTGGCTGCGGCCGCCGGCTATGAAGATGGCGAAAGCTGGTGGGCCGACATTATCGAGCAGAATCCGCAGCCGGGTCCAATCTTCGCTGCCATCACCGATGCGATGACGACGCTGCGCGACGGCGAAGGTGCGATCGCGCCGTTCGAGGCCAAGCGTGAAGCGCATATGCGATTGGAAATCGCCGCCGCGCGCAAGGAATTCGCCGGACCGATCGCCGTCGTCTGCGGCGCATGGCATGTGCCGGCCCTGCAGGCCGCGCACACGCAGAAGAACGACCAGGCGCTGATCAAGGGAATTGCCCGGCGCAAAAGCATCATGACATGGGCGCCATGGACCGGGCCGCGTCTTGCGCTGGGCTATGGTTATGGCGCTGGCGTCGTCGCGCCCGGCTGGTGCAAGCATCTGTGGCGCACACGAGGGCGGCGCGACGCCGCGACGCTGTGGCTGGCGACGATCGCGGCGGTGCTGCGGGCGAAGGGCCATCTGGTGTCGACCGCGTCGCTGATCGAGGCCGAGCGGCTTGCGCGCACACTGGCTGCCATTCGCGAGCGGCCGAAGCCCGGCTTCGAGGAATTGCGCGATGCCGCGATCGCGGCGCTGTTCAACGGCGAAGCGGTGCTGTGGGCGCTGGTCGAGGCCGAGCTGCTTTTGGGCGCGGATGTCGGCGAGATTCCGCCCGACACGCCGCTGGCGCCGCTGATCGAGGACCTGCAGCGCAACCAGAAGGCGGCGCGGCTGAAGCCGGAGGCGCTGGAACGCGAGCTGTCGGTCGATCTGCGCAGCGAAAGCGGACTGTTTCGTTCGACATTGCTGCACCGGCTGGACGTGCTTGGCGTGCAATGGGGCAGGCTGGCCGACGCCGGCCGCAGCCGCGGCACCTTTCGCGAAAAATGGACGCTGGCCTGGGAGCCGGAATATGCCGTGCGCCTGGTCGAGAACCTGATCTACGGCCCGACTATCGAAAAGGCCGCCAATGGCCGCCTGATCCAGATGCTCGGTGCGGCCGCGAGCCTCGACACGCTTGCCGCCCTTGTCCAGAGCGCCATTACCGCGGATCTGTCGGAGGCCGCGAGCGCCGGCCTTGTAGCGTTGGAGGCGCGCGCAGCGCACAGCAGCGAATGCCTGGAGATGCTGGCCTCGGTGCCGCCGCTTGCCGACATCATCCGTTACGGCGAGGCGCGCAAGACCGAAACCAACCGGCTGTCCGGTTTGTTGGAACGGTTGATCGTCGAGGGCGCGATCGCGCTGCCCTATGCGGTGCGCGACCTGGACGAGCAGGCCGCCACCACGCTGGTCGGTGCTGTGCGCAAGGCCGACACGGCGATCCGGCTGGTCGAGCCCGGCGAAGGCGTGCTCGATGCATGGCGCAACGGCCTGACCGGCGTGCTGGAAGGTCCGGGCTCGACGGCGCTGCTCGCCGGCTGCGCCGCGCATCTGCTCTATGAAGCCGGCCAACTGTCGGCAGAGGACGCCGCCGGGCTGCTCGGACGCAGGCTGTCGCCGGGGACGCCGGTCGCCCAGGCAGCGGGGTTCTTCGAAGGTTTCTTCAGCACTGCCGGCCAGCGGCTGATCTACGACGAGGGCCTGCGCGGCGCCGTCGATGGGTGGCTGAAATCGCTCGACGAGGACGCTTTCATCGCGCATCTGCCATTGCTGCGCCGCGTCTTCTCCAATCTGGACTCGATGGAGCGGCGGCGGTTGATCGAGGCCGTGCTCGGCCGCACCGCAAGGTTGCCGGCCGGCCTGACGCCGGCGCCGGATGGCGGCGAGGGCTGGCGCCGTCACCTGGAGCGGCTTGGGCCATTGCTGGCGGGCGGAGTGTGACAATGGATGACGAAGCCGAAGTGCCCGAACCCGGCCCAGCATCCTCCGATAGCGGGCGCGAGCGCCGCTGGCGGCTGGCGATCGGCGCCGATGACGAGGCTTCCTCCGCCCTTTCCAGTGATGACAAAAAACTGTCTTCGGCGCTCGATGCGCTTTACGGCGACGGCGCCAATGCGGATGCCGACCCGCGCAAGCGGCGCGGCGGGCTCGGCCGCTCGGCGCCACGCGTGGCGCAATGGATGGGCGATATCCGCTCCTTCTTTCCCGCCCAGGTAGTCCAGATCGTCCAGAAGGATGCCTTTGAGCGGCTGAACCTGAAGCAGATGCTGATGGAGCCGGAATTCCTCAAGGCGATCGAGGCCGACGTCAACCTCGTCGCCGACCTGATCTCGCTGCGTTCGGTGATGCCGGCCAAGACCAAGGACATCGCCCGCACCATTATCGCCGACATCGTTGCCAAGCTGATGCAGCGGCTGGAGCAGAAGACCGCCGAGGCGATCCGTGGCGCGCTCGACAAGTCGCGACGCACCAACCGGCCGCGCCAACGCGACATCGACTGGCCGCGCACCATCTCGGCCAATCTTCGCCACTACCAGCCTGAGCACAAAACCGTCGTGCCGGAAAAACTGGTCGGCTTCATGCGCAAGCAACGCCGGCTGGTCGATCTCGACGAAGTGGTGCTGTGCGTCGACCAGTCCGGCTCGATGGCGAGCTCGGTGATCTACGCCTCGATTTTCGCCGCGGTGATGGCGTCGCTGCCGGTCGTGCGCACCAAGCTGGTCTGTTTCGACACGGCCATCGTCGACCTGACCGAAGAGCTCAGCGACCCGGTCGAGGTGCTGTTTGGCGTGCAGCTCGGCGGCGGCACCGACATCAACCAGGCGGTCGCCTATTGCGCCGACCGCATCGAGCGGCCGACCAAATCCCACTTCGTGCTGATCACCGACCTCTATGAGGGCGGCAACGGCCAGGACTTGCTGCGGCGGCTTGCGGCGCTGGTCCGGTCCGGCGTCAATGTCATCGTGCTGTTGGCGCTGACCGATCAGGGCCGGCCGGGCTATGATCAGGCGATGTCGGCTTCGGTCGCGGCACTTGGCATACCGGTCTTCGCCTGCACGCCGGACCTGTTTCCCGACATGATGGCGGCGGCGTTGCGGCGCGAGGATATCGGCGCCTGGGCAGCCGGCGCCGACATAAAGCTGATCCGCGCCGAGACGGAGCCGAGCAGTCAGGCCTGACTATTCGAACGAATAGGCAAACCCGTCAGTGGAAGCGCTGACGGTCACCTTGGTCATCTTCTCGCCGTCGAGCGACCGGTTCAGCACGCCGCGGCTGAGTTCCGGCAACAGCGTGTTGGTGAGGATGGCGTCGATCATGCGGCCACCAGACTCGATTTCGGTGCAGCGCGCCTTGACCAGCGCCATGACGCCGTCGCCGATCACCAGTTCGGCGTCGTGGCTGGCGCGCAGCCGCCGCGCGATCTTGCCGAACTGATGGCGGGTGATGGCCTCGATCATCGAATCCGAGAGCGGATAGTAAGGGATGGTCACGACGCGGCCGAGGAAGGCCGCTGGAAACACCTTCAGCAGTGGAGCGCGCAGTGCAGCATCGAGGCCGTCGAGCCCTGCCCTCACCGTGCCGTTGCCGGTCCGCTCCATGATGACTTCGGAGCCGACATTGGACGTCAGCAGGATCAGCGTGTTCTTGAAGTCGATGCGCCTTCCCTCGCTGTCATCCATCATGCCCTTGTCGAAGACCTGGAAAAAGATCTCGTGGACGTCGGGATGGGCCTTCTCGACCTCGTCGAGCAGGATCACCGAATAGGGTTTTCGGCGCACGGCCTCGGTGAGAATGCCACCCTTGCCGTAGCCGACATAGCCGGGCGGTGCGCCCTTGAGCGTCGAGACGGTGTGCGCCTCCTGGAATTCGGACATGTTGATCGAGATCAGGTTCTGCTCGCCGCCATAGAGCGTCTCGGCCAGCGCCAGGGCCGTCTCGGTCTTGCCGACACCTGAGGGGCCGCAGAGCAGGAACACGCCGACCGGCTTTTCCGGCGCTCCGAGCCCGGCGCGGCTGGTCTGCACGCGCTTGGCAATCATCTCCATGGCGTGATCCTGGCCGACGACACGTTCGGACAGCGTGGTGGCCAGCTTGAGCGCCTTTTCGGTCTGGCTGGACAGCATCCGTCCCGTCGGGATGCCGGTCCAGTCCTGGACCACGGCAGCGACCGCATTGCGGTCGACCAACGGCAGGATCAGCGGCGTCTCGCCTTGCGCGGTGGCAAGCTCGGCCATGAGTTCACGCAGCCGCGCCAGATCGGCGACAGGATCTGACGGCGCAGCTTCGGCCGCCGGCGCTTCGGTCTCGGACGTTTCGGCCTTGGGCGTCTCGGCCTTGGGCACCTTGGTCTTTTCTTCGTCCGGCGCTGCCGGTTCGGCATCGGCCTCAGCTGTCGCCACCGCATCGAGCGGGACGCCGTCGCCGCGCAGCCGCGCGCGCAGTTCGAGGATCTCGGCAACCAGCGCCTTTTCGCGCTCCCAGCGCTCCTCGGCGGCGGCGAGCATGGTCCCCGTCTCAGTGAGCCCGGCCTCGACCCGCGCCTGCCGGTCAGTTACTTCGATGCCGATCGCTGCCTCGCGGCCGATGATGCCGCTTTCGACTTCCAGCGCCTCGCGGCGCCGCAAAATGTCCTCTACTTCGGCCGGCGTCGCATGCTGCGAGATCGCGACCCTGGCGCAAGCGGTGTCGAGCAGGCTGACCGCCTTGTCGGGCAATTGCCGCGCCGGGATGTAGCGATGCGACAGGCCGACCGCCGCCTCGATCGCCTCGTCCAGGATCTGCACTTCGTGATGCTGTTCGAGCACGCCGGCTACACCGCGCAGCATGAGCACGGCGACCGCTTCCGACGGCTCGTCGATCTTGACCACCTGGAAACGGCGGGTCAGCGCCGGGTCCTTTTCGATGTGCTGCTTGTACTCGGCCCAGGTCGTTGCCGCGATGGTGCGCAGTTCGCCGCGCGCCAGCGCCGGCTTCAAGAGATTGGCGGCATCGCCGGTTCCCGCCGCGCCGCCGGCGCCGATCAGCGTGTGCGCCTCGTCGATGAACAGGATGACCGGCGTCTCGGATGACTGAACTTCGTCGATCACCGCCTTCAGGCGCTTCTCGAACTCGCCCTTGACGCTGGCGCCGGCCTGCATCAGGCCGACGTCGAGCATGCGCACGCTGATGCCTTGCAGCGGCGGCGGCACGTCGCCCTGGGCGATGCGCAAGGCAAAGCCCTCGACCACCGCGGTCTTGCCGACACCGGCCTCGCCGGTCAGGATCGGGTTGTTCTGCCGGCGGCGCATCAGGATATCGATGATCTGCCGGATCTCCGGGTCGCGGCCGACGACCGGGTCGATCTTGCCGTCATGGGCGCGCTGGGTGAGGTCGGTGGCGTATTTGGCCAGCGCCGAATCCCCGCCCGGAGCGCGCCGCGGCGCCTCCGCGGTGGGAGCCACTGCTGCCATGGCGCCGGCTTCGAGCGAGCCCTCCACCACCTCGGCAAAGCGGGCGATGACCCCGTCGGCGTCGATCTTGTCGAATTCGCCGCTGATCTTCGCCATCAGGCCTTCCAGCACCGGCGTCTTCAGGCAGGCGAGCACGATATGGGCGCTGCGGACCTCCTCCATGCCAAATTCCAGCGTCGCCAGGTTCCAGGCTTCCTGGATGGCGTGGAAAATGTGGTCGGAAAATTCCTCGATCGAGGTGGCGCCGTAGGGCAGCTTGTCGACGGCGCGGGTCATTTCGCTGGTAAGCCGGCTGGCATCGACGCCGGCATCGGCAATGATCATCTGCACATCCGAACGCTCGGACAGCACCAGTTGTTCTATGAAATGGACGAGTTCGACGTAAGGATTGCCGCGCAGCTTGGCGCTGTCGGCGGCGGCCTTGAAGGCGCGCAGGCAGACCGGATTAAGCTTGCCAACCAGTTCCTTGCGTTTGAACCCCTGCGACGACCGGCGCTGTTCCATCGAACGTGCTCCTGCAATCTGCCCGTCGACAGCCTGCCACATAAGCAGCCGCTTGACAAAGCGCTTAATGCAGCCGGCCTTTTCCCTTTGTGGAGAGTCCCGCGCCGCCAAATGCAGACAACCACGATTTTTTATAATCCTATGCGATGCGCTTCACATACGAGGTCGGGCAGGCGCGCCATGAATTGCGCCATCCGAGACGCAGTTGCACCGACATTCATTAGCGCTCGTTAACTTTTGAGCGGATGGCGAATTGTGGGAATATGCAACCGTGTGCTAACGTTGGGTCACGTACGGTTTTAGAGCCGGTCGCCGGGGGTATCTGTGATCGATCTCGCACTCTGGCTTGCTCCGCTGGACGGTGAAAATCCGTCAGGCGAAGACTTGCGCAACGATCCGGCTTTTCATGAGCTGGAGCGGCTCACGGAGCCGCAGGTCAAGGTCGTCCATGACGGGCGCAATAAGCCAGCCGCGCAATCGACCATTCCGGTCGACTGGCCTGCCGTGCTCGGCAAGGCCGAGGAGTTGCGTTCGCATGGCCGCGACCTGCGCCTGCTTGTCATTGTCGCCCGGGCGCTGGCCAATGAAGAGGGATTGGCCGGACTGGCACAGGGCCTGACCCTGATTGCAAGGACCTTCGAGACGCATTGGGAGACGATGCACCCGGCGCTGCGTCCCGGCGGCCAGCCGCGCGACGCCGCCCTGCGCCGCCTCAACGCGCTGGCCGACCTGCAGAACGGCCAGGAAGGCCTGCTGGCGAACCTCAGGCAGATGGTCTTCTTCGCGCCGCGTCCCATCGGGCCGATCAGCGGACGCGATCTCGAACAGGGTGCGCTCGACGATCGCGTCATGCTTCAGGAAGCGGCGTCGGGATTGAATGCCACGGAGAAGGCAGCGCTGGTCAGCGCGCACGGACAGCTCCTGAACCGGGTGGGCAGCGGTTGTGCCGCCCATCAGGACCAGGCCGGTGAACAGATGACAGCGCTCATCGCCGGGGCGCACGCAGCGATCGAGGCGCTCGACGCAGTCGATGCGGCGCTGAATGCCCGCCTCGACAGCAACGGGGCTGCCGTCCCGGACCTGAAGCGGTTTTTGCAGCGCGTGCTGACGACGCTGGAACGCAACACGGCGGTCGAGACCACGGAAGAGGCAGCGACGAAGGGGGCTGCCAGCCCGGCTGCTCCCCCGGCAAGCCCGGCCGCGCCGGTCAGAAACGGTCATGGAGCCGAGACGATGGCAAGCTACGCGGAGACCGGTGCGGGGCTCCCGGACAGGATTTCCTCGCGCGACGATGTGGTGAAGTGCCTCGACCTTGTGGTCGCGTTCTACGACCGCACCGAGCCGTCGAGTCCGATCCCGCATCTCGCCCGCCGGGTGCGCAGGATGGTGCACATGGATTTCGTTGAACTGATGGAAGACCTCGCCCCGTCGGGGCTCAAGGAATTCCGGCTGCTCGCCGGCGTTCCCGACGCCAAGAAGACTGCCCAGAAGGATGAAAGGTAGCAACACATGCCAGCCGAAAGCAAAGCGAAGGTCATCGAGCGAAATCGCGCCCCGCGCGTGCAGATCGCCTACGATGTCGAAACCTACGGCAGCCCGACGACGATCGAACTGCCGTTCGTCATGGGCGTGATGGCCGACCTGTCGGGCGCATCGCAGACCAGGGAAGCGTCCAAGACGGTGCTCGACCGTTCCTTTGTCGAGACCGATGCCAACCGCTTCCCCAAATTCATGGAAGCGCTGGGACCCAGGGTCAAGGCGCGGGTGAAGAACACGCTGCCGCAGGCCGAGGGACAGGAGCGCGACGAAGAACTGGCGCTCGACCTGACCTTCACCAAGATGGGCGATTTCGCCCCCGACAAGATCGCCGAACAGGTCCCGCAACTGGCCGAAATCCTCAAGATGCGGCGCCAGCTCGAGGAGCTGCTCGGCTTCATGGACGGCCGCGTCGATGCCGAAAAGCGCATCGCCCAATTGCTGAACAACCAGCCGCTGCTTGGCCAGATCGCCGCCCGGGCGCTGTCCGACGACAAGGGTGAGGAATAGATCATGGCCGAACAGCAAAAGACCGCAGCATCCGTCGCCGAGGCCGAGGCCGTCGATCTCGGCGAATTCAGCCAGCTCTTGGAGAAGGACTTCAAGGTCAAGAAGGACGACAGCGAGAAGCTGCAGCAGCTGGTTCGCAACCTGGCGCTGGCGGCGCAGTCGCGCTCCGAGACGACGACGATTTCGTCCAACTCGATCAAGTCGATCAAGTCGTTGATCGCCGGCATCGACAAGATGCTGACGACCCAGGTCAACGAAATCCTGCACGCGCCGGAAGTGCGGCAGATGGAAGGCACCTGGCGCGGCCTCTGGTATCTCATCAATAACACCGAGACGGATCAGAAGCTGAAGATCCGGGTGATGAACATTTCCAAGGAGCAGCTGGCCGATACGCTCGAAGACTATGAAGGGCAGATGTGGGACCAGAGCCCGATCTTCAAGAAGGTCTACACCGACGAGTATTCGATGCTCGGCGGCGAACCGATCGGCTGCGTCATCGGCGCCTACGAGTTCTCCAACCACCCGCGCGACGTCGGCCTGTTGCGCAACATCTCCGGCATCTGCGCCTCGGCGCACACGCCGTTCATCGCCGCCGCCTCGCCACGGCTGTTCCGCATGGACAGCTGGCAGGAACTGCCCAACCCGCAGGACCTGCAGCAGATCGTCTCCAACCCGGCCTACGCCTCGTGGCAATCGCTGCGCGAGAGCGAGGATGCGCGCTATATCGGGCTGACCATGCCGCGCGTGCTGGCGCGGCTGCCCTACGGCTCGGAGACAGTCCCGGTCAAGGGCTTCTCCTTCGAGGAGGAAGTGCAGGGCGATCACAACAAATATGTCTGGATGAACGCTGCCTTCCCGATGGGCGTCAACATCAACCGCAGCCACAAGCTCTATGGCTGGGGCACCCAGATCCGCGGCGTCGAAAATGGCGGCACTGTGCTTAACCTGCCGGTGCACTCCTTCCCGACCGATGACGGCTCGATCGCGATGAAATGCCCGACGGAAGTCGCCATCGACGACCGGCGCGAGGCGGAACTGGCCAAGCTCGGGCTGATGCCGATCCTGCACCGCAAGAACACCGATCTCGCGGCCTTTATCGGCGCCCATTCGCTGCAGGATGACGAGACGCGGGCGGGCCGCCTGGTCGACCCCGACGCCCAATCCAACGAGCGGCTCTCAGCCAACCTGCCCTATCTGTTCCCGGTCTCGCGCTTCGCCCACTACCTCAAGGCGATTGCGCGCGACAAGGTCGGCTCGTTCAAGGAACGCACCGACATGCAGATCTGGTTGACCGAATGGATCAACCGGTACGTGCTGGCCAACCCGGCCTTCGCCGACGACAAGGCACGCGCCAAGCGTCCGCTTGCCGCCGCCGAGGTGCAGGTCGACAGCGTGGAGGGCCGGCCGGGCTACTACAATGCCCGCTTCTATCTGCGCCCGCACTACCAGCTGGAGGGCATCAACGCCTCGCTCAGGCTGGTGTCGGAATTGCCGTCCGTGAAGACCTGATTGCAGCAACCAAACCTTTGTTTGAAAGCGGTGGAGAACGAAAATGCCCACAATGAAGATCGACGGTTTTCTGAAAGTTCCGGATATCAAGGGGCCTAGCACACGCGACGGCCATGACGACGAGATCGAAATCCATGGCGTCGATTACAAGATGGTCGCGCCCTACGACCCCAATTCCCTCTCGCGCCGAGGCCGCGTGTCGATGGGCATGATCAAGTTCACCAAGCACTATGACAAGGCCTCACCCTATCTGGCCAAGGCCCTGTTCGAAAACAAGGCGCTGGACGAGGTCAAATTCTCCGCGCGGCGGACCATCGACGGCGAGAGCAAGGACTATCTGGTCGTTACCCTGACCGACGCCTCGATCATGGAATACGACATGTCGCAGGCCGATGATGAAGCCGACCTGATCCAGGAGGAAGTCTCCTTCGCCTACAAGAAGATCAAGTTCGTCTATGACGACAATGACGAAGCCGAAATGGATGTCTATGTCGGCAAGTGAGGGGCGAGCAAAGCGCCCTGCCGCCGACAAGGTACAGGCGGGCGGTTCACGGGCCAAGCGCGAGGCGGTACAGCCTTCGCTGTGGGACCGCCTCGTCAACGATCTGCCGGGCCTGAGCTCGGAGATAGACGGGCTCAGGCAGGCTCTGCAGGAGGAGCTTGGCGCAGAGCGCCTGGACGAGCTGCTGGCAGACGGACCGAGGCGCATCGACGCCGATAACGCATTGAACCCCGATCAGAAGCGCCGGCTGCACCGGCTGGCGTTTCAGAACCGGCACCGCGGCGAGCTCGAAAGCCGCGGCATCGTGGTATCGCCCGACGTGCTGCGCGAGGCCGTGCGGCGCGACATCGAGGCGTTGTTCAACACCGAGCGCTTCGAGTCCGCGCCGCTTTTATCCGATCTCGAGGCCGAGCAGATGACAGACAGTCCGACATCGCTGGCCGACTTTCCGGAGGTGCGCCGCAGCGTCGTCAATTATGGCGTACCGTCCTTCTCCGGCCGTTCGTCGCGCGACTTCGATCGCGATGTTCTGGCACGCGAAATCCGCGCCGTGCTCGCCGCATTCGAGCCGCGGCTGAAGGAGAGCGCGACGAAAGTCACGGTCAACCTCGGCGACAAGACCGGCCTGAAGATCGAGATCGACGCCGTGCTGATCATGACGCCGACGCCCGAGCGCATGCGCCTGCGCACGACGATCAATCTCGACAACGGACTGGCGCGCACCGAGTTCAGGGAAGCCTGAGAGATGGACCGGGTCTTCGTAGAATATTACGAGGAGGAACTGTCCCACATACGCGGGCTGGCGGCGGAGTTCGCCGACATGCATCCGGCGGTTGCCCGCAATTTGTCGCTGGATACGGTGCCGTGTCCCGACCCCTATGTCGAGCGGCTGCTCGACGGCGTCGCCTTCCTCGCCGCGCGCACGCGCCTGAAGGTGGATGCCGAGCGCTCGCGGTTTTCGCGCAGCATCCTCGACGTGCTTTATCCCGATCTCGTCACGCCGGTGCCGGCAACCGCCATGGTGGTGCTGAAGCCCGGCCAGCAGGTGCAGACAATGCTTGCCGGCCACGTCGTCAAGCGCGGCACGCGGCTGGTCTCCAGCCTGCAGGCTGGCCTGTCGACACGCTGCACCTTCACCACCGCGCAGGACATGACGCTGTTTCCGATCGCGATCAGTTCGGTCGGCTATTTCCAGGACCGCAGCGCGCTTGCCGCCGCCGGCATCGGCCCGATCGCCGGCAAGGCCGGCGAAGCGGCACTTCGCATCACGCTGGCGCGGACCGGCAAAGGCAAGCTCGACGAACTGGCGCTCGACCGGCTCGACTTCTATTTCGCCAACCGCACCAAGGCGCCGCTGATCTTCGACGCCATCTTCGGAGTCTGCTCTGGTGTCGGCGCTCGACCGGAAGGCAAGACCAATCCATTGTCGCCGCTACCGCCGCCGGAGATGGTCGGCATTGCCGATGCCGAGGCGCTGATGCCGCGCACGCGGCCGACCTTCGAAGGCTACCGCCTGCTGCGCGAATATTTCATGATGCCCGAGCGCTTCCATTATGGGCGCGTCACCGGCTTGCTGCCGGTCGTGCGCAAATGCCAGGCCGGGCTCGAAATCATCTTCCTGTTCCGGCGTCCGGTGCCCGAACTCGCCGATCTGACGCCGGCGGATTTCGATCTCTTCGCCACCCCGATCATCAATCTCTTCGAGCGCGAGTGCAACATCGTCGAGCTCGACCAGCGCAAGACGCGCCAGGTGCTGCATGCCGACCGCACGCGGGCGCGCGACTTTGAAATCTACCGCGTCATCCGCGTCGAAGACGCCGATGCCGAGGGACCCGACGCGGAGATACCGGAACTCTTCAGCCTTGGGCAAAATCGCGGCAGCGGCTGGGTCTATTCAACGGAGCGGCGGCCGCGCCGGCCGACCGAGGACGAGCGGCGCCAGGGCGTTACGCGGACCTCCTATGCCGGCGACGACGTCTTCCTGGCGGTTTCGCGCCCAGTCAACAGTCAGGCCAACCGGCCGCTCAAGCGCGTCGACGTCGTGGCACTGTGCACAAACCGCGATCTTGCCATCCTCGACGACACGCCAACGCTGACGCTGGAAGCGGGCGACCCGGTGGAATCGGTCAGGCTGCTCGGCGCGCTGCGTTCGCCGCAGCCGGCCATCCCGGCAGCGCTGCCGACCGGCGCCGACAGCGAGTCGCGCGCCGACGACCTGGCCTGGCGGCTGGTGTCGCAGCTGGCGCTGAACTTCCTCAGCCTGGCCAAGGAAGGCCGCGGCGTCGATCCGCTGCATGCGCTGCTCGATCTCTATGCCGAACGCGGCGATCCCGGGCTTGCCCGCAATGTACGCTCGATCGTGCGCATCGATTCGAGCGCGGTGATCGAAAGGCTGGCGATCGAAGGACCAATGTGTTTTGGGCGCGGCACGGAGGTGACGCTGCATGTCGACCAGTCGGTGCTGGCGGGACAGAGCACTCTGCTGCTGTCGGGCCTGCTGTCGCGGCTGTTTGCCCGCCATGCCGGCATTAACGGGTTCGTGCGCACGCGCACGCGGTTGCTCCAGAAACAGGAGGATGTGCCATGGCCGATGACGCCCGGCAATCGCTACCTGATCTAGAGCGAGCCGCAACCCTGTCCGAGAGTTTCGACTTTTTCGAACTGCTGCGCCGGCTGGAGCGGCAAGGCGGCCTGTTCGGCCATTCCGGCCGGCCGGACCGCGAGCCGGCAAGGCTCGGCCAGAATGTGCGGCTGTCCTTCGCAGTGCAGGACGTGGTGGATTTCCGCGAACCGACGGACAAGTCGCCGGCACGCGTCACGGTCAACAATCTCGGCCTGCTCGGACCCGAAGGGCCGATGCCACTGCATCTGACGCGCTGGGTGCTCGATCGCCTGTCGCAACGCTGGTATGCCGGCGCCGAGGCGCGGCAGACGAGCGATACGACCTTCGTCGATTTTGTCAATATCCTGCAGCACAGGATGATCGCGCTCTACTATCGGGCCTGGGCGGATGCGCATCCGGCTGTGCAGGTCGAACGCGGTGTCGGCGGCCGCGTCCGTTCCATGCTGGAAGCGATGGCCGGCATCGGGCTGCCGGGCACGCAGGATGCCGAACTCGATACAGTAAAACTTCGCCAGGCCGCCTCGCTCGCTGCCCAAGTCGACGGCCCCGAGCGACTGACGCTGTTCCTGGCCGAAGCCTTCAAAGTGCCGGTGGTGCTGAAGGAGTTCGTCGCGGCCTGGATGACCATCCCCAAGGCGCTGCAGACGCGGCTTGCCGGCAGCTATGCCACGCTCGGCCGCAGCGCCACCATCGGCCCGCGCAGCTTCAGCCGGCAGAGCCGCATCGAGCTGCGCATCGGCGCGCTCAGCTATATCGATTACAAGGCCTTCCTGCCGGGCGGTGAGCGGCTGAAGCTGTTGAAGCAGGCGGTGCGCGACCTGATCGGCGAGACCATCGATGTCGATCTCAGGATCGTGCTTGCGGCAAAGGCAGTGCCGCCGGCGAAGCTCGGCACCGTCCAGCTTGCCCGCACCACCTGGCTGGCGCGACCGGTCGAAAAGGGGGACGCCGACGACATGCGGTTGCGGACCATCGTCGGCTGGCGGGAAGAGGTGGCGGCATGAGCCTGCTTCTGACTCTCGAACAGGGACCACGCGCGCAAGTCACGCGGCAGGCGCGGCTGGACGAGGGCGAGCTGGTAATCGGCCGCAGCGCCGACGCCGACTGGCAGATCAACGATCCCGACATGTTCGTCTCGCGCGCCCACTGCAAGATCACCAGCAAGCAGGGCGGCTATTTCGTCACCGATACCTCCAGCAGTGGGTTGTTCATCGACGATGCCGCCAGCCCGCTCGGCGCGGGAAATACCGCGCGCCTGCAAAGCGGCATGCGACTGCGACTGGGCGACTATGTGGTGTGGGTCGATTTGCAGACGGCGAAGACCGAGGCGCCGGCCTCCAGGCCTTCAGCGCCTGCCAGCAAGCCGGCGGCGTCGCGGGCGCCGGTCAGCCTCGGCGGCGACGATTTCTTTTCGTCCACCACGGAAGAAGAGCCGGGACGGCCACGCCCTGCCAACCTGCCCGATCCATTCGAAAAGCCGGTGCCCGGCGCATTCGCGCGTGCGCGGTCCGATGAACGCAGCTCGCAGGCGTTCGACGATCCGTTCAGCCTCGACCCTGTGGCAACGCCGGTGGCCGAGACCGCCCCCGACAAGGGTGTTGGCAAGCCGCTGTTCGACGATCCCTTCGGCCTCGATTCCGCACCGCTGTCGAGAGAGCCGAGCAGATCCAGTTCCGAGCAGCCGCCGGCCTACGATGACGGGTTTGGTTTTGGCCCGGCCGAGTCCACCAGTCTCGACGCAGGCGCGACGGATGGCGGCGCAGTGGATGCGCCCTCGCCTGCCCCGGCGCCCTGGGATCTGCCGGTCCGCGCGGCCGAGGCATCGCCACAGCGGCCACCGCCAACCCCGCCTCCACCGCCACCACGTGCTCCTGTCCGGCAAGCTGCTGCGCGGCCGTCGACCGGACAGGCGGACGCGGAATTGCGCGCCGCTTTCCTGCGCGGCATGGGCATGGGCGAGTCCGATTTTCCCGGCAGCGATCCGGTGGCCGACATGGAGAAGTTCGGCCGCGAATACCGGCTGATGATGGAAGGGTTGATGCAACTTTTGCGCAAGCGCGCCGAAGAGAAGGGCAACGCCCGCGTCGCCCAGACCGTGGTTGGCGCGTCCGAGGTCAACCCGCTCAAATTCCTGCCTTCGGTCGACGATGCTCTGGTGACCATGCTGGCCGAGCGCAGCCCCGGTTTCCTCGGCGCCGAAGCGGCGATCAAGGACGCGGTGCGCGATCTGGCGCAGCACCACGTTCGTGCCTGGCGCGGCGTGCAAGGCGCGCTCAAGCGCATGATCGACCGCTTCGATCCGGCGGCGATCGAGCAGGAACTGAAGTCGAGTTCGGCGATCGGCAATCTGCTGACCGGCGGGCGCGGCGCCAAGCTCTGGGAATTGTACCAGAAACGCCACCGTGAAATCGCTCACAGCGCCGAGACGCGCTTTCTGGGCGAAATCGGCGCTGATTTTAGGGACGCATATGAGGAGGACTGAGACATGATCGACAGACGCGAATTCATTCTGGCCATCGGGGCTACGGGACTGCTGACGGCTTGCCAGAGCGGCCCGCCTAAACCCTCCGTCATAACGGTCAATTTGGCCGGTGGGGCCGGCATGAACCCGGGACCGGGCGGCGGCGACAGGCCGGTAACGGTAATGGTCTTACGGCTGAAGAGCACCGGCGCCTTCAATTCGGCCGACTATTTCGCCCTGCAGGGCGGTGCCGGCTCCGCACTTGGCGGCGATCTCATCGGCTCCGACACGATTTCCGTCGGACCCGGCAAGACCGCATCGAAGACCATCACGGTCGAGCCGGAAGTGGCAGCACTCGGCTTCGTCGCGCTGATCAGGGAACCCGGCGGGCGCAACTGGCGTACGACCAAATCGGTTTCGCCGGGATCAAAGTTCACCGTCAATGTGAAGCTCGGCAGCGGCGGCATTTCCGCCTAAAGCGCGTCGCGTTTGAACGCGATCCAGGCGACGCGCTTTAGGTCTTTGTTTTTATGCATGTCGTTCTCTCAAAACCGTGACCACTTTTGAGCGACATGCATTGGGCGGCGAAATCCGCAAAGCCGCGCGAGGCGATGAGCAGGAAGCAGAGAGTGTCGGCATGAGCGATGCAAACAGGGTGCTGTGGTCGGAGGGACTGTTCCTCCGCACCCAGCATTTCCAGCAACAGGACCGCTTCTTCGAAGCGACGGTGCGCGGCGCCTTGCAGGCCGGGCATCTGCATACGTTCGGCTTTCGAACGCTGATGCTCGATCAGGCACAGCTCGATGCCGGCCAGATCTCGGTGCTTTCGGCGCGCGGCATCTTTCCCGACGGGACGCCGTTCGCGATCCCTGAGACGATGGATGCGCCGCGGCCGCTGGCGGTGACGCCGGAGATGGGCGCGGGGCCAGTGCTGATCGCACTGCCGCTCGAACCGCCCGGCGGCGTCGGCTTCGACCCGGCTCACGCCGAGCCGTCAGGCGCACGCTATCGCGGCCGGATCGTCTCGGTGCGCGACGCCGTGCATGGCGGCTCCGATCCTGAGGAAATCGAGATCGCACGGCCGCAGGCGCTGTTGCTGGCGCCGGGCACGGCCGTCGGCGGCTACACCGCGCTGCCGGTGGCCGAACTCAAGGGCGTGCGCGCCGATGGCGGCGTTGCCTTGGACGACACCTTCCTGCCGCCGACCTTGGTCATCGGCGCGGCGTCCTGGTACAGCCGCCTGCTGCAGGAAGTGGTCACCGGCCTTGACCAGATCGCCGAGGCGCATGGCAAGATGGTGCTGGGCGGCCCCGGGCGCAGCGTCGAGGATCTTCTGATCCTCAATTTGGTCAACGCCGCGCGGCCGCGGCTGGCGCACATGCTGGCGCAGGATGTCTTCCATCCGGCTGAGGTCTACATGGAACTTGCCGGCCTTGCCGGCTCGATGGCGACCTACGGTTCGAGCGCAAGGCGGCTCGGCGAACTGCCTGTCTACGACCACATGGCGCCCGGACCCGCCTATTCGGCGCTGGCCGATGCGCTGCGCTCGCTGATCCTCAGCCTGCGCTACATCGAGCCGAAATCGCGCGCCCTGCCGGTCATGCGCCATGCCACCAATGTGTGGAAGATCCGCATCGACAACCCGAAACTTCTGGTGGCGAGCCGCATCGTGGTGCGGATCGGCTCCGAACTGTCGGAGGATGCCTTGCGCAAGATTTTCGTCAACCAGGCGACGGTCGGCTCGGCCAGCGAATTCGAAGGGCTGTGGAAATCACGCCTGCCCGGCATTCNCCGGCATTCCGCTGAAGCCCCTTCATTCGCAGCCGCGCGAAATTCCCTATGACGGCGACCGGCTGTGTCTCGAACTGGACCAGAAAAGCGAGCACTGGGCCTCGCTGCTCGAAGCGCCGGGTTTCGTGATCGGCGTTTCGGGCGTGCTGCCCAGCGAACCGCAGGTCGACTGCTACTCGGTCAACAGGTGAGATGATGAGCAGGGACGATCCATTCGGACTGTCCGAGGATCGGGAGCGGACGCGCATTCGGCTGAGCGGAGCGCCAACGCCGCGCGCCATGCCGCTGCCGGCGTCAGGGGTGACCGCGAAACGCTCCGCGCGCGCGCATCCGAACGTGCTCGTCAACGCGTTCTCGCCGCTGCTGGAATTTGCACCCGAACTCGAAAACGCGCAGCCGCCGGAGAACCCGGAAGCCCTGCGCACCAGGCTGCTCGACGAACTTGTGCGCTGCCGCGACACCACCATGGCGCAGGGCTCCTCGCTCGAGCGCGCCGACCAGGCCGCGTGGCTGGTGGCTGCGTTGCTCGATGATCTGGCGCTGAATACGCCGTGGGGCGGAGCCAGCGCGTGGCCACGCCAGCCGCTGGTGGTGATGCTGCGCGGCGACGTCGATGCCGGCGCGCAGTTCTTCGCCCGGCTCGAAGAGCTTGAACGCCATCCCAATCGCGACCGCGAAATGCTGGAGTTGCAGTATCATTGCATGGCGCTCGGCTTCCGCGGCAAATATCGCGTGCCTGGCCGCTCCGGCGACCGTTCGCTCAATGCGGTGCGGGTGGCTGCAGCGCGTTTCCTGCGCGACAGCGACGGCGAAGGCGCACCGCTGTCGCCCAACTGGAAAGGCGTGATCGCGTCCGATGAACCACAACGTTTCATCGTGCCGATCTGGGTGATGGTTGCGGCAGCGGCGGTGATCGCGACAGCCATCCATATCGGCCTGTCGATGAGCCTGAGCAGCCAGGCGGTCGAGCTTTCGGCGCTGGTGCGCGCACTGCCGCCGCCGACGCGTATGGATGTAACCCGCGCTTCGCCGAAGGTCGACGCGCCGCCGCCGGTGGCGGTCGATTTCGCGCTGCTGCCGGAATTCCAGGCGGCGGCGCCGGACGAGCTCAAGAGAGCGCTGAGCGGCACGGAGAGCGTGTCGCTGGCGCGGCTGGTCATCCAGGCCTCCAATCCCGAACTCTTCCAGTCGTCGCGAGCACAGCTGACAGACGGCTTCGATCCGCTCATCGCCTCGGTCGCCAAGGTGATCCTCGAGAATCAGGAGTTGATCGGCGATATCACCGTGGTCGGCCACACCGACGGCGTTCCCTTGCAAAAGACCAACCCACTGTCCACCAACCAGCGGCTGTCTGAAGCCCGCGCCGCGGAAATTGCCGATATCCTGGTCCAGAACGGCGTGCCTAAGGAGCGCGTGCGCTCCGAAGGCCGGGCCGCCACCGATCCGGTGGCCGACGACGGCACACGCGAAGGGCGGGCCTTGAACCGCCGCGTCGAAGTGCTGGTCGAAAAGAGGCTGTGACATGTTCATCCTGCGCTTCCTCTGGGCGGTCCTGACTTCGCGTTTCCTGTGGACGCTGATCGGCCTGGCGCTGCTGTCGCTGATCATCTGGGTATTCGGCCCGATCGTACGGGTCGGCGACTATGTGCCGATGGCGTCGGAGACGGTGCGCATCGTCATCATCGCGCTTCTGGTGATCTTCTGGCTGATCTGGCTGATTGTCGCGCAGCGCCGCGCGATCCGCGCCAACCGCATGTTCGTCGCCGAGATTTCCGCCCCGGTCGAGGAAAAGCGGCTCAGCCCGGGCGAGGAAAACGTCGCCGCGGTCGGCGCCAAGTTCCAGGACGTCATGGTCGAGTTGAAGCGCCGCAAGCTCGGCGGCCGCAAGTTCCTGCGCGAGATGCCGTGGTATGTGATCGTCGGCCCCCCGGCGACCGGCAAGACGACGGCCTTGCGCCAATCCGGCCTCAACTTTCCGATCGACCTCACCGACGATCTGCAGGGCATCGGCGGTACCCGCAACTGCGACTGGTTCTTCTCCGAAAACGCAGTGATGATCGACACCGCCGGGCGCTATGTCCAGCAGGAAAGCCAGCCCGATGTCGACGCCGTGGAATGGCTGGGTTTCCTCGATCTGTTGAAGAAGCATCGTGGCCGTCGTGCGCTCAACGGCGTCATCGTCGCGCTTGGGATCGACGCGCTGTCCGAGGGCGACGAAGCCGTCAAGGCGCATGGCCGCAAGATCCGCAGGCGCCTGGCCGAACTCGAGGAGCGGCTGGAGATCCGCTTGCCGGTCTATCTCATGCTGACCAAGGCCGATCTGATCAGAGGCTTCGAGGCCTTCTTCGGCGGCCTGTCGACGGCGGCGCGCGAACAGGTATGGGGGACGACCTTCCCGCTCGATGCACGCGTCGACGCCAAGACGATCGCGGGCGAAATCACGACGCTGTCGAGGGAGCTGGAAAAGCGGCTGGTGCCGCGGCTGGAGGATGAGGACAAGCTGGCCGAACGGGCCGAGATCTTCCGCTTTCCCGCACAGCTGCAAAGCCTGTCCGAGCCGATCCAGGTGCTGGTCGAGGCGATGTTCGGCGAGAGCCGCTACGAGGAGGCAGCCTGGCTGCGCGGCCTCTATCTCACCTCGGCGACCCAGGAAGGCGCGCCGATCGACCGGCTGACCGCGGCGCTCGCCTCCTCCTTCGGCCTGCCGGCACGACGCACGATGCCGGCGCAGCGTTTCGAGAAGCGCAGCTTCTTCCTCAAGAACCTTTTGACCGAGGTGATCTTCAAGGAGGCCGGGCTCGGCACCTTCGATCCTGTGGCGCAGCGCCGCCGCAGCTGGATCTGGCGCGGTGCCGCCGCTGCCTGCGCGGCTGCGGCCATACTCGCCGGCGGCCTGTTCACCTGGTCCTACTACGACAACCGCAACGCCATCGCCGCGCAAGCCGGCCAGTTCGAAGCACTGCAGGCGCCGCTGACGTCGGCCGCCGCGACGCCCGCCTCGGTGCTGCAGCCGGCTATGGACGTTGCCCTCAACGCCATGGACGAAGTCGCCAATGCCAGGACTGCGCCTCCGAACAAGGCACAGGACCTGCTCGGACCATCGGCTTCGGCCGAGATGATGCGGGCGCAGACCGACACCTATGACCACGCTCTGCGCAACGTGCTGGAGCCGCGCATGGTGGCGTTGCTGGAAGCGACCATGTGGCGGCAGATCCGCGATCCGGACTTCATGCTGGGCGCACTCAAGACCTACCGCATGATGACCGGTCTGTCTCAGATGGACTCCGACTTCGTCGAGAATTGGTGGGTGAACGACCTGCCCGAATTCGCGCCGGCCGCGCCCTTCCCGACCGCCGATGCCGAAGAACACCAGTTGGCCGCGATCCGGCGCATGGCGGTCGACGACAGCTACATCGCGCCCGACCAGGCGCTGGTCGCCGAAGCGCTGAAAACGGTCTGCACGATCTCGCTGCCGGCGCGGGCCTACAAGCAATTGCTGGCCGATCCGGCGGTGGCCGGATTGAAGGAATGGATCCCCGCCAATTTCGCCGGGCCGAATGGCGCCAAGGTATTTTCGCGACGCTCCGACAAGACGCTGCGCGTCGGCATATCAGGCGCCTTCACCTATGACGGCTTCCACGACGCGATCCTCGACCGGGTCGAGGATGTCGCCGCCCAGGCGGCACTCGACCGCGCGGTGTTTGCCGGCGGTTGCTCGGAAAATTCCGAGACCTCGGTGTCGGCACTGTCGGAAGATATCCTGAAGCTCTACTATGACGATTACATCGCGCAGTGGGACAGTTTCCTGCGCGACATGCGGCTGGCGCCGCTCAGCGACCTCAACATTGCCAGCGAGAATCTGAAGGACCTTTCCAGCGCCGATTCCGCGCTCAAGCGGCTGTTGACGGCGGTGGTCCAGGAGGTCGACCTCACCCGCTCGGACGAGGCGCCGACCGACGACAAGGCGGCGGCGAAGGGCGGCTCGAAACTGCTGGGCAAACTCGGCAAACTGGGCAAGATCGTCAAGACCGGCGCCAAGCTGTTGCCGCGGGCAGGCTCGGCGAGCGAAGTCGACCTGACCGGCACGCTGGTGGCCGAACACTTCAAGCCGCTCAAGAGCACGATTGCCGAGGTCGACGGCCAGCCGCCGGCGCTCGATGCCGCGGTCGTCGCGCTGACGGCGCTGTCCAACGTGCTGCAGACGGTGACCGCCAATCCCGACCCGCAGGACGCGATCAAGAAACAGGGCGGGCTTGCCGAACTGACCGGCGCCGTCGCCCGCCAGGCGCAAATCCTGCCCGACCCGGTCAACACCTGGCTGAGCGGCATTGCCGGCGACACCAGCGGGTTGACGCAGAAGGCCGTGGCTTCCGAGCTCAACGCCATCTGGCGCGCCGACATCCTGCCCTTCTGCCAGGCCGCGCTCAACGACCGCTATCCGTTCAGCCCCGACAGTGCCGTCGACGTCAACGTGCGCGACTTCGCCCGCCTGTTCGGACCGGCAGGGATGATCGACGGCTTCATCAACGACCATCTGATCGGCTATGTCGACACCTCGGCGCAGCCTTGGAAATGGCGTGCCGATTTCGGCCTCGACCCATCGGCGCTCGCCGCCTTCGAGCAGGCGCGGCGCATCCGCGACGATCTCTTTCCCGGCGGTCAGGGCCCGGTGATGGCCTTCACGCTCGAGCCGACCGACCTGTCGCCCAACATCACCCGCGTCACCCTCAACCTCGACGGCCAGAACCTGGTCTACTTCAACAATGCGACGCGGCCGCAGCCGATGACCTGGCCCGGCAAGGACGGCACCGGCGTCATCTCGCTCGCCTTCCAGCCGATCGACGGCTCGCCCGAAATCATGCTCAACGAGACCGGCAGCTGGGCGTGGCTGAGGATGCTGCGCGCAGGCCGCTTCACCGGCACGTCGCTGTCCGACGTCTACAGCCTGCGGCTCGGAACGAAAGGCATGTACGCCGACTTCAAGCTCAAGGCGGCGAGCGTGGAAAATCCCTACAACCTCCAGATGTTCAAGAAATTCTCATGTCCGCCGCAGATATGATCCTGCCCGGCTTCTACGGCAAAATGCCCGCCACCGGCGACTTCGTGACGCGGCGGCTGAAGGGCGAATTCGTACGGCTGTGGGACCGCTGGCTGGCGCAGCATCTGGTGCCATTGTTTGGCCAGGACATCTGGGCCACTGGCACCGCGCTGCGCTTTCTGGCCGGCACGAATTCCTTCGGCGCTTCGGCGGGCATCATCGTGCAAAGCGCCGACAAGGTCGGCCGGAAATTCCCCCTGAGCGTCGTTGCCCAGCTGCCTCAAGCGCCTGTCACGCTGACGCATGCCGAGGCATGGTTTGCGGGGATAGAAGAAGCGGCCATCGCCGCCCAGCAGGGCGAACTGACGCCCGACGAACTGGATGCAGCTTTGGCGGCACTGCCTGTTCCGTCGGTCGAGCCGGGCGAGGAACTGATCGCCGACATGGTGATGTGGACGGCGCATTCCGACATTTTCGACATCGACCCGCAATCGCCGCAAACGACGCTGGAGACAATCCTCGCCGGCAGTTGGGAGACCAGCTGATGAGGGTGAATTCGACGATGTGTAAAACACGGCACAGACGCAGACCCGA
This sequence comes from Mesorhizobium sp. LNJC405B00, assembly GCF_000502615.1. Classification (NCBI taxonomy): domain Bacteria; kingdom Pseudomonadati; phylum Pseudomonadota; class Alphaproteobacteria; order Hyphomicrobiales; family Phyllobacteriaceae; genus Mesorhizobium; species Mesorhizobium sp. LNJC405B00. Next base: position 424,083 of record NZ_AYWC01000003.1, on the reverse strand, counting down.
TCGATAATTATGTCCAGCGCAGCCAAGGGCCCGCTGTTTTATCACCGTGTAAGGATGTGTGGTTTCGAATGTGGATATTGTCCAACCATACGCCATTCGCCGCCCAGGAAAGCTGGACGCGTGACGAGCGCGGGCACGAGGTCTGGCTGATTGCGATCAAGGCGTCGTTCGAGATCGATGCCGACGGCAAACAGCGGCTGTTGAAGGAGCAGACGCCGGTCAATTTGGCGCCCGTCTATGGCGCGGATCCGAATGAGCTTCTCGACGAGACGGATCTCAATCTGGAGAAGAAGCACACCGACATTCTGGTCGAGGGACATGTGTATACGCCCGGTGGTCGTCCGGGCGTCGGAAGTGCGGCGCGCATAAAAGTCGGCGACGTCGACAAGACCGTCCATGTGGTGGGCGACCGCGTCTTCCTGCCCGGCGCGGTGTCGGTGCGGATGAGCCGGGCCGAACCCTTCACCAAAATGCCGATCAGCTGGCGCCGGACCTATGGCGGCACCGATATAGAGGCCCCGAAACCGGACTGGGACCAGCGCAATCCGGTCGGCATCGGATTTGCTGTAGATCCGCAGCGGCTGATCAGCAAGACGGGGCCTAACTTCGAATATGCCGACGCGCCTTATCGCGATCATAGAAGCGGCAAGCCGGCCGGTTTCGGTCCGGTGGCGCGGCACTGGCAGCCGCGCATGAAACACGCCGGCACTTATGGCGCGGAGTGGGAAAAGACGCGCGATCCACTTTTGCCCAGCGATTTCAGCCGCATGTATTATCAATGCGCACCGGAGGATCAGCAGACCAGGGCTCCGCTCATCGGCTACGAAGATGTGCGGCTCGGCAATCTCACCGCCGATGGCTTCCTGCAGTTTCTCTTGCCGCGCATCACGTTCGATATGACGACCGAGTTTTACAATCGCCCGGACCGCAAGAACGGCGAAGCCATCATCCACACGCTGCGCATCAAGCCCGATCTCAGGCAGTTCTCGATCACCTGGATGTCGACCCTGCCGGTGCCTTACGACGAGGAGCGCCTGAACACCACGAATCTGCGCATCAGAAGGCGTACCGGATTTTCGCCAACAATCGCGGCGACAGGCGTCTGGCAGGCGAAAGAAAGAGAATGACGACCAAAAGAGATACGATCGTCGTGGTCGGTGTAGGAGCCCGCACGCCGCTGGGTTTCGACACGGCCTCGAGCGCGGCGGCTGTCCGCGCCGGTATCTCTGCCATTCAGGACCATCCCTACATGATCGACCGGTTCGGCGAGCGGATGAAGGTCACTCGTGACATCGGCCTCGATGATGGTCTGCGTGGACCTGACCGGGCCGTCGAGCTAGCAGTATTCCCGGCCCTTGACGCGCTACGGCCGTTTTTGGAATTGGGCCACTCAGCCGAGGTTACGTTGATCCTGTCCACCGGTGAGCCCCGGCCTGGCCAGCCTGATGGCTTCGCCGCGCAAGTCGATATGCGACTGCGCAAGCGGTTGGCTCAGCATGTCGTTCTGGAAGGCGGTGGCTCTACCGCGGGCGGCCATGCCGGGGGCCTGATAGCGATCTACCACGCTTGCAAGTCGTTGCGTGAAGGCAGGACCAAATTCTGCCTCGCCGGCGGCGTCGATACTTATCTCGAACCGGAAACTTTGGAATGGCTTGACGAGAACGAGCAGCTTCATTCCGAAGGCAACATCTATGGCCTTTGCCCAGGCGAGGCGGCGGGCTTCACTCTGCTCACGACGCTTGCCGTGGCGCGTGCCCACAGGCTTCACCCGTTGCTGGAAGTCGTCGGCTCCTCGATCGCGAGTGAAGAGAACAGGATCAAGACCGAGACGGTCGTATTGGGCGAAGGTCTCGGCGCAGCCTTCCGTTTTCTTTTCCAGGATGCGCCGATCGACAAGGTCGACCGCATCATCTGCGACATGAACGGTGAGCGCTATCGCGGCAATGAATATGGGTTCGCGGTCATCCGTAATCCCGGCCGTTTCAAGGATGCCGCCGATTTCGAGACGCCCGCCGATTGCTGGGGCGACGTCGGCGCAGCGTCGGGGCCGCTGTTCGTCAGCCTGATCACGGAAGCCGAAGCGCGCGGTTATCAACCTGGCCCGCTGTCACTGATCTGGGCAAGCTCCGAAAATGGCGCCCGGGCAGGTGTCTTGCTCGGTGGACCGAGAAAGGTTGCCTGATGCCAAGCCACATCACGGTCAACGGCCTCGGGCTAACCTACAAAGGCACTATCGGCCTCTCGATAGCGACGATCCCGGACGTCTGCAAGACACCCAGCCCCGGTGGACCGATCCCCCTGCCCTATCCCAATATCGCGACGCAAAGCACACTGAAGGACGGAACGACAACCGTCTTCGCCAAGGGCGGCAAGATGATCGCCGTCAAGGGCTCGCAGTATGGGATGAGTTCAGGCGACGAGCCAGGCACGGTCGGTGGCGTGAAGTCCAACGTCTTCAAGAAGGCGACGGACTGGATTACCTACTCGTTCGACGTGAAGATGGACGGCAAGAATGCCTGCCGGCATACAGATAAGAAGTTCCACAATGACAAGAATACGGTCAATTTAGCTGGCGATCTTGACCCTCTTCCACCTGGCGGACAGGCACTCCTTGACATTGTTTGCGAGTGCCACAAACACATTGACGATGTCGATGCCGGTCGATCTAGGAAGGCTACTTGTCCTGAACTCGGAGAGCAGAAGCATTCCTGTGTGGATGCCGGGTGCCGTTTGCATAATGCGCAAGGGAAAACACCGAAATTACAGGCCGAGGAATGCTACAGTGTGGAGACAGGCGACCATATTCCGAACGTTTCCCGTCAGTGCCCACCTAATGTGCCGTTCTGGCAACATCGCAGATGGCTGTCTGGAAAGATCTTTCCAGATGGGGCAATTCTCGATGCTAATGGGAAAGTTGATCGATTTACCGAGTACAAATTTCAATGTCCGAAAGGCACGCCGGTTGCCTATGCCAAGGCGACCGGAGCTCCAAGGGGCCTATCTGAAGGAACAACCCCGCAGACTTGGACCCCGGCAAAATTTAATAAGAAAGGCGTCATGAAAAAGGCCGATCAGCGCACCAGGACTGTTGAACTCGGAGCGAAACAGAAACCACCGGTCACCAACCCACCACTTTTGCTCACAAGCGAGATGTGCAAGTGATGAACCTCGACCAGTTGAATCATGTAGTTACCATGCGTTCCGGAGATTATCTGGCGGTACGCCCGGGGCTTTCGATATGCCTTTTTTACGCAGAACCAGCTTCTGAAATCAGCGCTGACGTTGCACGGATACTTGAAGCCTATATGGACTTCATCAAACCGAACTACTTGAATTCCTACCTGGCCACGGACGGCGCTTGGAAATCCGCGAAATCTAAGGTCTTCAGCTCTACCCTTGAGAATCTTAGAAGGGTCAAGAAGGGCAACTTTGCTGAGTTTCATTTCGGTCAAGAACCGAATTCAAACGTTGGAGAATTCGGAGCGCATTATAAGGCGGGGCCACTCAACGACCCCTTTTTCGATCGTTCGACTAATGTCCTTCACCTGGAATTTCCACTTTATTACGCTGAGGAACCACAAGCGGCGAGGCTAGCCAGCTTCGTTGAGCAACTTATACGATTCAGAATGCCGGATTCTGGCTATTGTGGGTACGCGTTTAAGCACCTCTTTATGACGTTCACTGACCAAGCCTTCGCCTTTATCGCATCCAAGGCGATGCGCTTTGTAGGATTCGATGTGCCAGAAGACGCGGTAAGACTTTGGGCGCGAGGTCATGTTTACAATGTTTCTTGGATAACTTTGCTTGGTCCGAATATCATGAGGAAACTTGGTGGAAGCGACGGCTTGCGACGCGCCCTCGCAGCTTCTCTCAAGGTCACGGAAATCAATGGCGGCCTTCTGATACAGTCGTCGGAAAAGCCTGTTGCTGGCGACGTAAACCGAGGGATGAAAGACATTGAGCCTATGGTTCAGCTTGCCACGGTGACAAAGCCAGCCAGAATCGAGGTGGCCAACGTTGGACCGAGCATTCCAGACTTTGCCGAACGGTGGCTTAGTCGCTTCGATTCATTAAACAATTGAGCGCTTAAAGATATGGATCGGCCATTTCCCGTTTCGTTTTCCCCGAACTCGTCCCCTCGCGAGTTGAACGTAATTGTCGAATTCACGGATATTCCAACGGAATTCGCCATGAACTCTCTTAACAACGATGTTCTCTCTGTTTTCGCCAACTTGGCAGATCACGGGGGCCTATCTGGAGACTCAATTTACCCTGGCGCTTTTCAAGGACTGACATGGAGAGTTACGCTTTCACAACGTTCCGCACAATGCTCCTTACAAAATCTTATTGTTGACCCTTCATCGCACTTTATACTTGTAAACATGCTTCACTGGTTTCACATCAAGGTGTCTTCTCTCAGATCGGCTTTCATTCTATGGCCTCCTGAACAATTAGTTAAGGACGCGTCATTTGTTGAATTCCCGAGCACATTTCCAAAATTATCTTTTAATCAAAGGATCGATGAAATATCCGACGAGTTCGATATAGAGGTCGATCTAGACGGCTTAGCTAGTGATGATATACTTAAACAATTTGTAGATGTAGTTGATATCTGGTTCATGGCAACACACCGCGGTGCATTTTCCAGCGACACTTTCGAGCCGTCAGCATCTGGAGTTTTCCCGGGGGAAGATATCGATATAGAGCCCGATAGCCTAATTTGGTACGTCGATCGATTCCGAACACAGATGGAAGCTCTGGACAGCCTGTTGAATATCTTTGAATGGCTTCATCACAATATATTTCGAATCAAGGAAGTTACTATCAGCCGATAGAATCCGTCGCGTGTAATATTTTTACAGCAGATTGCAGAGTTGACCCCACTCTTTCACCTTGTCCGATATCGGAACTCTAGCACTGTCATCTCCGAAATGATCCTCGAAAGCCTGGCCAATTTGGCTCGGTTCGGCGGTGAAGAGATCCGCCGCGCGCGCCTCGGGAAACAGCTCCAGAAACGCGGCGCCCGCCGGCACGGCCAGCGCCGGTGCGCGCATCTGGTGGATCAGCCAGTGCAGGACTGCGCGGTCACTCAGCATGCCGGCGCCGCGCACGGCCAACGGCGCGGTTTCAGGCGATTTGAGCAATCCTCCCATCCAGGCCCGTACATCCTTGTCGGGCGCCGCTTTGACCGCCGCACGCAACGCCGTCATTGCGTCGGGGCCGCCGCTAACCGCCACCTTGCGCAGCGCGGGACTGGCGAGGTCGCCGGAGCCGAGTTCGGCCAGCGCCCATGCGGCCCAGAAGCGCGGCTGCTCTTCAGCATCCTCCAGCGCCGTCCGTAGATCCGGGGCAAGGTCTTTGCGTTTCAGCTTGCCGGCGAGGCGCAGGCCGGCGGAGCGCACACGCGCATCCGGATCGCGCACAAGCCGCGTCAGCATCTGCTTGGGATCGACGCCGTGCCCGAGGCAGGCCGACACGCCGAGAAATCGCTTGAACGCATCCTGCGCGCCGATCCAGTCCCGCACCTCCGCGGCGATGGTTTGCGGCTTGTGCCAAGCCAGCGCGCCGACCAACCCACGTGCATCGTCCTGGCTTTTTCGGCCGAGCTCGACAGCCTCTGCCAGACGGCCGCCGTCGCGCTGCTCGATCGCCATCCATGCGTAGAGGAACAGTTCGCCCTTTTCGGGGAAGTCTTCATAGGCCGCGACGACGAACGGCCAGGCGGCCGGGCCGGCGATGCGCAAACCATCGAGGTTGGCTTCCATGCGCCGGTCGACGCCGGCGACCACATGAAGGTCCGGCGGATCGTCCATCATCAGCGTGTCGCGCTGCGCCCAGAAGAAGGCGGCCTGCTCGGCGTGCTGCCTGACGATGTCAGGAACGATTGGCCGTTCCGGCGCGCCTTTCAAATTTTGACTGCGGGTCGCGGCCATCATCAGTTCAGGTCGATCGAACCGCCGCGGATACGATTGGCGGCGCTCGCCTGGCTGGTGACGTAAGTGCCGCGAATGGTGATGCGGCCGTCCTTTTCCATGATGATCGTCGCCTTGCCACAACGCAGTTCGATACGCTCCTCGCCGATGACGCGAACGCGCTCGCCGTCGCGCACGATTTGCGGCGCACCGGTCTTGCGCGCCGGCTCGACGATGCGGCCGACGATCAGCGGCTTCATCGCGTCACCTTCCTGAAACAGCAAGGCCACTTCGGAGCCGATCATGTCGGCTGTCAGCTCGGACAGGCTTCGCGCGGGTAAGGCTGTCTCTTCCGGGTTACCGGGGAACACCACCAGCGGTGATGCATCATCATCGAAACCGAGAAAGATTCCTATCACCACACCGTCAATGCGTTCACGAACGTCACTCATCGTTGGACCTCAATTCTCGCTTATCTTCGAGCCCTTCATGGTGATGTCGCTGGAAGCCTTGATGCTGATCTTGCCCGACGCCTTGACCGAGATATCCTTGCCTTCGATCGCGATCGTGCCATCTTTTTTCATCATAATTTTTGCTGACCCAGTCTGGATCAGTATCTCGTCGCCCGCGTCGATGACCAGCTTCTTGCCGATTTTGATGGTGCCATTGCCAGTGACCGAAATGGCACTGTCTTTGCCAACGGAAAGCGAATGCGCGCCCGCCACGGATGTCGAATCGTCCTTGCCCACCGAAGCGGTGCGTCCACCGCCGACCGTCGAGCCTTGATCCTTCGCGATGCTCTCGGTGTGGCCGCCGCCTATCGACACGCTCTGGTCGGAAGCGATCTGCCAGCTGTCCTTTGCGCCGATGCTGTGGCTCTGCCCTGCACCAACCGTCACCGAGCGCGAAGCGCCGATGGTGTTAGTCTGGACGGCACCGACGGTCCTGGTCTCCGCCGCACCGACGCTGTCGACCCGCGCCGCGCCGACCGTCACCGTCTGGACGATCGCAACCGTCTGTGTGTGATTGGCGCCGATCGTCTCGGTCGAGTTCGAGCCGATGTTGATCGTTTCATCGACCCCCACCGTCAGTGAGCGGTTCTTGCCCACCGTCTCGGTGTCGTTCGACCCGATATCGGTGGTCTGGTCGACACCGACCTTGACCGTCTTGTTGTTGCCGACGTCCTCGTCGAGGTTGTGGCCGACGGAGTGCTTGGCGTCGTGGTCGATGCGGTCGGACTGGTCGTGCTGGACCAGCTTCTGGCGATCATTCTTGATCAGAAGGTGGTGGTCCTTCTGCGCCTGGAAGTTGACCAGCTCCGAGCCGGCCTTGTCCTCGAACATCAGTTCGTTGTAGCCGCCACCGCCCTTCGACGAGTTGGACTTCCAGCCGGACTGCGTGGCGTTGCCAGGCAGTCCGTAGGGCGGCATCTGCGAGGCGTTGTAGACCCGGCCGGTGATGATCGGCAGGTCCGGATTGCCTTCGATGAAATCGACGATAACTTCCTGGCCGATGCGCGGGATCTGGATGAAGCCCCAGCCGCTGCCGGCCCAGGTCTGCGACACCCGCACGAAGCAGGAGCTCTTCTGGTCCTTCTTGCCGAGGCGGTCCCAGTGGAACTGCACCTTCACCCTGGCATATTTGTCGGTGAAGATCTCCTCGCCGGACGGACCGACCACGGTCGCCGTCTGCGGCCCGCGCATGATCGGCCTTGGCGTGATGCGCGGCGGCCGATAAGCAACTGAGGTCGGCGCCACACCGAGCACCACCTTGAAATTCTCGCCATCGGTGTCGACGCCGGCGCGATAGCCCGGATCGAACAGCCGGTACTCGGCGCTGAGCACCAGATAGTCCTTGTTCTGGTCGTCGCGCGGAAAGCCGTCGAGCTTGAAGGTGCAGCCGGAAAACAGGCCGCGCACCGTGCCGACGGCGGCAATGCGCAGGTGTGGCGCCTGGATTTCTTCGCGCCTGATCGCCGCCAGGCTGTCGCCGCGCCCGACTTCCAGATGCGCGCCGGGGTGGCGATAGTTCTCGCCCGCGGCCTGCTTGTGGCCGAAGGGCTGCTCCGACTTCGCCATCAAATCGGCGGCGGGTTTTTCGAAGTCATAATCGGTGTGGGCATAGGCGCCGGGGCGCACCGCGCTGCCTGGAATCCAGTCGGTGATGTATTCGACGTCGCGGCGCGAGCCCTGCCCTTCGAACTGATATAGCACCGTCTCATAGCCCGGCGCCGGCTTGAGCTTGCTCATGGCGTCGGCCAGGATCAGCGTGTGCTCGCCCTCGGCATGCTCGAAGAAGTACATTATGCCTTCATGCTCGAGCAGCCGCTGCACGAAATCGAGGTCGCTCTCGTCGTACTGCACGCAATATTCGCGCGGCGGATAGGAGCCTTGCAAGCGCTTCTCGAACTTGGCGATGCCGCCATATTTGGAGAAGATCTCCTCCACGATCTCGACGGCAGTCTTGTCCTGGAAAATGCGGCAGTCGGTGGTATTGCCGAGGAACCACAGCCACGGCCTGACGACCGCCTCGTAGTGAGCCAGCCGATCTTCGATGCGGGTAAGGCGAAACTCGGCGATGAGGCCGCTGAACCAGCGCTTGGGGTCGGCCTCGCCTTCGATCGAAACGGCGCCGCCCAGCATCTTCAGCGGGTCGATATCGGCATTGGTCGAAACAAATCCAACGGTGTAGGCAAGGCAGCGGCTGATCTCGTCGCGGCCGACGAGATGCGTGAAAGTCAACAGTTCGGCGCCGACCGGCGTCTGCACAAGCGCGGCGCGTTGTTCACTCGGCATGGGTCGTGCCCCTCCTGAGCGCTAGTGTGGCAGGTTCGAAGCCCTTCTTGTGTTAACGACCTCACGTTCAGGGATATTTCGCAACTTGCCACCCAAGCCATGTTGAGCCTACCACATGTTCTATGGCAGACCAAAGAGGACAAGGCGGCAGGCCGTTGCTGTTTGCGCCGCTTTCGCCAGTGTGAAACGCCGCTCTCCCGCTGTGCCCGCAAGCTGCTAGACTGTGGCACATCGGATCAATGGAAGCGCAGCGGTCGACGGTCCATAGCGCATGTTCATCAGTCTGCAGATCAGCAATGTCGATGTCCTGCCTGCCGGGCTGCCGCCCGGCTACGCATCGCGCGACCGCGGCTTCGAGATCGGGCGGGAGAACTGCGCCTGGACCTTGCCCGATCCGGACAAGTTCATCTCCGGCCGACATTGCGAGATCCGCTACGAAGGCGGCGCCTTTTTTCTCCACGACGTCTCGCGCAACGGCACATTCGTCAACAGGTCGAGCCAGCGCCTGACCGGCCCGCATCGGTTGGCGCAAGGGGACCGGCTCCGGATCGGCCGCTATATCGTCTCGGTATCGATCGATGACGGGAACCCAGCCTTCGGTGGCCATGGCTCGACGCAACGGCAGATGCCCGTTGCCGGATCCTTTCCAGACCATGCCGCTTCGCCACGGCCACTGACCGCGCCGCCCGCTTCGGTCTCCAGCCGGCCACAGCAAGCCGACGAGATCCTGCGCGCGATTGCCGCCGGCGCCGGCATTCCGCCAGAGGTGCTTTTGCTGCGCCAGCCGCAGGAGGTGGCCGGCGAGATCGGCGCGGTGCTGCGCATCGTCGTCGACGAACTCGTGCTGCTGTTGAAGGCGCGCGCCGCCGCGAAAGTCCTGGCCAAGACTAGCGATCGGACCATGATCAATTCCGCCGACAACAATCCGCTGAAGTTCGTGCCCGGGACCGACGAAATCCTCGACATCATGTTCGCGCGGCGCAGGGCCGGCTATCTTGATGCCAGGCACAGTATCGAAGACGCTTTCCACGACCTCAAGACGCATGAATTCGCCACCTTCGCCGCCATGCAGGCAGCGCTGTCGCGGTTGCTTGACGATCTGTCGCCCGAGGCGATTGCGAAAAAACTGCCGCCATCCTCCTTTGCCTCGAAGAAAACGCGCGCCTGGGACGCGCTGGTCGCGACCTGGCGGGCCAAGGAGGAAGCGCACGAGAATGGCATGCTGGACATATTCCTCACCTATTTCAGTGAAGCCTATGCCAAGGCCGCCAAACAGAAGACCGGCAAGGGCTAAGCCCGCGCACCGCTGAAGACACCGTGAAGGCGACCCGAGCACGGGCCGGCCACCAAAATTGCGCCGGGTTTCCATCGCAACCTTCTGAGACTACGATCACATACGACGATTGAGCACGCGGGTACGGTTGGTCGACCTCGGGGGTCTGCGGCACATGTCATGTCACGGCGAGATAGCGTCCTGCGGTCCGCGTTTGCGCGGACATGGCGCTGTGCGTCGCGGCGCGCGGGCGTAGAGGCAGGGATCGGCGATGAGCTCGAAGGATGATCCTTTCGATCCGACCGGCAAAACCGTCATCCGCCCCAGCCGCCCCAATCCCGGCCGCAAGCAAAAGACGGTTCTCGCCCGCGATGCGCCGGCCCCCGGCAGTACGGTGATCGCCCCTGCCAGCGTCCCGGAACCCACGGTTTTCGATCCCAACGCCGGCCGCCAGCCGCCGTCCGACGTCACGGGGACGGTGATCTATCAGGGAACGCCCTTCGCCAACGCGCCGGCCGATCCGCCCGTTCACGGCTCAGCCGGGACGGCGGGGAAAACGCCATGGGATGCGCTGCTCGGCGCCAGCGATGCCGTCGATTATGGCGCGGCCAACCCGATCGTCGCTGCCGCGGCGCCCTTGCTGATACTGCTTGGGCATCTGCGGCTGATGGCTGTCGAAAGACCGGCCGAGCCGCTGGCGCAGCATGTCGCCGGCCTGATCGAGGATTTCGACCGCAAGATCGCCAGGACCGATACCTCGGAAGAGGATGCGCGCATCGCCAGCTATGTGCTTTGCGAAACCGCCGACGATATCGTCGCCAATCTGCCCGGTTCCAGCCGGGATGCGTGGGCGCAGCACGCCATGCTGCAGCGCTTCTTCCAGGTCAAACCCACCGGCGCCGGTTTTTTCCAGGCGCTGAACACGGTGCTGGCGACGCCGGAACCTCATCGCAATCTCATCGAGCTGATGCATGTCTGCCTGTCGCTTGGCTTCGAAGGCCAGTATCGCGGCCAGCCGCGCGAGAGCCTCGAACGGGTCCGCCGCGACGTCTACGAGACATCAGCCTATTTCCGCGTCCTCGGTGACGACGACATCTCGCCGCGCTGGCAAGGCTTGTCGGTCACATCGGCGCAAGGCTCCAGGCGGGTTCCGCTCTGGGCCATAGCCGCTGCAACCGCGGCAGTTTTGACCGCAGCCTTTTTCACGCTGCGCGTGCTCATCACCAATGATGGCGAGGCTGTTGCCGGCGAGTTGCTGGCGCTCAATCCGGCGACGCCGGTCACCATCGAGCGCACCGGTTTCGTGCCGCTGACCGAGGAGGTGAAAGTCGTCGCAGCGCCAACGACGATTGCGCAGGTCGATCGCATCCGCACTGCCTTGGCCAAGGAGATCGAAGGCGGCGGCGTCAGCGTCGGCACCAAGGGTGATTTCATCATCGTGGAAATCAGCAACGCCCTGCTGTTCCAGTCGGGACGAGCCGAGGTCAAGCCGGAGTTCGAGCCGGTGGCCGCCAGCATCGCGGCGGCTCTCGACGCGGAGCGCGGGCCGATCCGGATCGTCGGCCACACCGACAACGTCAAACCGAAGAAGACCAGCGCCTTCAAATCGAATTTCGACCTCTCCGTCGCACGTGCCCAGTCGGTGGAAAAGATGATCGCAGCGCATTTCAGCGATCCGTCGCGGACAAAGGTCGAGGGCAAGGGCGAGGACGAGCCCATCGACGACAATGCAACGCCGGAGGGCCGCGCCAAAAACCGCCGTGTCGATGTAATGATCCCGCGGGAGGAGACGCTGTGACCGGCTGGCTGCTGCGCATCTTCAGCGCGCTCGCGCTCGCCGGCTTTGCCGCCGCGGTCTGGTACGCCGGCCCGTTAATCCGCTTTGCCGGCGCCCGGCCGTTGGATCCCATCTGGCTGCGGGCAATGATCATCGGCATCGTCGTCGGAACGGTGGCGATCATCTACGCAATCCGGCTCTGGCGCAGGCGCAAGGCGCAGAAGGCGCTGGAGGCCGCCATGGCCAGCGCCGAGGATGACGGCAGCGATGCAAAGATGCTGGAAGCTCGCATGAACGAAGCAGTCGCGACGCTCAGGCAGTCGAGCGGCAAGCGCAACTTCCTCTACGACGTCCCCTGGTACATCGTCATTGGCCCGCCGGGCGCCGGCAAGACCACCGCGCTGGTCAATTCCGGCCTGAACTTTCCGCTTGCCGGGTCGGGCCAGGCGCAGCCGGTGGCGGGTGTCGGCGGTACGCGAAATTGCGACTGGTGGTTCACCGACGAGGCGGTGCTGATCGACACGGCCGGGCGCTACACGACGCAGGATTCCCATGCACGGACCGACAGCAAAAGCTGGCTGGCGTTCCTGTCGCTGCTCAAGCGGCACCGGACGCGCCAGCCGATCAATGGCGTCATCCTGGCGATCAGCCTTTCCGATCTGATGGCGGACAGCGAGCAGGCGGCCCGCGTCGCCGAGATCCGCAGCCGCCTGCAGGAAATCCACGAGGTCCTGAAGGTCCGCTTTCCCGTCTATGTGCTGTTCACCAAGGCCGACCTGGTCTCCGGATTCATGGAATATTTCGGCGGTTTCGACGAAGCACGCCGGCGCAAGGTGTGGGGCGCGACCTTCCAGACCGCCGAGCGCGGCCTGAACATGGTCGCGGAAGCGCCAGCCGAATTCGACGCGCTGGTGAAGCGCCTGACCGAAGAGATGAGCGAGCGGCTGCAGGCGGAGACCGATCCGGTCGCGCGCATCGCCATTTTCGGCTTCGCCGCGCAGCTCGGCGCGCTGAAAGGCCGGATCGTGCATTTCCTCGAGGGCGTTTTCGAGCCGACGCGCAAGCAGCTGAACGCCCCCCTGCGCGGCCTGTATTTTTCTTCCGGCACGCAGGAAGGCACGCCGATCGACCAGTTGCTGGGCAGCATAGGCCGCACTTTCGGCAGGAGTGCCCAGGCGCATCTTTCCGGCACCGGCAAAAGCTTCTTCCTGCACGATCTGTTGAGCCGCGTCATTTTCGCCGAGTCCGGCTGGGTGTCCTATGACAGGGCGGCCGACAGGCGCGTTGCGATCGCCCGCTACGCCGGCCTGACAGCGATCGCGGCCATAGCGATCGCCGCGCTTGGCGTTCTCGGCCTGAGCTTTACGACCAACAAATCGCTGGTCGCCGCGACCGGACAGGCGGCAGGCCAATACCGCGCGACAGCCGCGCCGCTGCTGGCCAGCACGACGGTGTCGGATGCCGACCTCGAAACCGTCATCGGTGCGCTAGATGCGCTGCGCGGCCTGCCGGCCGGCTATGACACCAAGGATCAGCCGACGCCGGCCACGGCGACGTTCGGCCTCAGCCAGCGCGAGCGTATCCTTTCGGCTTCCGAGACTGCCTACCGGCAAGGGCTGGAGCGCATGTTCCGCTCGCGCCTGCTGTTCCAGCTCGAACGCACGATCGAGGCCAGGATGGCCGATCCGATGGCGCTGTACGAGCCGCTGAAGATTTACCTGATGCTGGGCGGCAAGGCGCCGAAAGTGGATGACGAGCTGGTCGTCACCTGGCTGAAACGGGACTGGGAACAGAACCGCTATCCCGGCGCCCACAATCGCGACGGCCGGGCGCAATTGGAGAAGCATTTGCGCGCCATGCTGGCGCTCGACAACGACCAGGATCCCTCGTTCGAACTCAACCGCACGCTGGTCGAATCCGCCCAGCGCTCGCTCGGCCGCATGAGCCTTGCCGATCGCGCCACCGCTCTCATCCAGTCGGCCACCTATGCGGCGGCGCTGGACGATTTTTCGGTGGCCTCGCAAGCCGGCCCGGAAGCGCCGATGCTGTTCGAGCGCAATGACGGAAACGATGTCGCCGGCCTTCGCGTCCCCGGTCTCTACACCCATGCCGGCTTCGACTTCTATCTGGCGCAACTTGCCAGGAGCGCGCAGGCGCTGGTCGACGATCAATGGGTGATCGGCTCGAGCGGCGAGCAAGCCGGTTTCGACCAGGAATTGCTCAAGCTCGGCCCGGAGCTGCTCGATCGCTATGGCAAGGGCTTTGCGGCGGCGTGGAACGAGGTGCTCGACAGGTTGAAGTTCAAGGCAATGGCCGCCGACAAACCGCAATATCTGGCACTGTCCGCAGCGGGATCACCGAGTTCGCCGCTGATGCAGCTGTTCGAGGCGATCGCGCGCGAAACAGCTTTGACGCAAGAGCGCAATCCGGCTGCGCCGTCTCAAGACAGCGACCAGGAAACCGCCGCGCGCGCCAAGGGCCTCGCCCGCATCGGCATCGAGATTGCGGCGCGCAAATCGCAGAGCAGGGCCGGGACCGCCTTTGTCAGCACCCAGAACCAGGATCCCGGCGCCAACATCGAAGCCCAGTTCCGGTCTTTCCAGGCTTTGGTGGCCGGGGCGCCGGGGCAGCGGCCGCTCGACGCCCTGACCCAGAATTTCCGCGAAATCTATCAGAGCGTGCGGCTGGCCGCCGATGTCCCCGCCCAGACGGACCAGGCCAACGCCAATCTGCAGCTGCAGATATCGACTCTACGCGCCAACGCCTCGCGGCTGCCGAAGGCGCTGGCCAGGATGGTGAGCGCGGCGGCGGACGATTTCGAGGGCACCGTCGCCGAAACATCGACCACGCGTCTCAACGAGATGCTGGAGGAGACCGTCGGCCGTCTGTGCGAGGAGGTGATTGCCGGGCGCTTTCCATTTGCCCCCGCCGGCACCGACGATGTCGCCATGGCGGATTTTGCCAGATTGTTTTCTCCGGGCGGGGTTCTCGACCGGTTCTTCGCGCAGAACCTGGCGTCGCTGGTCGACATGAGCGGCCAGGACTGGGACTGGAAACAGGACACCAGGTTCGGCCGCAATCTGGCGAAATCGACGCTGAAGAACTTTCAGCTCGCGGCACAAATCCGCGCGGCTTTCTTTCCGCTCGGCGGGCCGGTGCCGTCGATCAACATCACCTTCACGCCGCTGTCGCTGCATGGCGATGCCGACATGGCGCTGCTCAATATCGACGGCCAGGTGCTGCAGGCCACCCAGGCCGGCAACACGCCGGGACTGATTCCGTGGCCGGGCAAGACCGGTTCGGCCAGTCTCAGCCTGACGCCGGAGCTGCCCGGCCGCGAGTCCGCAATCAAGTTCGACGGTCCCTGGGCTTTGAAACGATTGCTGGACAAGGGGCAGGTCACCGCCAATGGCGATAGTCTCGAAGCGCATTTCGTCATCGGCGGACGGGATGTCGCCTACACGATCAAGACCGGGGAGGACGGCAACCCATTCACGCTGCCGGCGCTTTCCGCGTTCAGCTGCCCGAAGGCTTTCTGATGGGGAATTGCATGGCAGGACCAGCGATTGCAGGACGCAGAGACAGCGGCGGCACCGTCATCAGCGGCTTAGATTTCGATACTCTAATGAATGGGGCTGTGGCAGACTGGCCAGGCACGTCAGCCAAGGCGTTGCGGAGCGTAGGCAAGTGAACGATGCCGCCTTTGAGAGCTACGGCGTGAGCCACAAGGGCTGCGTGCGTGACCACAATGAGGACAGCTTCCTGGTCGAGCCGCGGATCGGCCTCTGGGTGGTGGCCGACGGCATGGGCGGGCACGAGGCCGGAGAAGTCGCTTCGGCAAGCATTGTCGAGCATCTGGCGACGATCGGCATCGCCAGTTCGGCGCCGGATCTGCGCGCCCGCTTTGAGGATCGGCTGAACCGGGCGCATGCCGAGATCCGCCGGATTTCGCGCTCACGCGGCGTGACCATCGGCTCCACCGTTGCCGCACTGCTGGCCATGGAGGGCAGGTTCGCCTGCCTGTGGTCGGGCGACAGCCGCGTCTATCTCGTGCGCAACGCCGCGATCTCGCAGATTTCGCGCGACCACACCGAGGTCCAGGAACTGCTCGACAGCGGCGCGATCAGCGCAGCCGAAGCGGAGAACTGGCCGCGCCGCAACGTCATCACCCGCGCCATCGGCGTCAACGACGAAATCGCCATCGACTTCCAGCAGGGAGAGACCCTTGCCGGCGACATTTTCATCCTCAGCACGGACGGCCTGACGGCGCATGTCAGTGACGCGGAGATTGCCGCTGCAGTGCTCTCGGCAGCGCCGCAGGCTGCCTGCGAAAAGCTGCTTTCCATGGTGCTTGAGCGCGGCGGCACGGACAACGTCACCATCGTTCTGGTCAAGATCAGAGACAAAGGCAATGGCCTGTCCCGAGCAGAAGGCCGCGACCGATGAGCTCCGACGACAAGACCCGGCTATTGCCCAACATGGCGGATACCAGCGTCGGCACGCAGCTCAGCGGCATCTACGAGCTCGACGAACGCATCGCGTCGGGCGGCATGGGCGAAGTCTATCGCGGCCACAACATCCAGACCGGCGATCATGTCGCGATCAAGATCGTGCTGCCGGAATTCGCCCGCGATCAGACGATCCTGTCGCTGTTTCGCAAGGAAGCCTCGATCCTCAACCATCTGTCGCATGACGCGGTCGTGCGCTACCACGTCTTCACCATAGATCCCGGCATCGGGCGGCCCTATCTGGCGATGGAATTCGTCGACGGCCAGTCGCTGTACGACGTCATGCGCGGCGGGGCGATGGCGGCTCCGGATGTGCGCAAACTGTGCCACCGGCTGGCCTCGGGCCTGAGCGCCGTGCACCAGGCCGGCGCCATCCACCGCGATCTGTCGCCTGACAACATCATCCTGCCGGGCGGCCGGGTCGAGCGGGCAAAGATCATCGATTTCGGCATTGCGCGATCGGCCGCGGTCGGTGGCGAGACGCTGATCGGCGGCAAGTTTGCCGGAAAATATAATTACGTCTCCCCCGAGCAGCTCGGGCTCTTTGGCGGCGAGGTCAGCGAACAGTCCGACATCTACAGCCTGGGGCTGGTGCTGGCGGCGGCGCTGCGCGGCAAGCCGATCGACATGGGCGGCTCGCAATACGAGATCGTCGAAAAACGGCGGACCGTCCCTGATCTCTCCGGCATCGATGCCGATTTCAGGGACATTGTCGAAGCGATGCTGCAGCCTGACCCGGATGATCGACCGGCCAGCATGGCCGAAATCGCCCGGTTGACGCGCGACGACAGCGACGCGACCTTGCCGCCGGCATCGCTCGCGCCCCGGCCCGGTCTGCCGCGAACCGGGCAGACCGCAGGGCCTGTCTCGAAGATCGGGGACTCGCCGGCCCAAGGCTTCGGTTCGGCCCCGCCAAGCGGCACGGCGGAGCCGTCTTTCGTGCCGCACGTGCGCCCGGCGCACCTGTCGCAGCCGAAACCGGCTGCTGAAACTCCCAAGCGAGCAAGCACACCGCCGAAGCGTGCTACTACAGGCAGAAATCTGACGATCGCGGTGCTGGCGGCGGTGGTCATGGTATCGCTTGGAGGGCTCTATGCATCGGGTATCGTGGGATTCGGAGACCGGCCTCGCGTCACCGACACCGGCAAGCCGCTCCAACCCGAACTGACAAAGCCGATCGTCGCTGACAAGCCCCTTCCGGACACTGCGCCGGTCGAGAAGACGGTGCCAAAGACGCAACCAGCGGAGACTGCGGCTGAAGATCAGGCCAAAACGCCGGTCGAGCCGCAGCCGACGCCACCAGTCGCGTCGAGCGCTACGGCCCCGCTGCCGGCCGCACCAATCGACAAGACCGTTGCGCTGCAACCGCCATCCGGCCCGTCACAGTCCGATGCCGCGAAGAACCCCGAGCCTGTCAGTCCGCCGGTAGAGCCCAAGGCGACAGCGCCGGCGACGCAAACACCTGAACCAACGGCCCAGGCACCCACGCCCACAGCATCGGCGCCGCAACCCACCGCTCAACCGCCCGAGCCCAAGGCGCAGGCGCCTGAACCGACCGCGCAGGCGCCCAAGCCGGACACACAGGCGCCCAAGCCGGACACGCAGGCGCCTGAAACGACCGCAGAGCCCAACCCAAGCCGGCCCAATATCGCCAGCGGCGAGCAGGCCGACAAGTCCGCAGAGCCCGACATTGCCATGAACGTGCCCAAGCCGGAGGTGCCGCCACCGGCCGATGCGGCCGCGGAGCGGGTCACCTGGGTACGCGCCTTCAATGGTGGTGATTGTTTTTTTGCGACGGTGACGTCGGCCGCCGACAAGGGTGTCGCGATCGAGGGCTTCGGCACGTCGGTGCCACCCTTCGAACAGTTGCTTGGGGAATTCCAGGCGAAGTTCCATGTCGAGCCGGATATCAGCGTCCGCCTTATCCAGCCCCCGCAATGCGGGATCACCGGCTTCCTGCGTTTCATGGGCGCGAGCACGGCCGACAGGCCGCAGCTTGTCCTCGACCAGACATCGGTGCCGGACGGCTCGCCGATCGACGGCACGCTGGTGACGCATGGCGGGCTGGTGTCGAGCGTGTTCCTGATCGACCACAGGGGCATCGCCTTCAACCTCGACGACCATGTTGTCGTACAAGCCGACAAGGCGACCTTCTCGATCCCGATCGGGCTCGGCGCCGCCGACAAGGCGGCAGGCAAGGCGTTGCCGCAGATCATCATGGTGATCACCGGGCCGCAGGACATTAAGGCGGCGGACTTCACAACGCCGACGCCGGCCTCGGTGCTGTTGCCCAGGATACTCGACGAGATCGGCGCCAGGAGTTCGGCATTTTCGGCGACCGCCAAATACTTCCGCCTCGGCGGCTAGCACCGACGCCGATGCAACGCCGTCGCCGAGATCCCGTCCTGCTTGCCCGGAACGTGCGCGTGAAGCTCGCCGCGAGCGCGGTCGCGACGCTGTTGCTGGCGCTTCTTTCCACCGGGCAGGCGCGCGCCGAATTCACCGTCTGCAACCAGACGCTCGACGTCGTCAATCTTGCCGTCGGTCAGAAGGTCGACGATGCCGACCAGACCGATGGCTGGTGGACCATCGGCGCCAATCAATGCGTCAACGTCATCCGCGAGGAGCTGACCAACCGCTACATCTACATCTACGCGACGGATGTCTTCGGCCACGCCATTCTGGCAGGCTCCACCGACATGTGCATCGAGCGGCGGCGGTTCTCGATCCGCGGCATCGATGAATGCTGGCAGCGCGGCCATATCGCGGCGAAGTTTCTCGAAGTCGACACGCAGGAACAGGTGCGCTGGACCTTCTTCCTGACCGGAAGCGCGCCGTGACGCACAGCATCGACACCAGCTTCAAAGCAAAGAAGCAGGCGCGCGCCGCGCTGCGCAGGCGCAGGATCTGGCTCGGACTGGCGGCTGGCCTGGCGACAATCGTCCTCGCCGCGATTGCCACCGGCTTTTATCTCACCGCCGACTACTGGTCGTTTGGCGACGAGGACGAGGAACTGCACGCCGTCGAAGGCTCGGACGACGTACCGGCCGACGCATCGGTCTACGTGCCGGCCATCATCGACCTTGCCGGCGACCCGATGTGGATCACACTGGCGCCAGAAGCCGGCGCCGCCAAGAGCCGCGGGATGCCGCGCCCGACGGAGCTCGACCAGGCCGGCATCTCCCCTCAGATCATGGTTCTCTCCGACGTGATGCTGAGCGCCAGCGAAAAATTCATGACGACGATCCCCTCGACGCAAGAGGATTTCGCTTTCTTTCAGGCGCAGCGGAAGACCGCGGTCGCGCCACCCGCCGAACCCAACGATCCGCAGAATGACCTGCAGAACGATCTTCAACCATCGCCCGGCGCGGACGGGGCTCCGGCGGCCTCCGGCCCAGCTCCTGACCCGCAGACCTCTCCGGGTGCATCGACGGCGGCCGATGACCCCGAGGCCGGCTGGGGCGAGACCATCGATGAGGGCGAAGCAGCACTCCCCGCCTTTCAGAAGACAGCGGTCGAAAACAACACCAGCGTTGCCACCGTCAGCTCGGAATACCAGCGCTTCGAGGCGACCCAGGACATTTTCGTGAAAATCCTCAACGACCGCAGCCTGGACAGCGTGGCGCTCGATGCGCATTTTTCCGCCGACGACGCAAAGCTTGCCGGCGAGGCGCTGAAGGCGCTGTTCGACAAGGACGGCCTGCAGCCTGGCTATGTCGTGGCGATGCGCGGCTTCAGGCCGACGCGCGAGACCACGACGATGTCGCTGATGCAGGTCTCGATCTACGCCAGGAACGTCTTTGTAGGCACGCTGACACGCAACGCGGCCGGCGCCTTCGTGTCGGGCGTCGACCCGTGGGTGCGCGAGGACCTGTTCAATTATTCGGGCGCCGAGACCGAAGGCACGCAGAAACGGCAATACCGCCTGCTCGACGCGATCTACTCGACGGCGGCCCGCAACAATGTGCCGAGCGGCATCATCGGCGAAGCCATCATGTATCTGTCGCGCGGACAGGATCTGGATGCTTTCGCCAGCGAGGACCAGCGCCTTGTGCTGATCTATTCGCAGACGCCGCGCGGCAAGAACGAGACCGACGGACGGGTGCTCTATGTCGGCATCCAAGGCACGCAAAAGAGCCTCGATTGTTTCGTTTTCCAGCAGAGCGACGGCCAGTTTTCCTGCGTCTCGGGCGATGACCAGGTGCGCTCGCTGACGGTGGCCAACGGCATGGTGACGCCGGTCAACGGTGTCATGACGTCGACCTTCGGGCCGCGCAAGCATCCGATCCTGGGCGTTGTTCGCATCCACAAAGGCGTCGACTGGGCAGCACCCGTGGGGACCCCGATCGCCGCAGCCTTCGACGGCGAGATCATCTTCCAGGGCGACGGCGGCGGCTACGGCAATGTGGTCAAGATCGCCCATGGCGGCGGCCGCGAGACGCGCTACGCGCATATGTCGAAATTCGCCATTGCCAGCGGTGTCGGCACCAAGGTGAAGGCCGGCGACATCATCGGCTATATCGGCACCACCGGCCTGTCGACCGGGCCACATTTGCATTTCGAACTCTACCAGAGCGGTCAGGCGATCGATCCGCTCGGAACAGTGACCGCTGCAATCGCCGTCACTTCCAGCGATCCCGCCGTCGAAACGCTGACCGACCGTATCGTCCACGTCGAATCGGGCGGTAGCGCGCGGGCCAAGAACCCGCTGTCTTCGGCGACAGGCGCCGGCCAGTTCATATCCAAGACCTGGATCCGGATGATGAACACCTATCGTCCCGAACTCGCGCGATCGCTGTCGACCGCAGACCTGCTCGCTTTGCGCTACGACGCCACCATCTCGCGTGAGATGGTGCGCAATCTGGCGCGCGAGGGCGAAGCCTATCTCAAGGCGCGCGGCCATCAGATTACCGCCGGCCGGCTCTATCTCTGCCATTTCCTCGGCATGGAAGGCGCACATCAGGTGCTGGCGTCGCCGGGATCGGCGCAGTTGAGCGCCGTGCTCGGATCGTCCGTTATCCAGGCCAACCCATTTCTTGCCGGCAAGACCGCCAGCTACGTCGTCGACTGGGCGGAACGGAAGATGGGCCGCAAATTGCCGACGCCCGCCACCACCGATGCGGGCCAGCCGACGACGACGGAAGTCCGCCAGACATCGCCGGAGTTCGAAAAATACAAGCAGGCGATAACGGCACTGGTCGGCTCGATCCAAAATACTCTTGAGCCGGGCTAGAGCTGGCAGTTCGCCCCGGCTTTCGCCAAGCCGATTGGTTCTGAGGCCGGCGAATGGTATGTTTGCGGATATTTGGTTTTTGGGTCCTTGTGAACCAAAACTGTGGCTGGGATCACATACGCCCAAGGGCCATTTTGGCAGAAGCGATACAGTCGCTGGTGAAATCTAGCATGCGCAGCCATCTATAACGCGCCCCATTGGGGCGGAGGGCCGATCTCATGAAAGCGTTTGCCGTCCTTTTGAGCGGATTTTTTCTGTTAATGCTGACCGCGCTTGACACCGTCCAGGCGGCGGCGCCGGATGCCGGTGGCGTCAAACGCGTCGCGCTGGTCATCGGCAACAGCAAATACGTCCATGCCGTCGAATTGCCCAATCCGGCCAATGACGCGCATCTTATCGCATCGACGCTGCGCAATGCCGGCTTCGAGGTGATCGAGGGCGTCGACCAGGACAATGCCGGCATGCACAGCCTGATCAGCAAATTCACCGAGCAGTCCTACGATGCCGACCTCGCCGTCATCTTCTATGCCGGCCACGGCATGCAAGTCGACGGCAAGAACTTTTTGATCCCGGTCGACGCCGAACTGACGTCACCTGCCTATCTCAAGACCCGCACCGTCCAGATCGACGACTTCATGGCCGCACTGCCGCCCGACCCGGCGGTCGGCGTCATCATCCTCGATGCCTGCCGCGACAATCCGCTGGCACGGACGCTGGCGGCCGCGATGCCGAAGACCCGCTCCACCGCGCTGGGCACCGGCCTGGCGCCGATCGACCCTAAATCAGAGGGCGTCGGCACCGGCGGCATCCTGATTGCCTATGCCACCGACCCGGGCGCCATCGCCTTTGACGGCAACGGCGTCGACAGCCCCTACTCGACCGCGCTCGCCAGGCACCTGACCGAACCCGGCGTCGAGATCCAGAGCGCGCTGACGCGGGTGCGCGGCGAAGTGGCCGAGACCACGCAAGGCCGCCAGCGGCCATGGCACAACGCATCGCTGGGCCGCGAGGTTTTCCTTGGCAAACCGGCCGCCGAAGCCGTGCCGGTGGCAAAACCGGCCGCCGACGACGCGAACGCCGCGACAGCGCCCGCCCCTGCCCCCGTCACCAGCGAACCGCCTTCGTGGGAAGTCGAGCAGCGGCTTTGGGACGAGGCCTCGAAGCGCAACACCGCGCCATTCTACGAAGCCTATCTCGAACAGTTCCCGAATGGCCGCTTCGCCACGGTGGCGCGGCTCAACATCGATGCGCTGAACGATCCGAAAGCCCAGGAACGGCAGGTGGCAGCGCTCGATGCCGACGAAGCGAACTCGGGTTCTGCCGTGCGCACCTCGGTCGGCATTTCGGACGACATGAAGAAGGTGCTGGGCACCGAGGCGACGGAGAACGCGATCGGTCTCGATCGCCAGGGCCGCATCGACCTGCAATTGCGCGTCGAGGCGCTGGGCAACGAGCTTGGCCGCGTTGACGGCAATATCGGCGCCAAGACCCGGCAAGCGATCGGCGACTGGCAAGAGGGGAACGGGCTGCCTCCGACCACCTTCCTGACGCGCGAGCAACTGGCATTCCTGGTTATCCAGACGGATCCGATGATGGAGGCCGTGCGTGCCAAGCATGAGGCCGACCAGGCCGGCGTGGACAAGCCGAAAAAACAGATGGTGCAGAAGGCCCGCACGCTGAAGCCGGTGGCGGAAAAGCCACGCAAGAAGCAGTACGCCCAGAAGCCGCGCCGACAGCAGCAGTTCGTGCAGAAAAGGCGCAACCGGGAGGTCGTGCGCGAGGATGAGCCGCCGCCGCGGGACAACAATGATTTCCTGACCAAGGCGCTGATCTTCGGCACCGGCGTAGCGGTCGGCGGCGTGCTCAAGAACTGATCGATCACATCGAACGACAAAAACGCCGCGTGTCCGTTGGACGCGCGGCGTTGATGGCCGGAAAACGCAGCCGGCGACGCTACTGCGCCTTGATCCGCATCTCGACCCGGCGATTGACGGGATCGTAGGGGTCGGGGTTGCGTGGATTGGCCTCGCCGAGACCGACCGCCTTGATGCGGGTGGCTTCGATGCCGTTGGATTCGAGGAAGGCCGTCACCGACTGCGCCCTGCGCTGCGACAGCCCCTCATTGTAGGTCGCCGAGCCGGATGCGTCGGTATAGCCTTCGACGACGAAGGACAGCTTGCTCAGCCGATCGTCCTTCAGCGCCTTGGCGAATTCGTCGAGTTCGCTGCGCGCCTTGGCGTCGAGCTCGGACGAATCCAGGCTGAAATTGATCAGCATATCGAGGCCGGTCTTCTCCGGAGGCTTTTCTTTCTGGCCGGTCTTGCTCTTGCACTCGTCCTCGGTGCCGACACAAATCCCGCGTGCCGCGCCGTGATCGATCGTGCCGGCAAAGAACTTCACAATGTCTTCCGATTTCTGAAGTGGGTCGGCATAGACGTGAGTCGAGAAAAGCACGGTCGCCAATGCCAAGACTGAAATGTGCCGCTGCATAACGGTTACTCCCGTTTCGAGCATCCGATTTTCACTCAGGCCCGATCCATGGATCCGGGCCAACTCTTCCTGTTCGACAATGATCTGTCGAGATCACGGTCGGCTGTGGAATATACCAAACCGTGAGGCGTTTGTCTGTGAACAACGTCATGGACATGTGGTGGTCGACAGACTTGACCCGCGCCTCGCAGGCGGGTTGAGTGAGGGCTGGGGGAGGATAACAGCAGCGATGGTCAACGGGCTTCGATTCCAGACCGCACGCGATCTCTTCGCCGCGAACACGGCTGTCGCTCGGGACATGACGGCCGTTCCGACCGACCAACCCTCGCTCGAGTTCTGCCGCCGGCTGATGGCCGGGCGCATCCCCGAGGAAGCGATTACCTTTTGCGCCTATCTCCTGCCTGACCGGGCCGCAATCTGGTGGGGCCATGAGTGCCTGGGGCATCTGACCGAGCTGCTCGAAGAGCAGGACCTCGCAACGCTGACACTGATCCAGGAGTGGGTCGGCGACCCCAACAATGCAACCCGCCGGGAGGCTGTCGCCGGGGCGGCGATGACGCAGCAGCACACGCCTGCCGGCTGGATCGCGCTAGCGGCGCAACGGCACATCAATGGCCTGACGCCGCAGACCAACGGGTCGAGGCTGCGGCCGCTGCCGGCTGCGCATGCCGTCAATGCCGGCATACTGGCCGGACTGGCGCGGGTTGCGGTGGCGGACCGTTTCTCCGTGCTCACCGCCTTTGTCGAGATGGGCATCCATCTGGCCGAAACCGAGGCGCTGCGCCGAGCCTGATTGCTCTGGATCGTGATGAGATTTCATTGAAATCTGATCCAACCCATTGTTGGCGGTCTCATTTGCAGCCGTTTTGCGCCCATTTGCCGAGTGCCACCTTGAAGCGCGTGCCCAGCGGGTGTTGCAGGCGCAACACCGAGGCATCATTGGTGACGTAGGTCTTGGCCTGGTCGCACAGCCGCTCCTCGGTCCATTGATGACAGTTGCTGCACTGGTTGTCCCAGACGGACTTTTCCAGGCCCTCGACCGGACTGAAGTGCGGCTTGCCCTGGATGAGTTGGGCGATGCTCTTGCCGTCGATCGCCGGGTCGCCGAAATTGACCGGAACATCGAAAAGGATTGGCGCGTCCGAGCCCAGCTTCGGAATTTCCTCACGCAGCTGTTCCAGCGCCTGCTCGCCGGCGTCCGTACCCGGCGGATTGGCGGCCGCGCCGGTGCGCGCCTGCGTATCGCCTTCGGGCGCAGCCGGGCCGGAATCGCCGACGATCAGCGGCGCCTTGAGATCGACCTTGTGAAGCACGACATCGGTGGTCAGCGAAACGTTGATCCAGGGCCGCTGGCGTCCGGCTGTGGCCTTGAACACATCCGACGTAACCCGGTTCATCGCTTCGGTGATCGAGACGTTGACCTCGCCGATATGGGCAAGCAGCGCCGCCGAAAATGGCGAGTGCTCGCCCGGTCCGTCATAGGCGAGCTGGTTGGGACTGGCAGCGAAGGCGACCAGCGTGCCGGCGCCGCCATTCTCGATCGGTATTTCGGCAAGGCCGCTGCTTGCCGTGCTGTCGCCGCCAGTCTCCTTGGCAAGCACATCGGCGAGCGGGTTGTCGCGGCAGGCGTCGAGGAACACCAGCCTGATGCTGGTCTCGCGCGACATCTGCCGCAGGATGAAGTCCACCTGCACGGCTTCGAAGTCGAGCGAGGTCTCGTCCTCCAGCGCCGCATCGACAGGCAGCAGGTAATTCCTGCCCGAGACCTGCAGGCCATGACCGGCATAGAAGAACAGCGCGATATCGGCGCCACGCACCTGCCGCGCGAATTGCGCGATCTTTTCCTGCGTCTGCGCCTTGGTGAGATCGAGGCCGGAGACGATTTCGAAGCCCAGCCCCTTCAGGCGATCGGACATTGCCTGCGCATCGTTCACCGGATTGGGCAGCACCGGCGCGTTCCGGTAATGGGAATTGCCGAGCACCAGGGCGATGCGGCGTTCGGCACTGGCCGCGGTCATGGTAATGGTCATGGTCAACGCAAGCGCCAGCACGGCGAGGCCGATGCCGCGCATGAAGTTGCCGCAACTTGCAATCATGTCCAAACGCACCGGGTTCCTTTTCGGTTGACGGGCCTTCTCAGTTAAGGACCGGCTCAGTTGGAGAGCGGCGTGGCGGAGAACTCGATCCGCCGGTTCAGCGCCTTGTTCTTCGGCGTATCGTTCGGCGCCACCGGCTTTTCCTCGCCATAGCCGGAAGCCGTGATCTGCGCCGATGGAATGCCCGCAGCGATGATCGCGTCGGCGACCGCCTTGGCGCGCCGTTCCGACAGGTTCTTGTTGGCCGTCGGCGAGCCGTCGGAATCGGTATGGCCCGAAACCTCGACCTTCAGTTTCGGACATTTGCCGACGACGCCGACCACCTCGGCCAGCAGTGGGCGGCTCTTTTCATCGAGCCGAGCGCTGGCTGGGCGAAAATAGACGGCGCCGGTGCGCGACAGCACCTCGAACCTGTTCAGGCATTCATCGTCGCTGAAGGACGTCTTGCCTGCATCTGTGGCGACCGGCCCGGCATCGGCTGGGGCTGCGGCCGCGACGGCAGGCGTGGCCGCAGGCTTGGCGCCATCAGCGGTGAAGACGAAGTCGAACGACACCGAAGCCGTCGGGACGATGCTGCTGACATTGGCCGCCTGCTGGAGTTTTTCGATGTTGGGCAACAGGCCGAAATCCTCGACATGCACGGCGACCGGCGCCTCCGAGGCGATCGACACCATGCTGTCGGTGATCATGGTGACCACGACATTGGCCTCAAGGTCCTTGTCGACGCCGTGCAGGCTCAGGCGAAACGGGATATGCGCGCTCATGCGCCGTTTGGTGGCGAGATCGGCAAAAGCGGCGGGATCGACTTTCGCCGTCACTTCCGCCGTCGGGAATTTGAAGGTTTCGAAGAACAGGAAGCGCATGCGGACATTGCGAAGGTCGATACCGGTGTCGACCGAGTTGAGGTCGAACGTGACCTTGGCGGCGCCATCCGATGTCAGCGTGCCCGAGAGGTTCCTGATCTTGTTGGTTTCGACAATGGTGTTCTTCTTCACCGATTGATAGGTGAGCGTCGAATTCGCCGGATCGAGCGTCCAGTTCGGCTTCGCATTCGCCACTTCCGGTGCGAGCAGCAACAGCCCGAACACCACGACCACCAGAGCCGGCGGACGCCAGCGCTGCGACGGCTTTCCATGCCTTACTAATCCGACGACCCCGAACATGCATGCCCCCCGTGACAACACATTTCAGTTGCGATGACGGCGGTCGAACGTCGTCACCTCAGCCACCATAGTGCGTTAGCCGCGGCTTAGCGAGTAGCGGAGGCGTGATATCGCCGTTGCTTGCTTGGACAGGCCCCGGTTACCGGCTGGCCCACAGCACCCCACGCTCGAAGATGGTGCGCATTTGCGGCACGGAAAACTCATCCGCGGTGTGGCCGAGCGCGCTGAAGAAGACGCGGCCCTTGCCATAGCGGCGCTTCCAGACCACGGGCATGACGACGCCGTCGATGAAGTCGAGATGCTCACCGCTGAACGTCGTCGTCGCCAGCACCTCGTTGCTCGGGTCGACATGCATGTAATACTGCTCGGAATGGTAGGCGAAACCCTCGATACCCCTGACGATCGGATCGTCGCTGATGATGTCGACACGGTAGTCGATGATGTCGCCGGGGTGCGCGACCCATTGGCCGCCGGTCATGAACTGATAGTTCGGCTCGTTGCGAAAACTGTCGCCCATGGTGCCGTGGAAGCCGGCAAGGCCGGTCCCGCCGCTGACGGCGGCGGTGAGGTTTTGCAGCTCCGGTTTATCGATCGTCGACATGGTGATCACCGGCACGATCAGATCGATGGCCGGGAGCTGCGGATCGGCAAGCGCCGATGTGCCCTCTTCTGTCCGCACCTCGAAGCCATGCCGGGTCAATATCTCGCTGACGACAGCGGCGCTGCGAGCCGGCGTGTGGCCTTCCCATCCGCCCCAGAAAATCAGTGCCGTCTTGCTCATGCTCGTCTCTCCTTTGGTCGGCAATATTGATAGGCAAGCGGAACGTTTTTGTCTTCCTTCCATGATGGGCATTCTGGGACGGGCATTTCTGGTCGGAAATCACGACCCGGCGATGAATTCCGTGGATGAGGACCGATTGGCCGCGCTGGCGTCTTGTTTCAATACCGGGCTGCACTCAAATCAGCTGTCTTCGCGTTTGCGCAGACATCGGTCCGATGCGCCCGCAACCAGCCGGAGCCTTCCGGGGAGACCGCTTTATGAGTTTCGACCAGACGACTGTCGCCGCCTATCTGGAAGTCATCACCATCAACCTTGTGCTCTCTGGCGACAATGTCGTGGTGATCGGCATGGCGGCCGCAGGCCTCGCCAAGGCGTTGCGGCAGAAGGCGATCATCGCCGGCATTGCCGCGGCGGCGGTGATCCGCATCGTCTTTGCCGTGATCGCGGTGCAGCTGCTGGAAATTCCGGGGATCATGCTGGTCGGCGGCATGCTTTTGTTCTGGGTGTGCTGGAACATGTTCCAGGAGTTGCGCTCGGCCGGCGACGGCGAGGACGTCGACACTGAAGCCGTAGCACTTGCGACGGCGCGGCCGGCCAAGGCGCTGCGCACCGCGATCCTGCAGATCGTCGTCGCCGATGTCTCGATGTCGCTGGACAATGTGCTGGCAGTGGCGGGAGCCGCCGCCCACGACATGAATGCGCTGGTGTTCGGTCTCATCCTGTCGGTGGTTCTGATGGCGGTCGCCTCGACGCTGGTGGCGGCGCTGCTTGCCAAGTATCGCTGGATCGGCTGGCTCGGTCTGGCAATCATCGTCTATGTCGCGGGAAATATGACTCTGGACGGCGTCGAGCAGATGAGAACGGTCGCCTTCCACGCGCTGCTCTCGCCAGTTGCAAGCTAGATCCTCCCGGCGATCAAAAAATCCGCCCTGGGTTGAGAATGTTGTGCGGATCGAACGCCACCTTCAGCCGGCGCATGGCTGATAGTTCGGCGTCGCTGCGCACGAGGTTCAGCCATTTCTTCTTGTCGAGGCCGATGCCGTGCTCGGCCGAGACGGCGCCACCGCATGCCGCCACGCCGCGATAGATGATCTCATAGGCGGCCGCCGGTTCCGTGGTGTCGACCTGATAGTGCAGATTGCCGTCGCCGAGATGGCCGAAGACGTAGATCTCGGCGCGGCTGTCGACGGCGTGGATCGCGGCTTCGGCGTTGCGCAGGAAACCCGCCATGGTCGCCAACGGGATGCTGATGTCGACGCCGATCATGCCCTCGATCGCAAACAGGAATCGGTTGGCCTCTTCGCGCACATCCCATAGCGCACGGAATTCGCGCGGCGACTGCGAGACGACCACGTCGTCGACGATGCCGTCCTCGACCGCCTGCATCAGCACCGAAGCGAAACGCTCGCCGTCCAGCTCGGCCTGGTTGCCCTGGATCTCGGCCAAAACATAAACCGGCGCGCCGGCAGGCAGCGGCGCCGGCGCGGCCATGCCGGCAATCATGGCGCCGTAGAGCGGCGAGAAGTTTACCTCATAGGCCGAAAGCAAGGGCCCGAGCCGCTGCTTGAGCAACCCCAGCAACGCAATCGCCGCCTCCAGCGAGCCAAGGGCGCAAAAGGCGGCAACCTCGGTGGCGGGCTTGGGATGCAGCCGCAGGCAGGCGCGAGTAACCACGCCCAGCGTGCCTTCGCTGCCAATGAAAAGCTGGTTGAGATCGTATCCCGAATTGTCCTTGGCCAGGCCACGCAACGAAGTCAGGATCGAGCCGTCGGCAAGCACGGCCTCCAGCCCCAGCACCTGGGCGCGGTACATGCCGTAGCGCAGCACGCGAATGCCGCCGGCATTGGTGGCGATGTTGCCGCCGACCGTCGCCGTGCCGCGCGCGCCGATATCGACGCCGAACATCAGGCCGGACGCATCGGCCGCTTCCTGCACCATTTGCAGCGGCGCGCCGGCTTCCGCGATGATGGTTGCCGCGGCGCCGTCGGGCGCTTCGACCGCGGTCATGCGCTCCAGCGACAGCACTGCTTCGCCCGGCTGCACGCGCGCGCCGCCGGCCAGCCCGGTGCGGCCGCCATGGACGACCAGCTTCTGGCCGATACCACTGCATAGGCGCAGGATTTCGGCGACGTCGGCGGCGTTGCGCGGACGCAAGACCAGTTCGGGCTGGCCGCCGCCCTTGCCGGAGAGGTCGTCGCTGTAGCGCGGATCGATGGCATCGCCGATCACAATCGCGGCGGCATCGAGCCGACGATAAAGCTGGGAAAGAAGCCGATCGATCTGTTGTGTCATGGTGCCTGGACTGTTTCAGCGCTCTTTGTGACCGAGACTTTGATGCGCGACAATTTTCGCGTCAATTGAACAAATTTTACGCACGGTATAATCTGTCATTGCGCGTTGAACCCACTGACGTTTCCTGTAAATTTCGTCTGCCGTTGCGTGGCGGACGCGCCGGCTGCAGGACCCTGGGCAGCGTCAAGGGATGACCGAGGTTCTGGCGCGTGCCAGACGAGGGATTGAATGCCGATGACGCACAAGACGATGGAGGATTTCGCCCGCTCCTGCGGCGTCTCCAGGCCGACGCTGTCGAAATATTTCGACGATCCGACCAGCGTCAAGCCGGCAACGCGCAAGCGCATCGAAGAGGCGTTGCGCTCATCCGACTACCAGCCCAATCTGTTTGCCCGCAACCTCAACCGCAAGCGCACCCGCGCCATCGGCATTGTCGTACCGACGGTCACCGATCCCTTCTATTCCGAAATGGTCAGCCGCATCGAGCTCAGGCTGCGCGACGAGGGCTACTGGCCGATCGTCATCTCCTCGCATGGCTCAACCGAGCTCGAAATGGAGGCGACACGTACCATCCTGTCGCTGAAAGTTTCGGGCGCGCTGATCGCGCCGCTCGGCTTGCGTTCGGACCGGCGCACGCTGGAGAAGCTGACCCAGACAATGCCGGTCGTCTATTTCGACACCTATCTTGAAGGCGGCACGCCCTTTGTCGGCAACAACAATGCCCAGAGTGTCTCGACCATCGTCGACTATCTCTGCCGCTCCGGCGACGCCCCGGTCTATTTCGATATCCCGCATGTCAATCACAATTCGCCGGAGCGCCTGAACAGTTACGTAGCCGCGATGCGTCAGCTTGGCCAGGACCCGGTGGTTATCGGCAACACCCGAGACTACACATGGGATTTCGAGCGCATCGGCTACGAGCAGATGGAACAGATGCTCGGGGCCAGTGGCCTGCCGGGCAAGACCGGGGGTCTGCCCGGCAAGACCGGGGGTCTGCCCGGCAAGACCGGAGGTCTGCCCGGCAAGACCATACTGTGTGCGAATGACCGCCTGGCTTTCGGCGTGATGGCGGCAGCCTTCGCGAAAGGGCTGAAGATCGGCCGCAAGGCCGATTGCGACCTGCGTATCGCCGCCCATGACGACCATCCGCTGAGCCGCTACACCTGCCCCGCACTGACCACCATCGCGCAGGATTTTGCCGCCATGGCGGGGCGCAGCGTCGAGACATTGCTCGCTTTGCTCAACGAGGATAGGGCGAACGTCGCGCCGAAGGTCAGCCTTGACGCCGCCCTGGTGATGCGTCAGTCCGCTTGAAATTTCCAAAGGCGGGATCGAAGCTGAGCCACGCGGCAATGGCGGCGGCAACCGCCTGTCTCGCTGCCGGGCCGTGACGGCCCATAGAGACGAAGCCGTGGATCTGACCGGGCCAGTGTTCCAGCACGACCGGCACGCCGGCCTCCTGCAGACGCCTGGCATAGGCCTCGCCTTCGTCGGCGAGGATGTCGTGACCGGCGATGGCGATGAAGGCGGGCGGCGCACCGGCGAGGCTTTCCGCCTTCAGCGGTGAGATGCGCCAGTCGCCGATGTCGGCGGCATTGCGGACATAATGGTCGCGGAACCAGGCCATGGTCGAGGCGGTCAGGCCAAAGCCTATGGCGAAGCGGCGATAGCTGTCCGTCGTCTGCCCGGCATCGGTGTTGGGATAAAACAGCAGCTGCGCTGCCGGCGGATTTTTGTCCCCCCGCGTGAGCAGGCCGAGCACCGTGGCGAGATTGCCGCCCGCGCTGTCGCCGGCAACCGCGATGCGGGCAGCGTCGATGCCGAGTTCGTCCGCGGCGCTTTGCATGAAGGCAAGTGCCGCTCGGCAATCCTCTATCGCCGCCGGGAATTTGTGTTCCGGCGCCAGCCGGTAGTCGACGGAAACGACGACAGCGCCTGCCTCGTTGGCGAACCAGCGGCAGATCTCGTCATGCGAATCGAGATTGCCGATCACCCAGCCGCCGCCATGGAGATAGAGCAGCGCCGGAGCGCCTGCCGAAGGCGCGCCCTGCCCGCGATAGATCCTGAGCCTAAGTGGTCCGCCGGGTTCGGCGACGATGCGCTCGCTGAGTGCTGCGACCGGCTCACGCTCGCCTTGCAGGTTTGGGAAGCCTTCATTGTAGGCAAGGCGCGCCTGTTCTGGCGTTCCCGTTTCGAACGGCGGCGCGCCGGCCTGGCTGCCGAGCTCGAGCACATGCCGGGCCTCCGGATCGAGTGTCGGCAGGGACGGCGGCGATGTCACGGACGAACCTCCCGTCAGGCAAGCAGGGTTGCCGCTTCCTCTTCGCCAAGCAGCGGCGGCTGGTCGACCGTGCCGCTGACGGCAACCGAGCCACGGCTTTCGCCCGAAGCCAGGATCGCCTCCATGATCTCAAGCACATGCAGCGCCAGCTCACCGGAGGCGCGCGGCTTTCTGCCCGTGGCCAGCGCGCCCGCCAGATCGGCGACGCCGAGCATGCGGTAATTGGCACGGTCGGGCGCGGAATAGGGCCAGTTGCGGGCGCCGTAGAGTTCGCTGTCGCTGGCGAAATCGACCCAGTCGGCGCCACGCTCCGACAGCGAAACGGTGCCGCCGAACGTGTCGGGGTCGGGCAGCCTGAGCGAGCCTTCGGTGCCGTGCAGTTCAATGGGATGGTTGGAGTGTTTGAAAACATCCCATGAGGCGCCGAAGGTGACGGTGGCGCCCGAGCGGAATTCGAGCAGCGATATTATGTTGGTCGGCGTGCCGACCTTGAATGTCGTGTTCTTGAACGGCCCGTCGGCCGTGATCAGCCTCTCCTCCTGGCCGCGCGTCGCCATCGCCATGACGCGCTCGACCGGCCCGAGCAGATTGACCAGCACGGTCAGGTAATAGGGACCCATGTCGAACACCGGACCGCCGCCGGGCTGATAATAGAATTGCGGATTGG
Source organism: Mesorhizobium sp. LNJC405B00 (assembly GCF_000502615.1). Taxonomy (NCBI): domain Bacteria; kingdom Pseudomonadati; phylum Pseudomonadota; class Alphaproteobacteria; order Hyphomicrobiales; family Phyllobacteriaceae; genus Mesorhizobium; species Mesorhizobium sp. LNJC405B00. The sequence goes on along the minus strand of NZ_AYWC01000003.1, from coordinate 390,815 downwards.
GATGCCAGTGCTCCATGCCCCGTCCCATCATGAAAGCGGTGCCGGTCACCGGCTTGCCGATCGCGCCGTCATCCATCAGCCGGCGCGCGCGGCGGCCGGCTGCACCCAGGAATGTGTCCGGCGCCGAGCCGATCAGCAGGCCGCGCTTCGCGGCCTCGGCGACAAGGCGGCGGCCGTCGGCGGCAGAGGTTGCCAGCGGCTTTTCGGTGAAGACATGCTTGCCCGCCGAGAGCGCTGACAACGAAATGTCGAAATGCGCCGCGGGGATTGTCAGGTTCAGCACGAGGTCGATATCGGGGTCGGCCAGCAGCGCGTCAACGCCCAGGGCGCGGATGCCGTATTCCCTGGCGCGCAGCTCAGCCATGTCAGCGGAAATGTCGGCGCAGGCGCGTAGCTCGACACCACCGAAGAGCGCTGCATTGCGCAGATAGGTCATCGAGATGTTGCCGCAGCCGATGACACCGATGCCGAGCTTTGTCTCTGATTTTCCGTGCATTTCCAGCTTTCCTCCCAAGCCAAGGGCATGCTGCGCAACCGTTGCAGTTCCCACGACCCCCCGCAATCCGCTATACAGGACTTTAAATGTTGACGCGCGTAAATTTTTTATAGAGCATGTGAGAGTTCTGGCGCAGGATTGGGAGGCCGCCAGCGTGAGGAGGAGAACATGACCGGCATGAAAAACGGCCGACGGCCGCTGCGAAGCCCGTGGGTCATGCGCGTCTTCCGTCGCGCATCAGAGACCGGGATGGGTTCAGGCATAGATCACCTTGGCCCCGATCCTATCAAGCTCGCTGCGTATTGGACCGGGCAGGCCATCGTCGGTGATCACCACGTCGACGGCCGACAGCGAAAATGCCTTGGACGTCCCGCTGACGCCCCATTTGCTCGAATCGGCGAGCAGGACAACGCGCCGGGCCATGCGAACGAGGTTTCGCTTCGTTCGCGCCATGTCTTCGTTCACGTCGACCACATCCAGTGACGAGTCTATCGCATGCGCTCCAACAAAGACCTGATGCGCTACCAGGCCGCCGAGAGCCGTATCGGCATCGGTGATCAGCGTGCTCACCGTGTCGGGATAGACCCGGCCGCCGATCATATGAACGTCGAGCCCGGGACGATGCATAAGATGCTGCACGATATTCATGGCCGTGGCCGCGACCACGACATTGCTGAGCGGCGGTAACTGCATGGCAAGCTGCATCAATGTCGAGCCGCCGTCGAAGATGACCGATTGGTTGTCCTCGAACAGGTCCAGCGCCGCCCGGGCGATGCGCTTCTTTGCGTCGAGGTTCGTTTGCATCCGGCGGGCGAACGCGGCCGTCGTCGAATCGGTAGTCCGGGTCACCGCTCCTCCACGGGTCTTGGTCAGCAGTCCCTTGCGGTCCAGTATTTCGAGGTCGGAGCGCACCGTGACCTCCGACACGCCAAACCCGTCCGACAGGTCCTTGATGCGAACCTGTCCGCTGCGTTGCACCTCGCCCAGGATCGATTGGCGTCTCTGCTCCGACAACATTGCCCTGCCCTTGCCTTCCCGCGCCAGGCAATCGCCCTGGCCTTGGCTCACCTTACCGGAAATATGCAGATTCGAAAGCTTTCGAAAGATTGTTTTTCTTTTTTCTTTCGGAAACACTGGATCGAGCATTTTTAAATCAACCGATCAGGGAATTTTGCACTCATGAGCCTAGGAACCAAGGTGCGCCTCGCGCGCCTCTTCTCGCATCCATCGGGGAACCTTTTTGGCGGCGCGGTCGACCACTTCGTCGGCTATGGCGACGTGCGCAAAGGCGGCCTTGCCGACCTGCCGGGTGCGCTCGCACGCGTCATGGCGGGCAAACCCGACTACGTCAGCATCCAGCCTGGCACCGCGCGCCATCTGTGGCCGCAATATGCGGGCAAAGCTTCCCTGGTGATTCAGGCGGGCTGCTTCACTGCGGACGATCGCATCAGCGAGTTGATCGCAACGCCCGAGGACGCGGTGCGCGCGGGGGCCGATGCGTTGGCCGTGGCCATTCCGGTGCGCGGCGCGACGGAGGGCAAATACATACGCTGGCTGACCGATTCGGTAAATGCGGCGGCCCGCTACGGCATGCCTGTGGTGGCGCATATCTACCCTCGCGATTTCACCGACGGAGCAAAGATCGTCTTCACCCCCGACGAGATCGCCTATGCGGCGCGCATCGGTTACGAGTCCGGCGTCGACGTGATCAAGATCGGCTACACCGGCGATTTCGAGTCGTTCCGGGAGACCGTCCGGACCTGCCCGGTGCCGGTTGTCATCGCGGGCGGTCCAAAGACCGATACGCTGCTCGGCGCGCTTCAGCAGACGGCGGACGCCATCCGTGCCGGCGCGCACGGCGCCGTGGTCGGCCGCAATCTCTGGGGGCACGGCGATCCGGAGAAGGCAGCGCTTGCCTTTCGCGGCGTCATCCATGACGGCCTTTCGGCGCAAGACGCCCTGGCGAAGGTGGGTGCCTGAACGATGCCCACCATCCCCTCGATCCTCGGCTTCGGCGCTATTGCGATCGACGACATCGTCTACGTCGATCAGCCATTGTCGGCGGGCAAGGGTAAGGTTCTGCAAAGTACCCGCGCCTTCGGGGGAAATGTCGCGACGGCGCTGGCCGCCGTCGCGCGGCTCGGCGGAACCGCCGGGTTCGTCGGATGGCTGGCCAGTGCCGCGGACGACGCGGTGCAGCTCGATCTCGTGGCGAGCGGTATTGAAACCGCATTCGCGCCGCGCCATCCCGACGCGCGCCCGGTGCACTCGCGGATCACCGTCGGCTCGGACGGGGAAAGGTTCATCGCGTATGACGACGATGCGATGCTGGGCACCGCTCCGGACTTTCCGGACGATATCCTCAGCCGCGCGACCGTCCTGATCGTCGATAGCTACGCGACCGGGTCGCTGGATGTAGTGGCTCGGGCTCGCGATCTCGGCCTTGCGATCCTCGGCGATATCGAATGGAGCAGCGGCCCCGCCACGGAGCGGCTGATCGCGCTCTGCGACCATCTCATTCTTCCACTTAGCTTTGCACGCACTGCCACGGGGCGCCGATCGCCTGCCGAGATGCTCGATGTCTTGTGGTTGCCATCGCGATCCGCCGTGGTTCTGACCGATGGAGGCAGGGGTGTGTACTATCGCGGCCGTGAAGAGACAGGTCTCTGGCACCTGCCCCCGCACCGGGTTGCGGTCGTCGACTCCACAGGCGCGGGTGACTGCTTTCATGGCGCCTATGCCCATGCGTTGACGCGCGGAGCCGACACCGCGGGCCGGATCGCATTCGCGGCCGCGGCGGCGGCCGTTTCGATAACGGGGCGTGGCGGGCGCGAGGCGCTTCCGACCGAGGACCAGGTCACGCAACTCCTGGCATCGGCGAACGCGCCGTCAGCAGTCGACCTGAAAAATGCGCATGTGGATGCTGGAGCATGAACTGAAACGATCCGAGGAAACATTTCGCAGGCGAACACAAGCCCAGGAGAATCATAAAAATCGGGGCTTATACTTGTGGAGGGAGGAATATGGCAGAAGTCATTCTTGAGAATATCTGCAAAACCTACGGGAACAGTTTTCGCGCAATCGATCAGTTGAACCTATCGGTCAAGGACGGCGAGTTCTTGATTCTCGTCGGGCCGTCGGGCTGCGGCAAATCCACGGCGTTGCGAATGATCGCGGGGTTGGAAGACATCACCAGCGGCAGCCTTCGGATCGGCGGGGTCGACGTCGCCGACATGCCGCCCAAGGACCGCGACATCGCGATGGTGTTCCAGAGCTACGCGCTCTACCCGCATATGACGGTATCCGAAAACATCGCCTTTTCGATGCGGCTGGCAGGCAAGCCGAAGGCCGAGCGCAAGAAGCGCGTGGACGAGATCGCCAAAACTCTTCAGCTGACGTCTTTGCTGGACAGCAAACCCGCGAACCTGTCAGGCGGGCAGCGTCAACGGGTTGCCATGGGCCGCGCCATGGTGCGCGAGCCGGCCGCCTTTCTCATGGACGAGCCGCTTTCCAATCTGGATGCGAAACTGCGTGTGCAAATGCGCGCCGAAATCACCAGCCTGCAAAAGCAGCTCGGCGTCACGACCATTTACGTGACCCACGATCAGATCGAAGCGATGACGATGGGCGACAGAGTCGCGGTGTTGAAAGGCGGTGTGCTGCAGCAGGTCGACACACCCAAGAGGCTCTATGAATCGCCGGTTAACGCCTTCGTTGCCGGCTTCATCGGCTCTCCTTCGATGAACCTTTTCGAGGCGACCCTGAAGGGCGGCGAGCTCGCTTTTCGCGACTTCGCCGTCCGGCTGCAGGATGCAGCCTTCGTGCGCAGGCCGGCCTTGAGGTCGTATGCGGGGCGCAAGGTCGTGTTCGGGATCAGACCGGAGGATCTTTATGACAGCAGCCTTGAATCCGGTCGCAAGTATCAGACGATACCGGCCAGGGTGACCTCGATCGAGGAACTCGGCTCCGAACAGATCGTCCACATGAACATCGACGCGGTCCGGGTGGACTCCGGCGATCCGGATGCGGTGGATGATTTCGGCCTGGCGTCGAACGCGGTGGCGAGGTTCGAGCCGATCAGCGCCGTCCGCTCCGGCTCGGAAATCCGGTTGGCCGTGGATGATGCCAAGTTCCATTTCTTCGATCCCGAAACGCATCTGGCGATCTGAAGATCTGCGGAAGACCGCGGGCGGGAGCGAGGTGCCTGCGGAAGATACAAGAAGGCTTCTGAATGAACAGACGATCGTCCGCATTGTGCGGCCGATCTTGAAGAAGGAGGAGAAAATGATGTTTCGGATACGACCCGCGATGCTGAAAATAGCCGCGGCCGCATGGTTGCTTGGTGCAACCGGCGCCATGGCGGACACGACGCTGGAATTCACCCAATGGTGGGAGCCCGAATTGCCGGCGGGATCGCTCAGGGCAATCATGAACGACTTCGAGGCTGCAAACCCCGGCATCAAGGTGACGCTGGTCAGCGGTCCCTATGCGACCACGCGAGACCAGATCTCGGTCGGCGCCGCAACCGGAACGCTTAGCGACGTCGTCGGTCTCGACGGCGCCTGGGTGAACAATCTGAACGCGCAGGGTGCGCTGGCCGACATGAACCCGATGATGGATGCGAGCGGGTTCGACAAGACCCAGGTCGCGGATATCATCAAGGTGGACGGCAAGGCGGTGATGTTTCCCGTGGCTTCGTTCGTCTATCCGGTCTTCGTCAATCTGGACCTCGCCGCCCAGGCAGGCGTGACCAAGCTGCCGTCGACCCGCGCGGAGTTTCTCGAAGCCGCCAAGAAGATGACCCACGCCGACAAGAACCAGTATGGCTGGGTGCTGCCCTTGTCGCTGCAAACGCCGTCCGGTGTCCAGAACGACCTGATGTCGTGGGTCTGGGCCTCGGGCCAATCGATGATGGTTGAGGGCAAGCCGGCTCTCGAGGGCAAGCCGGTCGTCGATATGCTCACCTTCGTCAAATCACTGAACGACGCCGGCGTCATCTCGCCCGGCATTGCCACCAAGACCGAGCAGGAGAAGGTCGAGGAATTCGTCAACGATCGGGTCGGAATGATGATCGACTCGCTTGCGCATGTGAATCTCATCCGCAAACGCAATCCCAAGCTGAACTTCGACCTCATCCCGGTCCCGGTCGTGGCGGACTACAACGGCAAGCGCGGCCTTCCCTACGCCTCCTGGGGCATCGGCATCTCCGCCGCCTCGAAACATCAGGATGAAGCCTGGAAGCTCGTCCAATATCTGATGAGCGAAAAGGTGAATGCCAAGCTCGTGTCGCTTGCAAACGCCTTCCCGGGCAACGTCAACGCCAAGCCCGATTTCGTGACCTCGGACAAGGCTTTCGCCAAGGCTTTCGAAATCTTCAAGACCGGCTATCTCGCCAACGAGTTCACGGGCCTGCCGGTGGCTGAAGACCTGATGACCCAGTTCGACGTGGAGGCTCAGAAGATGCTTGCCGGCGAGCAGTCTCCGGAACAAGCCGCAACCAACGCTCAAAAGGGCTGGATGGCGAAATTCTGAGCGGCCCATTCCCCGTTTGCTATCTTCCACCGGGTGGCCCGGCCTCGCCAGGCCACCCGTCAACAACGGATCGGCAATTTGAGATGGACCTTTTTTTGAAGCGCACCTTCCTCTTCAAGGCACATCCCAGGGGTCGCACATGACCGGGCAGAAGCGCTCCCACCATCGACTGAAACGAGCGGTCGCACCCTATCTCTATCTGTCACCCTCGCTCCTCATAATCGGCCTGTTGATGCTGCTGCCGATGGTGACGGTGATTGGCTATTCGTTCCAGAACAGCGCGGTGCTGCGTCGCGACCCGTCCTTTGCCGGATTGAAACACTACCAGGCGATCTTTGCCGATCCGGTGTTCTGGGCCTCGCTGTGGCACACGCTCTACTTCACCTGCATGAGTGTCGTCTTCCATATGACCATCGGCATGCTCTTCGCACTCATGCTGAACAGCGACCGCATCAATCCGACGCTGCGCAATGTCCTGCGCGTGCTCTACATACTGCCCTGGCTGTTCACCGCGGTGATTATCGCGGTGATCTGGCGCCTGCTGCTTGAGCCGAACGGTGTCGTCAACAGCGTTCTCATGCAGATGGGCATCATCGGTTCCAAGGTCGAGTGGTTTTCCTCGCCCGCGACCGCGCTGCACGCCGTCACCTTCGCCAACATCTGGGCGGGCTACCCGCTTTTCATGGTCAGCCTGCTCGCAGGCTTGCAGGGCATTCCCAAGGATTTCTACGAGGCCGCCGATATCGACGGCGCGAAGGCCTACCAGAAGCTGATCTTCATCACCATTCCGCAGCTGATGCCGATCATCATCAGCATCTCGCTGCTCGACTTCATCTGGACCATGCAGGTCTTTCCATTGATCTGGATAACGACGGGTGGCGGTCCGATCTACTCGACCGAGGTCCTCAGCACCTACACGTACAAGCTGGCGTTTTCGAGCTACAACCTGTCGCAGGCCTCGGCGAGCGCCGTGGTCATCCTGCTGATCTCTCTCGGCCTGACGCTGTTCTACATCCGCTATCAAAAGGCTCGGTAGTCACATGAGGAAAAGGCACACGCCGAAAGACAGGCTGATCACCGCCGCGCTCCATGTCGCGCTTGCCGCAGGGCTCTTTTTCGCGGCCTTCCCGATCTACTGGATGCTGAGCAGCTCGTTCAAGTCGAACACCGAAATCTTTGCCCTGCCGCCAACCATCCTGCCGAAGGCCTTCACGCTGGAAGCGTATGCGGCCATCCTGAGCGACCCGGTAAAGCTGCGCTTCTTCTTCAACAGCTACTTCGTGGCTGGAGCGGTGACCGTGCTGACGGTGCTGATCGCCTTGCTGGCGGCCTATGGGTTCAGCCGTTTCAATTTTCGCGGCAAGGGCAGCCTCAACACGCTCATCATCAGCACGCAGACGATCCCGCCGATCACGCTTTTGATCCCGTTCTTCGGGCTTGTCGTCTCGTATGGCATCTTCGACACCTATGTCGCGCTGATCCTGACCTATCTGGTGTTTACGCTGCCCTATGCGATCCTGCTGATGACGGGATATCTGAACACCTTGCCCCGCGACCTCGATGAAGCGGTGGCTGTCGACGGCGGCACCAGTTGGACCGCACTGTGGCGGGTGATCGTCCCGATTTCACTGCCTGGTATCGTGGCGACGTCGGTCTACACCTTCCTGTTGTGCTGGAACGAATTTCTCTTTGCGCTGACGCTGACGAAGTCGACGTCCATGCGCACCGTCCCGATCGGCATCCAGCTGTTGATGGGACAACACGCCTTCGAATGGAACCAGATGATGGCGATGAGCGTGCTCGGCTCGCTGCCACTGCTGGTTATCTACCTGGTTGCCCAGAGGTTCTTCCTCGCCGGCATGACCGCGGGCTCGGTCAAGTAGGGTATCCCTCGAACGGAGGTGGAATCAAGGAATGAAAGGATGACCGTGAAAGACCTGAAAGTCGGCTGCCAGACCTTTACCTGGGAAATGCTCGGGGACCGCTTCGCCGGCGGCCCGGACGATCTGCTCAAGGCGATCGCCGATGGCGGCTATGCCGGCATCGAGATCACCGACACGATGATCGGCCGCTATGCCGAAAAGCCGGCGGAGTTCGCGGCCGCGCTGAAATCATCCGGACTGACGCTCGTCTCCTTCGCCTTCGGCTCGAAGAGCGGTTTCNCGGAGTTCGCGGCCGCGCTGAAATCATCCGGACTGACGCTCGTCTCCTTCGCCTTCGGCTCGAAGAGCGGTTTCACGCTCAGGGATGAGATCGGCGCCGACCTCGAGACCGCCAAACGCTGGATCGACTTCGCCGCCGCCTTTCCCGGCGCGCTGGTGTCGATGGGCTCGGCCACGATCGTTTCCGACGGGCCGCGCGACGGCAAGTTTGCCATCGCCGCCGAGGTCTACAACAAAGCCGGCGAGCTCGGGCGCGAGGCCGGCGTCCAGGTCGCGGTGCATCCAAGCTCGCATCACAATACGCTGCTGTTCGACCGCGCCGACTACGACCGCATCTTCGGGCTGCTCGACGCCTCGCTGGTGGGCTGGGTGCCCGACACCGGCCACATCTTGCGCGGTGGCCAGGACATGGCGGATACGCTCACCACTTATCGCGACCGCATCCGCTATTTGCATCTGAAGGATGTCGACGCGTATGGAACCTGGGCGATGCTCGGCAAGGGCGTCTGTGACACGGCGAAGGTGATCGAGATCGCTGGTGCTGCACCCAATTTCAACGGCTGGCTGGTGCTGGAGGAAGAATCCGAAACGGCTGCCGCCGACCCTGCCGGCGCCGTCAAAACCAACCGCCAGACAATGCGCGGCTACGGAGCCTGAGACGATGACGACGAACAAGCCCCTGTCCGGCCCCGCCGCGATCGCTGCCCTGCCGCGCAACCGGCTGATCGGCGAGTTCTCGCTGTGGTCGGCCGACCTCGCCAACATGGAGCGCGATTTGAAGCGCATCGAGACCCATGCCGATGTCCATCATATCGACGTCGCCGACGCCCGCTTCACCCCTGGCTTCCTGTTCTTCCCGGACCTGGTGGCGCGCATCGCCAAGCTCACCGCGAAGCCGATCCATGTCCATTTGATGGTCGAAGCCGAGATCGTCGAAGAACAGACGCGCCAGTTCATCGAGGCCGGCGCCGACCTGATCAGCGTGCACGCCGAAAACGGCGAGACCGGCCTGCGCGCCGTGAAACTGGCGCATGAACTCGGGGCCGAGGCCGGCGTGGTACTGCGGCTGGAAACACCGGTCGCGGCCGTCACGCCCTTCCTGGCGGAAGTGGCGTTCGTGACGCTGCTCGGCACCTCCATCGGCGTCAAGGGCCAGAGCCTGTCGGAGCAGGCGTGTCCGCGCCTGATCGAGGCGCGCGCGCTGATGCGCAAAGCCGGCCGCGAGGCCGACATCGTGCTTGCCGCCGATGGCGGCATCCGCCACGAGACCGTGCCGCTGCTGCGCGCCGCAGGTGCGGAGACCGTGGTGCTGGGCTCGCTGGCCTTCGGCGATCCCGACCTTGCCCGGCGCATGGCCTGGCTGCACGGGCTGGAGGTCGCCGCCTGATGACCAAGCTTGCGCTCGCCTTCGATCTCGGTGGCACGGCGCTGCGCGGTGCGCTGGTCGAGAGCGATGGCCGTATCGTCGCTCATGCTTCGGCGCCGACGCTTGCCGGTGCGGGATCGGAGGCGGTGATCAGCCAGATCGTCGCTCTGGCAGGCACGCTCCTCAGGGAACACCCGCAGGCAAACGTCGCCGGCATCGGCGTCGGTGCGCCGGGGCCACTCGACCCCAAGGCGGGGATCGTCATTGCGCCGCCAACGCTGGCCGGCTGGCATGATGTGCCGCTGATCGACATTCTGGGGCGGCATTTCGGGCTGCCGGTGCGGCTGGAAAACGACGCCAATGCGGCGGCGCTCGGCGAATGGCGTTTTGGCGCCGGACGTGGCAGCGGATCGCTGGTGTTCGTGACTGTGTCCACCGGCATTGGCGGCGGCGTCGTCGCCGATGGCCACATCTATCACGGCAGGCGCGGACTGGCGGCCGAGATCGGCCACATGACCATCACCGGTGAAGGCGACCGCTGCTTTTGCGGCGCCATCGGCTGCTTCGAGGCCGTTGCCTCCGGAACCGCGCTCGGCCGCCGCGCCACGCGACTGACCGCGCCGGGCGACGGCTCGCTCTTACGACGGCTGTCAAATGACGGCGACGTCTCGGCCAGGCATGTCGTAGAGGCTGCCAAGGCCGGCGACGCCAACGCTCTCGACCTGATCGAGGCGGAAGCACAATGGCTGGGCATCGGCTTCACCAATCTCTTGCATCTCTATTCGCCCGATCTGATTGTCATGGGTGGCGGCCTTTCCAACGGGTTCGACCTTCTGGCACCGTCGATCAGAGCGGTCATCCAGCAGCGGGCGATGCCGGCCTATCGCGACGTGCCGATCGTGCAGGCTGAACTCGGCGACCGCGCCGGGCTGATCGGCGCCGCCAGCCTGATCCTGTGGGAAGGCGAACCGGGTGCGCCGCTGGCGATGGCGCAGGACGACAAGGACAGAGGCGCGACCGCCGATGCCACGGAGGCACGCCATGGCTGAACTCGAGCTGCGCGGCGCGCGCGAAGATGGTGAATGGTCCATTTTGAATGCAGCGCCAAGGTCCCCGAAGAGGACCCCTACCCTTCGCGATTCCAGCTGGCGTATTTTCGGATCGTTTGCCGCTTGTCTTCCGACAAGCCAACAAGGAGATTCTCCTCGAGATAGCCTTGCCGGATGAGATTGGCGAAGACCTGTATTAGCTGTGAATACCGATAGGCGAACATCTGGTCGATCTTCCGTCGCTGCTGCCGCAGAAAGTCTTCGACATCCCATATTTCGGAAGGCGTTGCCGCAACGTGGGCCCTGCTCTTGAGTTCAGCCAACGTCTTGTCGAGCGTCACCTTCAGCGCTGCGTCATAGGCAGTGCGGGCGACTTTCTTTTCGGACGGAGACCATTTCTCACCAGCGGTCATCGACTGTCTCTATCGTGTTCGCGGCGGCGTCAGCCGGTAAAACCTGCGACGCAGGACAACACCGCCGTTGGGACCAATCTACTTTCCGCAATGGTGATCGTTGACCTTGTTCAGCGCATTCGCGTCCGGCCCGACCCGGTCGTAAGAGCACGGGCCGGCCGCCGTGGTGATCAGCATTTTGTCATAGTAGCGCGGGCCGCCGAACAGGGCGTAGATGAGGTCGCGATGGGCGGGGACGTAGCGTTCGGGTTCTGGCTGACGATGGCGATGCTTGTCCTTGGCGACAGCCGCTGTGGACAGGCTGCAGCCGACAGCGAGAGCGAGCATGCAGGTCGCAAAGATCTTGGTGGTCATCGGCAGTACCCCTTCTGACGGTTCGGAATCGCAGCATATCCAAAAGCGCCTGCCGAACAAAGGTTCCCTCGCCGGCATTGCCGGCCGGTGCCGAAATCAGCCCGCACTGCGCGCGCGCCGCCGTTCGGCTGCAACCAGGAGGTCGACGAAAACGCGCACCTTGGCCGGCCTGAAGCGCGCCGGCGGGAAGACGGCATGGATGCCACCGGACGGCAAGGTCCAGTCCGCGAACACCCGCACCAGCCGGCCGCGCGCAATGTCGTCGGCGACACTGTAATCCGGAAAGATGCCGAGGCCGATGCCGGCCAGCACGCAGGACAGCACGCCTGGTGTCTTGTCGCAGCTGACGACGGGGTTGAGTTCGGCCAGCACCGTTTCCGTGCCCCTCGAGAACAGCCATTGGCCGACCCCGCGCAACTGGGCGTTGCCGACCCAGGGCAGCGACTTCGCCTGCCTGGGGCTGGCTTCCCCAGGCAGCCTGGCGGCCAGTTCCGGGCTGGCGACGACGAATTGCTGCAGGCTGCCCAGCCGCCGCGCCAGATTGCTGGAACCGGCAAGCCAGCCGACGCGGATGCCAAGATCGATCTGCTCGTCGACCAGGTTGCTGACCGCATCGTCGAAGATCGTCTCGACCCGCATTTTCGGGTATTTTCTGATGTAGGCGGCGATGGTCGGCGCCACGACCTTCTCGCCATAATCGAGCGGCGCCGTCAGCCGCAGCGTCCCCGTCGGCTGCGCCGCTCGCTGCGAAATGTCGCCATAGGCTGCCTCCGCCTCGCGCAGGATGATCGCGGTCCGGTCATAGAACAGACGACCCTCTTCGGTCGCCGTCACGCGCCGGGTCGTGCGCCGCAACAGCGTAGCGCCAAGCTCTTCTTCGAGCTTGCCGACCTGATGGCTGACCACAGCCTTGGCAACATCGAGACGGTCGGCAGCGGCCGTGAACGAGCCGGTCTCCACCACGGTGGCGAAGTAGACGAGCCGATTGAGATTGAGGAGTTCGGTCATAGGCCGCCATTGTCTGATTTTATCAGACAGTTTGTATGATTGATCGCTATTTCTCGCAAGCGGTCCAGCTGTCATCTATCGGGCAACAGAATGAGGCCGCCATGACCAATGCAACCCTAACCTATCTTTTCGACCCGCTCTGCGGTTGGTGCTATGGCGCCACGCCGATGCTGGATCGACTGGCCGCCGGGACCGCGCTCGAACTGCTGCCGGTGGGGCTTTTCTCCGGTGCCGGCGCGCGGCCGTTGGATGCAGGCTTCGCCGCCCATGCCTGGGACAATGACCAGCGCATCGCGCGGCTGAGCGGACAGCGCTTCAGCCAGGCCTATCTCGACAATGTGCTCAATGTCAGCGGCACCTTGCTCGATTCTTCCGCTGCCACCATGGGCATCAACGCCGCCGGACTGGACGACTGGCGCCAGCGACTTGCGGCACTGAAGGCGATCCAGCATGCCCGCTATGTCGACGGCCGCGATATTGTGACGGTTGACGGCGTCGCCGCGGTACTGGCCGACGCCGGCATGAGCGACGCGGCAAAGCTTTTGAAAGCGCCGACGCAGGCGTTTCTGGCGAAGCATGACGACCTGGTCAGCCGCGGGCGGACATTGTTCCAGCGGCTGCATGTCAATGGCGTTCCCGCGCTCGCGGTGATCGGCCAAACGGCGCCGCGCCTGATCGGCGCCAACGCGCTGTTCGGCAGCTACGACAATCTCGTCGCTCACATCGAGGCGGCGTAGTCCCAGAAATTCTCCCCAGACGAAATTCTCCCCAGACGAAAGGAAAATCCCCATGAAAATCGCACTTATCGGCGCGTCCGGCCAGGTCGGCTCGCGCCTGCTTAAGGAACTCTCCGATCGCGGTCACAGCGTCACCGCCATTGCCCGGCATCCAGACAAGATCGCGGCACTTCCGGGCGTGACTGCCAAGAAGGGCGACGTCTTCGACAAGGATGGCCTTGCCGCCCTGATCAAGGGTCATGACGCGGTGATCTCCTCGGTTCATTTCCTCGACAGCGATCCCGATACGCTCATCGCAGCCGTGCGTGCTTCCGGCGTCAAACGCTACCTCGTCGTCGGCGGCGCCGGCAGCCTTGAGGTTGCGCCCGGCAAGCGCCTGGTCGACACGCCGACCTTCCCTGATATCTACAAGGCCGAGGCGCAGAAGGGCGCCGACTTCCTCGACACGCTGCGGACGGTCGACGATCTCGACTGGACCTTGCTGTCGCCTTCGGCGCTGTTCGTCGCCGGCGAGCGGACCGGCAAATACCGCATCGGCAAGGACACGCTGCTGACGTCCGACAAGGGCAGCAGCATTTCCTTCGAGGACTACGCCATCGTCATGGCCGACGAGATCGAAAAGCCGGCGCATATCAAGCAGCGCTTCACGGTCGGCTACTGAGCGCACTTCATTGACAGGGGCACTCGACGGAGCGGCCCGCGTCGGTTCCTATCGACGATAGTGCCATCGGAGCCTCCGATGGCACTATCGCTTTCTTCCGTTTCCACTCCTGCCGCCGGTCTGCGACTCTCGCCGGAGCGGTTCAGGACAGGAACGGAAACATGGCAGACATCGCAAAATCGAAAATCGCTATCATTGGCGGCAGCTCCGGAATGGGGCTGGCGTTGGCAAGGCGGTGCCTGGACTCAGGCGCCGAAGTCATCATCGTCAGCCGCAGTGAAGCCAGGCTCAAGCGTGCCGGCGAGGCGCTGCAGAACCCTTCCGCTTTGAGCGCCGTCGCCGCCGATATTGCCAGGGAGGATCAGGTCGCTGACCTGTTCAAGCGAATTGGCCGGCTCGACCATATCGTCAGCACCGCCGCCGACATCGAAGGCGCCTATGAGCTATTGCCTTCAGTCGACCTGAAGGCGGCGCAGCGGGTCGTCGAAAGCAAATTCTACGGGCCGCTGCTGCTCGCCAAGCATGGCGCGCCGCAGCTTTCGGCCAACGGCTCCATCACCTTCACCTCAGGCATCGCCGCCTACCGGCCGGCGGCGCGCGGCTCGGTCGTTGCCGCTGTCAACGCTGCGCTGGAAGGGTTGGTGCGGGCGCTGTCGGTCGAGCTGGCGCCGGTCCGTGTCAACGCCGTCTCGCCGGGCTGGGTCGACACGCCGATCTGGAGTTTTGTGGCCGGCGACAAGAAGGACGAGACGCTCGATGCACTGGCCAGGCGCCTGCCGGTCGGCCGCGTCGGACAGCCGGACGACATTGCCGATGCCATCGCCTTTCTGATGGGCAACGGTTTTACGACAGGGACGGTTCTGCATGTCGAGGGCGGTCATCGGCTGATCTGAGCGCAGCGAAATTCCTGGCCGCGGCCGCCAGCAGCAGTTTCAGCGCCGGCGGCTGAACCCGCCGGCGGCGCCAGACCATGACCAGCGACGCCGTGCGGGCCGACCCCGGCCACGGCAATTCGACGATCTCGCCGCGATCGAGCGCGTCGGCAACGGCCAGCCGCGGCACCAGGCCCATGCCGACACCAGTCGCCACCAGACCCGCAATGGCCCCGATGCTGCCGACTTCGGCGGCAAGTTCTGGCGCTGCCATCTCGGCAAAGGCAGTGTCGAACAGATGCCGGTAGACGCATCCGGTTTCCGTCACCACGAAACGCATCGCGGCGAGCGCGGCCAGGTCGTTTTGTCGCGATGCGGCCGCATCTTCGGGCGAGGCGACAAGGACCAGCGGCTCGGCCGATATCGTGCGCCGGGCCAGACGTTCGTCCAGACCGCCCTTGTCGAAACAGAAGGCGATGTCGATCTCGCTCTCTTCGAGCTGCCGCAGCAGGGCATCGCTGCCGGCGATTTTCAGCCGCAGACCGATCTCCGGGTGGTCGCCTTGAAAGGCCGCCAGCAATTGCGGAAGTCTGACGGTGGCAATCGTCTCCAGCGCGCCGACCGTAACCGTTCCGGCGGTCATTCCCGTCGTTGCCTCGACGGCAATACGCGCCTCCTCCGCCAGTTGCAGAATCTCTTCCGCATAGGGTTTCAGCGCGTCGCCGGCCGTCGTCAGGTCGAGGCCGTGGCGCGAGCGGATGAAGAGGACGACACCAAGTTCGCTTTCCAGCGACTGGATCTGGTCGCTGACGCTCGACTGGCCAGATGAACCTCCCGCGCTGCGCGGGTGATGTTGCGGTGCCGCGCCACGGCGAGGAAGGTCTTGAGCAATCGTGGGTGCATGCCGTTTCCGGATCTGTCTCTGTTCGACATTTCGGGCTTGGCTGGTCCACTTGCAACCCTGGTCCATTTGCAACCCCGGTCCATTTGCAACCCATTGACGCCGGCGTCATCTGGTTGCGGCAGACCGAAGGGCCAGAATTTCGCGGCAATGACCCGCAAGTTTTCCCACGGCCGGCGCGGTGGCCCAAGAGATCGCCTCTGGCAGATCGCATCGTACGTATGCTCTATGCCAAGCTGATTTCCAGCACCGATGGAAGGACCGACATGCCCCGCCCGCAAGGAACCATCGCCCCGATCCTGACACCGTTCGAAAATGACGGCCGGATTGCTCGTGACTTGTGGATCTCACACGCCAAATGGGTGCTGGGCCAGGGCGCGCATTTCCTGTCGCCGTTCGGCACCACGGGCGAGGCACTGTCGCTCTCGCTCAATGAGCGCATGCAGGCGCTGGAATGGCTGATCGAGGCCGGCATTTCGCCGGCGCGCATGATGCCCGGCACCGGCGTCACCGCACTCCCCGAAACCGTCGAACTGTCGAAGCACGCGGTCGGCCTCGGCTGCGCCGCCGTGATGGTGCTGCCATCGTTCTTCTACACGGCCGCCGGGGACGATGGCCAGGCGCGCTACTACAGCGAGCTGATCGAAAGGGTGGCCAACCCGGCGCTGAAGATGATCCTCTACCACATCCCGCAGAACTCCGGCGTGCCGGTAAGCCCTGCCCTGACCGCCCGGTTGAGCGCGGCGTTTCCAGAGACGGTCGTCGCCTACAAGGATAGCGCCGGCGACTGGAACAACACGGCGGCGGTGATTGCCGCCGCACCCGACGTCGCGGTGTTCCCCAGCTCGGAGGCGCAACTGACCAAGGGGCTCGCCAGTGGTGCTGCGGGCTGTATCTCCGCGACCGTCAATCTCAACGCTGCGGCCATCCGCGACCTCTACGACGCGACGATCGCTGGCCAAGACGTCACGGAAGCGGACGCCGCGATCAGGGCGTTCCGCAAGGTGATCCAGGATGCAGGCCTGATCCCGGCAATGAAGGCCGTGCTGGCGGTGCGCTCCGGCGACAAACGCTGGCTGAACCTGCGCGCCCCGCACCAGAATGCAACGCTGGAAAGCGGCAAGGCGCTGCTCACGGCGCTCGGTCCCGCGGCGGACCATATTGGTCGAGGTCGGGCATGATGGTGGCTGGTGCATGCTCGCATCTTTTCAATCGGCCTAACGTGACGACCAGCCGCTTCTAACGCCGACTCGGGCTTAGGCAGCCGCGGACGATCAGCCCCTTTCAGGCACAGTGCGATACCGCCATTGGCCCTTGAACGGTCAAAATCGAGGCGTACCATCGCGGTATCTGAAACTGAGTCTGTTTTCATTCGTCTGGGCTAATGTCCGGATCGGATTGGGTATTTTCCTTGGCAATGGATGCAACCCGCGGCGCAGCGATGCGCGGCAAATCGTTTGCCCATGTGGCGGAGGCGTCCTGGGGCAAGGGCCTCAGCACGCTGCTGCGCATCCTGCGCATGACGTTGCGCCATCCCTGGCAGGTTGCGATCACCATCGCCTCGACCTTCACCGCCGCGACGCTGCAGCTGTTCATCCCGCGCCTGCTGGGCCACGCCATCGACCAGGCGCAAGGCGTGATGGCTGGAGGCGGCGGCGCGGCGGCTGAGCAGGCGCTGTGGACGACGGCGATCACCTTGCTCGTCGTCAGCATTCTGCGCGGCCTCTTCACCATGGCGCAGAATTATTATGGCGAGGCCGTTGGCCACCGCACCGGCTATGAGCTGCGCCTGGCCTTCTACGAGAAGATCCAGCGGCTGAGCTTCTCCTTCCATGACCGGGTGCATACCGGCGACCTGATTACGCTTGGCCTGCTCGACCTCGACGGCGTGCGCATGTTCTTTTCCACCGGC
The DNA here is from genome assembly GCF_000502615.1 of Mesorhizobium sp. LNJC405B00. Classification (NCBI taxonomy): domain Bacteria; kingdom Pseudomonadati; phylum Pseudomonadota; class Alphaproteobacteria; order Hyphomicrobiales; family Phyllobacteriaceae; genus Mesorhizobium; species Mesorhizobium sp. LNJC405B00. The sequence goes on along the minus strand of NZ_AYWC01000003.1, from coordinate 373,352 downwards.
ATATTGCGCGTGGTGCTGCTCGGCGTGCTGATCGGCGTCGGCTCCTATCTCCTGATCAGCACCGATCTCGAGCTCGGGCTGCTCAGTCTGAGTTTCGTGCCGTTCGTCGCCTGGCGCTCCTCGGTCGCACAGCTCAGGCTGCGCAGCACCTGGCTGACGCTGCAGGAGCGGCTGTCAGTGCTGAGCCGGGTGATGGACGAGAACCTCGGCGGAATCCGCGTCGTGCGCGCCTTTGCGGCGCAGCGGCATGAGCTGGAAAAATTCGACCGCGCCAAGAAGTCGGCGCTGGAGCTTGCCGACCAGCGCGTCGACATCCGCGTCTCTAACACCAGCGCCATGAATTTTTCCTTCCTGGCGGCCATGGGCCTGGTGCTGTGGTTCGGTGGCCAGAAGGTGATCGCGGGCCAGATCAGCGTCGGCACGCTGGCGCAGTTCCTCACCTTCATGACCATCCTGCAGATGCCGGTGCGCCAGCTCGGGCTGATGGTCAACTCGTTCGCCCGCGCCTCGACCTGCGGCACAAGGCTGTTCGAACTGCTTGACGCCGAACTTGACATCGAGGATGCGCCTGATGCCAAGGATCTCGTGGTCACCGAAGGCTTGCTGCGCTTCGACAATGTCGGCTTCCGCTACGCGGGCGCCGGGGGCCGGCCGGCGCTGTCGGGCATTTCCTTCGAGGCCAGGTCCGGCGAGACCGTCGGCATTGTCGGCCCGCCGGGCAGCGGCAAGTCGACCATCGCGCATCTGATCCCGCGCTTCTACGATGTGAGGTCAGGCGCGATCACCATCGACGGGCAGGATATACGCGAGGTCACGCTGCAATCGCTGCGCAAGGCGGTCGGCGTCGTGCAGCAGGACGCTTTCCTGTTCACCACCTCGATCGAAAACAACATCGCCTATGGCAATCCGTGGGCGCGCGAGACCCGCATCGGGCAGGCGGCTGAATACGCCCAGCTGCACAATTACATCATCGGGCTTCCGGCCGGCTACACCACGGTCGTGGGCGAGCGCGGGTCATCGCTTTCCGGGGGCCAGCGGCAGCGCCTGACCATCGCCCGCACCCTGATGCTGCGGCCTTCGGTGCTGGTCTTCGACGATTCCACCGCGGCTGTCGACGCCGGCACCGAGCAGCGAATCCGCACCGCGATGAAGCGCTTCGCCAAGGACCGCGTGACGCTGATCATCTCGCACCGGCTGAGTTCGCTGATGCATGCCGACCAGATCCTGTTCATCGAGAATGGCCGCATCGCCGAGCGCGGCACGCACCAGGAATTGCTGGCGCTGGGTGGTCGCTACCGCGCGCTTTACGACCTGCAGCTGCGGCCGGACGACGATTTGCCGGTGGCGGTGGGAGCCGCATAATGTCGACACCGGGTCACGACGAAAAAGAAGACACCAGCCGGCGGCCCACCAGGGCCGTCGTCGGTTCGCACCGCGACGAGGAAGAGGTCTTCGGCAAGGTCTACGATCCGCGCATCGTGCGCCGCATCTGGAGCTTCGTGAGACCGTACCAGGGCCGGATCTTCATCTCGGTGGCCGCCGTTTTGGTGTTCACTCTGACGCAATTGGCGATCCCGCTGGTCATCCGTTACGCCATCGACCACGGCATGGCGGCGGGCAAGGCCGACAGCTCCGTCATGAACTGGGCGATCGGTGCCTTCGCCCTGATCATCCTGATCAACTATGCCGCCAGCTATGTCCAGGAAAGCGTCGTCGGCAAGGTGGCCGAGAATGTGCTGTCGGATTTGCGCCGCGCCATGTTCAGCCATCTGCAGCGCGTCTCGCTGAGCTTCATGGACAAGACCGAGGTGGGCCGGCTGATGTCGCGCCTGCAGGGCGACGTCAATTCCATGCAGGAATTCCTCGAGACCTCGGTGATGTCGGTGGGCGACATCGTGCTGCTGTTCGGCATCGTCAGCGTTCTGTTGTGGCTCGATTTCCGGCTCGGTCTGCTGACGCTGTCGACCATGCCGGCGTTGTTCATCGTGCGCCTGTTCTGGCTGCCGCGCGCCAAGATCGCCTTCATGGCCGCGCATGAGACCAACTCGATCGCCAATGGCGCGCTGGCCGAAGGCATCCATGGCGTTCGCACGGTGCAGAGCCTGGAGCGCCAGCACGTCAATTTCGACCTTTATGACGAGAAGGTGCTGGCCAATCTCAGGGCTCACCTGACCTCGGCCAAATATGCGCAGGTGATGGTGCCGATCGTCGACACGCTGACCGGCATTGCGATGGCAACCGTGATCGTCGTCGGCGGCTCGATGGTGCTGTCGCACAGCCTCGACATCGGCGTCATGGTGGCGTTCCTGTTCTATATCCAGCGCTTCTTCGACCCGATCCGCTCGCTCACCATGCAGTACTCGGTCATGCAGCGCGCCATGGCGTCGGGCCAACGCATCTCCGAAGTGCTCGACGTACCGGTCGACGTCAGCGACAGACAGGGCGCGGTGACGCTGACGCGCGACATGGACGGTTCGGTCGAGTTCAGGAACGTCACCTTCGGCTACCGGCAGAACCAGCCGGTGCTGAAAAACATCTCCTTCCGCGTCAATCCGGGCGAGACGGTTGCGCTTGTCGGCCCCACCGGTTCGGGCAAGTCGAGCTGCATGGCGCTGGTGCACCGCTTCTATGATGTCTGGTCGGGCGAGGTGCGGGTCGGCGGCCACGATGTGCGCGACGTGACGCAGGATTCGCTCGGCGATCAGGTGGCGATGGTGCTGCAGGAGCCGTTCCTGTTTTCCGGCACGGTGCTGGAGAACATCCGCTACCACAAGACATCGGCTACCAGCGAAGAGGTTGTGCGCGCCGCGCAAGCCGTTGGCGCGCGCGACTTCATCGAGCATTTGCCTGACGGCTACGACACCGAGCTCGAACAGCGCGGCGGCAATCTGTCCCTCGGCCAGCGCCAGCTGATCAGCTTTGCACGCGCACTGGTGGCGGATGCGAAAATCCTGGTGCTGGACGAGGCGACGGCGAGCATCGATTCCTACACCGAGATGCTGATCCAGAAGGCACTGGTCACGCTGCTGGAAGGCCGCACCGGGCTGGTCATCGCGCACCGGCTGGCGACCATACGCGGCGCCGACCGCATCATCGTCTTACAGAACGGCGAGATCGTCGAGAGCGGAAATCACGAGCAGCTGATGGCGGCCAAGGGCCTCTATGCCAGGCTCTACAACATGAACTACGCATCGTTCGACGATATTGCCGAGGAAGACATAGGCGCGCCGGCCGGCAAGGCGACGTGAGCTGCTGCCGGTTCAGCTCGACTGGGAATGGTGCGGGGCCAAAACTCGTCGTCGACCAATTCGGCTTCAGATGACGACACGTTTCAGCTCGCCTTCCAGCGTAAGCCCGGCGTCACGCCTGCCGCGCGTTCAGGTGGAGGAGCGGCCGGCCGCCTAAAGGGCAATCCCGCGTAAATTCTGAATTCTACGCGCCGCCTGGCGCGCGATGCACGCGCAGCTTGCGCCTGAACCTCAGCAAACGCCGTCATGATGGCTTTCGTTCCTTAGCCGTCGGATGAAAATCGCCGGGGAACAGGAAGGCTTGCTGGGAGTTTAGTTCTTCGAGCCGCGCCGTGAACGGCGCGGCAGCGAAGGAGACGGCATATGGGCCTGGGTACCATTCTTATTATCATCCTGATCATCGCGTTGCTCGGCGGCTTCAGCGGCCTCGGCGGCGGCCCGTTCTACGGCACTGGTTACTATGGCGGCGGTGGCCTCGGGCTGGTGCTGATCATCGTGATCATTCTGGTTGTTCTCGGGCGAATATAGCGTCGCCATTGGCGGCCGCCGAGTTTCTACGGCGGCCGCGTTTTCGCCTGACATCGAGGTTTGAAGACATGGCAGCTGAAGACATTGCTGGTCCGGACTGGGCCGGCGTCGGCGCGAGCGAGAGCGAACGCGACGAGCTGGGATATCCTAATGGTGGCACTATCCGAAGGCGGCGGGCGTAAGCTGCAGACCCCGACACCCGCCTGGCGGCCGTGGCGTTCATCGAGGCGGATCGGACGCTTCGAGAAACCCAGGACGGCGACGAGGCGGGTCCGGCCTTTCTCGCTATTGTCGACAAGGGCAGCATCGGCCTGAAGGCCGCAATGGCAGGCACGCCTTACGCCTGAACGCGGTCAACCCGCCGTAACTCCGCCAGCAGAAACACCACCAGCACGCAGCACAGCAGGCCAAGCGACAATGGCAGTCCCTGATGTCCGGTCAGTTGCATCGCCAGCCCGGCCACGGGTGAGCCGACGATGCCGCCTACCCCCCATACGAACGCGAAGGCGGCATTGCCGGCGATCAAGGCTTGACCGGTGAAACGCTCGCCGAGCTGGATCAGCGACAGCGTGTAGATCCCGAACGAGACCCCGCCCCAGACGAAGAAGAGCGGCCAGACAAGCCATGTAGCGAAGAGCAACGGCAACAGCAAACAACCGGCCAGGCAAGCCAGGACACAGAACAGCATCATCGGCTTCGAGCCAAACCGTTCGGCGGCGCGCCCAAGCACGACCTGCAGCACGGCATTGCCGGCGATGAAACAGGTGATGAGCGAAGCGATGCGCTGCTCAGTGCTGCCGAGCGCGGCACCATAGACCGCGAACAGCGAAAGCAGGACTTGCTCGAAGGCGGCAGCCGTGAAGACTGCGAACAAGAGCAGCGGCGCCAGCGCGAAGAAGCCGCCGACCGACACCGCTTCGCCCTCACGCGGCATGTCGGGCAGGCGTGGCGCGACGGCAAGCACGATCAGGCCGCAGACAAGGAAGGCCGCGCTGCCGATGATGAAGGGTGGCCATCCTTGCGTGCCGACCAAGCCTAGCGACAGCGGGCCGAGGCCAAAGCCGGCGGAAACGATGGAGGAGTATAGGCCCATGATGCGGCCTCGGCGTGCGGCGGGTGTGATCGAGACCAGCCAGGTTTCACTGATCACGTAAAGCGGATTGGCAAAGAAGCCGAGCAGGAAGCGCAACGGCATCCAGGCCCATACATCCTGCGTCCAGGCAATCGCGATCAGGACGGTTGCTGCCAGGATCGAACACACAACCGCAAAGCGCGCCGCGCCCACCCGCCGGACCAGCGCCGGCGTGAAGAGCGACGATATAATGAAACCCAGAGGCGTCATCGCGGCCGAGAGGCCGATAAGGCCCGGTGTCGTCCCTTGCCGTTCCAGGATGAAGCTGAGCAGCGGATACGTCAGCCCCTGTGCTATGGCGAACACCGTAACTGTCGCGATGATGCCGGCCATCGCGGCCCATGCGATGTGGTTCTCCGGCGGTGACGTCGCGTCTTCGGCGCTCATGCCGACTTCGAAGCAGGATCGGCACGTTCCGGCAAGTGCAAATGCCGGCAAAACGCCGCGGTACGCCCAAACAGGCGGGCGGGTCTTATCCGCGACATCAGCTCACACTTGCCAGAAGCGTTTGACGATTTCGGCCTCGACCTGGCGTCTGGTCAGACCGATATCGTCGATAAGGTGCGGATTGGTCTCCGCCATCTGCTTGAGGTCCCAGCGAAAGCGTATCCGCTCGCGCCAGGCCGCGATCATGCCCCGCGGGCCCGTCGGACGCCGGCCCGATGACACCGCCTTTTCCGGCAAGGCTGCACGAGCAGAAGCAAGGGTATCGTTCATGGCAACCTCCATTCGGTTTGAGGGGCGACAGCCCTCGGCTTGAAAGAGGTTGAATTCTGCCGCATGCGGACGGCGCCGTAATTAAGCGCGGCCAAATAGTTCTCAAAAGTTCCAAAGCAGTTAGAGCACCTCGCCGATTCATCGAAACGACGAGGTGCTCAACTCTTTGTTTTGACGCCATACGTCCGTGAAGCGCTCTGCGCTTTCCCGTGGGAAAACCGCCTTCACACCTTTCCTGGAATTGCTCTATAGATGCGCGTTATGCAGGGATCGCGCTTTGCCTTTGGTCCGTTCGTGCTCGATCCGGGTGCGGGAACGCTCCTTCGGGACCAAGTTCCCGTCGCCGCCGGCCACCGCGGACTGCAGCTGCTGGCGGCGCTCGTCGCCCGGCCCGGCGAGATCGTGGCCAAGGCCGAGTTGATGGATGCGGCATGGCCAGGCACCGCCGTTGAGGAAGGCAACCTCACCGTCCAGATTGCGCAATTGCGCAAGCTGCTGGGTCCGGCCACGAACGGCGGAGAATGGATATCGACCGTTCCGCGCGTCGGCTATCGCTTCGCCGGCGCCATCGAACAGCTCGGCGACGAGAAGCGACAGGCTTTGCCGCTGCCCGCCAAACCGTCGATAGCCGTGCTGCCCTTTGCCAATTTCAGCAACGACCCCGAGCAGGAAGCCTTCGCCGACGGGTTGACCGAAGACCTGATCACCGACCTGTCGAGGATCGGCGGCCTGTTCGTCATCGCGCGCAACTCGACCTTTGCCTACAAGGGCAAGGCGGTGGATGTGCGCGAGGTCGCCAGAGAACTAGGCGTGCGCTATCTCTTGGAGGGCAGCGCCAGACGCGCCGCCGGGCGCGTGCGCATCAACGCCCAGCTGGTCGACGCGCTGAGCGGCGAGCATTTGTGGGCAGACCGCTTCGATCGCGGCCTGGAAGATATCTTTGCCGTTCAGGACGAGGTGACGGCCAAGATCGTCGAGGCGCTGCTTGGCCGGCTGCGCGCGCCGCTGCCGCGCAACCGGCCCCGAAATCTCGAGGCCTACGATCTGTGCGTGCGAGCCCGCAACCTGATCGACGTCTCGCCGGAGACGGCGCGCGAAGCGCATCTGTTGCTGACGCGCGCGCTTGCGCTCGATCCGGACTATGCCGAAGCCTATCGCTGGCTTGCCATGAACCACTGGATGGGATGGGTGCATTGGGGAGAGCCCATTGAGCCTGCCCGCGGCCTTGCCCTGGAACTGGCGCGCAAGGCTGTGGCGATCGATCCCAACGATGCCGGCTGCCACTGGGTGCTTGCTAACCTGCTTGCCTATGAGCGCAGATTCGACGAAGCGGATGTGGGATTTGCCAAGGCGTTCGAGCTCGACCCGAACGAGGCCGATGCCTGGGCGACATTGTCCGACATCGCGGTCCTGGCCGGGCGCGTCGAGGAGGGCCTCGACTATATCAGCAAGGCGTTCCGGCTGAACCCGTTTCCGGCAAGCTGGTACTATCTGACGCTCGGCCAGGCGCAATATGCGGCGCGCGACTATGAAGCCGCCGTCGAGACGACGCGCCGGGACGAGACGTATCGGACAAGCTCGCGCCGTTTCCTTGCGGCAAGCCTTGCGCAACTCGGCCGGATCGACGAGGCGCGCGCCGAGGTCGACTTGTTCCTTGTCGCGAACCCACATTTCACCACCCGTCACTGGGTCGAGACGGAGCCGTTCCGCGACACTGCCACGCTCGACCATTTCGTCGATGGCTTCCGAAAGGCCGGCCTTCCGGAGTGACGGACCGGCGTGCTCGATCGATGCCAGGCACCGTCGGTTGCGGATCAATCCTGCCAATGTTTGCACGTCGCGAGGCCGCTCGACCGATCTTGCTTCCGCGAGCAGTCATCCAACAGCGATTGCAGCGAAGCGGCGCGCGAAACCTCTGTCACGGTGAAGCCGGCTGGAACGGCCACGATCGATCCGGCCACGGGTGAGCGCTGGGTGGCGGCTGGCGACTGCCTGTTGCGCTCTCGTCTGCAATGCCGGCATCACGGTCGCCGTGGGCAATGATCGGCTTGCCTCATTGAGCTTTTAGCGACGCGCTCCGACAACTCGCGATGATTTTTCTAGATGCCATTTGTCGAAGCACAATCTTTTCCGAAAGCCGGTTTCCACTTTTCGGGACCATGCTCTAGCGGCTGTCTGTTTCTTGTTGCTGGCGCGATTCGGAAGTCACCCGCACAACCTGGTTATCTGAGCGCCCTTTAGCTTTCCTTGTTTGAGGTCGGCGGCGGAAGTAATAGTCGCCAAGGAATTGCGAGGAGGAAGAGATGACGCTGAACTTCGACCCGAAGGCGAAGGCCACGGCGTTGTACCATGGCGAATTCCGACCGATGTTCATTGGCGGCAAGTGGGTCGCCGCGCAGTCCGGCCAGGGCATGCAGGCACTCAATCCGGCAACAGGCGAGGTGCTGGCGACAGTGCCGCGCGGCGGGGCTGCCGATATCGACTCGGCGGTGGCCGCCGCGCGCGCGGCCTTCGAAGGCCCATGGTCCAAATTCTCGCCCTACGAGCGGCAGTGCGTGCTGCTCAGGATCGCCGATCTGTTCGAGACGCATTGGGAAGAGCTCAGCGTTTCCGACACGCTCGATATGGGACTGCCGATCACGCGCACGCTCTCCAACCGGCGCCGCGTCATCGGCATGCTGCGCTTCTATGCCGGCATGGCGACGGCGCTGCATGGCGAGGCGATCGACAATTCGATTCCCGGCGAGATCGTCACCTTCACCCGGCGCGAGCCGGTGGGCGTCGTTGGTGCGATCATTCCCTGGAACGCGCCGACCGCCGCCTCGATCTGGAAGATCGCGCCGGCGCTGGCGACAGGCTGCACCATCGTGCTGAAACCGTCCGAGGATGCGTCGCTGACGCCGCTGCTGATCGCGCAACTGATGCAGGAAGCCGGCGTGCCCGACGGCGTCGTCAACGTCGTCACCGGCACCGGGGCCGAAGCCGGTGCGCGGCTCGCCGAACATCCAGACGTCAACAAGATCGTTTTCACCGGATCGACGCTGACCGGCCAGGCCATCGCGCGGGCAGCCGTGGCCAACCTCAAACGCGTTTCACTGGAGCTCGGCGGCAAGTCGCCGATCATCGTCTGCCGCGACGCCGACATCGACAAGGCTGTTCCGATCGCGGCGATGGCGGTGTTCGTGCATTCGGGCCAGATCTGCATTGCCGGCTCGCGGCTGTTCGTGGCGCGCGAAATCCATGACGAGTTCGTCCGCCGGCTCGCCGATTTCGCCGGCAGACTGCGGATCGGCCATGGCATCGAGGCAGAGACGGAAATCGGACCGCTCATCAATGCCAAGCAGGCAGCCAAGGTGGAGGGCTATATTAGGGCCGGCAGCGACGAAGGCGCCGAACTGGTCGCCGGCGGCTCGCGGCTGACCGGCGAGCTCTACGATGGCGGCAACTTCATTGCGCCGACGGTCTTCGGCGCCGTGTCGGACCAGATGACCATCGCGCGCGAGGAGATTTTCGGCCCGGTCATTTCGGCGATGCCCTTCGACTCGCTCGACGAAGCGGTGGCGCGTGCCAATGCGACGCCCTATGGCCTGGCCGCCGGCATCTTCACGACACATCTGGGCACCGCGCACAAGCTTGCGCGCCGCGTCAAGGCCGGCTCGGTCTGGGTCAACATGTACCATGCCATCGACCCGGCGGTGCCGTTCGGCGGCACGAAGATGTCGGGTTATGGCCGCGAGGGCGGCATCGAGCATCTGCACGAGTATCTGGAGACCAAGTCGGTCTGGATCCAGACCGACTGATATTCGCGCGGCGTACTCTGCGAATCACGATGAAACCACAACGGCCAGGACGGCGGCGCAGTCACCGGCTTTGACCAGGCCGGGGAAATGCCGCGCCGCCAGAATGCCGGACATTTTTGCCCGGATTTCCTGCGGAGCGATGCCGGTGCGGCCGGTGGAATGGATGCGCGCCAGCACCGAGCCTTCTTTCACAGGCTCGCCGAGATCGACCATGGTTTCGATCATGCCGTCCTCCTCGGCGAAGGAGAAACAATCGCCTGACGGCATGTCGAGCCACTGAGTTCTGCCCTTCTCGACCGCACCATCAACAATGCCGGCATGGCGCAGCACATTGCTGATGCCGCGCCGCGCGATCCGCACAGTCTGTGCGCGCGAGGTGCCGCCGCCGCCAAGCTCGGTGCTGACGAAGACCTTGCCCATTTCCTCCGCCGCCGTGTCGTACATGCCGACGGAGTCGATCTCGATCATGCGCATCGAGAACGGGGCAGAGAACGCCGCGACCGCATCGAAGGCTTTCTGCTCCAGCACCTTGTCGGGCACCGTGTGGGCGGCACAGAAGGGCACGAAATCCAGTGTCTTGCCACCGGAGTGGAAGTCGAAGACGAGGTCGGCGCGGGGCAGCAATTCGCGCTGGAAATAGTCGGCGATCTTTTCCGTCACCGTGCCGTCGGGACGGCCGGGAAAGCTGCGGTTCATATTGCCCTTGTCGATCGGCGATGTCCGGGTGCCGGCGCGAAAGGCCGGATAGTTCATCGCCGGCACGATGATCACCGTGCCGCTGACCTGTTTGGGATCGAGCGTGCGGGCGAGATCGTAGAGCGCCAGCGGCCCCTCATACTCGTCGCCATGATTGCCGCCGGTGAGCAGGGCAGTCGGCCCCTTGCCGTTGCGGATGACGCAGATCGGGATCATCACCGAGCCCCACGCCGAGTCGTTGCGGCTGTAGGGCAGGCGCAGGAAACCATGTTGCACGCCGTCCTTGTCGAAATCGACGGTCGGGGCGATCGGGGATGGGCGAAGGCTAGGCATCGGGCTCAATTCTTCACCACCAGTTTGCGCGGTACATTGGCGAGGCACTCTACACCGGTTTCGGTGATCAGGATGGATTCGGTGATTTCCAGTCCCATGGTCTCCAGCCAGAGACCGGTCATGAAATGGAAGGTCATGCCAGGCTTGAGTTCGGTGCGGTCGCCGGGGCGCAGGCTCATGGTGCGTTCGCCCCAATCCGGCGGATAGGAGAGACCGATGGAATAGCCGGTGCGGTTGTCCTTGACGATGCCATATTTCTTCAACACGGCGAAAAAGGCGTTGGCGATGTCCTCACAGGCATTGCCGGGCTTTGCCGCCGCCAGCCCCGCCTCCATGCCTTCCAGTGTCGCCTTCTCGGCATCGAGGAATTCCTGTGTCGGCTTGCCGAGAAAGACGGTGCGCGACAGCGGGCAATGGTAGCGGTTGTAGCAGCCGGCGATCTCGAAGAAGGTGCCCTCGCCCGACTTCATCGGCTGGTCGTCCCAGGTGAGATGCGGCGCCGAGGCGTCGGCGCCCGACGGCAGCAGCGGCACGATCGCCGGATAGTCGCCGCCGATGCCATCGACACCGCGCGTGCCGGCATCGTAGATCTCGGCGACCAGATCGCATTTGCGCATGCCTACTTCGATCTTGTCGACGATGCGCTGGTGCATGGCTTCGACGATCCGAGCCGCCTTGCGCATATAGTCGATCTCGGTTGAACTCTTCACGGCGCGCTGCCAGTTGACCAGCGCTGTCGCGTCGACGAAGCGGGCGTTGGGCAGGTGCTTCTGCAACGCGGCGAAGGCGGCAGCCGAGAACCAGTAATTGTCCATCTCGACGCCGATGGTCAGCTTGCCCCAGCCGCGATCACTGAGCACTCTGGCCAAAAAATCCATCGGGTGGCGCTCGGTCGACTGCACGTAGTGGTCGGCATAGCCGACGATGTTGTCATGCGCGAGATAGGCGGTGCGCTTGGCGCCATTGGCATCCTGGCCGCGACCGTACCAGACCGGCTCGCCCGATGGTGGCACGATCACCGCCTGATGCACATAGAACGACCAGCCATCATAGCCGGTCAGCCAGGCCATGTTGGATGGGTCGCTGATAACAAGCAGATCGACGCCTTTCCCCTCCATGGCTTTTCTCGTCTTGGCGAGGCGATCCGCAAATTCGCCACGCGAGAATTTTAGGTTCGGCTGCATTGTTCTTGGTCCTCGTTTGTTGGGCCTGGAGCCTGTTTCAACTTTGTTGGAAACAGGCTCGTCGTTCTTGTTTGAACGTGATCTCTGGGAAAAACCGGGTTCCACTTCCGGATCACGCTTTGGCCAGCATCAGCTTTCAAAAATGGTTCCGGCATTGGCCGCCCGCGCCCGGTTGCGAGCGAGCGTGGCGATCGCCGTATCCTGCACGCCGGTGCCGGTGAGGTCGGCGATGGTGATATCGCTGGGTGAGCGCCTTCCGTGCCGTTCGCCGGCGATGATCTGGCCGAGTTCGGTGACCGCGGCATCGGCTCCCATCACGCCCGATGCGATGGCGTGATGCAGTTCTCCCAGACGCCGTGTCTGCTTGGCGCTGTCGGCGACATAGAGATCGGCCATGCGCAGGATCGCCGGCGCGATCTCGTTCTTGTGTTCGGCATCCGAGCCCATGGCGGTGATGTGCTGCCCGGCAACGACAAAGCCGGCCTTGATCAGCGGCTCGGTCGACGGCGTGGTGGTGACGATGATGTCGGCGCCGATGGTTGCTTTGGCTGCATCCGGCTCGGCGCGCACGAGAATGCCGAGCTTTTCGCGCAGCGCGCCTGCGGCCGTCTGCGCCTTGACCGCATCGCGCGCCCAGATACGTGCCTCGGCGATCGGCCGCACCAACATGAGTGCTTCGAGTTGCAGCCCGGCTTGCACGCCGGCGCCGAAGATTGCGGCGACGGACGAATCCGGCCGCGACAGATGCTTCGCCGCGACGGCGCCGGCAGCAGCGGTGCGGACATCTGTGAGATAGCCATTGTCCAGCAGCAGCGCCTCGACCACACCGGTTCTTGCCGAGAGCAACACCATCATGCCGCCCCCGCTGGGCAGACCGAGCTTCGGATTGTCGAAGAAGCCGGAGCTTATCTTGACGGCGAAACCGTCTATTCCAGGCACATAGGCGGACTTCACATCCACCTCGCCGCGCTGCTCGTGAATGTCCAACCGCAGAATCGGCGGCATCGCCACCGGCAATGTGGCGAGCGCGCGGAAAGCGTTTTCGACGCAGGCGACCGCGTCAAGATCGAGCGTCACGATTGTGCGCAGTTCATTCTCGGTGAGGATCGTCATCCGGCTCATGCGACGCGCTCCGTACTAGCGCGCACCACGAAGGATAGTGTTCCGTCACACCCCCCTCTGGCCTGCCGGCCATCTCCCCCGCAAGGGGGGAGATTGGACTGCACTCCTGCCTTCGCCAATCTCCAGCGCAGCAAGAACAGCGACCGCATCGAAGCTGCCGATCTCCCCCCTTGCGGGGGAGATGTCCGGCAGGGCAGAGGGGGGTGGGCGGGAATTCGGCGTGGGAGAGTTTTCATGCCGCGCGCTCCGCGATTGCGTCACCGCAGACGATCTTGCGATGCGTGTTCATGTCGATATTGCGGCCCGAGAGAAGAACGACCACCGGCCCGGTCGCCCTGACCTTGCCGGCGAGTAGCGCAGCGATGCCGACCGCTCCGGCGCCTTCGACGATCTCGCGCTCCTGTTCATAGGCATGGCGGATGCCGGCGGCGATCTCGTCCTCGCTGAGCAGGATGACGTCGTCGAGCAGATCGCGGCACATGGCGAAGGTCAGCCGGTTGTCGAGACCGATGCCGCCGCCGAGCGAATCCGCCAGTGTCGGCAACTCCTCGATCTCGACCGGCCGGCCGGCGTCGAGGCTGGCCTTCATCGCAGCACCACGTGCCATCGAAACGCCGATGATTTTTGTCCCGGGGCTGACGCCCTTGACAGCGGCGGCGATGCCCGAGGCGAGTCCGCCACCTGAGAGTTGCACCAGGACGAGAGCGGCGTCCGGGACCTGCTCGATCATCTCCAGTCCGAGCGTGCCTTGCCCGGCGATGATGGCCGGGTGGTCGAAGGGCGGCAGCATCACCAGTCCCTCCTGCGCCACCAGCCGTTCGACCTCCTGCTGCGCCTCGTCCTGACTGTTGCCGATGATGCGGACATCCGCGCCAAGCCGACGGATTTCGTCGAGCTTGTTGCCCGGCACCAGTCGCGACATGCAGATCACCGCGCGCATGCCTTCCAGCTTCGCGGCATGGGCCAGCGCACGGCCATGATTGCCGGTCGACGCCGCGACCATGCCGCGCGCCTTCTCCTCGGTGCTCAGCGAAGCAACGGCATTCGAGGCGCCGCGCAGCTTGAAGCTGCCGGTGGTCTGGCGGTGTTCAAGCTTGAGATGGACGGGGACGCCGAGGTGCCCGGATAGACTAGGGGATGGCACGGTTGGCGTGCGCTCGATTTTGCCGGCAATTCGCTCCCGGGCGGCACGGATATCGCTAAGGGTAACTCTCGTCATGATCGTCAATCGCGCGGCAAAGGCAGCGTCATCAGACGGCCAAATTCGGGATGCGACGTCCCGTCGCCACACAACCGCAAACAATTCCAGGCGCTGGCCTGATTGCTGGTGACGACCGGGCTGTCGATCGCCTGTTCCATGCCGGGAACCGCGAGCGCTCCGCGCAATGCGGTGCAGGATACGAACAGTGCATCGGCCTGCGCATGCGTCGCCTCACGAGCTAGGTCGACGATCGCTGCCGGCGCAATGCGCGCCATCTCGCGATCGTCCTCGAAGCCGAGGCAGGTGAAGCTGACGATCTCAAAGCCGCGCTCGCCGAAATACGTCGCCATCGGCCTGGAGGTTTCGACGGTGTAAGGGGTGAGGATGCTGATCTTTTTCGCGCCCAGCGCCTGCAGCCCGCGCACGCCGGCCATCGGCGGCGTGACGACGGGAACACCCGGCTTGGCAGACTGGATCGCGGCCTCGATTTCAGCGTCGCCAATCACCACCGAGGCCGAGGTGCAGGAGTAGCAGATCGCGTCGAGCGGCTCATCGGGCAGGATGAGGGCAGCACCCGCCGCCAGCTCGGGCTGCATCTTGCGGAGATTCTCGGGTGTGGTCGGATTCTTGTAGGGAATGCGCGCGACATAGACGCCGACCCGCTCGCTCGCCACCATGCGGCGGAAATCCGGTTCGCTGGTGTGGTCGGTGGCAAGGATGATCAGGCCGACGCGCTTTTCCAGCGGGCGCGCATCGAGCGCCGGCCTTGTCGGCATCAGCCTGATCTCGGGCAGCGGTTTCATCTTGAGAATTACCTTTCGATCTTGCCGTAGCGATGTTCCAGCCAGCGCAGCAGCACGACCGAGAAGAGGCTGATGACGAGGAAGAAAGCGCCGACCAGCGTGATCGGCTCAATGTAGCGGTAGTAGGTGTTGGCGACGCTCTTGGCCTGGTTCATCAGCTCCAGCACGGTGATCGCCGATAGGAGCGGCGTCTCCTTGAACATGGCGATGAAATAGTTGGCCAAAGCCGGGATCATCGGTGGGATCGCTTGCGGAATGATGATGTTGGTCCAGGTCTGCGTGGCGCTCAGATTGCAGGCCTTGGCCGCCTCCCACTGGCCGCGCGGCACGTTGTCGATGCCGGCGCGATAGACTTCCGCCGTGTAGGTGCCGTAGTGCAGGCCGAGCCCGATGACGCCGGCGACCAAGGGCGGCAAAAGGATGCCGAAATCCGGCAGGACATAGAAGATGAAATAAAGTTGCACCAGAAGTGGCGTGCCGCGGATGAATTCGGCCGCCCAGCCGATGCTGCGTGACAGGACCTTGTTGGGCGAGCGTCGCGCCAGCGCGATGCCCAGACCCACAATCGCGGCCAGCACCGAGCCGAGCAGCGTCGCCAGGATGGTGATCTTCACGCCCTGGATCAGCGTTGGCAGGATTTCCCAAACGAAGTTCCAATCCCAATCCATCAGGAAGCTCCGGCCATCAGACGCGCACCCCGTCGAGGCCGCGCGCCATGCGGCGTTCCAGAGAACGCACGCCCCAGGAGATGATCAGCGCCAGGGCGAAATAGATGATCAGGATGGTGGTGAACGGCGCCAGCGTGTTGCCGGTCTGCGAGCGCACGACCTGCGCCTGAAAGGTGAGATCGGCGAGCGAGATCAGCGACACCACGGAGGTCGCCTTGAGCAGTTCGATGGCATTGTTGCCGAAGGTCGGCAGCATGACCAGCAGCGCCTGCGGCAGGATGACGTGGCGCATGCCTTGCCAGCGGCCGAGGTTGAGCGCGATGCAGGCTTCATATTGTTCGCGGCCGACCGACTGGATGGCGCCGCGTACCACCTCGGCCGCATAGGCGCCGACATTGAGGCCCAGCGCCAGCACACCCGCCTGCAGCGGGGTCAGTTCGAGGCCGATCAACGGCAACACGAAATAGGCAAAAAACAGCTGCACGAAGATCGAGGTGCCGCGGAAGAATTCTATATAGGCGGTGGCCAGCCAGCGCAGCGCAAAGAAGCGCGACACGCGGCCCATGCCGGCGAGGAAGGCCATGATCAGGGCGAGCACCGACCCCATCAGCGTCAGCTCGATGGTGACAAGCGCTCCCTGCAATATCAGGCCGAGGTAGCCGGACCACTGGGTCATTCGGGTTCCAACGTTGGCGGTTAGCTTCCTTCTCCCGTTCACGGAGAGAAGATGCCAGTCGACCCTCCGAAGCTGCAGCGCAGCTGCTGCGGAGGACGGGCAGGCAGATGAGGGGCAGCGCTAAATTCTCAGAACCTGGCGCCGCCCCTCATCCGGCCCTTCGGGCCACCTTCTCTCCGTGAACAGGGAGAAGGCAAAAACGGCGCTATTTCGCCGCGCAGAGCTTGTCTCGCGTTGTCGACATCGCGGCTGCGGCCGAGAAGCCGTAGGGCTCGATGATCTTGGCGAACTCGCCGGATTTCTTCAGCTTGGCGAGCTCGACATCGAAGGCATCGCGCAGGGCCTCATCGCCTTTCTTGAAGGCGGCGCCGTCGCAATAGACCGGCGCGCCGACCACCGGGGCGATGACTTCGAGGTTCAGATCGTTGGCTTTCTTGACGAGGTCGTTGATCGACAGGACGGGAAGCGAATAGGCATCGATGCGGCCGTCCTGCAGCATCTTCAGGCCGCTCTGGCCGTCCGGCACGACGATGACGCGCTCGCGCGGCACGCCGGCGTTGAGCGCCAGCTTCTCCTCGGTGCCGCCGCCCGGCGCGCCGATGGTGGCCGACATGTCCTTGGCGACATCCTCGTAGCTCTTGAAGCCCTTCGGATTGCCCTTCTTGACCAGCATCGCCTCGGCGTCGCACAGCACAGGTTCCGAATAGACCACCGCCGCGCAGCGCTCTGGCTTCATGAACAGGCCGGCGGTGACGACGTCGAAGCGGCCGGCCTGCAGGCCGGGGATCATCGCGCCATATTCAGAGATCGAAGCGACGATGTCGCCAACGCCAAGACGCTTGAAGACCTCGCGGGCCACGTCCGGCGCCGCGCCTGAAACCTTGCCGTCGGCGGCGACCGCAGTGTAGGGCGGCTCGTTGGCGATGGCGACGCGGGCAAAGCCCTGCGCCTTCAATTGCTCGAGCTTGCTGTCATCGGCCGAACCGGTGCTCGACGCGGCGAGCACCGCCGTCAGTGCGAGACCGGCGACGCCGGCCAGAATGCCAAGTTTCTTCATTGTTCCCAACTCCTTGTTGTCTTCTTGGTTTTGTCTGGGGCGGTCTTCCGCCCCGCAAAGCGGTCAGACACGATGTCCGGCCGCGATGATCTTCTTCAGGAAGCCTTGCGTGCGCTCCTGCTTGGGATGGCGGAAAATCTCGTCGGGTTTGCCCTCTTCGACGATCTTGCCGCGGTCGAAAAACAGCACGCGGTCGGCGAAGTCATGGGCAAAGCCCATCTCGTGGGTGACCAGCAGCATGGTCATGTCGGTCTCGGCCGCGAGCTTGCGCATGACGTTCATCACCTCCTCGACCAGCTCCGGATCGAGGGCCGACGTCACCTCGTCGAACAGCATGATCTTCGGCGACAATGCCAGCGCACGGGCAATCGCCACGCGCTGCTTCTGGCCGCCGGACAGCTGCGCCGGCATCGACTTCGCCTTGTCGGCCATGCCGACCATGTCGAGCAGCTCCATCGCCCGCTTCTCGGCAGCGGCTCGCGGCGTGCCTTTGGTCAGCATCGGCGCCAGCGTGACATTGTCCATGACGCATTTGTGCGGAAACAGATTGAACAGCTGGAAGACCATCCCGATCTTCTGCCGCATCTTGGTCAGGTGCCGCTCGTCGGCGGGCAGCAGCTGGCCATTGCGCTCCATGTGGTAGAGCTGCTCGCCATCGATCTGGATATGGCCGCCGTCGATCTTCTCCAGCGTCATCAGGATGCGCAGGATCGTCGTCTTGCCCGAGCCGGACGGGCCGATCAGCGCCAGCTTCTCGCCGGGCATGACCTGCATCGACAGGCCGTCCAGCACCTTGAACGAGCCGAAGCTCTTCGAAATGGCGTCGACCTTGATGATGGGTGCGGACAAATGAATTTCCCCTACTGGAGAAGCCTGTGCCCTTAACGATGCGGAACGCGCCAAATCATGTCAATTGGGAAAATAAAATCATGACAATATTTCCGGCGCTGAGTGATTCCAGAGCAATTCCCGCTTAGATTGCGAGCAACAGATGCTCCGGATCGCCAAGCAGCAGCTTGGTGACAACGCCTAAGCCGGCGCGCAGTTCCCCCTCGGTGGTCGAGCCTAGCGAGATGCGCACCGCCGGATGCCAGGGCGCATCCGAGATGCGGAAGGAGGTGCCGGGCGCGATCGCCACGCCTTGCAGGCGGGCCTGGGCGACGAAGCTTTCCTCGGCACGGTCCGCGGGCAGTTGCAACCAGACATGCAGCCCGTCGCGCCTGGCGCGATAACCAACCCCGCCCAGCACCTCGGCTGCGATGTCCTGGCGGCGGCGCAATGCCGCGCGCTGCCAGCGAACGAGTTCCATCGCCGTGCCGTCGGTCACCCATTTGGTGGCGATCTCGGCCACCAGCGGCGTCGCCATCCAGTTCGACACCAGATGCCGGTTGGCAACGGCGGCGACATAGCGGTCGGGCGCCGCGAGATAGCCGATGCGCAGGCCAGGTACGGTGATCTTGGTGAAGGAAGTGACGTAGAGCGTGCGCTCCGGCGCAAAGGCGGCGACCGGCGGCGGCCGGTCCTCGACCAGCGGACCCAGCACATCGTTCTCGATGATGGCGATGTCGTGCTTGCGCGCGACCGCGGCGATCTCTTCGCGCCGCCGAGCGTCCATCAGCGTCGCCGTCGGGTTGATCACCGACGGTTGCACGAATACCGCGCGAATGTCGGTGAGCCGGCAGACCTCGTCCAACGCCTCCGGGATCAGGCCATTGCCGTCGATCGGCAGGCCTTCCAGGTTGAAGCCGAGATAGCGCGCCAGCGGCACCAGCGTGTGGTGGCCGATAGCCTCGGTGGCGACAGTCGATCCCGGCGGCGCAACGCTCATCAGCGCCACGGTCATCCCGGCGGTCGCGCCATTGGTCAGGCTGATATTCTGTGCGGAGGTGTCGAGCCCACACAGTTTCAGCCATTCGACAGCCACCGCGCGGTGACGCGGGAACACCATGTTGGGCCGGAACGACAACGCCGAACTGGATGGCAGGTTTTCGGCCAGCCAGCCCAGCGCCTGCTTCAGCCGCTCCAAATGCATCGGCTCGCAGACCGGCTTCAGGATTGACAGATCGATGACCTCGCCGAGGCGCTCCGGCAGATAGGGCGGTTCCGGCTCGCGGCGCTGCGTCTGGACAAAGCTGCCGCGGCCGATCTCGCCCGAGATGAGGCCGCGCCGGATCAGTTCCTCATAGGCGCGGCTGACGGTCTGCACCGACAGTTTCAGATCGTCGGCCAGCCGGCGATGCGTCGGCAGCCGCGCGCCATTGGCCAGCCGCCCGTCATGAATGGCGCGCGCGAACTGGTCGGCCAGCGATTGATAGGCTGGCCGGCGGAGGAGCGCGGGGTCGGGTTGCCATAATGTCATGACTTATTAGAGATCGAAATCAGTGCAATTGACAATCGAAATAATGCGCCGTCATGGTGATGCCGACAAAAAAGCGGACGCCGATGACATCAGCGAAACTCGACGCGATCGACCTCAGGATACTCGACGTCATCCAGCGCGACGGGCGCATCACCAAGCTGGCGCTGGCCGAACAGGTCGGGCTGTCGCCGACGCCGTGCTGGATGCGGTTGCGCAAGCTGGAGAAGGCCGGCATCGTCTCGGGCTATCACGCAAGGATCGCCATGCGCGTCGTGGCGCCGGTCGCAACGGTGCTGATGGAGGTGACGCTGGCCAGCCATCGCCAGGCCGATTTCGACCGCTTCGAACGCGTCGTCCGCGACATCCCCGAAATCGTCGCCTGCTGGTCGGTGGGCGGCGGCGTCGACTATGTGGTCAAGGTGATGACGCGCGACATCGACGCCTATCAGCGGCTGGTCGACGACCTGCTGGAGCGCGAGATCGGCATCGACCGCTACTTCACCTACATCGTCACCAAGACGGTGAAGGACGAAATCGTGCTGCCGATAGCCGATCTGCTGCCGGCGTCGGCATAAGCCCGGAGAGAATGTCTGTCGGGACGGCACAATAGAGAGAGTCTCTCTCCTTCAGGGCGTCGAAACAGTCTCTCTGTCTGCATGTGACGGATAGTCTTCCCGCATCGTCCGAACCGGGAGGCCTCGACCATGTCCGCGCATTTTGCCCGCTCGCATCGCCATGAGGCGCTCGACCGCCTCTCCGACCGCCGGCTGCTGCGCGAGCTTGCCTATGTCGATGGGCATTGGACCGCGAGCGAAGCGGCCGAAAGCTTTGAAGTCACCGATCCGGCCACAGGCGCGACGGTCGCGTTTGTCGCCGCGCTCGATGCGCAGCAAACGACAAGGGCAATCGGTGCCGCCGCGCGTGCCTTCCCGGCTTGGCGGTCACTGCTGCCGCAGGAGCGGTCCAGAATTCTGCGAAAATGGTTCGAGCTGATCGTTGCAGCCAAGGATGATCTGGCCCTGCTGATGACACTGGAACAGGGCAAGCCGCTGCAGGAATCGTTTGGCGAAATCGACTACGCCGCCTCCTTCGTCGAGTGGTATGCCGAAGAGGCAAAGCGCCTCAACGCCGAGAGCGTCACCAGCCATCTGCCCAAAGCGGAAATGATGGTGCGACGAGAGCCGCTCGGCGTTGTCGGCGTCGTCACGCCCTGGAATTTTCCGGCGGCGATGCTGACCCGCAAGGCGGCGGCCGCCCTTGCCGCCGGCTGCACCATCGTCGCGCATCCTTCATCCGAGACGCCGCTGTCGGCGCTGGCGCTGGCGGAACTTGGCGAGCGCGCCGGCATCCCCGCCGGTGTCTTCAACGTCATCACCGGAAAGGCTGCAACCATCGTCGGCCGCATGTGCGAAGACCCGCGCGTTCGCGCCATGAGCTTCACCGGCTCGACCGAGATCGGCCGGCTGATCGCGGCGCAAAGCGCGCCGACGATGAAGCGGCTGGTGATGGAGCTTGGGGGCCACGCGCCGCTGATCGTCTTTGCCGATACCGATCTGGACAAGGCGGTGAGCATCGCCATCGATGCCAAATTCGCCACCTCCGGCCAGGACTGCCTCGCCGCCAACCGCATCTATGTCCAGCGCCCGATCTACGATCGCTTCTGCGCCGCTTTTGCCAGGCGTATCGAGGCGCTGCGCACCGGCAACGGCCTTACCGACAAGATCGACATCGGGCCGCTGATGCATGAGCGTGCCGTCGCAAGGGTCGAAGAGCAGGTCGCCGATGCCATCGCTCGTGGCGCGCGCTGTCTCACCGGCGGCAAGCGGCATCAGGCCGGGCCGCTGTTCTACCAGCCGACGCTGCTGGCCGATGTCAGCGACGAAGCGCTGATCATGCGCGAGGAGACCTTTGGGCCGGTCGCCGCCGTCACGCCGTTCGACAGTGAGGACGAAGTGATCGCCCGTGCCAACGCCACAGAATATGGCCTGGTTGCCTATGTCGTTACCGAGAACGGCGCCCGCCAGCAGCGCCTGGGCCGCGCGCTCGACTACGGCATGGTCGCTATCAACCGCGTCAAGATCACCGGCGCGCCGATCCCATTCGGCGGCGTCAAGCAATCCGGCATCGGCCGCGAAGGCTCGCGCCATGGGCTCGAAGCTTTCGCCGATCTGAAGTACCTCTGCCTGGACGTCGCATAAGTCCGTCCGGCCATCTCTCAAGGAGTCAAAAAATGCTCGACCAATCCAACGAACTCAATGCCTGGGATCGCGACCACTTCTTCCATCCTTCGACCCATATGGGCACGCATGCGCGGGGTGAATCGCCGACCCGCATCATGGCCGGCGGCGAAGGCGTCACCGTCTGGGACAACAATGGCAGGAAGAGCATCGATGCCTTTGCCGGTCTCTATTGCGTCAATGTCGGCTATGGCCGCCAGAAGATCGCCGACGCGATCGCCACCCAGGCGAAGAACCTCGCCTACTACCACGCCTATGTCGGCCACGGGACCGAGGCCTCGATCACGCTGGCCAAGATGATCATCGACCGCGCGCCGAAGGGCATGTCGAGGGTCTATTTCGGCCTCTCGGGTTCGGATGCCAACGAGACCAACATCAAGCTGATCTGGTACTACAACAATGTGCTGGGACGGCCGGAGAAGAAGAAGATCATCTCGCGCTGGCGCGGCTATCACGGCTCGGGCGTGATGACGGGATCACTGACCGGGCTCGACCTGTTCCACAACGCTTTCGACCTGCCGCGCGCGCCGGTCCTGCACACGGAGGCGCCCTATTATTTCCGCCGCGCCGACCGCTCGATTAGCGAGGAGCAGTTCTCGCAGCATTGCGCCGACAAGCTTGAAGAGATGATCCTGGCCGAAGGTCCCGAAACCGTCGCCGCCTTCATCGGCGAGCCGATCCTCGGTACTGGCGGCATCGTGCCGCCGCCGGCCGGCTACTGGGAGAAGATCCAGGCGGTGCTGAAGAAGTATGACGTGCTGCTGGTCGCCGACGAGGTGGTGACGGGCTTCGGCCGTCTGGGCACCATGTTCGGCTCCGACCATTACGGCATCAAGCCGGACCTCATCACCATCGCAAAGGGGCTGACCTCGGCCTATGCGCCGCTGTCGGGTGTCATCGTTGCCGACAAGATGTGGCAGGTGCTGGTGCAGGGCTCCGACAAGCTCGGTTCGCTCGGCCATGGCTGGACCTATGCCGCGCATCCGATCTGCGTCGCCGCAGGTGTCGCCAATCTCGAACTGATCGACGAACTGGACCTGGTAACGAACGCCGGTGAGACCGGCGCTTATTTCCGCGCCGAACTGACCAAGGCTGTCGGCGGGCACAGACACGTCGGCGACGTGCGCGGCGATGGCATGCTGGCGGCGGTCGAATTTGTCGCCGACAAGGACGACCGGGTGTTCTTCGACGCCTCGCTCAAGATCGGGCCGCAAGTGGCGACAGCACTTGCCGCCAGCGGCGTCATCGGCCGCGCCATGCCGCAGGGCGACATACTAGGCTTCGCGCCGCCGCTCTGCCTGACGCGTGAGGAAGCCGACATCGTCGTTTCGAAAACCGCCGATGCCGTCAACAGCGTGTTTTCCAATCTCTGAGATCGACCCATGAATGCCATGACCAAGACCCTCCCCGCCACCATGGCCGCCGTGCTGCTCACCGGGCATGGCGGACCGGAAAAGCTCGTCTATCGCAGCGATGTGAAAGTGCCTGTGCCTGCCGCCGGCGAGGTGCTGGTTAAGGTCAGCGCTTGCGGTATGAACAACACCGATGTCTGGGTACGCCAGGGCGCCTATGGCACGGAGGAGGACGCTGCCGCCGTGTCGACGTGGCGGCGGCAAGGCAACACGCTTACCTTCCCGCGCATCCAGGGCACCGACACGGTCGGCACCATCGCTGCCGTCGGCGAAGGCGTTTCCCCGGGCCGTGTCGGCGAACGGGTAATGGTCGATTTTTCGATCTACAACCGCGACGACGATTCCCTCGCCGACATCGACTATATGGGCCACGGTCGCGACGGCGGGTACGCCGAGTACCAGACGGTGCCGGGCGAGAATGCGCATGTCGTCGATACTGACATGAGCGACGTCGAACTCGCCACCTTCTGCTGCGCCTACCTCACCGGCGAGCAGATGCTGGAGCGCGCCGGGCTGAAAACCGGCGAACGCGTGCTGGTCACCGGCGCCTCGGGCGGCGTCGGTTCCGGCATCGTGCAGCTGGCGCGGGCGCGCGGCGCCGTTCCCTACGCCGTCGTCGGCAAGGGCAAGGAGCAGGCGGTGCGCGACATCGGCGCCGAAGCGGTTATTACCCGTGGGGTTGCCGATCTTCCCGCCGCCGTGAATGAAGCCACTGGCGGCCAGCCGATCGATGTGGTCGCCGATCTCGTCGGCGGCGCGATCTTCAACGACCTGCTGCGCATCCTGCGACCTGAAGGCCGTTACACCACGGCAGGCGCCATCGCCGGCCCGGTCGTGCAGCTCGATCTCCGGACCATGTATCTCAAGCAGCTGCAACTGCATGGCTCAAGCCAGGGCACGCGCGCCGACTTCCGCCGCATCATTGGATACATCGAAGCGAAGAAAATCCGGCCGCTGGTCGGCGGTGTCTACAAACTGTCCGATTTCCACAAGGCGCAGGCCGACTTCATCGCCAAGGATTTCGTCGGCAAGCTGGTGGTTGTGCCGGACGCCATGTGGAACATCCGCCCATAACGGCTCCCAACGTCAGAGCGCGTCGTAAACGGCATCAATCAACACCTTGCGGCGTGGATCGACGTCGTCGAAACCCAGCATGCGGTTGGTGACGTAGCCGAATCCGACACCGGCGCCGGGATCGGCAAAATCGAGGGCGCCGCCCCCAGCCGCCATGGCCGAGGGATTGCGGCGACGCGCGGCTGGCATAGGCGTCCTCGAGCTGAAAGCCGGCGGCGAATTGCCGGCGCTTGAGACATAGCGCGCATGAGGCGAACCGGAATCATCGCAACGAATGCAAGCCACAGGCCGGCAACCAGACCCTGCATCTTGACAGACGAGGCGAAAGCCAAAAGAGTGAAACCGGTTTCACTGGGGACCGCCGGTGCATTTCGATCTGTCCATTCTGCTCCCGCATCTGGGTTTTCTGGCGCGCGGCGCCGAACTTACGGCGGCGGCTTGCGCGCTGTCGCTGGTGGGAAGCGTCGTCATGGGCGCGTTGGTGGCGATCGCACGCACCTCCGCCTCGGCACTGCTTCGACGGATCGCCTTCGTCTACGTCGATCTCTTCCGCAATGTGCCGTTCATCGTCCAGCTGTTCTTCTTCTATTACGGCCTGCCCGAGCTCGGCATTTACATCGATGCCTTCACCACCGGCGTCGTGGCGCTTTCGATTGCCGGCGGCGCCTATGCCTCCGACATCATTCGCGCCGGCATCCTCGCCATCGACCAGGGCATCATCGACGCCGCTGAAGTGAGCGGCCTGTCCAGGCGCAAGATCTTCACCCGCATCGTGCTGCCGATTGCGCTGCGCACCGCCGTGCGACCGCTCGGATCCGTGCTCATCAACATGATCCTTACGTCCTCGATCCTCTCGACCATCACGCTCAACGAGCTCACCGGCTCAGCCCAGATCGTGGTCTCGCAGACCTATCGGCCCTTCGAGGTCTATATGGTGCTGCTCTGTGCCTATGCGGCCCTGACCTATCTGGTCTCGCTGGGCGTCACCCTGCTCCACCGCCATCTCAATCGGGACATGATGGAGGCGGTCGACTGATGCGGTTCAGCGACTTCACCTCCTACGACCTGATCCTGCTGGCGCAAGGTCTCGGCACCAACATCGCGCTGTTTCTCGTCACCTCTCTGATCGGACTGCTGATTGGCCTGAGCTGGGCGTTGGTGCGGTTCTACCGTGTGCCGGTTCTGGCCCAGGTCGTCACCTTCCTGTCGGAGCTGTTGAAGAACTCGCCGGTGTTGGTGCAGCTGTTCCTGGTGTTCTTCGGCCTGCCGGCGCTGTTGCATATAAGGGTGACGCCTGTCACCGCAGCGACCATCACTCTGTCGGCGAACACCGCGGCATTCGTCTATGTCATCGCGGTCTCGGCGATCGAGTCGATCGAACGCGAGCAGGTCGAGGCCGCGCGTGTCTTCGGCCTGACCCGGTGGCAGGTCCTGCGCCATATCGTTTCGCCCCAGGCTGCCGCCTTCGCGGTCGGCCCGCTCGTCGCGCTGCTGGTCAACCAGCTTCAGGTGACGTCGCTGATTTCTGTCATCGGCGTCGTCGACCTGACCAAGATTGGCCACATCCTCAACATGCGAACCTTGAAGCCGTTCGTGGTCTGGACCGTCGTCGGGCTGCTCTACTATGGCGCGGCAAAGCTGGTCGCCCTGCTTGGCGAGCGTCTTGAAAACCGCCTGCGGGCGCACAGCGCCTGGCGGGGGCTTTAACATGCTCAAGATCGAAAACGTGCACAAAGCGTTCGGCGAGGTCACTGTGCTGGACGGCGTCGACCTGACGATCGCGCCCGGCGAAGTGGTCTCGATCCTCGGGTCGTCGGGGTCCGGCAAGTCGACACTGATCCGTTGCATCAACGGCCTCGAAAAGCTGAAGTCGGGCCGCATCACGGTCGACGATTTCGATGTCAGCAAGCCGAAGGAGCTGGCCGAGGCGCGCAAGCGCTCAGGCACCGTCTTCCAGCTGTTCAACCTCTATCCGCATATGAGCGCGCTTCAGAACATTACGCTCGCCCCGATCGAGGTGCTGAAGATGCCGCGCCCTGAGGCCGAGGCGCTGGCGCGCAAGCTGCTCGAGTCCGTCGGCCTCGCCGATCGGGCCAACGCCTACCCGGCGCAGTTGTCGGGCGGGCAGCGCCAGCGTGTCGGCATCTGCCGGGCGCTCGCCATGCAGCCGCGCTATCTGCTGCTCGATGAAGTGACCAGCGCGCTCGACCCGGAAATGACTTCCGAGGTGCTGGCCATCCTGGCAGAGCTCGCCGCGCAAGGCACGACGATGCTGTTCGTCACCCACGAGATCGAATTCGCGCGCGAGATTTCCAACCGCATCGTCTTCCTCGACAAGGGCAGGCTGGTGGTCGATCTGCCAACGGATCGTTTCTTCGCCGCGGACGGCGGCCGGGCGCAGCCGCGGGTTGCGCAGTTTCTCTCCAAGATGCGCAAGGACTAGGAATGCTGCTGTTAGCCAACAACGAAGCATGGCCGGGATTCGAAACCTCGGTGCAAATGCTGCGCGATGGCGCCGTCAGCCTGGACGCGATGGTTGCCGGCATCGGCATGGTGGAGAAAGAGGTCAAGGTTCGCAGCGTCGGTTATGGCGGCTGGCCGAACATGCTGGGCGAGATGGAGTTCGACGCCGGCGTCATGGACGGCAATACAAGAGAGGTCGGTTCAGTCGGCGCCGTGCCAAGGACCTTGGCGGTCGCTGCCCTGGCGCAGCAGGTAATGAAGCGCCTGCCGCATGTGATGCTGACCGGCGAAGGGGCGCGGCGCTTTGCCAGCGAAATCGGTTTTGCCGAAGACGAAGTCTTGTTCGAGGACAGCAAGCGCGTCTGGTGGGAGCGGCTGCAACAGGAACTCACACCGCAACAGCTGGCGAAATTCCCCGATATCGATCTGGCGCCGCTCAGCCGTACTATCACCGATCCCGAGCGGGTCCGCGACACCACCGTCTTCCTGTCGGCGGATGCGCGGCGCGGCGTCCATGCCGCGAGTTCGACCTCGGGCTGGGCGTGGAAATATCCGGGCCGGCTCGGCGATTCTCCCATTCCCGGCGCAGGCTTTTACGCCGACAGCCGCTATGGCGCGGCGGCGTGCACCCATACCGGCGAGATGACGATGCGCTGCGCCACCGCACGGACCGTCGTGCTGGCCATGAAGCTTGGCCGATCCCTGTCGGATGCGGTCGCGCTGGCGGTCGAGGAACTGGCTGAACTCGACACCGGCTTCCTGGCCGGAGTGGTCATCCACGCCGTCGACGCCGAGCAGAACCACGAGGTGGTGAATTTCAGATGCGAGGGCGAGGTCCGCTACTGGCTCTGGAAGGATTCCATGCCCGCACCCGAATTGCGGACAGCAAAGCGTGTCACTAGAAAATAAGGAGAGGAACCATGAAAACCGTACTGCGTGCCTTCGCCGCGCTGGCCATCGTGGCCGGTTCGGCTTTTCCGGCCCTTGCCGGCATGATTGACGACATCCGCTCACGCGGCACCATTCGCATCGGCGTATCGCTCGGCGGCGAGCCGATCGGCTTTCGCGATGCACAAAACAACCCTGTCGGCTACGATGTCGATGTCGCGACGCTGCTGGCGCAAAAGCTCGGGGTGCCGGTCGAGTTCGTCGACGTCTCGGGCGATGCCCGTATTTCCATGCTGGTGTCGGGACAGATCGATGTCGCGGTCGCAAACACCTCGGCAACGCTCGAGCGGGCCAAGACCGTCAACTTCACCATCCCCTACAACCGGGCCGGGCTGCGCGTCATCGTCCAGAAGGATGCCGGGATAACCGACCTCAAGGGGCTCGCCGGCAAGAAGGTTGTCGTCGGCCGCGGCACCACGGGCGAAACCTTCCTCAAGGCGGCCGTGCCGGAAGCAGAGCTCGTCTATGTCGACCAGTTCGCGCCCGACGGGGTTCTGCAGCTGCAACAGAAGCGCGTCGATGCGGCGATCGAGGATTCCTCGCTGCTCGATTACCTCGCGACCAAGACACCGAGCCTGGTAACGCTGCCTGGCCTCTATTCCAACGATCCGATCGGCATCGCGGTCGCCAAGGGCGATCCCGAATTCGTCCGCTGGCTCGACATGTTCGTGTCCGACTTCATCCAGTCGGGCACCTATGAGACGACCTACAAGAAGTGGTGGGGGCCGGACTCCAACCCGCCGACGCTCAACCCGCTGTGGTGACACCCACTACCGGTAACCGATCGGCGCACACCCGAGGCGCCGTCGCAACGATCGCCGATGTCGCGCGGCTGGCAGGCGTGTCGCGTGCCGCGGCCAGCCGTGCGCTGTCGAGCGGACCGCGACCGGTCTCGGCGGACAAACGCGAACGTGTCGTGCAGGCCGCCGCGCAGCTCGGCTACAAACCCAATCTCCTGGCGCAAAGCCTGACCACTAAGACCGTCAATCTGGTTGCCGTCGTGGTCAACCACATTCACGACCTTTCAGATCTCGACCTGTTCGACCGGCTGCTCGACGCAATCCAGTCGATCGGCAAGCAGGTCATCCTCATCCGCATCGGCTCGGCGGAAGGGGTCGAGGATTTTCTGCGCAACGGCGTTGCCTATCATGTCGATGCCGCCGTGGTGTTCTCCGACTTTGCCGATGCAGCGACGATGCGGCGCATGTTTCGCTCGGACCTGGTCATCATGCTGAACGGACTGCATGACGATCTGTCACCCACCGTCATTCCCGATGAAGTCGTCGGCATCGCCGAGGCCGTGGCGGATGCGGCGGCCAAGCGCGCGCGCACGGCCAGCCTGCTGACCGGCCGTTCGTCCTCGCGGGTCGAACAGCTGCGCATCGGCCACTACCTCGAAGCGTTCCGGCATCATGGAATTGAACTGCTGCAGACGGTCCAGGGAGACTATTCCTACGAGTCGGGCTATGCGGCAGCCGCCGGCCTGACGGGACGCGGCTGTCCAGATGCGGTCTTTTGTACGTCCGACGCGATGGCCATGGGTGTTCTGGATGTCTGCCGGGCGGATTTCCCCGACAACCGGCCCAGCCGCTTCCGCCTCTATGGCTTCGACAATGTGTCCCTGACCAATTTCGACGCCTACCCGATATCGTCAATCGGCTACGACAAATCAGACTATGTGGGTCATATCGTCGGCGCCCTCTCCAATCCGCAGGTCTTCATGCCCGGCCAGCCGCCTGTCGTTATATTGACCCGGCTGATTTCGCGCTTGACCGCGTAACTAGCGCCGATGTTGGACTGCTTGTCCGGCGTCGATCTCCCAGAGATCGAACGGAGATCGCGCCGGACAATGTACCGGCGCCTACTGCAATTTCGCCTGCAGCGCGTTGACGTCGTCGGTTGTCATTTCACCGTCGGTCGTCACCTTGCCGTCGACGATCTTCCACAGCCGGAACGGACCGGTGATGTCGCCATATTTGTCGAAGCTGACCGGACCGATGACGCCTTCATAGCGGATCGGCTTGCCGTCCTTGATCAGGCCGAGCGCCTTGGCGAACTCGTCCTTGCCGGCATAGATCGGTGTGCCGGCAGGATCGACCGCCTTGTACATGGCATCCTTGATCTTGGCTGGATCCTCGGAACCGGCAATGGCAATGGCGAGACCGACAATGGCGCCGGCATCATAGGAACGGTCGGCTGCCGGGTTCGACGGTTCGATGCCCGAAAACTCCTTGTAGTTTTTCAGGAAATAGTCGGTGGATGCCGTCGGGCTGGTGCCGGAAGAGGTACCATAGGCATCCTTCAGATAATCGGCGCCGACGGATTCGATGAA
Source organism: Mesorhizobium sp. LNJC405B00 (assembly GCF_000502615.1). NCBI lineage: Bacteria > Pseudomonadati > Pseudomonadota > Alphaproteobacteria > Hyphomicrobiales > Phyllobacteriaceae > Mesorhizobium > Mesorhizobium sp. LNJC405B00. The sequence goes on along the minus strand of NZ_AYWC01000003.1, from coordinate 343,362 downwards.
GTCCGGGCTGTTCATGCCGTCATTGAGCAGGAATTTCTGCACGCCGCCCTGCGATATCCAGGTGCGGGCGACCGTTGCGCCGTCGACCGGCGTGCTGACGAGGTAGAGTCCGTCCGGCTCGCCTCCCATCGCCGCCGTCACTTCCGAAGCATAGCTCGACTGCTTTTCATTATAGGGCGTGTCGGAGACGATGGTGCCGCCGAGCGCTTTGTAGGCACGCGAGAATTCGGCCACCATGTTGACGCCGAAGTCGTTGTTGACATGGATGATCGACAGTTTCTTGAAGCCCTTGTCGATGGCGTATTTGGCGGCGGCCACGCCTTGCAGCGCATCCGACGTGATGGTGCGGAAGAAGATGCCGTTGGTCTTGCCGTCGCGGCCAAGGGCGGTCAGCGTCGGCGAGGACGAAGCCGGCGACACCTGCACGATCTTGGCCGGCCCGGTGACCGAGGTCAAAATCGGGATCGACACCGAGGAGATGATGCCGCCGATGATCACCGGCACCTTCTTGACCTGCACCAGCTGGGTCGCGGCATCGACCGCGATATTGCCCTGGCTCTGGCTGTCGCGCGTGTCGGTTGCGAGATCGCAGCCGCGTACGCCACCGGCTTCATTGATGTCGCGGAAGGCCATTTCGACGGACTTCGCGCCGGCCTGGCCGTATTCGCCGGCCGGACCGGTGAGCTCCATGACCAGGCCGACGGTGATCTTGCAGTCCGCTGCGTGTGCGGCGCCGGCCATCGTCACGAGAGCCAGTGCTGTGGTGATTTGAAGTATCGTCTTCTTCATTGCCGTTCCCCTTTTCTTGTTTGAACTTTTGCCTGTTCAGCCTTCCGGCGCCTGCAGCCAGGTCTCATGCAGATGCCGCCATTCGACGCCGTTTGGTGCCGATGAACTGGTGGTGAAGACCGCACTGGACTGCCGGCGACTGTGTTTGCCGGCGCGCAGTTGCGCCTCGATGTAGAAGATGACGATCGTGTCCGCGTCCTGCCAACCCGGCCTGATGTCCTCGATCGATATGGCAAAACCGTCGTCGCAAGTGGCGCGGCTTGTCCGGACATGATCTACGACCGCGTCGCGATCGAGGATCTGGCCATTCGGCGCCACCATGGTGAGGCCTTCGCCCATGACAGCCTCGAAGCGGCCGAACTCCACAGCGTCGGCTCGCGCGGCGACAAACCAGTCGACGAAGAAGCGATGCAGGTCGATGATTTCAGCGCTGGCACGCGAAAAAAGGGAAGGCTCTCCGCTCATTTCTTCCCCGCATTGAGGTTGTAATGCATGATCGAGCCGTGGCGGCCATGACGGTCGCGCTCCAGCGCGTAGACATCGCCCGCGAGGCCGGTGCCTTGTGCGATGGCGGCAGCAATCCGCGCGCGATCGTCGGCGTCGAGCGCGACGTCCATGATTTTCGTATTGGCCAGCGCATGTGCCTGGTTGCGCGCACCCACAATGACGGCCGCGACCTGCGGCTGCTCGAGCACCCATGCCGAGGCGATGGTGGCGATGTCGACGCCGTGGCGATCGCCGACCGCTTTCAGCGCCTTGAGCAGGGACTGGAACAGCTCCCAGCCGCCGAAGTCGTCGATGATCAGCTTGTATTTGACCAGCGAGCGGTTTTCGAGCGGCGTGGAGGGTTCGGCCACGCCAAGCCATTTGTCGCTGAGGAAGCCGCCCGCCACCGAGCCGTAGCAGAGGAAGCGGACACCGTTCTTAGCGGCAAGGTCCGCAAGGCTGTTTGCCGGCCGCTGGTCGAGCACTGAATATTGCAGTTGCTGGCTGACCAGCGGGATGCCCGCGGAGAGGATTTCGGCTAGCCTCGGCGTATCGAAATTGGTGGTGCCGAGATTGCGCACCTTGCCTTCCAGCCGAAGCTCGTCGAGCCAACCCATCGCCTCGACGTAACGAGGCTGGTCATAATCCCACCAGTGAAACTGCACAAGATCGATCCGCTCCGTCTTCAGCCTGCGAAGCGACTGATTGACGATGCCCCTGATGTAGTCGCGGCTGATGCTTGCCAGTCGTTCGAGGTCCGGCACCAGCTTGGTGTGCACCTTCATCCTGGCCGCAACATCGAGACCGCGCTCGCCGGCCAGCCGCAGGCGCGCGGCGCCGATCAGTTCCTCGACGCCGGTGTAGATGTCGGCGCAATCATAGGTCCAGATGCCGGCATCGAAGGTGGCGATGAGGTCGGTCACGGCCTGCCTGCGGTCGATAGCGCCATGGCCGCCGGCCAGCTGCCAGCCGCCGCGGATGACGCGCGAGATCGTATAGCCGGGGCTGAGTTCGACGGTCCTGGCGCTCATCTTTTGTCGGTCTCCTTCGGCAGCGGCACAGCCGTGGTTTGGGCATGGCTGAACCGCCGCTTGGCCAGCCTGACGATCCGCAGCCGGCTGGCGCAATTGGGATCGGGACAGGCGATCTCGGCATCCGAGGTCATCCAGTCATTTGCATGCGTCGGGCGCTGCTTTGCCGCCAGGAGCGGCAACACGGCGGAGATCGAGTAAATCGAAAAACCCTGCCCCGCCGGCAGCGACAGCATTTCGCCCTTGAGTTCGAAATAGTCGCCGGCCCTGGCGCCGCAATAGACCGGCTTGCCCTCGGGGATGACCGCTTCGACGCGCAGATCGAAGAGTTCGAAACTGTCGTCGGCCATTCAGGCCTCCACCAGGCTGAAGGTGATGTCACAGGCGCCGTTGCGGCGGATGACGCCGCAGGCGGCGGCAAACTGATCGCGCTCTCCGGCAAGCACTTGCGCGACCACGCTGCCGGCCAGCCAGCCGATCGGGAACAGCAGCCGCGCCCCCTGCCCGTAGTACAGGCCGATATCGAAGATGGCATTGGGATTGCCGCCCCACACGCGTGGCGGCACATAGGACAGCACGATATCGCCGGGCTGCGGCGTCAGCGTTGCATTCTCCGGTGGCAAAGACTGGGCATAGGCCTGGCCGTGGAGATCGGCTGACGGAACCGGGCACGAGATTTCCGGTCCTGTCCACATCGCATGGATGCCTGGGATGATGCGTGGCTGCGCCAGATAAGCCAGCAGGAAGGCGGCATTCTCCGGCGCCTTTTCGGGCAATAGCAGCGCCGTCACGGAAAGCTTCGAGCGTGGTTCTGTGATGCCGATGGCGGGCTTGGGCATGTCAGTCCTTCGCCGATTGAAGTTTGTCGCGCAGGAAGGCGAAGGGGCGGCTGATGTCGGCTACCAGCGCCTCGCGCGCCGCTAGCGCATCCTGTTTGGCAAGTGCCGCGACAATGCCGCGGTGATAGTGCGCGGTATCGACCTCCCCGGCCTCGGAGAAGGCATAGATGGCGACGCGGATGCAGGGTCCCGATTGAAGCCAGAGGCTTTCGATCATCGGGATCAGCACAGCCGAGCCGCAGCAGCGGTAGATCTCAAAATGGAAGCTCTGGTTGAGCGTCGCTTCGCGGTCGATATCCTTCTTGTGCTTCAGGGCCCGCATCTCGTCCCACTCGCCCAGCATGGCTTCGATCGAAGCGATCTGGCGCGGGCTCATACGCGTGGCGGCAAGCGCGATCGCTTCGCCTTCGATGAGTGAGCGGGCGCGCAGGAGGTCGTCGATGCGCTCCAGCGTGATCGGCGGCACGCGCACCGAGCGGTTGGGCAGCGCCTCCAGCGCCTTTTCCGTGATCAGCCGTCCAAGCGCTTCGCGTACCGGCATGGTCGAGGTGACCAGCGCATCGGCGAGACCGCGGATAGTCAGCACCTGGTTTGGCTCGAAAAGGCCACCGATCAGAGCACGGCGCAACTCGGAATAGACGCGATCCTGCACCGTCTCGCGGCCGACCGGCGTAAGCTGGGCTGCGATCGTCCCGTTGTTCTTGTCGATGGCAGCCTTCTGCATTACCGGCATTTGCCCCGTTTTCGGCTTGCGAATGAAATTAAAGCCGAATAGCGTGATCAACGCAAGTGTGATCACAAATCAAAAATCAGGAGGCGACAACGATCGTCTTCGGCCAGAGGGTTTGATGAGCGATGCAGCGGAGCGCCAACGGCAGGAGACCCGTGCGCCAGTTCTGACGGCACGAAACGTCGTCAGGCGTTTTGGCGGCCTTGTCGCCGTCAACGATGTCTCGTTTGATGTCAAAGCGGGCGAAATCCTCGGCCTGATCGGGCCGAATGGCGCCGGCAAGACGACGATGTTCGATCTGTTGGCGGGCAGCATATTGCCAACCAGCGGCGATATCCTGCTCAATGGCACGCGCGTCTCCGGCGAAGCCGCTCATCTGCGTATCGGCCGTGGTCTTGGCCGCACCTTCCAGATCCCGCGCCCCCTGCCCAATCTGACGCTGATCGAAAACATCATGCTGGCGGCGCAGGGCCAAGCCGGCGAAAAATTGCTCGCCAACTTCGTCACGCCGTGGCGAGTGGCGGCACAGGAAAGAGCAGCCAGGGCAAAGGCACTCGAGCTGCTGGAGCTCGTCTCGCTCGCTCGGCTGGCGCACGAACCGGCGCGCGTGCTTTCCGGGGGCCAACGCAAGCTGCTCGAACTCGCCCGCGTCATGATGGCCGATCCGGCGATCATCCTGCTCGACGAGCCGGCGGCCGGCGTCAACGCAACGCTGCTCGAGATCATCATCGACCGCATCCGCGACATCAACGCGCGCGGCATCACCTTTCTGCTGATCGAGCACAATATCGACATGGTGACGCGGCTCTGCCACCGCGTGCTGGTCATGGCGAGCGGCCAGTTGCTCAGCGAAGGCACTGCGGAAGAGGTCGCCCGCGACCCGCGCGTCATCGAGGCCTATCTCGGAGGTGCGGCATGAGCGAAACTGTCCTCAACGTCCGCAATCTCGAGGCCGGCTATGAGCTTGGCGTGCCGATCGTGCGCGGCGCCTCGATCACCGTCGGCAAGGGCGAGATCGTCGTCGTGCTCGGTCCCAACGGCGCCGGCAAGTCGAGCTTCATCAAGGCGATCGCCGGCCTTGTCCCGATCACCGGCGGCACCGTATTTCTGGACGGCAAGGACATCACCGCCGCTCCCGCGCACACCATGGTTCGGCTCGGCCTGGCCTTCGTACCGCAGACGGAGAACATCTTCCCGCTGATGTCGGTCGAGGACAATCTGAAGGTCGCCTGCGGCATCCTCGAGCGACGCGAAATCCCTGCCCGCATCGAGGAAATGTATGCGGCCTTCCCCGACCTCGTCCGCCAGCGCCGCACCGCCGCCGGCAATCTGTCGGGCGGACAGCGGCAGATGCTCGCCGTCGCACGTGCGCTGATCGTCCATCCCAAGGTGCTGCTGCTCGACGAGCCATCGGCCGGCCTCTCGCCGAAATTCGTATCGATGGTGTTCGAGATGCTGGCCGGCATCCGCAGGTCCGGCGTCACCATCCTGCTGGTCGAACAGAACGCCAAGGCAGCGCTGGCCATCGGCGACCGCGCCTATGTGCTGGTCGAAGGCAAGGACCGGCACGAGGGTGTGGCGTCCGAATTGTGGAACGATCCTGTCGTCGCCGAACTCTATCTCGGCCAACGCCCTCACGCCGGCAAGGGAGGCGCGGCATGAGCCTGCAATTTGTCGTCGATGGGTTGCTGACCGGTTCGATGATCGGCCTCGGCGCCATTGGCGTGACGCTCACCTATTCGATCCTGCGCTTCTCGAACTTCGCCCATGGCGACTTCATGGCCTGGGGCACCTATGCGACGCTCGCCGTCGTCAGCACCATCGGCGCGATGTTCGGCAAGGTGGAGCCCATTGGACCGCTGTCCTTCGGCTGGTCGCTGCTGGTTGCGCTGGTTGTCGGCATGATTTTCACTGCCCTGCTGGCGCTGTTGCTCGACAAGGTGCTGTTTTCGCGGCTTCGCTCGCAGGGGCAAGCCATCATCGTGGTGATGGCGAGCTTCGGCGCCTCGATGGCGCTGCGCAGCCTGCTCGAATTCACCTTCAGCTCACGGCCGACCTATTTCAGCCGCGCGATCCAGATCGCCATGCCGGTCGGCTTCGGCATCCGCATCACGCCCGATCAGATCGCGCTTCTGCTGCTGACCGCCGTGCTGGTGCTCGGCGTGCATCTGTTGATGACACGCACGCAGACCGGCCGCTCCATGCAGGCGCTGAGCCAGAATGCAGCGCTGGCCCGCATCGTCGGTATCGACGTTGCCTCCGTTGTGCGTGTCACCTGGATCATCGGCGGGGCGCTGGCCTGCGTGGCCGGCGTGATGATCGGCATTCTGGTGCAGATCCGCCCGTTCATGGGCTTCGACATGCTGCTGCCGATGTTTGCAGCAGCCATCCTCGGCGGCATCGGCAGCATTCCGGGCGCTGTGCTCGGCGGCTTGATCATCGGTCTTGCCGAAGCCGGTGCGGTGCAGCTGATCGGCGCCGAATGGCGCGCCGCAATCTCCTTCATCATCCTGATGGCGGTGCTGTTCGTTCGGCCGATCGGCCTGTTTGGTGTGAGGGAACGCTGATGGACCTGCTCGGCTACGGCGCCTTCTTCCTGACCACCGCACTGATCTTTTCGCTGGTCACACTGGGGCTCAATCTGCAGTGGGGGCTGACTGGCCTTTTCAATGTCGGCCTTGCCGGATTCGTCGCCATCGGCGCCTATACATCGGCGCTGCTGACGACCCCGGACGATGCCGCGCGCTTCGGCGGCTTCGGTCTGCCGATCCTGGTCGGCTGGGCGGGCGCCATGGTCGTCGGCGGTATCGCCGCAGCACTTACCGGCATGGCCACGCTGCGTCTGCGATCCGACTACCTGGCGATCACCACCTTCGGCGTCGCCGTCGTCGTGCAGCTGGTCGCGCTCAACGCGCAGAAACTCACCGGCGGCCCGTTCGGCATCGGTTTCATCCCGCGCCCGTTCGGCGGCCTTGCCGAAACGCCGCTGCTGTTCAACCTGTCGAACCTCGCCGTCGTTTCGGCTGTGACGCTGATCGCCTATCTCGCTCTGGAGCACCTGTCGCGCAGCCCCTGGGGCCGCGTGCTCAAGGCGCTGCGCGAGGACGAGCGAGCGGCGATTTCGCTGGGCAAGAGCGCGCGCTTCTACCGCGTCCAGGCCTTCGCCGTCGGCGGCGCCATCATGGCGCTGGCCGGCGCTTTGCAGGCGCATTTCACCGGCTTCATCGCGCCCGATAACTATCAGCCGATCCTGACCTTCCAGGTCTGGGTGATGCTGATCGTCGGCGGCTCGGGCAGCAATGCCGGCGCCGTTGCCGGCAGCATCCTGGTCTGGGCGATATGGGCGGGGTCGGGCACGCTGACCAGCGTGCTGTTTGCGCCCGAGCAGCAGGCACGCGCGGCCTCACTGCAGATCGTCGCCATCGGCGTCATGCTCTGCGTCATCCTGCTGATCCGGCCTAACGGATTGTTCGGCGACCGGCCGCGCCGACCGAAGCCCGGCACACAGACAAAGGCGGCGGCCAACGAGAACGAGGCCGGATCATGAATGCCATGATCCGGCAGCAAGCGTATGGCGTTTCGCTCTGGCATGCCGTCAGCCGCAACCGCCGCGACCGGGGCGCGCTGCAAGGCGGACTCGACGTCGATCTCGCGATCGTTGGCGGCGGCTTTTCCGGCCTGTCGACGGCATTGCATGCCTCTGAGAAAGGGCTTTCGGTCGCGGTCCTCGAAGCCGAATTCATCGCTTGGGGTGCGACCGGCCGGAATGCCGGCTTCGTCGTTCCGAACTTCGCCAAGCGGGATCCAGACGACATCATCACCGAACTCGGACCCGAGCGCGGCGGGCGCCTGGTTGACTTCGCCGCCGGCAGCGCTGATCTCGTCTTCGGCCTGATCAAGAGGCACGGCATCGAATGCGACGCTGTGCAGAATGGTTGGATCCAGCCGGCGCATTCGTCCGCCGCGCTGGAAAAGACGCGATCGCGCGCCGAGCAATGGGCGGCGCGGGGCAGGCCGACCGTAACGCTCGATGCCAAGGCGGTCACGACGCTCACCGGTATCGGCGGCTACGCCGGCGGTTGGATGGATAACTCGGGCGGCGTCCTCAATCCGGTCGAGTATGCGCGCGGCCTGGCCGATGCCGCCGAAAAAGCCGGCGCGCGGATCTTCGAGCAGACGCGCGTCGCTTCGATCGACCGCGCTGCGGATGGCTGGACCTTGACGACCGCATCCGGCGCCGTGCGTGCGGGCAAGGTGGTGATCGCCACCAACGCCTATGGCGGGGCACTGAACCGGACACTGGCGCGGACCTATATCCCGCTGAAAGTCTTCCAGATCGCCACTGCGCCGCTGTCGCGGGCCATACGCGCGCGCCTGCTGCCCGGCGGCCAGGGCGTCGGCGACACCAGGCGCAACCTGTTCACGTGCCGCTTCGATGGCCAGAACCGGCTGATCAGCGGCGGCATGCATGTCGTCGGAGCCGGCGCTGAGACGCGCATGCCGCAAACGATCTGGCGACGGCTCGCCAGGCATCTCGGTTTGCCTGACCTGCCGCCGCTTGCCTACTGCTGGACAGGCGTGGCGGCGGTGGTGCCGGATTTCCTGCCGCGCCTCATCGACCTCGGCCCGGGCCTGATCGCCGGCTTCGCCTGCAACGGCCGCGGCATCGCCATGACCACGGTAATGGGCAAAGTGCTGGCGGACTGGGCGAGCGGAACGGACGCCCGATATCTGCCGCTCCCCTTCGCACCGCCAGCGCCGATCCCGCTGCACAACCTCGTGCGCTATGCACCGAATATGCTGCTCCCCTGGAGCATCCTGCGCGACCGGCTGGATTAGACAGCCAAGCCAGGTGATCCTCCTGCCGGCGCGCTCACAGCGACCCGAAAAGGACCGCCACACCTTCCGCAATCGATGACGTGGTGGCCCAAGAGGATATAGTCAGATCCCCTCCCCATCCAGCCGCATCTACTCCGCAGCCTGAACCCGATTTGCCTGGATGACCGCCCGGATCTCGGACCGGCAGGAGCCGCAATTGGTGCCGGCCTTCAGGGCGCCGCCTATGGCTTCGACTGTCGCGCACCCGGCTGCCACTGCCGCCGCGATCTGGTTGACCCCGACGCTGAAACAGGAGCAGACGGTCGCGCCCGCATCGGGCCGATCGGCGCCGGCGCGACCGGCGACGATCCTGAAGCGTTCGCGCTGGCTGGTGTGAACCTCCTGGAGTTGCTGTGCCGCCCAACCCCGCGAAACCGCCACCGGTCCCGACGCGATAAACAAAGCCCCGGCGAGGTGCTGGTCGTCGAAGGCAGCAATACGATGCTGGCCGGTATCGCGGTCGTGATAAGCGAGCGTATCGGCTACGGGAACATCGAAAAGCGAACCAGCAAAACCAGCCCAGTCGATGTCGTCGTCAGCAAAGGCAAGCTCCACCCGCCAGCCGCCCTTGCATTTGGCCACGGCCCAGTAATCTGCTGCGACCGCCACCGGCTTGCGGCGCACCACGGCGAAGCCGAACGCTCTCGCGGCGAACTTCTCGATGCGGGCGCCGACATGTTTCAGCGCAGGCTGACCGGAAACCGGATCGGTCAGAGGCGCGGTCAGCGTGTCGAGCCGGCCTTTTGCCGAAAACTGGTCAGTCCAGTGCATCGGCGCAAACACGCTGCCCTGGCGCTGGCGTGCCGTCACCAGCGCGCGCACCAGCACATCGCCGCGCGGGCTGGAGACGCGCACGATGTCGGCGTCGCCAATGCCGTGATGCGTGGCATCCGCCGGGTGGATCTCGACGAAGGGCTCGGCCATGTGCTGGGAGAGACGTGGGCTTTTGCCGGTGCGGGTCATTGTGTGCCAATGGTCGCGAACGCGGCCGGTGTTGAGGATCAGCGGATAGTCCGGGCTGGTGCGTGTCTCGACGATGGGACGAATGGCGATGAAGCGGGCCTTGCGGTCGGGATTGTAGAAATTGCCGTTGGCGAAGAAGCGGGTGTTGGAAGGGTCAAGTCCCGCTTGAACACCCCCCTCTGTCCTGCCGGACATCTCCCCCGCAAGGGGGGAGATTGGCAGCTTTGACGCCGGCATATCTTCTGCATCGTTGGTAATTGGCGAAGGCCGAGGCGACGGCTGATCTCCCCCCTTGCGGGGGAGATGGCCGGCAGGCCAGAGGGGGATGGCTGGGCTCGGCGCCGGCCATTGGAAAGGCTCAAGCGCTGCATAGGCCTCCTTATCAACACCAGCATAACCACCAATATCGAAATCCCGTGCGCCGTCATTCTCGAACCCGGACAGCGCGGCGTGTCCGGCGAAGATTTCCGCTGGCGACGAATAGGAAAACGCCTCGTCAAACCCCATCCGCTTGCCCACCTCGGCGACGATCAACCAATCCGGCCGCGCCTCACCGGGCACAGCAAGAAAGCTGCGCTGGCGCGAGATGCGGCGCTCTGAATTGGTCACGGTGCCGTCCTTCTCGCCCCATGCGGCGGCGGGCAGCCGCACATGGGCGTGGCGCACGGTGTCCGTGCTCGCCAGCACGTCCGACACCACGACGAACGGGCAAGCCTTGATCGCTGCCTCGACGGCATCGGCGTCCGGCATCGAATCGACCGGGTTGGTGGCCATGATCCACAATGCCTTGATGCGGCCGGCGGCGATCGCCTGAAACATCTCGACCGCCTTCAGACCGGGCTTTGGGGCGACGGCCGGCGCATTCCAGAAACGCTGCACGCGGTCACGGTGCTCGGGGTTTTCGATCTCCATATGGGCGGCCAGCATATTGGCCATGCCGCCGACCTCGCGGCCGCCCATGGCGTTGGGCTGGCCGGTCACTGAAAACGGTCCTGCCCCAGGTTTGCCGATGCGGCCGGTGGCGAGATGGCAGTTGATGATGGCGTTGACCTTGTCAGTGCCCGAAGACGACTGGTTCACTCCCTGGCTGTAGACCGTGACGGTTTTCGCAGTCGCGGCGAACAGGTTGTAGAAGCGGGTGAGCTCGTCCTCGCTCAGGCCGGTGGCGGCGGCGATGCCGGCAAGGTCGAGCGCCGATGCGGCGAAGAGAGCTTGGCCGAAGCCGGTCGTGTGTGCGGTCACATAGCCACGGTCGAGTGCGTTGTGCCGGCCGAGCCAGGCGAGCAGGCCGGTGAACAAAGCAACGTCGCCATCCGGCGCGATCGCCAGGTGAATGTCGGCGATATCAGCGGTCATGGTGCGGCGCGGGTCGACCAGCACGACCTTCATCTCCGGTCGTTTTTCCCGGGCCGCCGCGATGCGCTGGAAGAGCACGGGATGGCACCAGGCGAGATTGGAGCCGACCAGCACGATCAGGTCGGCGAGCTCGAGATCCTCGTAGGTGCCGGGCACGGTGTCGGAGCCGAAGGCGCGGCGGTGGCCGGCAACCGAGGAGGCCATGCATAGCCGCGAATTGGTGTCGATGTTGGCCGAGCCGATGAAGCCCTTCATCAGCTTGTTGGCGACATAGTAGTCTTCGGTCAGCAACTGGCCGGAGACATAGAAGGCGACGGAGTCAGGACCGTGCTCGGCGATGGTTTGCGAAAAGGTCGAAGCGACGCGGTCGAGCGCCTCGTCCCAGCCGGCACGGCGACCGTGGACTTCGGGGTAGAGCAGCCTGCCGTCGAGGTCGATGGTTTCGGCCAGGGCCGAGCCCTTGGAGCAGAGCCGGCCGAAGTTCGCTGGATGGTCGGGGTCGCCGCGGACGCTGACTTCACCGTTCGCGGCGACTTTCGCCAGCACGCCGCAACCCACCCCGCAATAGGGGCAGGTGGTCCTCACCTCGCGCGCTTCGCCCAGTTCCATGCTTCAGGCCGCGCGGCTGGCCAGCGCTTTCAGCGCAATGAACAGGAGCTCGCCCTCGATCCGCACAGGAATGGTGCGCACGGCGCCCTCGTCGGCGCCGAGCGCCTTGCCCGTCTCCAGCGAGATGACCCAATTGTGCAAGGGACAGGTGACGGCGGTGCCGTGGACGATGCCTTGGCTCAGCGGCCCACCTCTGTGCGGGCAATGATCGTCGATGGCGTAGACCTGATCGTCCTGCGTGCGGAAGACGGCGATCTTACCCTCGGGTGTGTCGACGCAGCGCGCGCCACGCCGCGGGATGTCGGAGAGTGAGCCGATCGATATCCAGTCCATTTTGATCACTCCGCCGCCTGCGCAAACCCGACAGAAGCCATTGGCCGGAACTCGTGCTTGTCCTTGCCGGAGACGCGTTCCGACCACGGGTCGACCTGGGCGAATTTCTGGCTGAAGACGAAGCGCTCGTAATAGGCCTTGCGCTTTGCACCGTCGTCCATGATCTGGCGCTTGATCTCGGGGATGCCGATGCGCTTGGCCCATTTGTAGATGCGCTCGAGATAGCGGCCCTGCTCGCGATACATCTGCGTCAGCGCCACGATATGCTCCAGCGCCTCGTCCTCGGTCTTGACCAGGCCAAGCACTTCGGTGCCCTTGATGTCGAGGCCGGCGGCGCCGGCGAAATGGATCTCGTAGCCACTGTCGACACAGATCACGCCGACATCCTTGCAGGTCGCCTCGGCGCAGTTGCGCGGACAGCCCGACACCGCCATTTTGACCTTGGCCGGGGTCCACGAGCCCCACATGAATTTCTCGATGCGAATGCCGAGGCCGGTCGAATCCTGCGTGCCGAAGCGGCACCAGTCGGAGCCGACACAGGTCTTCACCGTGCGCAGGCCCTTGGCGTAAGCATGGCCTGAGACGAAGCCGGCCTGGCCGAGATCGGCCCACACCGCCGGCAGATCCTCCTTGCGGATGCCCAGCATGTCGATGCGCTGGCCGCCGGTGACCTTGACCATCGGTATCTCGAACTTATCGACGACGTCGGCGATGGCGCGCAGTTCGGCGGCGTTGGTGACGCCGCCCCACATGCGCGGCACCACCGAATAGGTGCCGTCCTTCTGGATGTTGGCGTGGACGCGTTCGTTGATGAAGCGCGACTGATAGTCGTCGGCGTAATCGTTCGGCCAGTCGCAGACGAGGTAGTAGTTGAGCGCCGGCCGACATTTTGCGCAGCCGCAGGAGGTCGTCCATTCCAGCTCCTGCATGACGGCGGGAATGGTCTTCAGGCTCTTGGCGATGATCAGCCGGCGCACCTCGTCATGGCCGAGCGTGGTGCAGCCGCACATGGGTTGCACGGCGGCCGGGTTGTATTTGTCGCCGATGGTCAGCACCATCAGCTTCTCGACCAGCCCGGTGCACGAACCGCAGGAAGCCGATGCCTTGGTGTGGGCGCGCACGTCGTCGAGCGAAGCCAGGCCCTTGGCCGTGATCGCGCCAGTGATCTTTCCCTTGCAAACGCCGTTGCAGCCGCAGATTTCCGCATCATCCGGCAAGGCTGCAACGGCCGCCATAGGGTCCAGCGGGGCACCCCCCTGGTAGGACTGGCCGAAGATGAGCGTGTCGCGCATCTCCGATATGTCGGTCTGCTTCTTCTTGAGATCGTTGAACCAGGCCCCATCCGCCGTCTCGCCATAAAGCACGGTGCCGATGATGCGGTCGTCCTTGAGCACAAGGCGCTTGTAGACGCCGGCGGCGGCATCGCGCAGCACGATCTCCTGGCGGTCCTCGCCTTCGGCGAAGTCGCCAAGCGAGAACAGGTCGATGCCGGTGACCTTGAGCTTGGTCGGCGTGTCCATGTGGACGAAGGCCGCTGCCTCGTTGCCGGCCAACTGGTTCGCGGCAACGCGCGCCATCTCGTAGAGCGGCGCGACCAGCCCGTAGACCTGGCCGTTGACCTCGGCGCATTCGCCGAGCGCGTAGACGTCGGGGTCGTTGCTGCGCATGCCGGCATCGACGACAATACCACGATTGACGGCTATGCCGGCCTCCTTGGCCAGCGCCGCATTCGGCCGGATGCCGACCGCCATCACCACCAGCGTTGCCGGGATGATGGTGCCGTCGGCAAGCTCCACCTGCCCGACCTTGCCGTTGCCGGTGATCGCCTGGGTGTTGGCCTTGGTGATGACCTTGATGCCGCGCTGTTCCACCGCGCGCTGCAGGAGATAGCCGGCGGCTGGATCGAGCTGACGCTCCATCAATGTCGGCATGACATGCAGCACGGTGACGTCCATGCCTTGGGCGTTCAAACCTGCTGCCGCCTCCAGCCCGAGCAGGCCGCCGCCGATGACCACGGCCTTGGCGCGCGACTGGGCGGCAAGCATCATGGCCTGAACATCGTCGAGGTCGCGATAGGTCAGCACGCCCGGCAGATCGTGACCGGGCACCGGAATGATGAAAGGCACTGATCCGGTGGCGATGACGAGCTTGTCGTAAGGCTCGGTGACGCCGTGGTCGGAGGTGACGGTCTTGGCCGCCCGGTCGATGGCGACGATCTTGTGACCCTTGTAGAGGGTGATGTTGTTGGCGATGTACCAGCCGTCGCCGTGGATGATGATTTCCTCATAGGCCTTTTCGCCGGAGAGAACCGGCGACAGCATGATGCGGTCGTAGTTCACCCGCGGCTCGGCGTTGAAGATGGTCACGGTGTAGCGGCCCGGCGCCTGTTCGAGCAGATGCTCCAGCATGCGCCCAGGGGCCATGCCGTTGCCGATGATGACGAGCTTTTCGGTCATGGCGTTACTCCGCGGCTTCGACGAAGCGATGACGTTCATAGAGGAACTTCAGCACCGCTTCGCGGCAGCGCAAAAAGGTGCGGTCGGAAGAGAGTTCGACGCGGCGACGCGGCCGTGCCAGCGGCACCGCAAGCACCTCGCCGATGGTAGCCGCCGGACCGTTGGTCATCATGACGATGCGATCGGACAACAATACCGCCTCGTCGACATCGTGGGTGATCATGATCGTCGTCGAGCCGAGCCTGGAATGGATGTCCATGACCGCGTCCTGAAGATGGGCGCGCGTCAGCGCGTCGAGTGCACCGAACGGCTCGTCGAGCAACAGGATCTTCGGCTCCATGGCAAGCGCCCGGGCAATGCCGACGCGCTGCTTCATGCCGCCCGATATTTCGGCCGGCCGCTTGTCCTTGGCATGGGCCATCTGCACGAGATCAAGATTGCGCATGATCCAGTCATGCCGTTCGGTCCTGCTCTTGGAACGACCAAAGACTTTCGACACCGCCAGGCTGATGTTTTCGTAGACGGTGAGCCATGGCAGCAGGCTGTGGTTCTGGAACACCACGGCGCGCTCGGGTCCGGGGCTGTCGACCTCCTTGTTTTCAAGCAGCACGGCGCCGGCGGAAACCTTGGTCAGCCCGGCGATCAGATTGAGCAAGGTCGACTTGCCACAGCCGGAATGGCCGATGATGGAGACGAATTCGCCCTTGTCGATGGTCAGCCTGATGTCCTTGAGCACCTCGCTGACCTGACCGCCGCGGGCAAAGGATTTGTCGATATGGTCGAGCTTCAGATAGGCCGTCATCGCCCTCTCCTCACTTTGCCGTTGTGCCGCGGGTGACGAAAGCGCCGACCGCAGCGACCAGGCGGTCGAGGCAGAAACCGGTGACGCCGATATAGGCGAGCGCGACGATGATGTCGGGCAGCCGCGACGAGTTCCAGGCGTCCCAGATGAAGAAGCCGATGCCGACGCCGCCGGTCAGCATTTCGGCGGCGACGATGGCGAGCCAGGACAGGCCGATGCCGATTCTGAGGCCGGTGAAGATGTAGGGTGCGGCGGCCGGAACCATGATCTTGACGAAGAATTCGAACTGGTTGAGCCGCAAGATGCGTGAGACGTTGCGGTAGTCTTCCGGAATGTTTCGCACGCCGACGGCGGTGTTGATGATGATCGGCCAGATCGAGGTGATGAAGATAACGAACAGCGCCGACGGGCTGGAATCGCGGAAAGCAGCCAGCGACAGCGGCAACCAGGCCAGCGGCGGCACGGTGCGCAGTATCTGGAACACCGGATCGAGGCCACGCATGGCCCAGATCGACTGGCCGACCAGGGCGCCGAGCGCGACGCCGACGATCGCCGCCAGGCCGAAGCCGATGGCGACGCGCTGCAGAGAGATCAGCACCCGCCACGCAAGGCCGATATCCTGCGGGCCGTTGTTGAAGAACGGATGCGCGATCAGGTCATAGGCCTCGTTCCACACCTGGCTGGGCGGCGGTAGGCTGGCGGTCGGCGACGAGCAGGCGATCTGCCACACGACCAGCATGAAGGCGATAACGATGACCGGCGGCACCAGGGCGGTGGCCAGCCTGCCGGCGATCGCGATCGGGTCGAAGCGGCGCCGCGCTTTGGCGGTGAAAGCGATGACCGCGGCAGGCTTCGCGGGGAACGCCTTCACCGTGGTTTCCTCAATGGCTTGGATGGACATGTCTGACAATAACTCCGGGGTCGATGCGGGCGACAACGGCGAAGCGCCGTTGCGCTGGGGCGACAAACGGCGGAACGCGCCGTTTGCGCTGGTCAAGCCGATGCCTTGATCTTCAGGCTGTCGAGATAGGCCGACGGGTTGGCCGGGTCGAAAATCTTGCCGTCGAAGAAGGTCTCGACGCCGCGCGACGACGAGGCCGGAACATCGGCTGCGGCAACGCCGAGATCCTTCGCCGCCTCGCGCCAGATATCCTCGCGATTGACCTGATCGACCAGCGTCTTGATGTCGGTGGTCGGCGCGAATTTTCCCCAACGGATGTTTTCGGCGAGGAACCAGCTGTCGTGGCTCTTGTAGGGATAGGAGACGCCACCCTTCCAGAATTTCATGTAGAGGTCAGTGCCGGTGGCCACGCGGCCATTGCCGTAGTTGATGTCGCCCTTGAGGCGGCCGATAATGTCGGCGACAGGCACGTTCATCCATTGCCGCTTGCCGATGATGGCGGCCATCTCGTCCTTGTTCTCCGTGGCCTCACACCATTGCTGGGCCTCCATGACGGCCATCACGATCGCCTTGGTGGCGTTCGGGTATTTGTCGATGAATTCGGCGCGGAGGCCGAGCGCCTTTTCGGGATGACCCTTCCACAGTTCGCCGGTGGTGGCGGCGGTGAAACCAACGCCCTGGTGGACGAGCTGTTCGTTCCACGGTTCGCCAACGCAGAACACGTCCATGTTGCCGACTTTCATGTTGGCGACCATCTGCGGCGGCGGCACGACGATGGTCGAGACGTCCTTGTCGGGATCGATGCCGCCGGCGGCCAGCCAATAGCGCAGCCACAAATCATGCGTGCCGCCCGGGAACGTCATGGCGGCCTTGATTTCCTTGCCTGCCGCCTTCTTGGCGGCGAAGGCGTCCTTCAGCTTGGAGGCGTCGAGGCCGACACCGGTGCCGGCGTATTCCTGCGCAACCGAAATGCCCTGGCAGTCGTAGTTGAGCCGCGCCACGATAGCCATCGGCATCGGCTGGTTGTTCTGCGTCACCTTGCCGGTGTGCATGAGATAGGGCAGCGGCGTCAGGATGTGAGCGCCGTCGATGCCGTTGGCTTCGCCGCCGAGCATCAGATTGTCGCGCGTCGCGCCCCAGGAGGCCTGCTTGAGCACCTCGACGTCGGGCATGCCGAACTTGGCGAACAGCCCCTTCTCCTTGGCGATCATCAGCGGCGCCGCGTCGGTCAGCGCGATGAAGCCGAGCTTGGCGCCGGTGACCTCCGGAGCGGTCGTGGCGGCATAGGCGCCCGAGGGGAAGAGCTTGCGGGCCGCCACGAACAGGCCGGCCGTCATGGCGCTGCTGACAAGAAAATCGCGGCGCGTCACATCCTTGAGCGATGTTCCCGTCCCGATCCATTTCCCTATTTTTTCTTTCATCGTGATCTCCGGTTGAACGCGAGGGCTTCGTCGAGTGGCCAAAACAAAAAAGCCGCCGTCCAGGCCTCGCGCGTCCGTACATCCGGGATCGCGTCGTTGACCTGAGCGGCAGCTTTGCCTGTGGCGCCCGCCATTGGACGCCTGTTCCGTGACCCGCGAAGGGCCTGGCTAATTCAAAGCAGGAACCGTGCCAGTTCTGAGTGAAACGAAAAACCTAAATGAAATCAACATTATGCGCCAGACGCCGGCACGCGAGGCGACATCGCAAGCAGGTCAAAGATTGTTCATTACAGCAATCGCACGCACATTTTTTGTGCAATGCACAAGAATGGCGCGAGAATGATCAGGCTTCCGCGCGAGCGGCTTTCTGGCGCGCTATATAGCCGTCGATCTCGTCGGGGTCGAAGGTCTGACCGCCGAAGAAGCCGTCCGGCCCAAGCACCAAGCCTGCCCCGGTCGCACCGACAGCCGTGGCGACCTTAAGCGCGCCCTCGACCTTCGCATTGGCGCCGGGAAGTGCAACGCCAAGCGGCTTTAGCGCCGAGCGGTAGAGGTCCGGACGGTAGCAGTCACGGGCGATAGCGAGGTTTTCCGGCGTGTGCTCGACATGCCCCCAGCGCACCATCTGCGTATAGAACCACAGCGCATGGCTCTTCCACGGAAAGTTCGCCGCCTTGTCGAAGGGCAGGAAGAAGTCGTCGACATCCAGTTCGGCGCCGCCGCCCAGTTCAAGATGGCCGGTCAGGATCGGCATCTGGACAGCTGGTGGCAGGCCGAGGAAGCCAGCTTGAGCCATCACACCAGCCAGTTCGGCGTGGTTGCCCCGGTCCTGGCACCAGCGCGCCGAATGATGCAGCGCGCGCAGCAATGCTGCCAGCGCGACCGGGTTCTCCTGCGACCAGGCCTTGCGCACGCCGATCACCTTCTCCGGACTGTTGCGCCACAGCAGCGCCTTGACGGTTACGATATGGCCGGTGCCGGCAGCGACCGAGGCGCTGTTCCAGGGCTCGCCGACGCAGTAGCCGTCGATCCGCCCGGCGGCCAGCGCATCGGCCATGAAGGGCGGCGGCACGATGACGATCTCGATCTCGCGCTCCGGATCGATGCCGCACCCGGCAAGCCAGTAGCGCAGTTCGTAATTATGCCCCGAATGCGGGTGCACCACGGCAAAGCGCAGCGGATCGCCGCCAGCCCCGGCGCCGTCGCGAATGAAGGCACGAAGGGCTGCGCCCGCGCGCGCGGGCTCGAGATCGGGTATGGCGCCGTGTGCCGCCATGCCTTCCCAGACTGCGTTGGAGATGGTGACGCAATTGCCGCCAAGCCCGAGCGAAAACGGCACGATGGTCTCGGAAGCAAGCGGCGTCAGCCCGAGATTGCAGGCGAGCGGCATCGGCCCCAGCATGTGCGCCAGGTGGAAATGGCCGATGGCGATGCGGTCGCGGATGTTGGCCCAGGAGGTCTCGCGGTGCAGTGTGAGATCGATGCCCTCGCGTGCGGCAAATCCAAGCTCACCCGCCGCAACCAGCACGGCACTGTCGAAGAGCGGCATGAAGCCGGCGGTGATCTGGTGCTCGGCGCTCATGCTCATTCGTCCTCCGACGGCCCGAGCAGCCCGGCGGCAGTCACCAGGCTCTGGGCAATGTCGCCGATCTTGCGGTTCTGGTTCATCGCCGTCTTGCGCAGCAGCGTGTAGGCGGCCTCTTCGGTCAGGCCGCGCGACTTCATCAGGATGCCCTTGGCACGGTCGATCACCTTGCGGCTCTCAAGCTCGCCTCGAACCTCTTCCAGCTCGCGCGCCATGCGCGAGAAAGCGTTGAAGCGGCTGACCGCCATGTCCAGAATTGGCTTGACGCGCTCTTGCCTGAGGCCGTCGACGACATAGGCCGAAACGCCGGCATCGACCGCCGCTTCGATCGATGCCTGGTCCGATCGGTCGACGAACATGGCGATCGGCCGCTTCACCGCACGCGACAGCTGGAACATGTTTTCCAGCATGTCGCGGTTCGGGTTTTCCAGGTCGATGACGATGACGTCCGGCTCGATCTCGGCGATCCGCCGCGCAATGCCGGTCACGTCGTGGATGACGGTGACCCGCTCATGGCCGGCCTCGCGCAAACCTGCCTCGATGATCGCGGCGCGGATACGGTTTTCGTCGATGACCAGGACGGCGAGTGAGCTGCGGACCATGCGCGCATTGTGGGCAAGGTCGCAAAATTGTGCAATGCGGCATGGTAACAGGCTCCCGCCGCGGAGCAACCGACGACCGACAATGACCCGGTCTAGGTGGTCGGGACAAGGAATGCAGCGCAACGCTGGCACTGGTGATGACAGCCTTGCCGGTCGCCTGGTGCCCTACCCAACGGTCTAGGTGCGATGAGACTTGCACCGCAACATCGGCTTGTTAAAGGTGGGGGCAACGACGGACATGGCTGTCCTTGCTCGCCGATCTGACCGGAAGGTTACCGCACGATGCTGCTCATGAAACGACGATTGGGGGCCAGGGAGCCGGCGCGCCCAGCACGGCGTCCCGGGAACCTGACGGCGATGTTCGTCCTGATAGCCGGGCCGCTCGTCCTTGGCATCGCCCTCCTGCTGGCTGGTCCGGCACAGGCCCAGGCACCGGCCGCCGTCACGCCCGACAAGGTCAAACAGCTGTTCGAGCTTCTCGACGATCCGTCGGTGAAGGCCTGGGTGGCCGAGCAACGAAATCAGGGCGCAGGATCGACGGAAGCGCCTGCCGAGACTAGCGCTCCGCCGGCCGACGCCGTGGCCGCACCGGGCCAGATGAATACTATGGCATCCTCGACGCTCGATCGGATCAAGCATCACATCGAAAAGATCGTGCGAACCTTGCCTTCGCTGCCGGACCAGTTCGCGCGCGTCCGGGCCAATACCATGGACGATATGTCCAGCAAGGGCCCCGTCAGCATATTGGTGCTGATTGCGATCTTTATCGCTGCCGGCCTGGCGCTCACCTGGGCAATATACAAGCTCACCCGTCCATTTCGTCTTTGGATCATCGCGCAACCCAGAGATACGCCCATCGGGCGGGCCAAGAAGATCGGCGGCCGCACGCTTTATTCCAGCATGATGATCGGCTCGTTCGCGCTGGGCAGCGCCGGTGCGTTCATGCTGTTCGACTGGCCAGCGCTCATCCGCGAGATTGTGCTGACATTTCTGATGGCTGCGGTCTTTACGTGGGCTGTGCGCCTATACGTGATGGCCACGCTCGTCCCTTCTTTCATGGAGGTCGAGCACGCCATCGAGGTTCGTGCCCTGCCGATCACCAACGGAGCTGCTGACCATTGGGCTTATTGGCTGCCCCGGATCGTCGGCGTTTTCGCCTTCTTCGCCGCCGCGTTTGTCCTCTTGCCGGGTCTCGGCATAGACCAGGACGGAATGATGGTCCTGTCGGTGGGCGCCGATTTCATCCTGCTGTTGCTCTTCCTGCTGGCCATTTGGCGTCGGCCAAGAACGCAGCGAGACGGCGCGCGCCACAGCGGTCACACGGCAGTGACATGGTTGTTGACGGCTTATTTCGTCGTTCTGTTCCTCGAACGCATTGCCGGCCTCTACACATTCTTCTGGTTTACCTTCACCGCATTCTTCCTGCCTTTGGCAATTGTGCTGACAGAGCGCGGGGTTAATTTCGTCCTGCGGCCCGGTTCGGAAGATGCCGGCCGGCCGACGATCCCGGCGGTGACGATCGCTGTCATCGATCGCGGTATCCGGATGATTTTCATCCTCGCGGCGGCTTACCTTCTCGCACGCGTACTGGGCCTGGACATGCAATCCATGCGCGGCAGCGATACGACCACCATGCTCATATTGCGCGGCTTGATCAACGTCGTGGTCATTGCCCTTGCTGCCGATTTCGGCTGGTCGATCATCAAAGCCTTGATCGAACGAAAGCTGGGCGTCGCGATACCGCAAGCGGTGGTGAGCGAAGAAGACATCCTCACCCTCGATCCGCATCAGGCGCGGCTGCACACGCTGTTGCCGATCATCCAGAACATTCTGCTCGCGGTGATCATCGTGATGGCGGTGCTGATGATGCTCGCTTCGATCGGCATCCAGATCGGCCCGCTGATCGCCGGCGCCGGCGTCGTCGGCGTCGCCGTGGGTTTTGGCGCGCAAACCATCGTCAAGGACGTGATCTCTGGCGTGTTTTATCTGCTCGACGATGCTTTCCGTGTCAGCGAATACATTTCATCGGGCAGCTACAGGGGTACGGTGGAGAGCTTTTCGCTGCGCTCGGTGAAGCTGCGCCACCATCGTGGTCCGCTGTTCACGATACCTTTCGGTGAACTCGGCGCCGTGCAGAACCAGAGCCGTGACTGGGTCACCGACAAATTCAACATCACCGTTGGCTATGACACCGATATCGACTTTGCTCGCAAACTGATCAAGCGAATTGGCCTGGAACTGGCCGAAGATCCGGAGTTCAAACACTGGGTGATCGAACCGATCAAGATGCAGGGCGTGCAGGAGTTCGGCGAGTACGGCATCGTCTTGAGGGTCAAGGTTACGACCAGACCTGGAGGCGCCTTCAGCATGAAAGGCAGGTTCTTTTTGCGCCTCCGCCAGGCCTTCAAGGAGCAGGGCATCGAACTCCCATTCCCGACCGTCCACGTCCAGGGGCTGCAAGACCCGCATGGGACAGAGAATGCGCCTTTGGAGATCACACCCGAATTACGAATGGCCGTCGCCCAGTCGCACACCAATCGGCGCAGAAAAAAAGCGAGCACAACGGAGTAGGACGCCGTGATACCGGCCGGTCGCAACACGGCTTTCCGCGCGAGGCCTGGACCCACGACACCACGCTAGTCGGAACTGCCGATAGCGGTGGCGCGATCGCCGCCAACCAGCACCAGCGTGGCGTTCCTGAGGCCAAGCTTGACGAAAAGAGCAGATACGCTGGCCTTTCCGCGAGGCTCAGAGCGCAATCCATGCGGTCTTGAGGTCGATATATTTTTCCAGCGCATGCAGCGACTTGTCGCGACCGAAGCCGGACTGCTTGACGCCGCCAAGCGGCACGGTGATATCGGCTCCGCCATAGGTGTTGACGTGGACGACACCGGCGTTGATGGCGCGCACCATGCGATGGGCCGTGGAAAGATTGGCGGTCCACACCGCCGAGGCAAGTCCGTAGACGGTGGAGTTGGCGAGATGCACCGCCTCCTCCTCGGTCTCGAAACGCATCACGCCGAGCACAGGTCCGAACACCTCTTCGCGCGCCAGCTGCATCTCTTGCGTCACGTTCTCGAAGATCGTCGGCGCCATGTAGCTGCCGCCGGTCTCGGTCAGTATCCGTTTGCCGCCGGCGACGAGACGGGCGCCTTCGGCTTGCGCCATGGCGACGAAGCCGAGATTCTTGTCCAGCTGTTCGGCGCTCGATACCGCACCGACATCGCTGGCGAGATCGAGCGGGTCGCCGACCTTCAGCAGCGTGGTTGCCGAGACAAGTTCGTCCATGAAACGATCATAGACCGACGACTGGACGAGCAGACGCGAGCCGGCAACGCAGACCTGGCCTGAATTGCGAAAGATTCCGTTGGCCGAGACGACCGCCGCCTGCTTCAGGTCCGGAGCGTCGGCAAAGACGATGTTGGGCGACTTGCCGCCAAGCTCGAGGAAGACCCGCTTCAAATTGGAACGGGCGGAGTATTCGAGCAGCCGCCGGCCGACCGGCCCCGATCCGGTAAAGGCGATGGCGTCGACATCCATGTGGAGGCCAAGCGCTTCGCCGGCGACAGCACCATGCCCGGTAACGACGTTGAACACGCCTTCGGGAAGTCCAGCCTCGCTTGCGAGTTCGGCCAGCCGCAGCAAGGTCAGCGAGGCGATCTCCGGCGGCTTGACGACGACGCTGTTGCCGGTGGCCAGTGCGGGCGCAATCTTCCAGGCGCCGATCATCAGCGGGAAGTTCCACGGCACGATGACGCCGACGACACCGAGTGGCTCCCTGTGGATCAGCCCGAGCACATTGTCGGCCGTCGGCGCGATCTCGCCATAGACCTTGTCGATCGCCTCGGCGTAGTAGCGGATGGTGCCGGCCGCCGACAGCGGCTCGGCCTTGTAGGCCATGCCGATCTCGGTGCCGTTGTCGCGCACGCCAAGCACCGCCAGCTCATCGACATGTTTTTCGATCAGTTCGGCAAATTTCGTCAGCACCTTCTTGCGAAAGGCAGGGGCGGCGCGCGACCATAAACCCTTCTCGAATGCTTTTCGCGCCGATCGGACCGCGCGATCGATGTCGGCGGCATTGCCGTCGGCGATGCTGGCAAAAGCGCGGCCGTCGATCGGCGAAATCACCGCCAGCGTCGCGCCGCTCGTCGCTGCGGCCTGTACGCCATCGATAAACAAGCCCCGCTCGCCGATCTCCGTCTTGCGCAGCGCGTCGATGGCATTCTGGCTGATCATTGGTGGCGGACTCCCAGGGAAACATACAGCGTGGTTGGCGCGCGGAATTCCCAGCCGCGAAACACCGGCACCTTGCCCGGCACCAGGCTGAGATCGGGGAAGCGCAGGAGCAGCAGCCTTAATGCAAGGCACATCTGCTCGCGCGCGAAAAACCGGCCCGAACAGAAATGATGACCAAAGCCGAAGGCGGCATGATTGCCTTCCCTGCGGTTGATGTCGAAGCGGTCTGGATCGGCAAAGCGGCTCTCGTCGCGGCTTGCCGAGGAGACAAGTGCAGCGACCGCGGCGCCGGCAGGGATCGTTACGCCGCCAAGCTCGACCGCCCGCGTCGTCTGCCGCGTCTGGGTGCCGATCGGCACCACCCAGCGCAAGCCTTCATCGACAGCCCTGGGCACAAAGGTCTCGGGATCGGCGAGCACCTGCCGCAATTGTTCGGGATGCGCAAGCAGGCCGGCGAGGATCGAACCGGCACCATGTCCGGGCTCCTGCATGCCGCCAAGCAGAATGACCTTGATGCTCGGCATCAAGAAATCGATCGGCCGCGTCGTGCCTTCCGGCATGCCGTCATGCAGCATATGCGACAGCGCCGAGCCGTCGGGGGCGCGCGCAAGTCTATCCAGAGTCGGCCGGATGGCTGCGCCGACCTCGGCGCTGATCGCGTCGGCGATCTCTTGCCGCTTCGGGTCGTTCTCGAAATTGATGGCGCCCTGCGCAAGGCCATAGAACCAGCGGCGCAGCGTCGGCATGTCGATGTCGGCAAGGCCAAGCGAGCGCGCCAGGCTGAGCGTCGACACCGGCTCGAAATAATCCGCCATCAGCTCGGCGGAGCCTTGTTCGGCGATCCGGTCGAGAAAAGGTTCGGCAATCGACCGTACGAGATCGCCGGCATAGGCGGCGACGGTGCGCGGCCGGTATTTCGGATCGACGCCTTGGCGCAGCTGTCTATGCGTTTCGCCGTCGGTGGTCAGGATGGTCGGCTTGCCGAACGAGCGTTCGACCGGAGACGTACCGACGACGGCGGAGAAGATGTCGGGTGACTTTGCGACGGTCTCGACGTCCTTCCAGCGGGTGACGAACCAGAGATTGACCGCCGGCACGAAAGCGACAGGCGCGCTGCGCCGCAGTTTCGCATAGATCGGATACGGATCGGCTTCCAGCGCCTCAACGGTGATGCTCTCGGCAAAGCTCAACGCCGTTACTCCCTTGCGATGGAAAGGGGCGGCGCCGAACGCGCTACCCCCTTGTCCTTTGTCCTAGTCCTTCAGCGGCACGCCGAGATTTTCGAAGGCAACCGGATCCCGGCTCTTCAACGCACCGGCAAGCAGCAGGCCGACCACCGCGGCAATCAGCACCAACCCCGGCAGCAACGCGCCGAGGAAGCCGCTGGCGCCCGACAGGCCACCGAAATTAATGACGATCAGGTAGATGATGACGACGAAAGCGATGAAGGCCAGCCCAGGCAGGATGGTGGTCTTCAGCGCATTCTCCTGCGTCGACGGGTTGGCGCGGAAGTACATCACCACGGCGAGCGAGGCCACCGCCATCATGACGATGACTCCCAGCGTCGCGACATTGGTCAGCCAGGAAAACAGCGCCAGAACCGGATCGAGGCCGAGTATCGCGAACAGTCCGATGACGATCGCTGCCAACACGCTCTGGATGACGGAAGCGACATGCGGGCTCTGGTGCACTGAATGCGTCACGCCGATCGCTTCAGGCAACAGCTTCTCGCGGCCCGAGACGTAGATGTAGCGGGCAACCGCGTTGTGGAACGCCAGCACGCCGGCAAACAGGCTCGACACGAACAGGATGCCCATGGCGTGCGACAGCATGGTTCCGGCGTAGCGGTCGGACAGGCCGAACAGGAAAGTCGTCGGATCCTGAAGCGCCTGCAGTGCCGGCAACAATTTGTCGACGCCGGCGCCGACCGCCATCAGCCAGGCCGTGACCATGTAGAAGACGCCGATCAGCAGCACGGAGAAATAGGTGGCGCGCGGAATGGTCACCTTGGGGTCGCGGGCTTCCTCGGCGTAGATCGTCGTCGCCTCGAAACCGATGAAGGCGGCGAAACAGAACAGGATGGCGATGGCGGGCGAGCCGCTGACGATCTGGCTCCAGCTGAACGGCGCCGCCGAGAGGCCGCTGTCGCCACCGGTCTTGAGGATGGCGAGGTCTAACACCAGCACCACGATGTATTCGCACAGCACCAGCACCGTCAGGATCTTGGCCGAGAGGTCGACCTGGCGGTAGCCCAACACCGCGACGATGGCAACGGCGATGAAGCTCCACACCCACCAGGGCAGGTCGATGCCCCAGCCGGCGAACAGGCCGGCGGTCGCGGCCCCCAGCAGGCCCATGACCCCGATCTGCATGGCGTTGTAGGACAGGATCGCGATGATTGCGGTTGCGCCGCCGGCAAAACCGCCGAGCCCGCGCGCGGCATAGGCATAGAAGGCGCCGGCATTGCCGACATGGCGCGACATGGCGACGTAGCCGACCGCAAACAGCAGCAGCAACACGGTCACGATAAGATAGGTTCCGGCAAAGCCCGCCCCATTGCCCATAAGCATGCCGAGCGGCGTGCCGCCGGCGACCGCGGTGAGCGGCGCCGCCGCCGAAATCACCATGAAGGTGATAGCGCCGACGCCAAGACTGTTCTTGCGCAGCCTGTTGGCGGGCGCCTGTTCCGAAACTGCTGACATTTGTCCCTCCAGTTTTACGAACCCGTGGGTTCGCGGCCGCTCGGCCTGCTCCCTGAATGCCATCGGTTCATTATTTGAACCCTTATTTTGAATATAGACTTGCAAAGAATGCGGATGCCTGTCAAGTTAATTCACACATTAAGTTTCTATCCGAGCGGGAGGCTGGATGGGTACGGTCGGCAAGGCGATTTCAGATCGGAAGAGCACACGTCNTGGCGCTGGGCGGCCATGGCTTCGTCGAGCAGGATGCCGGCACGCGGCACTATCGCCTCGGCGCCGGCCTGTCGCGGCTGGCGCGTATCCGCGAAGCCTGCTTCCCGTTCCTGCAAACGGCAATTCCCGTGGCGCAGGATTTGGCGGGTTCGACAACCGAGACGGTGCATCTGTCGGAATTCGGCGTCGACAGGCTGATCACCGTCCATGTCGAGCATTCAAGTTGGGCAAACCGGGTGAACATCGATGTCGGCCAGCTTCTGCCGCTGCATTCCACCGCCTCCGGCATCGCCTATCTCGCCTTCGCCGACAACGCGACCGTGAAAGCATGCCTGACAGGTTCGCTTGAGGCCTTCACCGATCATACCCTCGTCGAGCCGGCCGCCATTTCAAAGTCGATCGGCGAGGCGCGCGACCGCGGCTATTCGATCTGCGACCAGGGCCATGAGGACGGCGTGATCGGCGTCGCGGCTGCAATCCGCGCCGCCGACGGACTTGCGCTGGGGACAATTGCGGTGGCAGCCCCGAAGGCCAGGACGACACCGGCTGCGATCGTGGAACGAGGGCTTGCGGTTGTGACCGCGGCACGGGAGATTTCGATGCGCCTCAATGGCGAAAACCTGCAAACCCTGAGGAGGCAGGCCTGATGTCTGTAAGTATGGCAACGCCCCGCATCCTGGTCATCGGCACGGGCGACACCAAGACCGACGAACTGCTGTTCATGAAAGCGTGCATCGAGGCATCGGGTGGCCGCGCCGTGATGATGGATGTCAGCGTGCTGGGCGACCCCGCCTATAGTCCCGATCACGACAAGCATGCCGTTGCGCGGGCCGCTGGCGTGACGATGGCCGAAATCGTCTCGAGCGGCGATGAAAACACCGCCATGACATTGATGGCCGTCGGCGCCGTTCAGCTGGTGCGCCAGCTTCATCAGCGCGGCGAGATCGACGCCTTCATCGCCATCGGTGGTTCGATGGGAACCGATTTGGCGCTCGATGTCGCGCTGTGCCTGCCGCTCGGCGTGCCGAAATTCGTCGTCTCGACCATCGCCTACTCGCACCTCATTCCGCCCGAGCGTGTCGCGCCCGACCTGATGATGATCCTGTGGGCAGGCGGGCTCTACGGCCTCAACACCATCTGCAAGCTGGTCCTTTCCCAGGCCTGCGGCGCGGTCGTCGGTGCGGCGAGGATCGTGCTTGCATCCCGTGCTTCCGCCACGGCGGTCGGGCCGACCATCGGCATGACTTCTCTGGGCAGCAGTTGCCTGCGCTATATGAAGACGCTGAAGCCGGCGTTGGAGCAGCGCGGCTATGATGTCGCGGTCTTTCACACCACCGGGATGGGCGGCCGGGCCTTCGAATCGATCGCCAGCCAGGACCATTTCTGCGCGGTGTTCGACTTCAGCCTGCAGGAGATCACCAATCATCTTGCCGGCTCGGTCGTCAGCTCCGGCGCCGACCGGCTCGAGAATGCCGGCGCCCGCGGCATTCCGCAGATCGCAGCCCCTGGCGCCGTAGACATGGTCGATTTGCCGACCTGGCAGGCGCTGCCGACAAAGTTCGCGCAACGGCCATTCCATGCTCATAACAGGTTGATCGGCTCGATCACCGTCGATGCCGCCGACCGCCGTGAAGTCGCCAGGACCATCGCCGCCAAGCTCGGTGCGTCGAAGGGGCGCTCCGCTTTCATCCTGCCCTCCGGCGGCATCCAGGAATGGGATGCGCAGGGCGAGCCGCTGTACGAACCCGAAGCCCTCGCGGCGTTCACCGATGAGATGCGCAAGGCCATTCCCGCCGGCGTCGAGTTCCACGAGATCGACGCCCACATCAACAGCGACGAGTTCGTCGGCAAGGCGCTCGAAATCTTCGACCGCTGGGTCGAGGAAGGCATCATCCCGCGCGGCATGCCGGCCAAGGGAGTGGCTGCGTGAGCGCTGTTCCTGCCCAGGCGCTCGTCCTCGATTTCGGCGGCGTCGTCACCCGGACCCTTTTCGAGACCCATGCCTTGACCGAACAGGCGCTCGGCCTCGCGCCGGGAACGCTGCAATGGTACGGGCCGTTCGACCCGGATTCAGATCCGCTGTGGCGCTCAATGCAGGCCGACGAGATCAGCGAGCGCGATTATTGGCGCACCCGCACCAGCGAAGTCGGCCGGCTCGTCGGCGAGGACTGGCAGGCGATGGAGACATTCGTCCAGCGCGCACGCGGAGCCGAGCCGGAAAAGATCGTGCGGCCCGAAGCCGTCCGCGCCATCCGGACCGTGCATGCGGCGGGATTTCGCCTGGCGATCCTGTCCAACGAGCTAGATCTGTTCTATGGCGCCGGCTTCCGTCAGCGGCTGCCGCTGCTCAAGCTGTTCGACACCATCGTCGACGCCACCTATACCCGCATCCTCAAGCCCGATCCGCGCGCCTATGCCTTGGTGACCGAGGCGCTTGGCCTGCCTGCCCGCGCCTGTGTGTTCGTTGACGACCAGCAGCGCAATGTCGATGGCGGCCGTGCCGCCGGCATGCGCACGGTTCATTTCGACGTCGCGCGGCCGGCACTTTCCTATGCCGAGGCCCTCGGCCATTTCGACCTCATCTCCTGAGACATTTGCGGAGCCTTGCGATGCGCGACATCAATTTCCTCACCGAGAAAAACGCCAAGCCGATCTGGCATCCGATGGCACACCCGGCCGAGATGCGGGCCAACCCGCCAAAGGTGATCATGAAAGGCGAAGGCGTGATGGTCACAGACATCGACGGCAACACCGTGCTCGATGCGGTTGGCGGCCTGTGGAACGTCAATCTCGGCTACTCCTGCGACCCCATCAAGAAGGCCATCGCCGACCAGCTCAGCGCCCTGCCCTACTATTCCGGGTTTCGCGGCACGTCGACCGGCCCGTCGATCGAGCTCGCTTACGAACTCAGCGAATGGTTCGAACCGGAAGGCATGGTGCGGACCTTCTTCACCTCGGGCGGCTCGGATTCGGTCGAAACCGCACTGCGGCTCGCCCGCCAATACTGGAAGATCCGCGGCCAGGGCGACCGGACAAAATTCCTTGCCCTGAAGAAGGGCTATCACGGCACACATTTCGGCGGCGCGTCGGTCAACGGCAACGCCAATTTCCGCCGCAACTATGAGCCGCTTATGCCCGGCGTCTTCCACATTCCCGCACCCTGGACCTTCCGCAATCCGTTCGACGAGACCGATCCGGCGCGGCTGGCCAAACTGTGCGCCAAAGCGCTGGAGGACGAGATCGCCTTCCAGGGCGGCGACACCATTGCCGCCTTCATCATGGAGCCGGTTCTCGGCGCCGGAGGCGTCATCGTTCCGCATGACAGCTTCATGCCGCTGGTCCGCGAGATATGCGACCGCCACGAAATCCTGCTGATCGCCGACGAGGTGGTCACGGGCTTCGGTCGCACCGGCGCCTGGTCGGGTTCGCGGCTATCCGGCGTGAAGCCGGATTTCATGACCATCGCCAAGGCGATCACCTCGGGCTAAGATCGGAAGAGCACACGTCTGNCAGGGCTGGCTGCACTTGCCGAGACCAAACGGCTTCGCCTGGACGAGAATGCAGCCGCGCGCGGCATCGAGCTGGCGGCGACGCTGGAGGGGCTAAAAGCCAAGCACGCGATCGTCGGCGACATCAGGTACAAGGGCCTGATGGCTGCGCTAGAGCTGGTCTCCGATCGCACGACGAAAAAGCCGGTGGACAAGAAGACCATGGCCGTGGTTTCGGAAGCCACTTATGACGCCGGCGTCATGCTGCGCGTGTCCGGCAACAACATCATCCTGTCGCCGCCGCTGATCATCGGCGCCGCCGACGTGGCAAAGATCGGCGAGGCCATCGATGCAGGTCTGTCGAGGGCCTGATGGACCCGCTGACGCAATGGAGTTTGGTACGCAATGACCCAATCTGAGAAGAACCCGAGCGAGGAAGCGCTCGTCAAGCGGCGTGCCCGCCTGCTCGGCGCGAAATCGCAATTGTTCTACGACGAGCCCGTGCACCTGGTGCGCGGCGAAGGCGTCTGGCTCTACGATGCCGACGGCCGCAAGTATCTCGATGCCTACAACAACGTCGCCCATGTCGGCCATTGCCACCCGCATGTGGTCGAGGCCTTGTGCCGTCAGGCAAGCCTGCTCAACACCCACACACGCTATCTGCATACCGCAATTCTCGACTATGTCGAGCGGCTGACGGCGACCTTCGATGCAAGCCTCGCCACCGCAATCCTGACCTGTACCGGCAGCGAGGCCAACGACATAGCGCTGCGCATGGCGCAGGCCGCCTCCGGCAATATGGGCATCATCGCCACCGACGCCACCTATCATGGCAACACGGCGGCGGTTTCGCAGCTCAGCACGCGCATGCCTCCGATCCGCGGCCGCGCCCCCCATGTCAGGCTGGTGCCGGCCCCCGACAGCTATCGCCATCCCGATGCGATGGCCAATGGCAAGGCCTTTGGCGACGCCGTGCGTCAAGCGATCGCCTCGCTGGCACAGGATGGCATTGGCCTGTCTGGCATCATCTTGTGTCCGCTGCTCGCCAATGAAGGTTTCCCGGCTCTGCCCACCGGATTTTTCGACGACGCCTTGGGGGCCGTGCGCGAAGCCGGTGGTCTGGTCATCGCCGACGAAGTGCAGCCCGGCTTCGGCCGCACCGGCAGCCATTTCTGGGGCCATCAGCGCGCCGGCTTCGTCCCCGACATCGTCACCATGGGCAAGCCGATGGGCAATGGCCATCCGATCGCGGCCGTGGTCACCACCAAGGAGATACTGGCGACCTTCCGCGACGCTTTCCGCTACTTCAACACCTTTGGCGGCAACCCGGTCTCCTGCGCAGTCGCCAATGCCGTCCTCGACGTCATCGAACAGGAAAACCTTGTCGCCAACGCGCAAGACGTCGGCGCCTATGCGCTTGGCCTGCTGCGCCCGCTGGCCGATCGGCATGAGTGCATCGGCGAGGTCAGGGGGGCCGGACTGTTCTTCGGCGCCGAGCTGGTCCACGACCGCGACACGCGCGAACCGGCGCCCGACATTGCCGAGCAGGTCGCCAATCGCATGCGCCATCGCGGCGTGCTGATGGGCAAGACCGGCATCCACGGCAATGTGCTCAAGATCCGCCCGCCCATGCCGTTCTCGCGCGACAATGCCGAGTTCCTGATCGGCCTGCTGGACGAGGTGCTGGGCCAAGTCGGCGGAGTGCCGGCGTGAATTCTGTTTCCACCCAATCCGAGCCCGAAACGGCCGCCGATGTCACGGAGCTTGCCAGGCGTGCGCTCGAACATTGGGGCGTCCGCAATTTTGAGCCGGAACTTCTGAAGCACCGCGAGAACGCCGTCTTCCGCGTGCGGCTGCCGGATGGCCAGCCGGCAGCCATGCGCATCCACCGGCTCGGCTACCACACGGACGCCGCGCTGCGTTCGGAACTGCAATGGATGGGCTTCCTGCAATCCGCCGGCGTCGCCACGCCGTCTTGCGTCGCAACACAGGCCGGCGATCCGTTCGTGCTTGTCAGCACGGCCACCTCGGCGCAGCCCCGGCAGGCCGATTGCCTGAGCTGGCTGGAGGGCCGCGCCGTGGGCGCACGCGGCGTGCCACTGGTCTACACGCCCGACCAGTCGGTCCAGATCTTCACGGCGATCGGGCGGACCATCGCCCATATGCACAATGTCACTGCCAACTGGACGCCGCCCGCGGGCTTCGCCCGCCATGCCTGGGACTTCGACGGCTTCTTCGGTGCGAACCCGGTCTGGGGCCGGTTCGAGACCTCGCCCTTTCTCGATGGTCCTCGCCGCGCGCTGGTCCTGCAGGCGCGCGAGAAGGCAGTGAAGGCGCTGTCGGAACATGAGCGCAGCGCGCGCAATTTCGGCATCATCCACGCCGATCTGGTGCGCGAAAACGTGCTCATCCATGACCGTGCCGTACGCATCATCGACTTCGACGATTGCGGCCATGGCTGGCACATGTACGACCTTGCCGTCGCCCTCTACCAGAACCGCGAGGAGGCGATCTACCCGCTGATCGAAACCGCTTTGCTTGGCGGCTACCAGCAAGAGCGTGCGCTGACCCCGCAGGACATCGCCGCATTGCCTCTATTCGCCGCCTTGCGTGCCTTCGCGTTTCTTGGCTGGGTGCAAAGCCGCGTCGAAGGCGACATCACCAGGGATGTCGGCCTGCGCATGTCGACCATCGCAGCCGATGTGGTGATTGACTACTTGCGCGGCGAACAGCCCAACTGACGAGCCGATGAGAGCCATCAGCTCTTGGCGAAATGGATGCTGACCGTTCCCGAATTGCCGAAGTCGGCGACGATCGTATCGCCGGGCCGCGCCTCGACCGGGCGCACGAACGATCCGGACAGCACCACCTCGCCGGCCGCGATGGACATGCCGTGGCGGGCGAGCCTGTCCGCCAGCCAGGCAATGCCCATCGCGGGATGGTTGAGCACGCCGGCGCCAAGCCCGGTCTCCTCGACCTCCGCATTGCGCGAGACGATGGCGCCGATCCAGCGCATATCGGCTTCATCGGGTCGTTGCGGCCGGCCGCCGATGACAATGCCGGCATTGGCGGCGTTGTCGGAAATCGTATCGAAGAAAGTGCGCGCCTTCTTTGTCTCGGCATTGACGCGTTCGATGCGCGTGTCGAGGATTTCGAGCGCCGGCGTGATATAATCGGTGGCGTTGAGCACGTCGAAGATGGTCACGCCTGGACCCTTCAGCGGCGCCTTCAGGACGAAGGCTATCTCGGCCTCGACGCGCGGCTGGATGAAGCGGCCGACGGGTATCGTCGCGCCGTCGTTGAAGAACATGTCGTCGAACAGCACGCCCGAATCCGGCGTGTCGATGGCGAGCGCATATTGCATCGCCTTCGATGTCAGGCCGATCTTCCAGCCCTTCGGGGTCAGCCCGGCATCGGTCTTGCGTTTCACCAGCGCTGCCTGGACGCGATAGGCATCCTCCATCGTCGCGTCGGGAAAATCGAGGCTGAGCAGACGGACCTGGCGGCGCGAACGCTCGGCTTCGAACAGCCTTGCCGCGGCATCTTCAACTTGCTCGGGGGTCACGATGCTGCCTCGTCGACGACCCCGTTGCGGAGCACGCCGATGCCGTCGGCTTCGACTTCGATCACGTCGCCCGGCTTCAGCCAGATCGGCGGGTCGAAGCGGGCGCCGGCGCCGGTCGGCGTACCGGTGACGATGATATCGCCTGGCACCAGCGTGGTGAAGGTGGAGACATAGGCGATGATCTTGCGGAACGAGAAGATCATCCGGCTGGTGCGGTCCTGCTGGCGCAATTCGCCATTGACGCGGGTGGTCAGCGCGATGTCGGCAATCTGCGCCTCGTCGGTGAACGGCACCAGCCACGGACCGAGCGAGCCGGTGCGGTCGAAATTCTTGCCCTGCGTGACGTTGAACTTGGCGTGCCGTACCCAATCGCGAATGGTGCCTTCGTTGCACAGGGATAGTGCCGCGATATGGTCAAGCGCATCCCTCTCGGCGATGCGTCGTCCACCCTTGCCGATGACGATGACGATCTCGCCCTCATAGTCCAGCTGCGGCGATTCCGGCGGCCGCACCAGCGGCGCGTCGTGGCCGACGAAGGAGCGGGGGAAGCGGATGAACAGCGACGGGTTGGAAGGCGCGGCCTGGCCGTCCTTGTACTCTTCGTTGCGGTCCGGGTAGTTGACGCCGACGCAGATGATCTTTTCCGGCGACGGCAGAGGGATTTCATAAGCGATGGCGCCGACTGGAAAATCGACGGCGTAGGCTTCGGCCTCTTCCGCCAGCCGCCGTAGCACGCCGGCCTCGATCACTTCGCGCAGCGTCGGCCACTGGCTGTGCCGCGCCGACAGGTCGACGACGCCCTTATCTGTGACCACGCCATAGCGCGTCTTGCCGCCGACGGTGAAGGTGGCGAGCCGCCCAGGTGCAGTCATCCCGGTCTCCGTCAGGTTCGCGTCTGTGGTCACGGTGCGATGATCGGCGACGCCGTCAAATCCGGTTGGCGTGCGGCCGCGCCGGCAAAGGTGCTGCCCTCCTCGAACCAGCTTTTCGGCGCCGGCGCGCCCCACAGCGTCTGGCGCTGCGGGTCCTTGAGGTCCCACTTGATCGGCTCCAGATCCGGATCGACCGTCTGGTAGTCCGAGCAGTAGATCTCGATGCGGTGATTGTCCGGGTCTCTGACATAGAGGAAGAAGGCGTTGGAAATGCCATGCCGGCCGGGGCCGCGCTCGATATTTGCGAGGTAACCCGTCGTCGCCATCAGATCGAGCAGGTCGATGATGTTGAGCGGTGTCGGCACCCAGAAGGCGACGTGATGCAGGCGCGGACCCACACCGTTGGTGAAGGCGATGTCGTGGACGCCGCCCTTGCGGTGCGTCCAGGCCGCCCACAGCTTTCCGCTACTGGCATCCTCGGTGTATTCGGTGACGCGGAAGCCAAGCTCGTTGTAGAAGGCGACGGACTGGTCGACATTGGGCGAGAAGCAGTTGAAGTGGTCGATGCGCAGCGGCTTCACGCCCTTGTAGAGCGCATATTTCTGATGAATCGGCGGCAGCCTTTCCATTTGGGCAAAGAACTCGAGCGGAATGCCGTGCGGGTCGCGGGTGCCGAAGGTGCGCGACTGGTACGGTCGCTCGACCCACTCGACCGGCAGGCCTTTTGCCTTGAAGAAATGCTCGGCCTTGTCGAGATCCTCATCCGAAAAAACCTTGAAGCCGAGATCGCGGGCTTCGGCGCTGCCGGCCTTCTTCAGCACGATGCAGTGGTGTCCGCGCTCTTCCAGGGCCCTTAGATAGATGGCGTCCGATGTCTCGTCGGTAACCTGCAGGCCAAGCGTGTCGACATAGAAGGCGCGGGATTTCGCAAGGTCGGTGACCGCCAGTTCGACATGGCTGAGGCGCACGATGTTGAAGGCGGGATAGAGGTTTGGTTTGGGCAGTGGCATGCGATGTCCTCCGGTCAGCCGCCGAGCTTCTGGATCGTGTGCGCTGAAGTGGCGAAGGCGATGTTCTTCGTCTCCATGTAGAAATCGAAGGAATGGTCGCCGCCGTCGCGGCCGATGCCGGAATTCTTGACGCCGCCGAACGGCGTCGGCAAATGCCGCACATTCTCCGAATTGACCCAGATCATGCCGGCGTCCAGCGCATCGGTGAAGCGGAAGGCGCGGGTAACATCCGACGTCCAGAGATAGCCGGTCAGGCCGTATTGGGTGTCGTTGGCCAGCGCCAGCGCTTCGGCCTCGTCCTTGAAGGAAATGGCGGTCAGCACCGGCCCGAAAATCTCTTCCTGGGCAATGCGCATCCTGTTGGTGGCGCCGGTAAACAGCGTTGGGCTGACATAGCAGCCACCGCCCGGACCGGCGAACTTGCCGCCGCCGGCGGCTACCACCGCGCCTTCCGATTTGCCGATCTCGATATAGGAAAGCACCTTTTCCTCGTGCACCGGATGGATCAGCGGACCAACCACCGTTTTGGGATCGAGCGGATGGCCAACCTTGATGCGCTTTGCCTTCTCCGCAACCAGATCCGTGAATGTGTCGTAGACCGAGGCTTCGACCAGAAGCCGCGACGATGAGGTGCAGCGCTCGCCGTTGAGCGAGTAGATCATGAACACGGCCGCATCCGCCGCACGTTCGAGATCGGCGTCGGCGAAGACGATCACCGGGTTCTTCCCGCCCAGTTCGAAATGCACGCGCTTCAGCGTATCGGCGCCCTGTTTCATGATCATCGAGCCGGTGCGGCTCTCACCGACAAAACCGATCGCCTTGATGTCAGGGTGCTCGGTCAGCGCCTTGCCGGCGTGCTCGCCGAGGCCGTTGACCAGGTTCCACACGCCTTTCGGCAGGCCGGCCTCCTCGGCGATCTCGACCAGCATGCGAGCGGTCAGCGGCGAAAATTCGGCCGGCTTGTGGACGACGGTGCAGCCTGCCGCCAGCGCCGGCGCGATCTTCCATGTCGACAGCATGAACGGCGTGTTCCACGGCGTGATGATGCCGACCGGGCCGATCGGCACGCGCGTGGTGATGTTGACCTGGCCTGTCGTGCGCAGCGTCTCGCCGTCGCGCGCTTCCGGCGCGCGGTCGGCGAAGAAGCGGAAATTCTCAGCGCCGCGCAGCGCGGCCTTGGCCATGAATTTCAGCGCCTGGCCGGTGTCCATGCACTCGACGAAGGCGATCTCCTCGGCGCGCGCTTCGATCGCATCGGCTATCTTGTGCAGCAGCTTCTTGCGCCCGTCGCCCGGCATGGCGGCCCAGGCCGGGAACGCCGCCTTTGCCGCCTTGGCGGCGCGGTCGATATCGGCGGCACTGCCACGCGCGACCTTGGCCAGCGGCTTGAGATCGACCGGCGACATGCTCTCGAAGGTCGAGCCATCCACCGCCGGCACCGCTTCGCCGCCGATCTGGTTCAGCACGCCGTCGCGCTTGAAACGGGCCAGATAGGCCTCGGCCTTTTTCAGATTGCCTTCGAGGTCGGACATATCAGCTTCCGTCACTTGCCGCGCAGTCGCGGATGGATTGCGTTTTTCTTCCAGCTCAGTACCGGGTCGATCTCCCTGATCTCCAGGGAAAGAGCGAAATGCGGGGTATCGAACAGGGGGCCAAGGTATTCGCTCACCGCGGCGAAGACCGCCTCCCCGGTTCGTTTCTTGTCCTCGGCGCTGCGCCCGGTTCCAATGCGAAACGACATGTCGAGGAAAGCGTTTTCCGGCAGGCTGTCGGCGATGGCATAGGCTTCCGCACGGAAGGCCCGCACCCGCACCGCGCCGGTTTCAAACAGCCCGGTGCCGAGCACGGTGCGCAACACCAGCGCGCACAATTCGCTCATGTCGACCTTGGCATCGAGGTTGGCCGAATACTCGATGGAAAAGTGAGGCACCGCGTCTCGCCTCCCGGATTGTTGCGCTGCTGTAGTTAACGCGTTAATTACATGCAGCATCACTGAAGTCAAGCCTTGCATCCAAGTTGAGGCGACGATACGGGATGGAAAGGTCAGGTTTTGGCGTGCGGTCCCGCCGACCGCCCGCATCATTGGGGACGCTGCTTCTTGCTGCCTGAAAACACCCGTCGTTCTCTGCCGATGGCGCTGCTCCATGCCCGCGAAGTGGTGATGGCGCGGTTTCGCCCTATGCTGGCGGCGCATGACGTGACCGAACAGCAATGGCGTGTGCTGCGCGTTCTGAGCGAGGCCGGCCCTGTCGAGGCGACGGAACTTGCCGATCGCGCTTCGGTGCTGCCGCCCAGCCTGACACGCATCATCAAGACGCTCGAGGGCCGAAAATTCATCACCCGCAACAAGGCGGAAGGCGATGGCCGCCGTGTCGTGCTGACGATCGCCCCGGCGGGCTCCGCCCTTATCGATGCCTTGTCGCCGGAACGCCTCGTCATCTACCGCGACATCGAACAGCGCTTCGGACATGAGAGGCTCGAGCAATTGCTCGATCTGCTGGAGAGCCTGATCGCCGGCGAGAACTGACTGCTCCCGCTCAGCCGCCAAAACTGCCAAGCCGCGTCGGCTGCGTGTAATTGCGGTCGACATAAAGCAGCGCCGAGCCGCCGCTGCCGTGCCTGACGTCGATAACGCGGCCGATCATGACATTATGCGTGCCGACTATGTGCACATCCTCGATCTCGCAATCGAAATTGACGATCGCATCGGACAGCGCCGGCGTGCCTGAGGCCAGCGTTTGCCAGCGAGCCGCCGAATAGCGTGCCTCCATGTCCCTGGTCGCGCCGGCGAACTTGCCGGCCAGGTGCATATGGTCATGCGTCAGCACGTTGACGCAGAAGCGCCGGTTGGCGAGGAACATGGCCGCCTGCGCCGAGCGTCCGTTCATGCACACCAGCAGTGTCGGAGGTTCGTCCGACACACTGCACATGGCGGTGGCGGTGAAGCCGCCGCGCCCGGCCGGGCCATCTGTCGTGACGATGTTGACCGGCGCGCAGACCCTTGCCATGGCGTCGCGGAAATCGGCCTTCGAAATCTGCGTGGCCATCTGACATCACCCAGCCGATGAAGCGAGCGGATTGAGCCAGGTATCTCCCGTCCAGCCATTCTCGTCATAGTCGGCCATGCAGGTATCGACCAGTTCTTCCATGGCCTTCAGCCGGCCGCCGCGTTCGGCGCCCTTCAGCACCTGCAGCCGCACCTCTTCCGGCGCACCGGCATAGTTGAGTTCGTAGAGCGCGTGGCGGCCGCCGAACTCGGTGCCGGTCGCGTCCCACAACAGTTTCATGATCTTGATGCGCTCGACATGGCCCATGTCGTTGGAACCGCGCACATATTGCGCGAGGTATTTGTCGATCTCGGGATTGTTGAAGTCGCGCACTGATGACGGCAGGTAGATCAACCCAGAAGCGATCACCCGGCGCACCGTGTCGATGACGCGCGGATAGGCTTCCGACATGAAAGTCCGGTAGGCAAGGGCTGCTTCCAGGTTGGGCAGGACAGCGCCATTCGCCCAGGGGATCGGATTGTAGGCCATGGCGTTGGAGAAACTCCAGAACATGTGCCTGAGCGCGATCACCTCGCCCAGCGCCGCCTGGTTGCCGCGGAAGGCATCGCCGCCGGTGGCGCGCAGCGCCTTTGCCAGCAGGCCGGCGAGGAAGTCGAGCTTGACGGCAAAGCGTGTGCAGCCCTGGAAGCAATAGCCATGCATGAAGCCCGAAGCCGGATGGAAGGACAGGATTTTCTGCGCCTCGCGCAGCACCAGCACGTCCTCCCAGGGGATGAAGACATTGTCGAGCACCAGGATGGCATCGTTCTCGTCAAAGCGCGACGACAACGGATAGTCGAACGGAGCCGCCGCCGTGTTGGCCGTCTGCTCATAGGAGACGCGGCAGAACATCTTTACCCCCGGCGCATTCATCGGCACGATGAACATGACCGACAGCGACGGATCTTCGGTGACCGTCGCCGAACTCTGCGCCAGGAAATTGTAGTGGGTCAGCGCCGAGGACGTCGCCACCACCTTGGCGCCGGAGACATAGATGCCGGCGTCGGTCTCCTTGGTGATGTGGACGAAGACATCCTTCACCTGTTCGGCCGGCTTGTGGCGGTCGATCGGCGGGTTGACGATGGCGTGGTTCATGAACAGCACGGCTTCCTGCGCACGCTTGTGCCAGGCGAGCGCATTGTCCTTGAACGGGCCGTACCAGTCGGCATTGGCGCCGAGCGTGTTCATCAGTGCCGCCTTGTAATCGGGCGTGCGGCCCATCCAGCCATAGGACATGCGTGACCACTCGGCGATCGCGGTCTGCTGGGCCGCGAGTTCGCCGGAGGATTTGGCGACGCGGAAATATTTGTGGGTGTAGCCGCCCGAACCGGTATCGGTAGGCGAGGTCAGCGTGCCCTGCCGCTTGGGATCGTGCAGCGCATCATAGAGGCGCGCCAGCGACCGCGCCGAATTGCGCATCGCCGGATGGGTGGTGACATCGGCAATGCGCTCGCCGTTGATGTAGACCTCGCGGCCGTCGCGCAAGCTCTCCAGATACTCGGCCCCGGTGAACGGGCGCCCATTGTCGGCACGAAAGTCTTCCGATCGCATGATGTTCCTCCACTTATGGCATCAACTCTAGCTCTCCTGGCAAGGATCGGTTAGGACGTAACGGCAAAACCGATTGGACTTTTTCCGGCGCCATGAGCCTCAATTCCATTCCTGATTTCTTTGTCTATGGCGAGCCGGTGCGGCCGCTCGATGTCGGCTTCCTGCATGTCGAGACGGTGCTTGCGCGCAGCAACATTCATCTCGGCCAGGTTGCCGCGCACAAGCATCCGCAAATGGGCCAGATCACCTACTGGACAAGCGGCTCCGGCACTTATCGCATCGAGGATCAATCCTGGCACTTTTCGGCGCCGGCCGTCAGCTTCGTGCCGAGCACCATCGTGCATGGCTTCTCGATCGGGCCCGGCACCGACGCCATCGTCGTTTCGGTCGCCGATGATGCGCTTGCGGCAATAGCCGCTCACAGCCTGCTGCCATTGGACCGGCCGGTCTTTGCCGATAGCCTTCCTCAGCACGTCGCGTGGAAAAGGCTTGCGGCGGTGCTGGAGATGCTCGCCACGGAATATGCCGAGGCGCAGGCCGGGAGTGACAAGACCCTGCCGGCGCTGATTGCCGTCGCGCTCTCCCACATCGCGCGTCTTGGTCCCGAGGTAATGGATGCCACCGGTTCTTCCGATGCTGCATTGGCGCGCGGCTTGCGCCGTCTGGTCGATGCGCATTTCCGCGACAACTGGCCCGTCGACCGCTACGTCGAGGTGCTGGCCACGACACCGCATCTTCTCGACAAGGCCGCCCATAGGGTGCTTGGCAGCGGCGTCAAGCGGCTCATGGGCGAGCGACGGTTGCTGGAGGCCAAGCGCTTGCTGCTGTTCACGGTGCGCACCGTCGAGGACATCGCCTACGAAATCGGCTTCGACGATCCGGCCTATTTCTCACGCTTCTTCCGGGAGCGGGTTGGCCAGGCGCCCGCCGCCTGGCGCCGCGCGCAGCTGGGGCAGAGTTGAAGCTTCCGCGCCGGCCAGGATCAGGCGTTTGGGTCGACACGCCGGCCAGGCGCAGCGCCGCCGAGTTGATCCACCTGTTGATAGGTGTTGCCGCGCAGCATCACCCCGCGCACGGCGCGGCGCATCGAGATTGATGTCGCCGCGAAACTTGCTGGTGTTTTTTGTCGCTTCCAAACGGTTCGTCATTTGAACCACCATTTTATGTGCTATGAGCGGACTGCAAGGTGGATTGGCTTCCCTCCCATGCGAAGTATCTTGAGGATGCACGATGAGCACAGTCGGC
The DNA here is from genome assembly GCF_000502615.1 of Mesorhizobium sp. LNJC405B00. NCBI lineage: Bacteria > Pseudomonadati > Pseudomonadota > Alphaproteobacteria > Hyphomicrobiales > Phyllobacteriaceae > Mesorhizobium > Mesorhizobium sp. LNJC405B00. Next base: position 301,652 of record NZ_AYWC01000003.1, on the reverse strand, counting down.
AAAGCGATATCGCTGTTGGAACAGTTCACGCTCGGCGAACCGGAGATCGGCCTGTCCGAGCTCGCCCGCAAAACCGGCCTCGACAAGGCGACGGCGCGGCGCCTGCTGATGGCGATGGCCGACCACCGCCTGATCGAACAAGAGCCGGCAAGCCGCCGCTACCGGCTCGGCGCCGGCCTGTCGCGGCTGGCCCGGTTTCGCGACGCGCATTTTCCCTTCGTGCGCGTGGCAGCACCTGTGGTTCGCGAGCTGGCGCTGGAAACCGGCGAGACGGTGCATCTGTCGGAATTCAGCGCCGGCGCACTGCTGACGGTCCATGTCGAGCTGTCGGCAAAGGCCAACCGGGTCAATGTCGATGTCGGCCAGGTGCTGCCCTTGCACGGCACCGCCTCCGGCATCGCCTTTCTCGCCGCTTCGCCTCGGGAAGCGGCCGAGGCCTATGTCGACAAGCCGTTGCCGACCTTCACGCCACACACGGTGACGCAGCCCGACAGGCTGATGAAGGCGATCCGGCTTGCCGCCAAGCGCGGCTATTCCTCGAGCTCCCAAGGCTATGAAGAAGGCGTCCACAGCATAGCCGCGGCAATCCTCGGCTCCGATGGCCGTCCTTTAGGCACTCTGGCGGTGGCCTCGCCTGTGTCACGCGCCGATGACAGCATGGCGGCCAGCCAGGGCGAAGCGGTGATCAAGGCGGCGCGGCTGATTTCAGCGCGCCTGGCCGGCGAAGCCTGACATCTCTACCGTCGCAGGGGGAGATGATTAGGGGGTTAAGTTCCCAGCGGCGCACCGGCCTTGCCGCGAGACCGGAACGCTTCGTCTGGGACAGGCGGCTGGAGCGCAGCAAGGAAGAATTGTTGTCGCCCGCCCGAGTGTCGCCCACGATCTCGGAAATCGCCTTTGCTTGCGGGTTCAATTCGAGTGCGCATTTTTCGCGCGCGTTCGAGAGCCGGTACGATGTGGCCCGCGGGAGTTGCGCCAGAGGCTGAGGGCGGGTGCATTAAGGGGTGTGCCGTTGCCGGATCTCGGAGAGCGCCCTAGCTCGCCGAAAGCCGGCATCCGGCAGCAAGTTCTACATATTGGCAGCGGTTGGCCGCACGATCACTTCGTTGACGTCCACGCCATCGGGTTGATCAAGCGCAAAACGGATCGCCCGTGCAATGGCGTCCGGTGTGAGCGACTTCTGCCGCCATTCTTTCAGAGCCGTGGCGACCTGAGGATCGCTGATATCGTCGCCCAGTTCGGTTGCGGTCACTCCGGGGGAGATGATCGTGGCGCGGATGTCGTCATGCTCCTGCCGCAGCCCCTCGGTGATTGCCCAGACGGCATATTTCGTGCCGCAATAGACCGCCGCGGTGGGCAGCACGATATGCGCACCGACCGAGGCGACATTGACGATATGCCCATTCTTCTGGGCGACGAAGCGCGGCAGCACCGCGGCGATCCCGTTCAGCACGCCGCCGATGTTGACATTGATCATGCGAGACCACTCATCGCGCTTCAGCGCGGCAAGCGGCGACAGCGGCATGACGCCGGCATTGTTGACCAGCACATCGATCTGCCCGAATTCGGCATGAGCGGCATCGGCAAAGGCGTCGAAATTCGCCGCGTCAGTCACGTCGAGTTCGCGCCACGCGACGCCTTTGCCAAGTTCTGCGGCCAGCGCCTTGAGCCGCTCGGTGCGGCGGGCCCCGATGAACAGTCTGGCGCCGGCACCGGCAAGTTCCCGAACCGTCGCTTCGCCGATGCCGCTGGAGGCGCCGGTGATGAGTACAACCTTGTCTTTAAGTCCCGTCATGATCGTTCCTTTTTCGCTGCGGTGACGGGGAGATAGATGGCGGCGAACCGGCAAAGGGCGGTAGCGTGATCGTCCAAAGAGTTTGCACGATCCTCCAAATGAACTCGAAATGCCTTGCAAAATTTCGCGCCATGAAGATTATGCGGCATGGGGAAAATCAATGAACTCGCCGAGCTGATCACCCGCTTTGCGCCGAAATCTGGCATGGCCGGCACTGCGGTGCCGCGGCTGTCGCTCATTCGCGCCAACCAGCCCAGTGCACCCGTGCCTGCGGTCTACGAGGCGTCGCTTTGCATAATCGCCCAAGGATCGAAGCGCGTCTCGCTGGCCGACCAGAGCGTGGTCTATGACGCATCGAGCTACCTGCTCGTCTCGGTCGACCTGCCGCTGGTCGGGCATGTGTTGGAGGCGAGCCCGGCGGCGCCCTACCTCTGTTGCAAGATAGATTTTGATTCCACCGCGCTGGCCGAACTGCTTGTGAAAGAAGGACGTGCATCCCCCAGCAGGGATCTGCCGGTGTTAGCTGCCTATCCAAGTGACCCCGACCTGATTGATGCCGCCTGTCGGCTTGTCAGGCTGCTCGATCGCCCCGAGAGCATCACCGTGCTGGCGCCGCTGATCGAACGCGAAATCCTTTACCGGCTCCTCACCGGACCGCACGGTGACACGCTTCGCCAGATGGCGTCGGTGGACAGCCACCTGAGCCAGGTCAGCCGCGCCATCGCCACGATCCGCAATCATTTCCAGGCACAACTGCGCATCGAAGACATTGCGGCGGCATCAGGCATGAGCGCGTCGTCCCTTCATGCCCATTTCAAGGCGATTACGCGCATGACCCCGCTCGAATACCAGAAGCAGCTGCGCCTGCAGGAGGCGCGAAGGATTATGCTTGCCGGCGGCGCAAACGCAGGCACGGCCGGGTTCGCGGTGGGCTATGACAGCCCTTCGCAGTTCAGCCGAGAATATCGTCGCCTGTTCGGTGCGCCGCCCCGGAAAGATATTCACCGCCTTCAGGCGACACCCAGTTCGGCTGCGGCTTATTGAGTTTTCCGAGCGGCAGGCGCCAGCGATGGCTGGTCAGGAGCCAGCCGCCTCCAGGTGGCGAAGCGTCCGATCATGATCGGTAGAACTCCCGGTACCATTCGACAAAGCGCGGAACCCCTATTTCGATCGGGATTTTGGGCTTGAAGCCGGTCGCCTCCTCGAGCGAGCTGACATTGGCGAAAGTTGCCGGAACGTCGCCTGGCTGAAGTGGCCTGAGGTTGCGGTTTGCCTTGCGTCCCAGCGCGTCTTCGAGCACCTCGATCAATCGGTTCAGTTGAACGGGCGAATTGCCGCCGATGTTGTGAATCCTGAACGGGGCGTTGCTGGTCGCTGGGTCTGGCGCGACACTTTTCCACTCAGGATTGGGTGTCGCGGGTTGCTGCATGACGCGGATAATACCTTCGACAATGTCGTCGATATAGGTGAAATCCCGCTGCATGTTGCCATAGTTGAAGACCTCGATCGGCTCGCCGGCGAGGATAGCCTTGGCGAAGATGAACAGCGCCATGTCCGGCCGCCCCCACGGACCATAGACGGTGAAAAAACGCAGCCCGGTGGTCGGCAGTCGAAACAGATGGCTGTATGTGTGTGCCATCAGCTCGTTCGCCTTCTTGCTTGCGGCGTAAAGGCTGAGCGGATGGTCCGCCGGATCGTGCACGGAAAACGGCATGCGGGTGCTGCCGCCATAAATCGAACTCGACGATGCATAGACCAGATGGCCGACGGAGGCCTGCCGGCATCCTTCCAGGATGTTGACAAAGCCGCTGAGGTTGCTTTCCACATAGGCGTGCGGATTGCTGATCGAATAGCGTACGCCGGCTTGCGCCGCGAGATTGACGACAACCTCCGGCGCGGCCGAAAGGAAGAGCTCCGAAATACGGTCCCGCTCCGTGAGATCGGCATGCTCGAAACAAAAATTCGAAAACGCTTTCAGCCGCTCGAGACGAGCCTGCTTCAGGCTGACGTCATAATACTCGTTCATGGAGTCGAGGCCGATAACCTGGCGTCCTTCGGCAAGCAGCCTCAGGCAAAGATGAAACCCTATGAACCCGGCTGCGCCGGTGATCAGTATCGGCCTGCTTGATGTCACTGCATATCCTAGCGTTAATTTCAGGCGAGCTTTACAAGCTCCAGTATTTTATGTTTTCGGGAACTTCATTGGGCTTGATGGCCGACTTGACATCGAACAGTGTCCCCCCCGGCCTGATCATTTGAAAAAGACGCGCTCTTTCGTTGGTGAGATATTGCCTGTGAGGCACCGCCAGAACAAGCGCCTGCAAATCGTTTATCTCATCGAGCGGCAGGATTGTTTCGCCGTGATCACGCCGAGCGGTTTCGACATCGGCAAGGGGATCATGGACTTTCGGGACAATTCCGAACTGCCTTAGTTCCTTGACCATGTCGAAAACGCGGCTGTTGCGCAAATCCGGCACGTCCTCCTTGAATGTCAGCCCGAGAATGCCGACAGAAGCCCCTTTGACGGGCGTGTCAGAACCAATCAGCCGTTTGACAACCTGCTGGGCGACGAAGGCCCCCATGCCGTCATTGATGCGACGTCCGGCGAGGATGATCTGCGGATGGTAACCTTCGGCCTCGGCCTTGGCGGTCAAATAATATGGATCGACGCTGATGCAGTGGCCGCCGACGAACCCCGGTTTGAAGGGAAGGAAGTTCCATTTCGTCGACGCAGCATCAAGAACATCCTGCGTCCGGATATCGAGCCGTTCGAAGATCATTGCCAGTTCGTTCATCAGCGCGATGTTCAGATCGCGCTGGGTGTTCTCGATAACCTTCGCTGCCTCGGCCACCTTGATCGACGGGGCGCGGTAGACGCCGGCATCTATGATACGGCCATAAACGTTCGCGACGCGCTCCAGCGTCTCGTTATTCTCGCCGGAGACGACTTTGACGATCTTTTGCAGCGAGTGTTCCCGATCGCCGGGGTTGGCGCGTTCGGGCGAATAGCCGAGGGCAAAGTCGCGGGGATGTCGCAGGCCGGAAACCTGCTCGATGATCGGCCCACAGAAATCTTCGGTCACACCTGGATAGACTGTCGACTCAAAAACGACGACGGCGCCTTTGCTCACCGCCTCGCCGACGAGTTCGGACGCCAGTTTCAAAGAAGCTAGATCGGGAGCGCGATTTGCGTCGATAGGGGTTGGCACGGCAACGATGAAGAAAGTAGCGCCTTTCAACATCTCCCGATCGGTGGTCAGCCCTATCGAGGTCTCCTTGAGCGCCGTTGCGTCAACTTCCCCCGTACGATCGACGCCGCCACGCAATTCCCCGATCCGACGCTCGCTGATGTCAAAAGCTATGGTGCCGGGGAAAACCTTCCCAAAGGCAATGGCTACCGGCAGGCCGACATAACCCAGGCCGATAACTGCAATGCGTTCGGACATCCGTGGGGTTCCTCGAGCCACCTGTTGAGCCGACGTGCTTGTATGGCAGGCTGTTGGCCAATTCAACGATGCTCTATCGCGAAGAGGAATGTCTCACGAAAAATGGTCGTTGCCATTTTCATGTTGCCATCCGCCGATGCCATCGATGTTGTGGATAAAATCCAGCAGGACCGGGTTTCGAGCCACTCTCTGCTGCGGATTGGGGTGAACCGTCAGGTTCTGCCGGCCATCTACGCAGCGGCGGCCCTGACGACAGGGCTGATATTCTCTGCTGCCAATCCATAGGCCACTATCGGCCTCAATCGTGCCTTCTGATCAAACCAAATGCCCGGATCGGAATTCGCATCGGCACCGAGCGGATCTGCGAAATTTCAGTTTGGTCCTTGTGCATTGGCTGCGGACACGTCGTATCCTGCGTGTGGCGACCGATATCTGGTCGATCAGCATTTGCCTGGGAGCAGAAATTGGCCAGACTCTATGACAGCCGCAGACGCATTCTCGTTACCGGGGGCGCAGGGTTTATCGGCTCGCATCTTATTGACCGCCTGTTGGAACGAGGCGACGAAATCTTGTGTGTCGACAACCTTTTCACCGGATCAAAGCGCAATATCGACCATTTGGCCAAGCATCCCCGCTTCGAATTCATGCGCCATGACGTGACCTTTCCGCTCTTCGTCGAAGTCGATGAGATTTACAACCTGGCGTGTCCGGCCTCGCCTGTTCACTACCAGTACGACCCGGTTCAGACGATCAAGACCGCCGTGCACGGCGCCATCAATGTTCTTGGACTGGCAAAGCGGCTGAAATGCAAAGTCTTTCAGGCCTCCACCAGTGAGGTCTATGGTGACGCGTCTGTGCATCCGCAGCCCGAGAGTTACTGGGGCAATGTAAACCCGATCGGGCCGCGCTCATGCTACGATGAAGGCAAACGCTGCGCCGAAACGCTGTTCTTCGACTATCACCGACAACATGGCTTGTGGGTCAAGGTCGCGCGGATTTTCAATACGTTCGGGCCGCGCATGCACCCGGCAGACGGCAGGGTTGTCTCAAATTTCATCGTGCAGGCGCTTCGTGGTGAACCGATAACCATTTTCGGCGACGGCTCACAGACAAGGTCGTTTTGCTACGTCGACGACCTGGTGAGCGGCATGCTGCGCCTCATGGATACGGGGCCGGAGGTGACCGGTCCAGTAAACATCGGCAATCCAAGGGAAGTAACGATCAGGCGCTTGGCCGAACTGACGACGCAGATGACCGGATCAGGTTCGGATATAATTTACCGCGATCTTCCGCAAGACGATCCGCGGCACCGCCAGCCCGATATCACCCTTGCCAAAAGGCTTGTCGGCTGGGAGCCGACGGTGACTTTGGAAGCCGGGCTGCAACAGACGATCGACTATTTCAAAGCCCTGCTGCCGAAGGTTTCCACAAACTCGCCTTGACCCGGCACCGCAGTGCAACCGTCAAGTCTGACCGATCACCGTCGTGGTAGCGACGCCTTTTGCAGTCGACTCCGGTAGGCTTGAAGTTTTTTGAATTCTAATTATTTTAAGATTGAAATTATTTGAAGAACCCCATGGCTCTTCATCCGTCCGAGCCGGGACACCGGCATTTGGCGGAGAGCAGAAGGAGGAGGAAGATTTGCCGTCGTTCCGGGATAAAACTCCATGAACACAGCACGATTTTCCGAGAGTGTCACAGGCAAGATCGTCGATGGCGTTCTCGTCGTCACGATCGAAAATCCGCCGGCCAACGCGCTGTCCTTCCATGTCAGGGCCGGACTGATGGCTGCGCTTGGGCGTGCGGCGTCGGATGAAGTGTCTGCCGTGGTGCTGACCGCCATTGGGCGCACCTTCATCGGTGGCGCCGATATCAAGGAATTCGGCAAGCCCGCTATCAAGCCCACACTGCCTGAAGTGATCGAAGCGATCGAGAGCTTCGCGAAACCGGTCGTCGCGACAGTTGGCGGCGCGGCGCTCGGCGGCGGCTGCGAGATTGCGCTGGCCTGCCACTACCGGGTGGCCAGCAAGGCGGCCAGCTTCGGCCTGCCCGAGGTCAAGCTCGGGTTAGTGCCTGGGGCCGGCGGAACCCAACGCCTGCCCCGCCTCATCGGCACGGTCGCCGCAATCGACCTGATCGGCACGGGTCGGCCCGCGAAAGCCGACGAAGCGCTCACTCTCGGTCTGATCGATGCCATTGCAGACGATCTTCCCGAAGGCGCGCTCGATGTCGCCCGCCGTCTCGTTGGCCAACCGTTGCGGCGCACGGGCGCGCTTTCCGTCCCACGCTCGCAACCCGAAGCCGAAGCGGCAGCCGCAAGAATGGTGCTTTCCCGCAGCCGTGGACAGATCGCGCCTGCAGAAGCCGTGAGATTGGTCCAGGCTGCGTCCATGGCCAAACTTGAGGACGGTCTTGCGGACGAACGCGCGACCTTCCTGCGCCTCCGGGATTCTCGCGAAGCGGCAGCGTTGCGCCACGTCTTCTTTGCCGAGAGGCAAGCCAGCAAAGTCGACAGGCTGGAGGGTGTCACGCCTCGCAAGGTCGAGACCGTCGGTATCGTCGGAACCGGCCTGATGGGTGCAGGCATCGCGGTCTCGGCCTTGAATGCCGGCTATCGCGTAATCGGCATCGAGCAGAACGACGGCGCCGCGGCAAAAGGATACGAGCGTATCGCCGGGCTTCTCGACAAGTCGGTCCAATCCGGCCGTCTCACCGATCATGCGCGCAGGGAGGCGCTGAGCCGGTTTGAAGCGGCCAGCGACGCCGGCAGGCTGGTGCAGGCCGATCTGGTCATCGAGGCAGTGTTCGACGATCTCGCGGTAAAAACCGAACTCTTCCGGAAGCTCGAACGTATCGTCCGCCCGGACGCCATCCTTGCGACCAACACCAGCTACCTCAACCCCGACGAGATCGCCTCTGCAACCGCCCGGCCCGAACGGATCGTCGGCCTGCATTTTTTCTCCCCGGCCAACGTCATGCGGCTCACCGAAGTGGTGGATTGCGCGGCGACGGCGCCCGATGTGCTCGCCTCGGCGATCGCCTTCGTCAGGAAGCTCGGCAAGCTGCCTGTCGTGTGCGGCGTTACCGAGGGTTTCATCGGCAACCGCATCTATTCCGCCTACCGCCGCGAGGCGGAGTTCATGGTGGAGGATGGCGCAGCACCCGATGAGGTGGATGCCGCGCTGGAGGCCTGGGGCTTCCCGATGGGGATCTTCGCGGTCAACGACATGGCTGGGCTGGAGATAGCCTGGGCGCGGCGCAAGCGACAGGCGGCGATGCGCGATCCGCAAGCACGTTATGTCGAGATCGCCGACCGGCTGTGCGAGGCCGGCCGCTTCGGCCGCAAGACCGGGCGCGGCTGGTACGATTATTCCGACGGCGAGCGCAGGAGCGACCCGCAAGTGGCCGCGCTGATCGAGGCCGTTCGGGCGGCCAAGGACATCGTGCCGCGCCGCTTTTCGCCCGATGAGATCGTCACGCGCTTGCTGGCGGCAATGGCCGAAGAGGGCAAGGCCTTGCTTGCCGAAGGCATCGCGGCGCGTGCCTCCGACATCGATCTGGTGATGATCAACGGCTATGGCTTCCCGGCCCACAAGGGCGGGCCGATGTTCCACGCCGGAGACATCTGACGGACAAGCTACGACAGCTTGGCTACGACGGCGCGCAACGCCTGGCCGAAACGCCTGACCTCGTCGACCGTGTTGTAATGGACCAGCGAGGCGCGGATGGCGCCGCTGTCCATCGACAGGTTGAGACGCTTCATCAACCGGGGCGCATACATATGGCCGTCGCGGATGCCGATCTGCATCTCAGCCATTTCCTCGACGATCCGCTGCGGCGACAGCTTGCCGATGTTGAAGCAGAAGGTCGGCACGCGCTCGTTGATGCGGGTCTCTTCCGAAACCCCGTAAATGGTCGCGCCGCAAGCTTTGAGCACCGCGAGCATCTCACGCGCCAGGAGCACTTCGTAGTCGCGGATAGCGCCCATGCCGGCAACGATGTTGTCGCGCCGCGAGCGGTTGTTGGAGGGCGCCAGATTGCGGCCGATCAGTTCCAGGTACTGCACCGCGGCATCCATGCCTGAGACGTTCTCGTAGATGAAGGTGCCGGCCTCGACCTTGTAAGGCGGCTCGTCGGGGATGAAATCCTCGCGGAAGGTCGGCAGCCGCTTCAGCGTTTCGAAGCGGCCCCACAGAAAGCCCATATGCGGCGAGAAATTCTTGTAGCCGGAGCAGACGAGATAGTCGCAGTCCCAGGCCTGCACGTCGATCAGCCCGTGCGGTCCGTAATGCACGCAGTCAAGGAACACTTCGGCGCCGGCCGCATGCGCGATCGCGGCCACCGAAGCGACGTCGACGACCGAACCGATCGAATGCGCGGTCACCGTGCAGGCGACGAGACGGGTGCGATCGGAAACCAGCGGCTTGAGGTCGTCGACATGCAGGTTGCCGTCCTCGCGCATGCGCCACCATTTGAACTTCGCTCCGGCGGGCTCCAGCGCCAGCCACGTGGCGATGTTGGCGTCGTGGTCCATATCGGTGATGACGATCTCGTCGCGCTCTGTGTCCTTGGCCAGCATCTGGCCGATGCCGAGGCTGACCAGGCGAATGAACGAGGTGGCGTTCATGCCGAAGCAGATTTCCGACGGACTGTAGGCGTTGATCAGCAAGGCCACGCTCGTCCGAGCATCCGCAACCGATTGGTCGACCGTGACCGAGCGCCCATAGCGACCACCACGCTGCACATTGTGCGAGACCAGGTGATTGGTCACCGCGTCGAGCACGCTCTGCGGGATCTGCGCGCCGGCGGCGTTGTCCATGAAGATGAAATCACCGGCGCGCTGCAAGGCCGGAAACATGGCGCGGATGGTGTCGACCGGAAAGCCGCCGGCGGCTTGGGAATTGCTCAACTGTATCTCCTGCGAATGGCTTGGGAAGCGGGACGGTTGATGAGGTCAGCGCGTCTTCTCGGTCTTGAAGCGGTCTTCGAGCAGGCTGACGAGGCGGACCATCGGCCAGAGGAAGATGAGATAGACCAAAGCGGCGCCGATCAGCGGCGAGGGATTGGCATAGAGCGACTGCGCGTTGGTCGCTTCCTTCAACAGTTCAGGCAGCGCAACGGTGGAAGCGAGCGACGTGTCCTTGAACATCGAGACGCAATTGCTGGTCATCGGCGGGATGACGACGCGGATCGCCTGCGGCAGCACCACCTTGCGCAAGGTCAAAAGGAAAGGCAGGCCGAGCGCCTGTGCTGCCTCGAATTGGCCTTTCGGAATGCTCTCAATGCCGGAGCGGAACACTTCTGCTGAATAGGCCGACATGATGATGGCGAACGCCGTCACGGCGGAGGCCCAGGACGACAGACGGATGCCGAGGAAGGGCAGCGCATAATAGATCAGGATCAGCACCACCAGCACCGGCAGGGCGCGGAAGATGTCGGTGTAGCCGACCGCCAGCCAGCGCAGCGGCTTCGGCGCATAGAGCCGCAACAGGCTGATCCCCAGGCCGATGGGAATGCCGATGCCGATACTCAAAATGCCGAGCAGCAGCGTGTTCAGGAAGCCACGCAACAGCGCCGGCAGGCTGGACATGATCACGTCAGGATTGAAGAAGGTGTCGATCAGCGACATGGGAGCGTTCCCGAACCCCAGAGCAAAGGATGCTCAAGTTAAAACCAATCGACCTTGCCTCCGATGAGGCTATCCGTGCGGCAGCAGGCGCCGGAGCGTGAAATGAATCGTGCCGGCCCGGGAGCCGGCACGATTTAAGTGCATTGCCGGTCAGGCCTTGGGCAGCGGCATTTCCTTGACCGTCGAGGAATCGGCTGGCGCGTCGCTGCCGAACCACTTCTTGTGGATCGCGGCCAGCGTTCCGTCCTTCTTCATCGCGGTCAGCGCGTCGTTCAGCTTGCCGAGCAGCGGATGGTCCTTGCTCATCATCAGGCCGTACTGTTCGCCGGTCTTGATGCGCTGCTTGACCTTGAGGTCCTTCATCTTGGTGAAGGAGTATTCCATGCCCGGAATATCGCTGACGGCGGCGTCCACGCGGCCCGCGCTGAGGTCGAGCAGCAGGTTCTGCTGCGTGTCATAGCCCTTCACGTCGCTGTAGCCGTCAGCCTCCTGATGCGCCTTGACCCAGGTCTCGCCGGTCGAGCCTGAAAGCACGCCGACGATCTTGCCCTTGAGGTCGGCCTCGGTGTTAACAGCGCTATCGGTCTTCGTCGCAATGCCCATGTCGGAGTCATAATAGGGCTGGGTGAAGGACAGCGTTTTCAGTCGCTCCGGCGTGATGGTGATCGAGGAGATCGCGACATCGATGCGGTTGGAACTGACAGCCGCGAACAGCGCCTGGAAGCCGAGGTCGGCAATGTCGGTGGTCATGCCGGCACGCTTGGCCGCTTCGTTGACGATGTCGACTTCAAAGCCCTCGAACGTGCCGCTCTCGTTCTTGTATTCGAAGGGCGGATTGGTCGGGTAGGCGCCGACATTGAGCACATCGGCGGCAAAGGCGGTGGCCGGGCCGGCAGCGATGCCGATCGTGGCGGCGAGAAGAAGCAGGTTGCGACGAGTGAAGCTCATTTTGTGTTCCCTCTGGTTGTGATCGGGCGGGTTTGCTCCCGCACGGTTTGTTGCCGTCCCACCTCCCAGCGGGGCGTCAATTCATGGCGGCGACCATGCGCTCGAGCGCGGTCGCTATCTGGTCGCGTTCACGGCACACGCACATCCGCAGGAAGGCCGCTGCCGAATTTCCAAAGAGGTGGCCGGGAGCCAGCCCGACGCGCGCCGTCTCCAGTATCCTGGCGCAGGCCTGCCGGGCGTCGCTTTCGCCGTCCATGGCAAAGAAGGCATACATGCCTCCGCGCGGTTTCGTCGGCAGGATGATGCCGGGAATCTGGGCCAGCCTGTCATAGGCAAGGTCGAGGCCGGTTTTGATCCGCTGCCTGATCTCCTCGACCAGCGGCTCGCCTTGGCGGATGGCGGCGACAGCGCCTGCCTGGATAGGCGCGGCGGTGCCGCTGTTGGTGTACTGCGTCATGGCGCCAAGCTGGTCGGCCACCCCCGACGGATGCGTCAGCCAGCCGATGCGCCAGCCGGTCATCGCCCACGCCTTCGAAAAACTGTTGACCGACAGCACCCGGTCGCCATCCTCGGCGATCTGCAGGATGGAAGGAGCAACATTGCCGTCGAAATAGAGCCGGCCATAGACCTCGTCGGAGATGATCCAGATGCCGGTGCGCCGGCTGAAGTCGAGCAGCGCCTGCATCTCCTCGCGCGACGCGGTCCAGCCGGTCGGGTTGGACGGCGTCGACAGGAAGATCGCGCGTGTGCGCGCATCGCAAGTGGCGAACAGCCGGTCGAGATCGAGATGCCAGTCGCCCTTGAAGTCGAGCGAAAACGGCCTTGGCTCGCCGCCGATCAGATGGATGGCGTTGTGGATGTTGGGCCATTGCGGCGCGACATAGACGACGTTGCTGCCGGTATCGACCAGCAGTTCCAGCGCCAGGTACAGCGCCTGCATGCCGCCAGGCGTGACCGTGGTGCGCGCAATCGGGATCGTCCGGCCGTGAATGCGCGTTTGGTATTCCGACAGCGCCTCGTTCAGTAGGGGGTGCCCACGCATGTTAGGGACGTAGAACGTCTGGCCTTCATCGAAGGCGGCCTTCGCCGCGTCGCGGATGAAAGCGGGCGTCACCATGTCGCCTTCGCCGTACCAGAGCGCGATCACGTCGCCCAGTTCTCGGGCGCGCACGGCAAGGTTGGCAATGTTTTCGGTGTGCAGGTCACGGATCTGGGCACGTACGCCGTCGAAAGCATAACGCGCGCTGGACGATGACTGGGGCAGTATGAACGACAAGGACTGAAACCCCTCCCACCCGGAGCACCGCGACGGACTGCCCGGCAAGCCCCACCGGCACGACAGTCGCCATCGAGTTTGGATGCTATCCAATGTGCTGCGCTTTTCAAGGAAAAAGTTTTAAGCTTAAAAAGTTTTTGCCCGATCCCGCCCGTCTACCGCAGCTCGGCGCGCGCAGCGGTGCAGTTGGCCGCAGCGCCGGCGCCAAGAAACATCGTATCGCTGGCCAGCACGAAGAAGCTCGCGCCGATAGCGGCCCACTGGCTGATCGTCTGTGGCCTGGCGCAAAATATACCCGATGTCCTGCCATGCGCGACGGTCGCGCGGATGATCCTTGTGATCGCCTCATTGAGCTTGTCCACGCCTTTCGGCCCGATCGCATCGATCGACACGGAGAGATCGCCGGGGCCGACGAAGACCACATCGATGCCGTCTATGGCCGCGATCGCCTCGATGTTGGCCAGCCCCTCCGATGTCTCGACCTGGACCGCGACGACCACCCTGTCATTGGCCGCGGCCAGATATTCGGGAATGCGATAGCCATAGCCGGCCGCGCGGCCAGGCCCGACGCCGCGCTCGCCCAGCGGCGGATAGCGCGAGGCTTTCACCGCCGCCTCGGCCTGAGCAGCGGTCGAGACGCGCGGCACGAGCACGCCTTGTGCGCCGCTGTCGAGCGCCGCCTGGATAGCTTCCGGCGCATGACCGGGAACACGCACCATGGCCGGCACGCGATGCACGTCGGCCGCGCGCACCATGGTTTCGATCGTGTCGCGCGCGATCTGGGCATGTTCCCAGTCGATGCAGACGAAGTCGAGGCCGGTGAGCGCCATCACTTCGACGGCGACGGGATGGGGAATAGCGGCGAAGGAGCCGACGAGATTGGTCTTGCCGATGCACTTCTGACGGAACGCGCTCATATCCATCCCCTTTTCCCCTCCAAATTCATATCCGCAATCGGCGGCGAGGCGAAGCTATTTCAGGCTTGAAATATTTTTGCGCGGGCCTAGCGTGTCGGTCTCCCGCCACGAGTTCCCATGATGATCAAAACGCATCCCCTGCACGGCTCGAACAAACTGAAGCTCGGCGTCTTTTCGACCAATGCCGATGGCGGTCTGGCCATCACCGATGTGCCGGAACGCTGGACGGCAAGCTGGCAGGACAATCTGACGGCGGCGCAGATCGCCGACCGCGCCGGGCTGGAATTTATGCTTCCGATCGCGCGCTGGCGTGGCTTTGGCGGCCGCAACAAGGTGCGCGAATGGTCGTTCGAGACCTTCACCTGGGCAGCAGCTCTGGCGGTGGCCACCGAGCAGATCGGCCTGTTCATGACCGTGCATGTGCCGCTGGTGCATCCGCTCTATGCCGCCAAGGCGCTGGCAACTGTCGACCATATCAGCCAGGGCCGCGCCGGCTTGAACATCGTCTGCGGCTGGAACCCGAAGGAATTCGGCATGTTCGGCACGCCTTTGGTCGAGAAGGGCTACGACCAGGCCGCCGAATGGATCGAAATCCTGGAGAAGCTCTACGCCTCGGACCAGCCTCTGGACTATGAAGGCACCTACTATCGCCTCAAGGAGGCGGTGAGCCGGCCGGCGAGCCTGCAGGTTCCACGCCCGGTGACCATGAACGCTGCTTTCGGTGGCCCGGGCCGGGATTTCGCCGCCGCCCGATGCGATTATCTGTTCACGACCTTTTCGGAAATGAGCGATGCCGGCAAGCATGTCGCCGACATCAGCGAGCGGGCCGACAAGGTTGGCCGCAACGTCGGCGTCTACACGGTGGCGCATGTCGTCTGCCGTCCAACCATGGAAGAGGCGCAGGCCTACTACACGCGCTATGCCGTCGATCTGGTCGACCACAATGCGGTCGATGCTCATATGGCAGGCAAGAAGGAGTTCTCGCAGTCGCATGACCCGCATGCCTATGACCGCTACCGGCAGCGTTTCGCCGGCGGCGCCGGCACCTACCCGCTGGTTGGAACGCCGGAGACGATTGCCGCCGAGATCGCGGCAATAGCCGGGCATGGCTACCAGGGCATCGCGCTGTCGTTCGTCAACTACACCCAGGAACTGCCCTATTTCTGCGACCACGTATTTCCGCTGCTGAAGCGGGCGGGGCTGCGCTGCTGATCAATCCGGGAATAACGAATTCGTTAATCCGGAATGACGGCGGTTGCCTGAATTTCGATCTTGGCGCGATCTTCCACCAGCGCCACCACCTGCATGGCGGCCATCGCTGGGAAATGCCGGCCGATCACCTCGCGATAGGCCTCGCCTATACCCTTGAGATTGCCGAGATATTCGGCCTTGTCGGTGAAATACCAAGTCATCGCGGTGATGTGCCGTGGCTCCGCGCCGGCTTCCGCCAGCACGGCGACGATGTTTTGCAGCGTCTGCCGCACCTGGCCGGCGAAATCGTCGGTCTCGAACTGGCACTGCCCGTTCCAGCCGACCTGTCCGCCCACGAAGACGAGCCTGCCGCGCGCAGCAATGCCGTTGGCGTAGCCGACCGGTTTCGCCCAGCCCTCCGGCTGCAGGATCTCGTGCATTTTCAAGCCTCCCCGGTATTCTTAAAGATCAATCTCAAATCAAATACATCGCCGTCAGGCCGCGCCCATCACCTGCCGTGCGATCACCACCTTCTGCACATCGGATGCGCCCTCGTAGATGCGTAGCGCGCGGATCTCGCGATAGAGGCTCTCGACGATATGGCCCTTGCGGACGCCGTCCCCCCCATGCAGCTGCACAGCCTTGTCGATCACCTCTTGCGCCTTGTCGGTGGCGAACAGCTTAGCCATCGCCGCCTCGCGGGTGACACGAGCCGCGCCCATGTCCTTGGTCCAAGCAGCGCGGTAGACCAGCAGCGCTGCGGCATCGATGTCCAGCGCCATGTCGGCGATATGGCCTTGCACCATCTGCAGCTCTGCCATCGGAGCGCCGAAAAGTTTGCGCTCGGCCACCCTGCTGATGCTTTCGTCCAGCGCCCGGCGGGCAAAGCCGAGTGCCGCCGCGCCGACCGTGGAGCGGAACACGTCAAGCACCGACATGGCGATGCGGAAGCCGTCTCCCGGTTTGCCGATCAGCGCCGAGGCCGGCACCCGGACCTGATCGAAGGAAAGCCGCGCCAGCGGATGCGGCGCGATCACTTCAAGGCGCTCGGCAATGCCAAGCCCCTTGGTATCAGCGGGTACGAGAAAGGCGGAAAGTCCCTTGGCACCCGGTGCCTCGGCGGTGCGGGCAAAGACGACGTAGAGATCGGCAATGCCGCCATTGGAAATCCAGGTCTTCTCGCCGCTGAGGATATAGAAGTCGCCATCGCGGCTCGCCATCATTTCGGTGTTGGCGACATCCGACCCGGAGCGTGGCTCCGAAAGCGCGAAGGCGGAAATCGTCTTGCCGGCCCTGGTCTTTGCCAGCCATTGCTGCTGGTCGGGCGTGCCGAACAGGCTGAGCGCGCCGGTGCCGAGCCCCTGCATGGCGAAGGCAAAGTCGGCCAACCCGTCATGGCGCGCCAGCGTCTCGCGGGTGATGCACAAGGTGCGGACATCGAGCGGTCCCGGATTGTCCGTATCGAGCGCCGTCGGCTTCAGCCAGCCGTCGCGGCCAAGTTTCGCCACCAGTTCGCGGCAGGCGGCATCGACGTCATGGTGATCGACGGGCAGGTTCCTGACGCACCATGCTTCCAGCCTTTCGGCCAGTTCGCGGTGGCGATCTTCAAAGAACGGCCAGCTGAGGAAGCTCCTGTCTGCCATCAATTCCCCTCGAACACCGGTTTTTCCTTGGCCACGAAGGCCTTGTAGGCGCGCTCGAAGTCACGCGTCTGCATGCAGATCGCCTGCGCCTGCGCTTCCGCTTCGATTGCCTGGTCGAGGCCCATCGACCATTCCTGGTTGAGCTGCGTCTTGGTGATGCCGTGCGCGAAGGTCGGGCCGGAGACGATGCGCGCCGCCATCTCGAGCGCGTCGGCCTCGAGCACTGCGGCATCGACCAGCCTGTTGTAGAAGCCCCAGCGCTCGCCTTCCGCCGCCGTCATCGTGCGGCCGGTGTAGAGCAATTCGGCGGCACGGCCCTGGCCGATGATGCGCGGCAGGATCGCGCACGCGCCCATATCGCAGCCGGCAAGCCCGACGCGGGTGAACAGGAAAGCGGTCTTGGCCTCCGGCGTGGCGATGCGGATGTCGGCGCTCATGGCGATGATGGCGCCGGCGCCGACCGCGACCCCGTCGACCGCCGCGATGATCGGCTTGCCGCAATTGAGCATCGCCTTGACGAAATCGCCGGTCATGCGGGTGAAGGCGAGCAATTCCTTCATGTCCATCTTGACCAAGGGGCCGATAATGTCGTGGACATCGCCGCCCGAGGAGAAATTGCCGCCATTGGGCAGGAACACCACGGCGTCGACGTCGTCGGCATAGACGAGATCGCGGAACGTGTCGCGCAGTTCCGCATAGCTGTCGAAGGTCAGCGGATTCTTGCGCTCCGGCCGGTCGAGCCGCACCTTGGCGATCCTGCCTTCGACTTCCCAAAGGAAGTGCTTCGGCTTGAGGCCGGCCATCGAACTCATTCGCGTCCCTCCCAGTTGCTGCGGAACGAGGTCAGCATGCCGGTCAGCCGGCGCGCATCCTCCTCGCTGACCTTGGCCAGCAATTCTCCGATCCAACCCTCATGCGCCGCGGCCATTGCGGCAAAAGATTTGGAACCCTCGTCGGTCAGTCGCACCATGGATGTGCGGCGATCGCCATTGCGGCGCGCGCGCGCGACCACCCCTTCCGAAACCAGCCGGTCGACGATGCCGGTGACATTGCCGTTGGATACCAGCAGGAAGCGCGACAGATCGCTCATCAGCATGCCTTCCGGCGCGCGGTAGAGGGCGGCCATGACGTCGAAACGCGGCAGCGTCGTATCGAATTCCTTCTTCAGGCGCTCGCGCAGCTCCGCTTCGATCGTGCGCGAGGCGCGCAGCAGCCTGATCCAGAGACGCAGCCGGTCCTTGCCGGGTCCCGACGGCGCGGGCAATGGGCCGGCTACCATGTTTCGCCTCCTGAGATCGAAATTGCTTGTCCGGTAATCGACGCAGCCGCATCGCCGCACAGCCAGAGCACCGTCGCGGCAACTTCCTGCGGCTGGATGAAACGGCCTTGCGGGTTGGTCGAGGCAAGGCTCGCCCGCGCCTGCTCGACTGAGCGGCCGGTCTTTTCGACGACGCGCTGAATGGAGTCCGCCAGCATGTCGGTCTCTACGAAGCCCGGGCAAACGGCGTTGACGGTCACGCCGGATTTCGCCGTCTCGGCCGCCAGTGCCCGCATCAGCCCGACCACCCCATGCTTGGCCGCCACGTAGGGCGCGACATAGGCGTAGCCTTTCAGCCCTGCGGTCGAGGCGACGAAGACGATCCGGCCCGCCTTGCGCGCGGCCATGCCGGCCAGCGCCGGCTTCACCGTCAGGAAGGCGCCGGTCAGATTGACGTCGAGCGTCCGCTGCCAGTCGGCAAGCGAGGTCCTGTGCGCCGGCGTGCTGCCGGCCATGCCGGCATTGGCGACGACGATGTCGAACGGGCCGCGCACGGCTTCCGCTTGCGCGTAGAGCGAAATCATCGCCGCCTCGTCGGTGACATCGGCTGACATGGCGTGGATGCGGTCGTTCTCGCCGGCCAACTTGGCAAGCTCGGCGTCGCGCCTCCCGCATATGGTCACCTCTATGCCGGCCTCGGCCAGCACGAGCGCGATGGCCCGGCCGACGCCGGAGCCGCCGCCAGTGACCAGCGCATGTTTGCCTGAAATCGCCAAGGCCGTCGTCATACTTTCAGCCCCGCCGCCGCATCGCGCTCGGCCAGCCGGTAGATCTGGTCGCGTCCGGGCAGATAGGGATCCGGCCATTTGACACCACGATCACCGAGCGTCACGGCCGCATGCAGCGTCCAGTAGGGATCGGCGAGATGCGGCCGTGCCAGGGCCACCAGGTCGGCGCGGCCGGCCATCAGGATCGAATTGACATGATCCGGCTCGTAGATGTTGCCGACCGCCATCGTCGCCATGCCGACCTCGTTGCGGATCCGGTCCGAGAACGGCGTCTGGAACATTCGGCCATAGACAGGCTTGGCGGCAATCGAGGTCTGGCCTGCCGAGACGTCGCATATGTCGACGCCGGCTTCGTGCAGCATCCGCGCGATCTCCACCGCATCGGCCGGCGTCACACCTTCGATGCCGACCCAATCATTGGCCGAAATGCGCACCGAAATCGGCTTTCGCGGCGGCCAGGCGGCGCGCACCGCATGGAAGATTTCCAGGGGATAGCGCATGCGATTTTCCAGCGAACCGCCATACTCATCCGTGCGCTGGTTGGTGACCGGCGTGATGAAGGACGACAGCAAATAGCCATGCGCGGCATGGATCTCGAGCATGTCGAAACCGCAGCGATCTGCCATCTCGGTGGACGCGACGAACTGGTCACGCACCTCGTCCATGTCGGCGCGGTCCATGGCTTTCGGCACCTGATTCTCAGGCGACCATGCAATCGCCGAGGCCGCCATGACCGGCCAATTGCCCGAGGAGAGCGGCACGTCGGTGCCCTCCCAGCCGACACGGGTCGAGCCCTTGGCCCCGGAATGCCCGATCTGGGCGCAGATTTTAGCCTCGGTCTCGGTGTGGACGAAATCGACCAGCCGCTTCCACGCCACCTCATGTTCGGACGCATAGAAGCCGGGACAACCGGGCGTGATGCGTCCTTCCGGGCTGACGCAGGTCATCTCGATATAGACAAGCCCGGCGCCGCCCTTGGCACGCTCGGCATAGTGGGCGAAATGCCAGTCGGTCGGGCAGCCATCGACGGCCTTGTACTGCGCCATCGGCGAAACGACGATGCGGTTGTTGAGCTGCATGTCGCGCAGTTTGAACGGCGCGAACATCGGTGCCCGGCGTTGCCTGTTGCCGCCTGCCCCCGCCTGGCGCTGGAACCATTGCTCGGCGCTTTCAAGCCATTTGGCATCGCGCAGCCGCAAATTCTCGTGGCTGATGCGCTGCGAGCGGGTCAGCAGCGAATAATTGAACTGTACCGGATCGAGGCCGAGATAGCGCTCGACCTCCTCGAACCACTCCAGCGAATTGCGCGCCGCCGACTGCAGCTTCAGCACCTCGGTGCGGCGCGCATCCTCATACTTGCGGAAGGCGGCGTCGAGGTCCGGTTCGGTTTTGACATATTCGGCCAGCGCCACCGCGCTTTCCAATGCGAGCTTGGTGCCTGAGCCGATCGAGAAATGTGCCGAGGCCGCCGCGTCGCCCATCAGCGCCAGGTTCTTGTAGGACCAGCGTTCGCAGAGCACGCGCGGGAAATTGATCCAGGCCGAACCTCTGATGTGATTGGCATTGGTCATCAGAGCGTGGCCGCCGAGATGTTTCTCAAAAATGCGCTCGCAGACGGCGATGGATTCCTGCTGCGACATGGCGCCGAAGCCGAAGGCAGCCCAGGTCTGTTCGCTGCACTCGACAATGAAGGTCGCTGTCTCGCTGTCGAATTGATAGGCGTGCGCCCACACCCAGCCATGCTCGGTCTTCTCGAAGATGAAGGTGAAGGCGTCGTCGAATTTCTGGTTGGTGCCGAGCCAGACGAATTTGCATTTGCGGGTGTCGATGTCGGGCTTGAAGACTTCGACGAAGGTGTTGCGCGCCCTTGAGTTCAGCCCATCGGCGGCGACGACCAGATCATGCGTCTCCATATAGGGCTGAGGGTCGGCGATATCGCTCTCGAACATCAGCCTCACGCCAAGTTCGCGCGCGCGTCGCTGCAGCAGGATCAGAAGCCGCTTGCGGCCGATGCCACAGAAACCGTGGCCCGACGAGACCGTGCGCACGCCGTCATGGATGACGGCGATGTCGTCCCAATAGGCGAAATGCTTCTTGATCCAGACAGCGCTGACCGGGTCGTTTTTGGCAAGGTTGTCGAGTGTTTCGGCCGACAGCACGACGCCCCAGCCGAACGTATCGTCGGCGCGGTTGCGCTCGAACACCGTGACCTCGTGGGCGGCGTCCCGCAGCTTCATTGAAATGGCAAAGTAGAGGCCGGCTGGTCCGCCACCGAGAACCGCAACCTTCATCCGTGCGATCTCCTCTTCGCTTGCTGCATCTCAAGTATCGCGCCGGAGATGAAATATTTCAAGCTTAAAGTTTCATGTTGGAACGATTGCTGGACACGGGTGGCGCGCCTGCGGGCTGGCCCCGCAAGCGCGCTCTGGAAATCACTTGTCCGGGTTCTTCGGGCTCCACAGCACAGTCTCGGCACCCTTCTCATAGGCCATCCCATCGGGATAGCTGATCGCCTCCAGTTGCAATCCCCATGGCGCCTGGAAATAGAGGATGGTCTGGCCGGCCGCCGGACCTTCCTTGACCGGCAGCGGACCCATCCGCGTCTTCACCCCCTTGCCGTCGAGATAGGCTTTCGCCGCGGCGACATCATCGACATACATGGCAATGTGGAAGCCGCCGATATCGCTGTTCTTCGGAGTCAAATCCTTCTGGTCAGGCGCGGTGTACTTGAACAGCTCGATGTTCGATCCATAACCGCAACGCACCATGGTGACCTGCTCGATGACAGCCTTCGGATCGACGCCCAGAAGATCCTGCATGAAGGTGCCCTTGTCATCGGCGAACGGACCGAACGACATCGCCTTCTTGCAGCCGACGACTTCGGTGAAGAAGTCGACTGCCTGCTTCATGTCGGGCACCGTGATGCCGGTGTGGTCGTGGCCGCGCATGCCGGGTATCGCATCGGCCGAAGCCGTTCCCATCGAGCAGAACAGGATCGCGGCAAGCATCGTGCCGCGGGCTGCGTAATTCATATTACCCTCCGTTCGCGGGCTGATTTTGCCCTCATGCACGTCCGAAGCCCGCTGTTCGGCGTGGTGGGTGAACAGTCCTATGCCGGCGCTTTCGTTGCTGGCCGCAACCAGTCCGCGTCGATCTCAGGCAGTGGGATGGCGGCAAGCAGGTCGCGCGTGTAGGTCTCCCTGGGATTGTCGAACAGCGCATCGGTGGCGCTCGCCTCGACGATCCTGCCCTCGCGCATGACGATCACTTGTCGGCACAGCCGCCGGATGACCGACAGGTCGTGGCTGATGAAGGCGACCGTCAGCCCCATCTCCGCGGCCAGTCTCTCCAAAAGGGTGAGGATCTGCGCCTGCGTCGATACGTCGAGGCCGGAGACGATCTCGTCGGCCAGCACGAATTTCGGCGAAAGCGCCAACGCGCGCGCAATTCCGACGCGCTGGCGCTGCCCGCCCGACAGTTCATGACGATAGCGACTAGCGAAGCTTTGCGGCAGGCCGACGCGATGCAATGCCTCGGCGACGCGTTCCCTAAGCCTGTCGCCAAGCCCATTCTGCTTGAGCGGCGCGGCAATGATGCCGGCGATGGTGCGACGCGGGTTGAGCGACGACATCGGGTCCTGGAAGATCATCTGCAGGTCGCGGCGCAGAGGTCGCAGCTCCGCATCCGGCAGATGGGCGATATCGCGGCCCTCGAAATGGATGCTGCCGACGCTCGGCTCCAGAAGTCTGACAAGCGTGCGGCCGAGCGTCGATTTTCCGGACCCGGATTCACCGACGATGCCGGTCACCGAACCTCTCGGCAAATCGAAGTCCAGGCCTCTCAAAATCTCGGCCAGCGGCGCGCGCCCGATCAGCGGCTTGCGGGTCATGTCAGGCAGCGCCACCTTCAGCCCGCGCACGGAAAACAGCGGCTCAACCATGCGGCCCTCTCCACGCCTGGTCGGAGGCGGCGATCTCCGCAGCGAGTCCTGCCAGCACCGTCTCATCCACCGGCCTCAGCGAGGCAAAGGGATCCGTGTAGCGCGGCGTAGCGGCCATCAATGCCCGCGTATAGGGATGCTCAGGCGCGGCGAAGAGAGCGGCTGTGTCAGCCTCTTCCACCACCTTGCCGGCGTAGAGCACAGACACTTGCTGGCTGATCTTTGCAACGACGCCGAGATCGTGGGTGACGAACAGGATCGCGGTGCCATGCTCGCGCTGCAGCTCGGCGATCAGTCGCAGGATCTGCTTTTGCACGGTAACGTCGAGCGCGGTTGTCGGCTCGTCGGCCACGATCAGCCGTGGCTCGGCGGCGAAGGCGGCGGCGATCAGCACGCGCTGGCGCATGCCGCCGGACAGCTCGTGCGGATAGCATTTCAGCACCCGGTCGGGATCGCGGATCTGCACCTCATCCAACAATTGCCGGATACGCTTGTCCGCCTTGTCACCGTTCCAGCCGAGAATGCGCACCAGCCGGTCAGTCATCTGCGGACCGATGCGGCGCGACGGGTTGAGCGCAGTCAACGGATCTTGCGGGATCAGCGCCGTGCGGGCGCCGATCAGCGTGCGCCTTGCCTTGGGCTGCAGCCTGCCGAGGTCTTCGCCTTCGAGCTGCATGGCGCCTTCGACGATGCGCACGCTTGACGGCAGCACACCGAGCACCGCCTTGCCGATCATCGTCTTGCCGGCGCCGCTCTCGCCGACAAGAGCACGCACCTCACCCCGCTGCACGGAAAGCGACACCGAGCGCAGCACTCGCTGGCCGTTCGGCAGCACGGCGCTCAGATTGGCAATATCCAGGCAAGCGCTCATCGCAGCACCGGATCGAAGCGTGTCTTCAGCGCCTCACCGAACTGGCTGAACGACAGCACGGTGAGGATCAGCGTGACAAGCGGAAACACCAGCACCCACCAGGCCTGATGGATCGACAGCCGGCCCTCGGCGATGATGCCGCCCCAGGTCGGATCGTCGGTCGAGATCGACAGATTGACGAAGGACAGGATGGCCTCGACGATGACGGCGATGCCCATCTCCAGCGACAGCAGTGCCACGATCGACGGCACGACATTGGGCAGCACCTCGCGCAGCATGATGCCGATGCGGCCATAGCCGGCGATGCGGGCGTTCTCGACATAGTCCATGCGCGACTGGCCCATCGCTTCGGCGCGGATCACCCGGCAAAAGCGCGTCCAGTCGATGATGGCGATGGCGAGGATGACGGAGCTGAGACCAGTGCCGAGCACCGCGACCAGCAGGATGGCGAACAGCACCGGAGGAAATGCCATCCAGACATCGACGATGCGTGAAATGATGCGGTCGGCCCAGCCGCCGAAATAGCCGGCGACCAATCCGAGCGTCGAGCCGACAAGGCAGGCGGCAATCGCCGCAGCGAAGGCGACGATGAAGGCGATTTGGCCGCCGAAGATAAGCCGCGACAAGAGGTCGCGGCCGAGGCTGTCGGTGCCCAGCCAATAGCCGGATTCCGCACCACTCATCCAGAATGGCGGCAGCCGTTCCAGCATCAGGTCTTGCGCCAGCGGGTCCTGCGGTGCGACCAGCGGCGCGAAGATCGCGGCCAGCAGCGCCAGCAGCAGCCAGCCGCCGGCCAGCCACAGCCTCGGGCCTAGTCCGCGCCGGGCGATGCGTGCCTCATCCATGGCGCAGCCTCGGATTGAGCAGCGCGTACATCATGTCGACGCCAAGATTGATCAGCACGAACAGCAGCGCGAACACCAGCACGATGCCTTGGATCAGCGGCAGGTCGCGGTTGATGACGGCATCGATCGCCATGTTACCGAGCCCTTCGTAGGAAAACAGCCGCTCGACGATGACCGTGCCGCCGACAAGGAAGGTGAACTGGACGCCCACGAGAGTCAGTGTCGGCAAGGCAGCGTTCTTCAGCGCCTCGCGCAGGATAACCTGCGTTTCCGAAAACCCCTTCACCCGGGCCAGCACGACATAGTCGAGGTCAAGCACTTCCTTCAGCGACTGTTTCAGCAACTGCGCGATGATTGCCGCCAGCGGCAATGCCAAGGCTACTGCCGGCATCAGCATGTGTTTCAGCAGATCCCAGGTCAGGTCGAAGTGCAGCCGAAGCAAGCTCTCGAAGAAATAGAACTGGGTGACGAAGGGCAGATCGAGCTGCGGCGACACGCGGCCGGAGATATCGAAGATCGGCACCAGCACGCCAAACAAAAGGATCAGCACGAGGCCCCACAGGAAATCGGGAATGGAAAGGGCGGCGCCGCTGGCGATATCGATGCCGGCTTCGACCGCCGTGCCGCGCTCGCGGGCTCCGAGGATCGCCGTCGTGCCGCCGAGCCCAACCGCCATGACGAGCGCTACGATGGCGAGTTCCAGCGTTGCCGGCAAACGATTGAAGACAAGGCTGAGCACATCTTGCCTGAGCGAAATCGAGGTGCCGAAATCGCCCCTGACAACACCGGACAGCCAGATGAAGAATTGCTGCACGATGGTCTTGTCGAGCCCGTAGAGTGCACGCAGCCGGTCGATGTCGGCATCCGTCGCACCGGGGGGCAGCATCATGGCGATCGGGTCGCCGGGCGCGACGCGGATCACGACAAAGACGACGACAGCCACGCCAAACAGCGTAATCAGCATCGTCAGCAGACGGATCAGGAATCGTTGCAGGAGCATTCTGGTGTTGGCCCAGTGCGTTTCTAACGAAGAGCCCCCTCATTCGTCCGCTTCGCGGCCACCTTCTCCCCGAGGGGAGAAGAGGTCACGGACAGCTGAGCTGGTCTCTTCTCCCCAGCGGGGAGAAGGTGGCCCGAAGGGCCGGATGAGGGGGCCGCTCAGCGAAGGGTGGCGCCCACAAGCCGATATCAGGCCGGGGTCATCAGCGCCGGCAGCAGCGCGCCGGACACATGTTGCACCACGTTGACGCCCTTGGCATGCACGATCGGTTGCGCATACTGAATCAGCGGCAGCACATAGGCCTGCTCGGCGATATAGTTGTCGACAGCCTTCCAGCCGGCGATGCGCTTGGCCTCGTCCTTCTCGCCCCAGAGCGGATTGATCATGCCGATCAGGTCCTGGCTGTCCCACACCGAGTGCGGGCTCGGCCCATACATGGCAAAACCGGTCGACGTCGTCGGATCGCCGATGGCATTGCCCCAATTGTAGAAGGCGGCCGGCGCCAGCTTGTCGGCGGCGCGCAGTTCATAGTGCTTGGCGATCTCGTAGACCTCGATCGTCGCCTCGATGCCGACCTTACGCCACATGCCGACGATCGCCTGGATCATCTCATAATCCTTGGGCTTGAAGCCCTTGGTCGTCTGGATGGTGAACTTGACCGGTTTTTCCGGCGAATAGCCGGAAGCCGCGAGCAGCTCCTTGGCCTTTTCCGGATTGTGCTCGACCTTGATCGAGGCGTCGAAGGCCGTGTACTCCGGGGTCTCCAGCGTAGCGATCGGTTGGCCATAGCCGCGCAGCAGCCGCTTGACCAGAAGGTCCTTGTCCACAGCCATGACGGCGGCCTGGCGGACGTTCTTGTCCAGCATCGCTTCGATGTCGTTGAAGAAGATCATGCCGATGTCGGAAACGGGCTTGCACGAGCCGGCAAGCCCGTCGTTGGCGATCAGCCGGTCATACTCTTCATAGGGGACCTCCAGCGTCACCTGCGAGGAACCGGATTCGATTTCGGCAACGCGGCTCGCCGCGTCGGTGACGAACTTGATCGTCACATTCTCGAAGGCCGGCTTGTCGCCCCAATAGTGCGTGTTGGCCTTCAGTCGGAGGAAAGCATTTCGCTCGAATTTTTCCACCATGTACGGGCCGGTGCCGATCGGCGCCTTCTCGAACCCTTCGGCGCCGACCTTCTCGTAATAGGCCTTCGGCAGGATGTAGCCGGTCAGGAACGACATCCATTTGAAGTAGACCGGATCGAACTGCACGACGTCGCCGGTGATCTTGTTGCCGTCGATCTTGAAATTGTTGACGTTCTTCCAGACGAACTGGATCGGATTGCCGGTCTTTTCGTCGCCCGCCCGCTGCAGTGACCAGACCACGTCCTCGGGCGTGAAGGGCGAGCCGTCATGCCAGGTCACGCCTTCGCGCACCGTCATCGTCACCTTGGTGCGATCCTCGTTCCAGCCCCATTCGGTGAGCAGGCCAGGCGCAAAGGACAGGTCCGGCTTTTGCGGAATGAACTGGTCGAACACCGACTGGTAGAGGCCCTGGATCGTCGGGTTGACGGCCGAGGGTCCGGTGGTCGGATCCCAGGACGGCAGGTTGACGTTATAGGCGATGGTCAGTTCGCCCGCTGCCTTGGCGATCTGCGGCAGGCCGATTGCGGCCGCACCAAGTGCCGCGGCACTGTATCCCAGCAATTCGCGTCTGTTGATTGTCATGGTCGTTCCCCTTGTTGTTTGTTGTCTTTGCGCGGCACTACCAGTTCATAGCTTCAGGCTTCGTGGGCAGCAGCGCCTTGCCTCTCGTCGCCCTCCTGAAATCTTCCGAGCTACCTCCCGCCAAGCTGTTGCGCGAGCATGTAGCCCGAGGCCGCGCCGCTGCCGGCGCCCGGCCATGTCGCGGCGCCCGTGAGGTGCAGATTGGCGACCGGCGTGTTCCAGCCGGCATAGCCGCGCGCCGGGCGAAACAAGAAGTTCTGCGCCAGATGATGGCTGCCGCAGACCTGGTCGCCACCGACGAGATTGGGGTTCTCACGCTCGAGGTCGATTGGCGAGAACACTGCACGGCCGAGGATTTTCGCGTGCAGTCCGTGTGCGTAGATCTCGATGGTGTCGAGCACGCGTTCGGCATAGACGTCCTTGACCTGATCCCAATGCGCGGGCGCGATCTTGCCGGCCGCATCGCCCAGGATTTCGGCGGGCAGCATGCGCACCTGCACCCACAGCACATGCTTGCCCTGCGGCGCGCGTGACGGATCGACCGCTGTCGGCTGGCCGACGACCAGCACCGGTTCGTCCGGCAGCATGCCCGCCATCGCCTGCTGATAGGTGCGCGACATCGCGTCGAGCGAGGGCGACAGATGCACATAGGCGAACTGCCGCAGCTCGGCCCCGGCGCGCCAGTCCGGCAGGTCGTCGAGCGCCAGATGGATCATCATCGTGCCCGGCGCGTGCCGAAATTTCTGCATCGCCACATCGAAGCCGGCGTCGCCGGAACCGTTGGGCAGCAACTTGCCGGTCAGCGCCTGTGGCGCCACACCGGCAATCACTGCCTTGGTCGCCGTATGCGTCTCACCCGAAGCCAGCCGCACCCCAGATGCCTTGCCCCCGGCAACGGTGATCTCGGCCACTTCCGCCCCGGTGACGATCTTGCCGCCAGCGGATGTCACCATGCCCGACAGCGCCCGGATGATGGTGTCGGCGCCGCCCTTGCCCAGCACCATGCCAAAGCTCTGGTTGGCCATCGATTCCAGGTAGGGGAACACGGCGCCGCCGGCGATGTCGGGTGCGAAGTCGAGATGCATGCCCCAGGTGGCGAGCGTTGCCCGCACATGCGCGGACTCGAAATTTTCCTCCAGCCAGGCGCGCGGCGATGACAGCAAAAGCCGACCGGTATCGAGCGCGCCTGACATGCCCTTCTTGCGCCACAGGTTCCAGGCGGTGCCGGCAAGCGCCCGCGCACTCATCGGCGAGCCCAGCAGCCGGAACAGATGCTCGGCCTCGCCTGGGAAGGCGGCAACGAGCTTGCGCCATGTCGCGGCATCGGCGGCAGAGAAAGCGGCCATCCGCGTGGCAGTCTTTTCCAGGTCATTGCTGACGCCAAACCAGCGTCCGTCCGGAAAGGCGCTGGCGAAACAGTCGGCGACCGGCGCGAACGCCAAACCCTGCGCTTTCAATTCATTTGCATATTTCCGGTGGAAGGCGGAGCCGGCAAACAGGCTCAGATTCATCGCGCCGAAATCGTGGCGGAAGCCTGGAAGGGTGAATTCACGAGTCTGGACGGCGCCGCCGATTGCTGCACTGCGCTCGAAGATCCCTGTTTTCCAGCCTTTGAGTGCCAGATGCGCAGCGCATGCCAGACTGTTGTGGCCCGCCCCGACAAAGATGGCGTCGAACTCGCTCACGCCCCGTTCCCATTTTCCTTTATGCTTAAAGATAATTGCAGATGCATATGTTTTCGTCTAGTAGGATATTAAGGGCCGAGACGAGCCTTGATCATCATCACGAAAGAGGGAACTTCAGACCATGGACACCCAAAAACTCCTCGGCGAAGTCGCCGGCCAGCTGCTTTCAGGCGCCATCAAGGTGGTCGACCTCTCAGCGCAACTCGGACCCGACACGCCTCTTATCAAGCTGCCGCCGGAGCTTGCCGTCGACACGCCAAAGGTCGAGATCCATAACATCTCCCGTTATGACAAGAACGGCCCGTGGTGGGCATGGAACTGGCTGAAGCTTGGGGAGCATTCGGGCACGCATTTCGATGCGCCGCAGCATTGGATCAGCGGCAAGGATTATCCGGATGGCGCCACCGACACCATTCCGGCGCAGAACTTCGTCGGCCCGGTCAATGTCATCGACTGCTCGAAGGAAGCCGCCGCCGATCACGATTTCCTGCTCACCGTCGACCACATCAAGGCGTGGGAAGCCAAGCATGGCGCCATCAACGCCGGGGAGTGGGTGGTCATGCGCACCGACTGGTACAAACGCAATGGCTCGGAAGCCGAATTCCTCAACGCCAACGAAACCGGCCCACATACGCCAGGTCCGACGGCCGAAGCCATCCAGTTCCTGATCAGCAAGGATATCAAGGGCTGGGGCTCCGAGACCATCGGTACCGATGCCGGCAAGGCCGGCGGCATGGAGCCGCCATTTCCCGCGCACACGCTGATGCACAAGGCCAACCGCTATGGCCTCGCCAGCCTCTGCAACCTCGACCAGCTGCCTCCGAAGGGCGCCATCCTGATCGCCGCACCGCTCAAGATCGAACATGGCACCGGCAGCCCGATCCGCGCGCTGGCGCTTGTATCCAACGGTTAGGTGAGAGCACGCCACGGTGAGCCAGCCGGATCACATCATCGTTGGCAGCGGCATCAACGCGCTGGTCTGCGCGGCGATGCTCGGCGGCAAGGGCGCGAAGGTGCTCATCCTCGAACGCAACGACCGCATCGGCGGTTGCATGCGTACCGAGGAGATCACCGCACCCGGCTTCATCCATGACGTGATGGCAACCACCTTCGTGCTGTTCATCACCTCGCCGGCCTTTGCGGCATTGGGCGGCGACCTCGCGCGGCATGGGTTGGAGTTCTGCCACACCGGCACGCCAACCGGCGTGCTGCGGCCGGACGGCAGCCATGCAGTGCTCACCACCAACCGCGCCGCCAATGTCGCGGCAATCAATGCGATTGCCGCCGACGATGGCGACCGGCACGCGGACGATGTCAGCGGCATCGAGCGCAATGCCGGCCTATTGTTCGGCCTGCTCGGCGGCAGCCTGTGGTCCTATCCGACGGCGAAACTGCTGGCCGGCGATGCCTGGCGGCGCAGCCCACGCGGCCTTGCCGCCTTTCTCGGCGAAGCACTGGTGCCGGCGCGCAGCTGGCTGGAAAGCACCTATCGGTCCGAGACAATCCGCGCGCTGTGGGCGCCCTGGGTGCTGCACGCCGGGCTTGGACCGGAAGACGCCTTCTCAGGGCAGATCGCCAAGGTCATTGCCTTCGCGCTGGAAGCGGCCGGGGCGCCGATCGTCAAGGGTGGGGCGAAGACCCTGCTCACTGCCTTCGAAGCCCTGATACGGGAACGCGGCGGCGACATTCGCACCGGCGCCGATGTCGCCTCGATCGTCCAGAGCGGTGGCCGCGCGACCGGCGTGCGGCTGGCGTCGGGCGAAACGATCACTGCCAACAAGAGCGTCATCTGTTCGGTCACGCCGACGCAGCTTTACGGCCGGCTGGTCGGCAGCGAAGCTCCCGAAGCCGATGTCGAGGCGACACAGAAATACCGCTACGGCAAAGGCAATTTCCAGATCCACTATGCGCTGAACAAGCCGCCGGCATGGCGCGGCGAAGGCCTCGACAAAGTCGCGCTGCTGCACCTGACGCCGGGGCTCGACGGCGTCTCGAAAGCCTGCAACGAAGCGGCGCGCGGCATGCTGCCGGACGTGCCGACCATCTGTGTCGGCCAGCCGCATGCGCTCGACCCATCGCGCTGCCCGCCTGGCAAAGCAATACTGTGGCTGCAATTGCCCGAAGCGCCACGTCACATCAAGGGCGATGCTGCCAGCACGCTGCAGGCGCCCGCCGACGGACAATGGACCGAGGCGTTGCGCGAAGCCTATGCGGATCGTGCCGAAGCCATCCTGGCCAGCCATATCGATGGCTTCAAGGATAGCGTCATTGCGCGCCGCGCCTATTCGCCGGCCGATCTCGAAGCGATGAACATCAACCTGGTTGGCGGCGACCCCTATGGCGGCTCGTCGACTATCGACCAGTCGTTCCTGTGGCGGCCGTTCAAGACCAGCCGCAACCATCAGACCGGCATCAAGAACCTCTACCATATCGGCGCCTCGACCCATCCAGGCGCGGGCCTCGGTGGCGGTTCCGGCTTTCTCCTGGCGGGGAGGCTGTGATGGAGCAGAAGGTTCTGGAAAAGCGCCAGCGCATCTCGACCCTCGGCCAGATCGGTCTGCAGCAATTCGCGCCCTATCTGATGAACCGCATCATGGGGCGCTACAACGCCACCTTGCGCGACGATTTCCGCAAGCAGGGCCTGACTATTCCGCAGGTCCGCACGCTGGCCGTGCTGTCGGTCACCGACGGCGTCACCGTCAACGACCTCTCGGTCTATACCGTCATAGAGCAGTCGACCTTGAGCCGCACGCTCGACACGCTGGAGGGACAAGGCTTTGTGCGACGCGAGCAAGGCGTCACCGACAGCCGCATCCGCCATGTCTTCCTCACCGATGAGGGCCGCGCCGAGTTCACCCGCGCCTGGCCGGCTATGCATGACGCCTTCGAGGCAATGTTCGACGATATTGACGATGCCGAATATGCAGCACTGATCACGACGCTCTTGAAGATGCTCAAGAACATTCGCAAGCACGAAATCTAGACGTACGCGCTGCCAAGTTTCGGCGGCAACGGAAGGTTGGAAAAATGGCCGAACGGTCTTTTGCCAAGGAAGTCGAAAAGCTCCGGCTCGGCGCCGGCGAGGAGTTTGCCGGCGAGGGCATTCTCGCCATCACCAAGGCGCTGCTGCAATGCGGCGTCGGCTATGTCGGCGGCTACCAGGGCGCGCCGATCAGCCATCTGATGGATGTGCTGGCCGACGCGCAGGACATTCTGGGCGAACTCGGCGTGCATTTCGAGGCGAGCGCCTCGGAAGCCACCGCCACCGCCATGCTCGCTGCCTCGGTGCATTACCCCATCCGTGGCGCGGCGACCTTCAAGTCGACGGTCGGCACCAATGTCGCGTCCGATGCACTCGCCAACCTTGCCTCCGGCGGCGTCACCGGCGGCGCGCTGATCATCGTCGGCGAGGATTATGGCGAGGGTTCCTCGATCATGCAGGAGCGCAGCCATGCCTTTGCCATGAAAAGCCAGGTCTGGCTGCTCGACCCGCGCCCGAACCTGCCGTCGATCGTCAAGGCGGTGGAGGATGGTTTCGAGCTGTCCGAAGCGTCCAATACGCCGGTGATGCTGCAGGTGCGCATCCGCTGCTGCCATGTGCATGGCCATTTCATCGCCAAGGACAACAAGCGCCCGCCGATGACGGTGGCCGATGCGCTCGACGCGCCGCGCCGCGACACCGGCCGCATCGTGCTGCCACCCGCCTCCTTCCTGCACGAGAAGGAGAAGGTGCAAAAACGCTGGCCGGCGGCGGTCGATTTCATCGCGAGGAACAAGATCAACGAGTTCTTCGGTTCGGACGGCTCGGTCGGCATCGTCATGCAGGGCGGCATGTACAATTCGGTCATCCGCGCGCTACAGCGTCTCGGCCTCGCCGACACCTATGGCGAGACGGATGTGCCGCTCTACGTGCTCAACGCCGTCTATCCCCTGATCGACGACGAGTTCCTCACCTTCTGCGAAGGCAAGCAGGCGTTGCTCGTCGTCGAGGAAGGCCAGCCCAACTACATCGAGCAAGCCTTTGCCGCCATGCTGCACAAGGCTGGGCGCGGCACCAGGCTGGTCGGCAAGGAATATCTGCCGATGGCCGGCGAGTACACCGGCCAGGTCATGCTCGACGGCATCGGCGCATTCCTGCGCGCCGAGGCCTCGCATCTCTTGCCGGGCGAGGTGCGCGCGCCCAACAAGGTCGGCGACGGCGTCGACACCGCCGACCTGATCAATGTCGTGCCGGGCCGTCCGCCGGGCTTCTGCATCGGTTGCCCGGAGCGGCCGATCTTTGCCGCGACAAAGCTGGTCGAGCAGGAACTCGGCAAGCACCACATCGCCTCCGACATCGGCTGTCATCTGTTCTCGATCATGCCGCCTTTCGAGCTTGGCGCCACCACCATGGGCTACGGGCTCGGGCCGGCCTCGGCTTCGGCCTTCAATTCGCCCGACGCCAAACGGAGGTCGATCTCCTTCGTCGGCGATGGCGGCTTCTGGCACAACGGCCTGACCTCCTCGATCGGCAACGCGGTGTTCAACAAGAACGACGGCGTCATCGTCATCGTCGACAACTTTTACTCCGCCGCGACAGGCGGGCAGGACATATTGTCGTCGCGCGCGGGCAACAAGACCAAGTCGACAAAACATCCGATCACCGAGGCGGTGAAGGGCATGGGCGTCAAATGGCTGCGCCATGTCGACCGCACCTATGACATCACCAAGATGCAGGACACGTTACGTGAGGCGCTGACGACGGACGAAAAGGGTCCCAAGGTCATCGTTGCCTCGTCTGAATGCATGCTCAATCGCCAGCGCCGCGAAAAGCCGCTGGTCGACAAGGCGATCAAGGGTGGGACTCGCGTCGTCAAGCCGAAGTTCGGCGTCGATGAGGATATCTGCACCGGCGACCATGCCTGTATGCGGCTGTCCGGCTGCCCGTCGCTGTCGGTAAAGTCGCTCGACGATCCGTTGCGCGACGATCCGGTGGCATCGATCGACCAGAGCTGCGTCGGCTGCGGTAATTGCGGTGAAGTGGCGGATGCAGCGGTGCTGTGCCCTTCCTTCTACCGCGCCGATGTCGTGCACAATCCCCGCCGCTGGGATCGTTTTCTGGAAGGCACGCGCCGCGCCGTGATCGGCCTGCTGCAGCGGCGCCGTGAAAGCCGCAGGTTGACGTTCGCCGATGCTTGACCAGGCTTCGCCCTTGCGCCCGAAATCCGATGCCGCCGATACCGAGCCGGTGATCAAACTCGCTTTGCTCGCGGTCGGCGGCCAGGGCGGCGGCGTGCTCGCCGACTGGATCACCGATGTCGCCGAGCGCAATTCCTATGTCGCGCAATCGACCTCGGTCGCCGGCGTCGCCCAGCGCACCGGCGCTACGATCTATTACGTCGAGATGGCCCGCGACACCGGCCGGCTGCCGGTCTTTGCCCTTTCGCCTTCGCAAGGCGATGTCGACATATTGATCGCCGCCGAGCTGATGGAAGCCGGCCGCGCCATCATCAGGGGCTTCGTCACGCCCGATCGCACCACGCTGATCACCTCCTCGCACCGTATCGCCGCGGTGTCGGAAAAGATCGAGCCGGGTGACGGCCGGGCCTCGTCTTCCAAGGTACGCGCGACGGCGGAAGCTGCATCGAAACGCTTCATCGCCTTCGACATGGAAAAGATCGCCGCCGACAATGGCTCAATGATCTCGGCCAGTCTGCTTGGCGCGCTGGCCGGCTCCGACGCATTGCCGTTCACGCGTGAAAGCTATGAGCAAGCGATCGGCGCCGGCGGCCGGGGCGCGAAAGCCAGCCTCGCTGCCTTCGCCGTCGCCTACGACCGCGCGCGCGGTACGACGGCCCCCGCGCCACAGCCGGCAGAACCGGCCACGGTCGACCCCGCTCCGGGTGCAGGGCGCGTGAGCGGTCCGCAGAACCTGCTGCAGGGTTGGCAGGCGCTGGCCGCCCGCATCGACCTGATGCCCGCGGCGGTGCGCGACATGGCGCTCCGGGGCCTGAGAAAGGTTGTCGACTACCAGGACATCTCCTATGGCGGCGAGTATCTCGACCGGCTCGACCAGGCGGTCGCGCTGGATAGCGCTGAACATGCCCATGCATTGTCCATCGCTGCCGCCAAGCATCTGGCCAACGCGCTGTGCTACGACGACATGATCCGCGTCGCCGATCTCAAGACACGTTCGACGCGTGACCGGCGGGTGCGCAAGGAGGTGGGCGTCAAGGACGGCTCGATCCTGCAAGTGACCGAATATTTCCATCCGCGCATCGAGGAGTTCTGCGGCACCTTGCCGGCGGGGTTTGGCAGCTACATCGAGAACCGGCCGAAACTTGCCGGCTTTCTCGACCGGCGCATTAATCGCGGCCGGCGCATCCGAACCGACAGCTTTGCCGGCTTTGCGGTCCTCTGGTTGATTGGCGGCTTGCGCCGCTGGCGGCGGCGCCTGTTGCGCCACAAGGTCGAGACGGCGCATCTGGAGCGCTGGTATGCGCTGGCGCTCAGCCACGCGCCTCAGGACTACGCGCTCGCCGTCGAAATCTTGAACTGCCGCCGGCTGATCAAGGGCTACAGCGACACCCACCTCCGCGCCCAGTCCAAATTCGATCGCGTGCTGTCGGCGCTCGATCTGGTCAAGGGCCGCGATGACGCTGCCGACTGGATCAGGCGGTTGCGCGAAGCTGCGCTGAAAGACGAGAAAGGCGACATGCTCGATGGCGCGCTGAAGACGGTGGCATCGTTGTCTGATCATGGTGTGGGAAGAGGTCGAACTTAGGCTGGTACCTCTGCGCTACTCCCGCCGTTTCCCTACTCCCACTGGATTCGCGGATTGAACACGCCGCTTCAGGCGATCGCAGCTCGGCTTCCACCCGGATTGCGGGAAGCGTTGGCGGCGGACCTGCCGGGCGTCAGTCGCGCGATATGGACAGCCCCGAGAGAAGCGGAGCGTACGCGGCGAGCCTGCGGGATACGAACTCCGTGAAGAGCCGCACCCGCTTCGTCTTGCGTGTCTCGCCTTGCGTGAGAAGCCACAGTGTCCCATGCATGGGCACGTCGATCCCCGGCACCCTCACCAGCAGGGGGTCGGCATCTCCAACGAAGCACGGCAGTTTCGTTATCCCAATCCCTTGGTGCGCCGCGATGATCTGCGTCTCGGCGTCAGGTGTCCTGAACGGTACTCCCGTGACTTGAACTTCTCCCTCGCGCGCCCAGTCCGGAATTCCATGATTGTCTATGCCTATCCACCGGATGGGATCAGGCGTGCCCGCACGCCACGCGGCTAGTCGATCGCGAGACATGTAGACGCCGCTGAACAGCTCCGGTCCCTTCAGGCCGTGAAGATTGAGCGGCAGGGTCTTGCGGTCGGCGACAATGCGGATCGCGACGTCGGCCTCTCGGTTGGTCAGATTTGCCAGCTCACCGGACGACAAGATTTCCATCTCGATGTCGCGATGCAGACGCGCGAAGTCGGCGAGATCCGGCATGAGCAGGTGTGTGGCGAGGAACGGTGGAAGCGTCACCCGCAAAAGTCCGCGCGCGCTCTGGTCACGACCGAAGACGCGAGTCTCCAGCTGGTGCGACGACGCTTCCATCTGGGTCGCGAGATCGAGGACCTCTTCGCCCGCAGCCGTCAGGCGGTAGCCGGAAGGCAGCTTTTCGAACACCTGCGCCCCGAGGCGTTCCTCGAGCTGAGCGATGCGTCGCAGCACGGTCGAGTGGTTCACACCGAGGCGCGCGGCGGCGGCACGTACCGAGCCTCCGCGCGCGGCGGCAAGAAAGTAGCGAACGTCATCCCAGTCGATCATGGTGCATTCCCGCGCAGCGCAGTGCGGCTTGCAAAGCCCATACTAACACGATCAGCCGTAGTTCGTGCGGTCATCGTGGCCTTCAATCATCTAGCTGGATCGTTTTCGCACCAGCGATGTGCGCGATTGTGCACTCACCGCCCGACTTCGGCGAACCCATCTTGAGGCTCTCGCGGGGCTTTCCCGTGCAGCCAAAGACACGAGACGGCGAAACGAAGGATGCATGGCATGAACAGACTGAATGGAAAGACCGCTGTGATAACCGGCGGCGCTACGGGCATCGGCCGCGCCGCAGCCAAGCGCTTTATCGAGGAGGGCGCCTTCGTCTTCATCTTTGGCCGCCGGCAGGAAGCGCTCGACGCAGCCGTGGCCGACCTTGGGCCTGGTGCCCGCGCCGTTAAGGGCTCGGTCTCGGATGAGGCCGACCTCGACCGACTCTACGCTGCGGTGAAGGCCGAGCGCGGAAGCCTCGATATCGTCTTCGCCAATGCCGGGGCGGGAAGCCCGCTTCCGCTCGGCCAGATCACCGCCAGGCACATTGACGAAACCTTCGACACCAATGTGAAGGGTACGATCTTTACGGTCCAGAAGGCGCTGCCGCTGATGAGCCAGGGCGGTTCGATCATCCTGACCGGGTCGAGCGCCGGCACCACGGGCGCTCCGGGGTTCACTGCCTATAGCGCGAGCAAGGCGGCAGTGCGCAACCTGGCGCGGACCTGGGCGGAAGACCTGAAGGGCGCCGGCATCCGCGTAAACGTGCTGTCGCCCGGAGCGACGGCGACCGAACTCGCGAAGGAGGCGTTAGGCGAGGAAGGCCAGAAGGCCTACGGCGCGATGACCCCGCTCCAGCGCATGGCCGATCCGGCGGAGATCGGCGCCGCGGCCGCCTTCCTCGCGTCGCCGGACAGCAGCTTCATGACCGCCAGCGAGGTCGCCGTCGACGGCGGCCTGGCTCAACTCTGACCCCCAGCGCGGTCCGTACCTGGCCCGTGCGCAACGAAAGACAAAGAATTATGAAAAAACTCGAAGGCAAGATCGCAGTCATCACGGGCGGAAGCAGCGGGATCGGATTGGCCACAGCCAAGCGCTTCGTAGAAGAAGGAGCGCACGTCGTGATTACCGGGCGAAGAGAGAAGGAGCTGAAGGAGGCCGCAGCCTTCATCATGAAAAATGTTACGACAGTCGTGGGTGACGTGTCGCTCCTGGAAGATCTGGATCGCCTCTATGCCGTCGTGAAGGAGAAACATGGTCATATCGACATTCTCTTCGCCAACGCCGGCGCGGGGACGATCGCACCGCTCGCGGTCGCTACCGAGGCACATTTTGATCAGACCTTCGATGTGAACGTGAAGGGTCTGTTCTTTACGGTGCAGAAGGCCCTTCCCCTGTTCAAAGACGGCGGTTCGATCATCCTGAATTCTTCAGTGTCGAACGTGTTGGGGCTTCCAGGGTTTAGTACCTACGCCGCGAGCAAGGCGGCTGTACGCAACTTCGCGCGCGCTTGGACACTGGAATTCAAAGACCGCAAAATCCGCGTCAATGCAATGAGTCCGGGACCAATCGCAACGCCGGCCTTGGAGACAACGACTGGCCTTACCCCTGAGCAAGCCGAGCAAGCGGCCGCCCAGTTTGTGTCACAGATCCCAATGGGTCGCAGGGGCAAACCAGAGGAAATCGCGGCTGCCGTCACGTTCCTCGCCTCCGATGAAAGTTCTTTCGTCACCGGCGTGGATCTCGCCGTCGACGGAGGCATGGCGCAAGTCTGACCCCGGCATTAGCACCAGATCGGAGAAGTACTATGAACTATGCAATCGTAGGATTCGGCAATATCGGACAGGCCCTTGCCAAGGCGTTTGCCCGAAACGGCATCGAAGTTTCCGTTGCAACCACACGCGACCCGGAAAGCTTTGCCGCCGATGCGGCCGCGATCGGACCCACGATCATCCCCAAAAAACTGGCGGAAGCCATCAAGGCGGACATCATCTTTTTGGCTGTCCGCTTCGAGGCACACCCGAATGTCGCGAAGGCGCTCCCCACCTGGCAGGGGAAGACGATCATCGATGTGACCAATGCCTATGGCGTGCCCCCGGAGGAACTGGGAGGACAACCTTCTTCCAAGTTCATCGCGCAGGCCTTCTCTGGCGCAAAACTGGTTAAGGGCTTCAACCATTTGGTCGCCCCGGTGCTTGATCAGGATCCGGCCGTACATGGTGGCCGGAGGGTCGTGTTCTTGGCAAGCGACGATGACGCTGCCGCAACACAGATTGGGGAGCTTGCGGAAAATCTCGGTTTCGCGCCGATCAAGCTTGACGGGGTGTCGGAAGGTGGCCTGCTGGTCCAGGCGCGCGGAAACAGCTGGGGTCATCTGATCTTTGAGGACCTAGTCAAGTTCGACTGACGAGCACGACGTCCCCACCCGCAAAGAGACGACGCACGCGATCGGAGCTCGGATCGGATCAAGCCCGATCCGATCCGAGCAAAATGGAGAAATCACTATGAGCACCGAGAAGAATATCCACTCCTAAGGAGATTTCGATGTACGACCAATCCAAGGTATCCGATTTAATCCGGTTCGCACGAATCGAGGTGGGCTCCACCGTGATCGACGTTTACCCTGGCGACGGAGACTGGACGCGCCTCTTCTCCGACATCGTCGGATCAGAGGGGCGGGTCTACAGCTTCGTGCCGGCCGAAGTCGCCCACTTCAAGAACGATCCGGTTGGCCTCATGCGAACGCTCGCGAAGGAGCCGAGCCGAGAGAACGTCGAAGCCACCTCGGCGGATCTCGTCGCGATGCCGGAGATTACGCAGCCAGCCGATGTCATGTGGTTGCACCTGTTCTACCACGATCTTCACACCGCCTTGATCCAGAAGAAGGGTGCGACGGCGGCCGACTTCAATCGAGCTGTCTACAAGCGGCTGAAACCCGGTGGGTCCTACGTTATCGTCGACCACGCCGCCGCCACTGGGTCGGGCACGAGCGACACCCGGTCGCTGCATCGGATCGACCCTGCATTCGTCCGCGAGGAGGTGGAGGCGGCCGGCTTCGTACTGGACGCGGAAAGCACCGTGCTCGCGAACAAGGATGACCCGCACTCGATCAAGGTGTTCGATCCCGCGATCAAGGGCGAGACCGATCGCTTCGCGTTTCGGTTCGTGAAGCCCTGACAGCTCCCGGGCGCCGACTTCATGTCAACCTCCCATTGAGTCCATCAACTCGGGTTCGCACCCGTCAAGCTGGGAAAGCTCAACGAGGATGGCGCGCTGGTGCACGCACGCGATGCGGCAGCGCCTTAAAGGCGTCCGAGGTGATGATGGCACAAGGTTCTGGAGCACACCTGCCGCAGGTTCCTGATCTGAACTTGATGAAATGACGGAAGTCGCCGCGCCGTTGAGGGAGCCGGCGCATCCCCTCAGGGATGCGCCGGGACAAACGGTTCAAGAATGGTGGATTTCGGTTCCCAGCACCTTCAGGCATTCACGGATGAACGCCGCAAGCGCGGTCCAGCCTTTGGCTGAAACCATGGTCCCATCGACATAGGCGTCGGTGGGAGACAAATCGATATAAGTGCCGCCGGCAAGCGTCACCTCCGGCTCGCAAGCGGCGAGCGCCGCCACCTTCTTGCCGCGCACGACGCCGTCCACCGCGATCAGAATCTGGACGCCATGGCAGATCGTGAAGATCGGCTTTTTCGCCTCGTGGAAATGGCGCACCATCGCTTGTATCCGCTTGTCGGTGCGGATGTATTCGGGGCCACGACCGCCGGCGCAATAGACAGCGTCGTACTGGCTCAGCTGCCTCTCGGCGTCGGCGAAGGTCTTGTTGATCAGCGCATTGTGGCCGGGCTTTTCGGTGTAGGTCTGATCGCCCTCGAAATCGTGCAGCGACGTCTTGATGATGTCTCCGGCGCTTTTGTCGGGGCACACGACATGAACGGTGTGTCCCACCGCTTCCATCGCCTGCTGATAGACGAAGATTTCATACTCCTCGGTGAAATCACCGGTCAGCATCAGGATTTTTTTGGCTGGCATGTCTTTTCCTCTCGGCTTGTTTCAGGGGCGAGGTGCACTGCGCGCCTCCTTCCCGGTATCGAAATCGGCTCAGAACGGGGAGTAGAATTCGTAGGCGGCAGGCTGGGCGAACAGCGGCGCGCCGCGCTTGAGGGTGCCTCGGGCAAGCAGCATCGCCAGGCTACTCGAACGCAGGCAGGAGCCTGTCCCGCGAATTTTCGATGTGCGCACGCATGGCTTTTTCGGCGGCGTCCGGATCGCCCGCGGCAAAGGCAGCGAGAATAGCCTCGTGCTCGTCGAGCGCCTCTTCGGTCACCCTGGAGTGATACATCAGCCGGAAGATATGGAAGTGGGTATGCTGGTGATTCAGTGTCTCGCGAATGAGTTCGTTTTGGGCGAACTCGACGATCTTGTCGTGGAAGATCGCATCCTGACGGGCGAAGTTCGAATAGCGCAGGCGTTCGTCTTTCCCCACCCGTCGGGCCATGACGCCGGCCGCCTCCTGCAGCGCGGCAAGGCGCTCGCCGTCCATTGTTGCGGTGGCTTTGGCCGCGGCGGCAGGTTCAAGCAATAGACGCAGCTCGTAAAGCTCGTCGAAGCGCCGGCGGGTGATTTGTGGGGCGGCGCGATAGCCGATCAGGTGGGTTTTCAGAACCAGCCCTTCCCCCTCCAGCCTGCCAAGCGCTTCACGAATGGGGGTATGTGAGACGTTGAATTCCTTGACGAGATTGTCGACGGTGATGCGCGATCCCGGAGCAATCCTCAAGGACATGAGCTGCGCGAAGATTGCTTCGTAAACGTCGCCGGCCAGACTGTTGGCGCGCTGGATACGACCCCTGGCACGGGCTTCATTGTCAACCGTCAGGTCCGTGTTCTGCATCGTTTGCCTCTTGACAGAACCACCCACTAACACGATGCTCCGCGAAACTCAATCCTATATCCTATACGATTTTATTAGAGGGCATCGCATGATCATGACCTGCAGCGCCGAGGTCGGCCTCTGGCACGAAGCCAAGCCTGTCGGCTTCCAACCCGTCTTCGCAGGATCTTGTGCATGAGCTTGTTTGCAGCGGCGCGCCTGCCGAGCGAGATTCTGTTCGGCAAAGGCCAGCGCCATGTCCTGCCTGCCATCGCCGCCAAATATGGGCGCCGCGCGTTCGTCTGTACCGATGAGCGCTTCGCGGCGACGTCGCAGTTCGCCGAGATTCGCGCTGGCTTGCACAACGCGGCGATCGAGACGTTGGTCTTCGACCGAACGCTGCCGGATGTGCCGCGCGACAGCGTCGCCGCCTGCATTGCGCAAGCGAAAGATTTCAAGCCGGACATGGTGATCGGCATCGGCGGCGGCAGCTGCCTCGATATGGCCAAATGCGCTGCACTTCTGCTCAGCCACGGCGGCAAGCTCGAGGACTACTATGGCGAGTTCAAGGTACCCGGCCCTACCCTTCCGGTGATCGCAGTGCCGACGACGGCTGGAACAGGCTCCGAGGTGACCCCCGTCGCCGTGATCTCCGACCCGGATCGGACGCTGAAAGTGGGTATCGCCAGTCCGCATCTCATCGCAGCAGTGGCGCTTTGCGATCCGGATCTGACGGTGACCTGTCCACCATCCTTGACGGCGATCGCCGGCGCCGACGCGCTGACGCACGCAATCGAGGCCTTCACAGCGGCCAAACGCGGCGCCGACCCTCATTTGCCGCAACAGCACGTGTTCATCGGCAAGAGCGCTCTGACCGATCATTTCGCGCTTTTGGCCATCAGGCTGCTCGGCCGCAGTCTGGAAAAGGCATATCGCGACGGATCGGACGAGGATGCGCGCGCCGACGTGATGATGGGAGCGCTGGCCGCCGGTTGCGCTTTCGGCACGGCGGGAACGGCCGCCGCCCATGCGGTGCAGTATCCCGTCGGTGCGCTTACCCACACCCCGCATGGTCTGGGGGTCGCCACCATGCTGCCCTATGTGATGGCCTACAACCTGGCCGCAGCAGCCGCGGAGATTGCGGAAGTCGGCACTGCTCTTGGCCTTTCCCTTCAGGGCGGCGGCGCCGATGCCTTGGCGCACGCCACCATCCGGGAGGTGAGCCGGCTGTTTGGCGCCATCGGCATCACGCCGACATTGGCCGAACTGGGTCTTCCCGAAGACAAGATCGACTGGACGGCCGAGCAGGCGCTCGGCATCGACCGATTGATCAAGAACAATCCGCGTCCGTTCGACCGCGCCGCGATGCGACGGCTGGTCAGGGCTGCCTATGACGGCGACATGTCCGCCACCATGATGTGATCGACCAGGAGTTCATCCAATGAACATTGCCGCAGGCATATCCGACGAGGATCAAGATATGTTCGACTACGCCACGGTCTCGCGCAGTCTCTACATTGGCGGACGCTGGCGGCCCTCATCGGAGGGCCGCGTGATCGAAGTGGTCGATCCCTCGACTGAAGCCGTGATCGCTGCGGTTCCCGATGCAACGCTCACTGATGCCGCCGCCGCCGTCGACGCTGCCGCGAAGGCGGCGGCCGGCTGGCGCGAGACCCCGCCACGCAGGCGATCGGAAATCCTGCGGCGCTGCTTCGAACTGATGACCGAACGGATGGAGACGTTGGCTGCGCTGATCTCGCTGGAGAACGGCAAGGCGCTGCGCGATGCGCGGGGTGAAGTCGCCTATGCCGCGGAGTTTTTCCGCTGGAACGCCGAGGAGGCGGTCCGCATCAGCGGCGAGTTCGGCCTTGCACCCTCGGGCGCGAACCGGATCATTGTCGACTACCAGCCCATCGGCATTTGCGTGCTCATCACGCCATGGAATTTCCCAGCCGCCATGGCGACACGTAAAATCGCTCCGGCGCTGGCGGCCGGCTGTACGGTGATCCTGAAGCCCGCCAGCGAGACACCGCTGACGGCCTATGCGCTTGCGGCGCTCTACGAGGAAGCCGGCGTGCCGCCCGGCGTCGTCAACGTCCTGACGACCTCGACCCCCGGGCCGGTGACGGCGGCCATGCTCGCCGATCCACGCGTGCGAAAGCTGTCCTTCACCGGCTCGACCGGCGTCGGCCGCGTGCTGCTGGCCGAAGCCGCGAAACACGTCATCTCCTGCTCCATGGAGCTTGGCGGCAACGCACCCTTCATCGTCTTCGACGACGCCGACCTGGAAGCCGCCCTCGACGGCGCGATGGTTGCCAAGATGCGCAACGCCGGCGAAGCCTGCACGGCCGCCAACCGGCTTTACGTCCAGGCCGGCATCCATGATGCTTTCGCGGAAGGCTTGAGCAAACGCATGGCGGCACTCACCGTGGGCCCGGGCACAGACTCAGACACAGAATGCGGGCCGATGATCACCAGGAAGGCTGTGCACAAGATCGACCGGCTTGTGCAGGACGCCGTTGCCCGCGGCGCCAAAATCCTGTGTGGTGGCGGCGTATCTGAAGGCAGAGGCTTTTTCTATCCGCCAACGGTGCTCAAGGACGTGCCGGCCGACGTTGCCATGGCTCACGAGGAGATCTTCGGTCCCGTGGCGCCGATCAGTCGCTTCGAAAGCGAGGCGGATGTCATCTCCAAAGCCAATGACACCGAATACGGTCTCGCTGCCTACATCTATACGCGCGACCTGGGCCGGGGGATGCGCGTGGCATCGAAGATCGAGTCCGGCATGATCGCGCTCAACCGCGGCCTGATGTCGGATCCGGCGGCGCCTTTCGGCGGTGTCAAGCAGAGCGGGCTGGGCCGCGAAGGCGGTCAGAAGCACGGCGTTGCCGAGTTCATGGAGGCCAAGTAC
The DNA here is from genome assembly GCF_000502615.1 of Mesorhizobium sp. LNJC405B00. Taxonomy (NCBI): domain Bacteria; kingdom Pseudomonadati; phylum Pseudomonadota; class Alphaproteobacteria; order Hyphomicrobiales; family Phyllobacteriaceae; genus Mesorhizobium; species Mesorhizobium sp. LNJC405B00. The sequence continues at coordinate 257,131 of NZ_AYWC01000003.1, read as the reverse complement.
ATCGCCGTGACCCTGTGAGCGGACATCACGCCAAAGATCCGTTTCGCATTCGCGATCATGTGGTCGAGTTCGATGACATCGTCGCCGAGATCGTTCGCAGAAGCGAGGAGACCAGGGCGAACGTTCCCGTGGTCGCCGATGTCGCCTACGGGGCTGACGCCACCGAAACCATGGATCTGTTCTTTCCCGAGGGCAAACGGGACCGCCTGCCGGTGCACATGTTCATCCACGGGGGCTATTGGCGCATGTTCTCCAAGCGCGACTATTCCTACGTCGCCGAGACCGTTACGAACGCAGGTGCGATCGCGGTCATTGTCGACTACGCGCTGATGCCGACCGTCAGGATGGCCAGGATCGTCGACCAGGTGCGCCGCGCCAAGCGATGGGTATTTGACAATGTCGCACACCATGGCGGCAATCCCGGCCTGCTGACCGTTAGCGGTCATTCCGCCGGTGCGCATCTGGCAACAATGCTTTTCGACGGTGACGAGCGGCCTTCCGGCATCAAAGCTGCGCTGCTGCTTGGCGGCCTTTACGACCTGAAGCCATTGCAGATGTCGTTCCTTGCCGCGGAGATCGCGATCACCGACGAGGAGGCCGGCCGATTCTCGCCGATCGACCACAGTTTCGATCCATCCGTGGGCGTAGATATCTCGGTCGGCGCCGATGAAACGCCGCCGTTCCACAGCCAGGCCGCACTCTTCACGGACCACCTTGACACACAGGGACTGACTGTTTCGCGCACCACCCTTGGTGGGGCCAATCACATGAGCAGCGTCCGTGACCTTGGCTTGGCTGGTACCGAGGCCGCGTCACTGCTGGCCCGCGTCGTGGCCGCCTGAGACTTCCGCCAGAAGCGCTGCTGGGCGCGACCGTTCTTCAAAGTAGCGTCGCAGCATCGAGGTGCCGACAGCGGTGGCAAATCTTCCGCCACCGGTCGCCATACCGTAAGCCCGCCGGCGATGTCGACGTCGACGTGGTTCATGCTTTCCAGCGTGATTGAGCTTGATAACCGATGTCGGCGATCGCCGTCATGCAGGCAGCCCAGTTGAGTTCTCAAAGCCAACCGGCCAAAGATGCCCCTCAGGGGAGAGCGGGCCGGCGTTCCGTAACCTCGCCTTCAGAATATGATAGCCTGCGGCAACCGGAGAAGGGAATCTGCGCTCTCAAACCAGCATCGACTGCTGGGCGGAGATCCCAGCCGTCGCGCCGTGCGATATTGCCAGGGTGACCGATGGCGGCGTGAGGGGGTTGGCGAGGTCGCCCGCGGCGTAGATGCCGGGCATGCTGGTTTCGCGGCGCTCGTCGACCTTGAGGATTACGCCGAGGGGCGTATCGACCGTGGCGAGGCCCAGTGATTCGTGCAGGCTTGCGGACGGCTTGTTGCGCGGATGCGCGAACAGGATGTCGACCGCGACCTTGGGGCCGGTATCGAGCTTGACGGTGGCGTTATGCCCCCCGTGATGGGCGATCTCGCTGATCCGGCCGTCGACGACAGGTATGTTGCGGCGCGCCAGACCGGCCCGGATATCGGGCGGAATGTCGTGACCATCAGCGAAGACCGTCAACCTGTCGGTCCAATCGTGGAACAGCCTGACCTGATTCATCGACTGTGGGCCGGACCAGACGAGGCCCCAATGCTGGCCGGCGACTTCAAAGCCGTCGCAATAGGGGCAGGGCACGATGGACGTGCCCCAACCTTCGGCAAAGCCCGGAACATCAGGCATCTGGTCGGCGACGCCATAGCTCAGGATCAGCCGGCGCGCGCCGAGGCTTCCGCCATCGCCAGTGAGGACGGAGAAATCGTCGATGGCCCCGGAGAGGCTGTCGGCCCGGGCATTGACCAGCCTGATCGTGGGATAGCGCGCCAGCTGCCGCCGCGCCTCGGCCAGGATCTCCAGCGGTGGCTTGTGATCGTGGCCGAGCAGGCCATGCGAGTGGCCGGCGAAGCGGTTGCGTGGCAAGCCGGTATCGAGAACGGTGACCTTGCGGCGAGCACGGCCGAGTTGCAGGGCACCGGCGAGACCGGCAAAGCTGCCGCCGATGATGATGACGTCATCCATAATGGGCTCCGTGTTGTGGATGAGGGGCTGGTTGGACCTGGTTGAAACCTACCCATCGGCTTGCGCATTTCAGAAACTACATGGTATCGTAATCCAAGAATTAGGATACTGTCAAGGACTGGAATTGTCGTGACCGAAAATAGCCAGGGCCGGCGCGGCCGGCCCGCCAACGAGGCGCTTGGCCAAACGATACTCGACGCTGCGTCCGAACTCTTTGTGGAATTGGGTTTTCAAGCGACCACATTGGACAAGGTCGCCCAGCGGGCGAAGATATCCAAACTCAGCATCTATCGGCACTTCGAGAACAAGGAGGCGCTGTTCAGCGCGGCCATCGCGTCCGGCTGCCATCAGTTGCTTGCACCACAGGCCCTTCTTGAAGGCGTCGGCGGTTCGGTCGAGGATCAGCTCATGGCGGTGGGATCATCCCTACTTCGCACGCTGTTGAGATCAGATGTCCGCAGTGTCGAAGCCATGGTCATGGCCGACCAGACGAATCCAAAGTCGTTAAGCAAGCTCCATTACGAAGCCGGCCCCGCCAATGTCATCGCCCAAATCGAGGCCCTGTTGCGTCAGTTGCACGCGAAGGCGGTTCTGAACGTGCCCGATCCTCTCCGGTCCGCCCGCTTGTTTGCCGCGCTTTTCAAAGGATCCGATCTCCTGATTATCGCACGCTTCGATGACGCGAGAGCAGCGGACGACAACGAAATCGAATCCTATTGCCGGTCGGCCGTCGCCATGTTCATCGCTGCGCACGGCTAGCAGTCCGCCCTGCCCGCTAATCATTGTATTTCTGCGAAATACTCCGCTAGAGCCGCCGTCGCGATGGCGCCCATCCACCTCATGTCGATCGCGTCGGTCGGGCTGCGCGCCCGCCGGTGAGCGGCATCTCCTACCTGCTCCGGTCACAGCGCTGCTTCGGCCGACCCTGTGCGGGCGAGGAAGAGAATGCCGGTTACGGACGCCAGAATCGAGCAGATGACGTGTCAGCCGCCGCGAAGGACACCTGCGGACGGAACGTTTTTGGTACACTTGAGTACGTCCATTCGTGGGTCGGGCTCCAGCGGCTCGTGCCCGACGCGCCCCGGGGAAGGCCGCTGGTGCCCGCGACAGATCCTTCCAAGGTGCGGCTCTGGAATGGCCCAAAAATTCTCTCGAGCTCCCGGAACATCGGTCCGCCCCTGTGGTTCGACAAGCAGCGGCACAGTCGATCCAACCAGGCATCGGCCCGCTTAGGACAGGCGCGAGGTCCCTACCCACAGATCTTGCGAAAATAGGAGCAAGCTATGCGAGCGTTGGTCTGGCACGGCAAGGAAGACATACGCTGCGATCAGGTTTCGGACCCGGAAATTGAGGATGAACGTGACGCGATCATCAAGGTGACGAGTTGTGCCATATGCGGCTCCGACCTTCACCTCTACCACAACTATGTGCCAGCCATGCTGCCCGGCGACATCATGGGCCACGAGATGATGGGAGAGGTCGTCGAGGTCGGCAAGGGCGTCAACGGCGCTCTGAAGGAGGGAGACCGCATCGTCGTGCCGTTCACCATAATCTGCGGTGAGTGCGACCAGTGCAAGCGACAGAACTTTTCGGTTTGCGAACGCACAAACCGCAAGAAGAATCTCGGTGACAAGGTGTTCGGGCACACCACCGCGGGTCTGTTCGGCTACACTCATTTGACCGGCGGCTATCCCGGGGGACAGGCGGAATACATGCGTGTGCCGTTCGCCGATGCCACGCACGTAAAGGTGCCTGACAGCCTTACCGACGAGCAGGTTCTCTTCCTCGGCGATATTTTTCCTACCGGATGGCAGGCGGCGGCACAGTGCGACATTGAGCCCACCGATACGGTTGCGGTGTGGGGCTGCGGCCCAGTCGGGCAGATGGCCATACGCAGCGCCCTGCTGCTCGGCGCCAAACAGGTGGTGGCGATCGATTGCCTGCCGGAACGGCTTTCCATGGCCGCGGCCGGCGGCGCCATCGCCATCAATTTCGCCGAGGAAAGTGTCGTCGAACGACTGCGGGAACTCACCGGCGGAAAGGGCCCGGAGAAGTGCATCGATTGCGTCGGCATGGAAAGCCACGTCTCGCTGGCCCAGCCCGATACCGTCTACGATCGCGCAAAGCAGTTGATGCTGATGGAAAATGATCGACCGCACGTTCTGCGTGAGATGATCTATGTCTGCCGGCCGGCCGGCGTGATCTCGATCCCCGGCGTCTACAGCGGGCTGGTCGACAAGATTCCGATGGGACAGGCAATGAACAAGGGGCTCACCTTCCGAATGGGGCAGACCCATGTCAACCGTTGGACCGAGGATCTGTTGCGCCGCATCGAAGATGGCCAGATCGACCCATCCTTCGTCATCACCCATACCGTGGGGCTCGAGCAGGGACCCGAGATGTACAAGGTGTTTCGCGACAAGCAGGACAGTTGCATCAAGGTTGTACTGAAACCGTAGGGAAATCGTCATGAACGTGATTGCCAAACTTACCAACATCACCCGATCGCCTGGCGATCCCAAAGTGCTGAAGACTGGGCAGAGTGCGGTCGCGGCCTCCGATGGCCTTGCCCGCAAGCTCGGCTGGTTCAGCATCGCGCTTGGCGTCGCCGAGCTGGTTGGCGCCGAACGGATTGCCGGCGCGCTCGGCATGCGCGGCAAGGAAGATCTGATCCGCGCTTATGGGGCGCGGGAAATAAGCAGCGGCATACTCTCGCTTTCAGTGGACAAGCAGGCCGGGCTTTGGAGCCGGGTGGCCGGCGACGGCCTGGATATCGCGACATTGCTGACAGCATATCGGCATGGCAACCCAAAGCGCGATAATGTAGGCCTTGCGCTTGCCATGGTCGCCGGCATCACATTGCTCGACATCATCGGTGCGAAAAGCGTGACCGCGCGCCACTCTCGGAGCAGGACCAAGCCACGCGACTACAGCGATCGAAGCGGCTTTCCCGGAGGCACTGCCGCAGCCCGCGACCGCGCCCGCTCGCAGCGCAGCCAGGAGGTCGGCGCAGCCTGATAGAGATTTCCGAACCCTGGCGCCATGCGACCTGGACAGGTGGCATCTCGTCGGGCCCTAACGCCAGAGGTGGTTGCTCTCGGCGAGCCGACTTTGCTGGAACAGAGTGGACCGTCGAGTGGCCGTTCTCGCCGTCCCCTGGATCACCGCCGCGCATGGTTGTGTGGCCGGTGCGTTAAAGGCAGGAAGCAAGCAGCGATGCGACCAGGCGTCTAGCCTTCCATGTCTCTTACCTTGGCCAGGTTCCGGCGATCCTCAGGCCGAGCCGCGTTCGGGAAGCTCGGTCTCTTCCGCCACCCCTTTCCGCAGGTCTCGGCGCAAGCGTTCCGCTTCGTCGGAATTATTATCGTCGTCTGTCCGCTCGAGTTCGCGATCGATTGTCTCGCGCGACCCCTCTGCCGGATCCTGTTGCGGAGATGTGTTCGGGCCGGTTTCGATCTTGCCGTCGCCGGGAACGGTGCGGTCGCGAGACTTCGTCATCTTCAGCTTCCCTTTCATCTGTCATCTGCCTCGGCATCTCCGATGGCATGAATTTTGGCCGCTTCCCTGCCGAACCGGATCGTCGACGCTTTGTTCCGGGAAAGCCCCCGCAGGTTCGTGCTGGTCGGCCCCGGGGCATTGGTCGATGCCCTTGCCGGGAAGCATCCTATGCCAACGAGGTCGGCGGCAGCCTCATCAATGTCGTTATCAACATATGGGCTGTGAAGGCGTTTTCGGCCCGGACACGCGAGCACGCCAGGCTCGCGGCGAGTTTTCGAACCGAAGCAGATGCGCAGCGTAACAACTGGATGTATACGGAAAAGGCTGCCTCATCCACGACATCGCGCTTTCGGTAATGGCCGGCGGCATGCTCGCCTGGGCGGTCCGGCAGCTGGTAGCGAACTGGTCATAGGCCTTTGCAAAGCCGCGTCGATGAAGCGGGTGCGGTAGCGCTGGTCGGTGTAGCGTCGAGGCATCTGTCAATCGGAGACAAGCGCGACCACTTTTGGGACCTCACTGTTTTTTCCACCGGGACTCGACATCTCACTATCATAGTTGATTGTGGCTGCCGGTGACCCTGCGTAATGGATAGCCATTCCAACTCTCCAACAGGAAAACGGTATGTTGTATCCGGGTCGGTTTTTGGGGCCAAGCGAGATTGAGATGCTCGCCCAGGTTTGTCACACGGTCTGCAAAGAGCGCGCCCTACCTCTTGCTTCGCAGAACGGAGAGCGCATAGCTGCCCATATACTCAGGCTGTTTATGAATGGCTTGATTGAGCAGAATGAACTGCTCGATGCTGAGAGGAACTGGGCTCTTCGGCTTGACCGTTCGGTCCAGCAAACGATGTCAACTACGCGCACATGAGAGGCCGCGGGACCCAGTTTGGTTCTTACAGCCGAACACCCGCCGCTATCTGAGATATGTTGCGGGGTTTTCTTCGCCGCGGAGTGATCCGATACAGTGCGCGGAAATCATGGCAATCCTGTTCGCAGTGATTCTATTAAGCGTAATCGCAGTCGCATTCTTGGTCGTCGGAAAGCCGCCAAGGCCAGTTGGGAACAAACCTGACGTTTAAGCGTTTGTAGAGCCCTTCCACCGGGCAACTCACCGAAGTGCTTCTTGCCGTGCATGATGCGATGTCGACGGCCGTTTTGGCGGGCAGGAGCGCCAATGCGGAAATAGTAGGCGTGGTCGACCTCACCAACAAAGCTGAGGTCGACATCGGCATCACCAGCTTGGGAAGAGCCATCCAGTTCGTGGCCAACGCCTCGGTGCTTGGATACGACATTCGCGGCGCCATGGTCTTCTATGGCGCGCCCGGTACCCCGAGCCTAAGGGCGAGAGAGTGCGAGCGCTTGTGGGCGCAGTTTGGCGGCGCGCTTCTACAGCCGTAGCTCTATCAGGACGTTCGCCCCGCCCGTTCTTGGTATGAACGCGTACGGAACTGAGGCGCTACCCAGCCGCAGCGGGAATGGCTCAGTGGTAGCTCTAGCTGGCGACCGCACTAAGCAGCTTTTCGGTGATGGGCTTTGAGCGGCTGAGCCAGCGTGAGAACGTTCGGCCGCATATCTGCCGGTGCCTGCTTTCATGTGACTGGGCGAGGCTATTGGGGAGCCGGGTTGACCACTGGCCCTTAGCCGAGGGAAGCACAGTACGGCAACCTCGCTCTTTGCTGGCTAACATCCTTCCGCTCTCAGGGACCGGACCATGCGCACAACAACAGGGTCATACGGTTTCTTTTCGGATTTCCGATAATTCATTGTGAAAAGCGCGGCACGCTGGTTGCAGACCATAATTGCACGGACGTAGCGAATCTCGCCATTCTTGACCCCGGAGTAGCTGGCCCATTTCGGGGCTAGACGCCGATAGGTCAGTCGCCAACCGGCCTTTTCGTCCTCGATCATGCGATGTTCAATCTCGGCGCGAAAACTTGCTTTGCCCAGTCGCGCGCCCCAAACGACCAGAAACGCGTCTCTTGGGCCCTGAAAAGCCGCGCCCTGCTCCGAATTCTGGGTCAGGACGAAATTCGGAGGAATATCGAAACTAAAGCCAAGCTGTCGGACGCCGAAGGGCTGCCACGCCTCGGCCTGAAGCAACGTGGTCCAAAAGAGAAAAACTGTAAGTCCCAGCAGGAGGCGTCGCATTGCTCTGATTTAGCGCTGGCTAACATGGTGTCCAGACGGACAGAGGTCCGTGACATAAAAAATAGGCATCATGGCCGCGCAGCATATGGACGCGGGATTCGCGATTGACGGCGTGCGGTCGAAACGGCTTCCGTCCCACGAAAGGAGAGGACGCAGAGGGAATTGGTGCGTCGGTATGATCGACTGGCAGAAAATTGGCGAGGCCGAATGTCCAACGTTCATTGCCCGCAAAAATGGGCGCCGGCTTCCTCTTGTGCCTAGGGAAGAAGAGCCGAAATTATTCCCTGACGAAGACCCTGATCTACCTCAGACGGGGGGCATGCCCTGTAACTTCGCCGTGACCTGATCCCCTTCGGGGAACAATCAGATCGAGTTCCAGTTTGGCCTTCCAAGCGAAGGCACTGATGGAGCATGCCATGAGATTTCCACACAGCACGACGGCCGCGGCCGCCGTTTTCATTGCCCTGACCTCCCCCGCGCTCGCCCAGACAAGCGGAACACCATCACCCTCGACACCTGCACCCGCTCCGGCAACCGAACCGCCGGCCGCCGGACAGTTGCCGGATGCGACCGGACAAGCGGATGGACCAACACGCGAAATGATCCGCCAGATGGTTGAGCAAGCTGTCCGTGACCGACTGCAGCAGGATCGCGGTTCCGAAGAGGGTTTCCGCGAGGAAGATAGTCGCAACTATCAAGGCGATCGCAACGAGGATGCTGACCGCCACGATGAAGATGGCGACCGTTGGCAGAACCACGGTGACCGCGATCGTGGACACAGAATGGCTGGACGCTGGCATCATCAGATGATGCGCGGTGCCGGCATGCGACTGATGTTCGGGCTGTTGGACACCGATGGCGACGGATCGGTGTCCGAGGACGAGGTTCAACGCGCGGTGGGCAGGATGTTCAGTAGCGTTGACGAGAATGGTGATGGCAAGATCGATGTGAACGAGATCCAGTCCTTCATGCATGGCTCCAGCATGCATGGCACTGATAGCGAGGACACGCCGTAGCTGTCTTCAAAGGGAATGCCCTCCCTCGGATAAAGCGGGCGCGTGGCGGCCGATCCCGAAGCGGTGTCTCTTGGCTGTTAGGCGCCCGGCCAGCACCCTTTAGGCTTGAGCTATTCCCGCAGTCCCGCGAGACGCCAGCCGTGACAAAAAAGGCTTCGCATTGCTGATCGAGGAACGATCGAAGCCGACCAACGCAAGGTCACTCGGGCGCTCGGTCTTCCAGCAGAACGAAGGATGCGGCGATCAAGTCGTCGCCATTGATACGTCCTTGGCTGTCCTCCAACATAGTTGCAACCTTGTGGAAGGCCATCATTTCACCCGCGTCAATCTGCGCTTCACGCATCTTGGCTGTGAGATCAGCCACGCGATTTCCTAACGAATGTGATTTTGCAGTCTCGCAATTCGACATGATTAGTCATCCTTTGCCTTGGGGTTTCACGCTGCCGAACGCAATGCTTCAGCGGATGTTCCGAATTTGGCCATCAGTCTTATGGGATAGGACTTGCGTCTGATTGCGGTTGGAAGAAGCCCGAACGGCGGAACACGCAGCCGGACGCCGAATTGGAAACCCACCGTCGATCGAAGTCCCTTGTCGCCGGTTGAGATCCCGCCATCTTCACTGTCGAGAGGGTGGCGGGATCGCCTTCCGAGGAGCGAGCGCATATGAGGTAATAGATATTTGGCAGATGTACTCACGGCCATCCTGCTCGCTTCTTTTGTCTGCGCATGTTCATTCTTTTCGGGAAACCCCATCTCTCCAACAACACGCAACAACCGCGTTGCTACCCACGATTGATGCGATGACAACTGCATCAACAAAGCAAAGCCTCTTCGCCTAAGGTGCGATTGCCGCGGGCTTTTTCGACTTGAAGGTCGTCCAACGCGCCCGGTGGTCAGGCCATGGCGTTCAGCGGGAGCCAGGTAGACTCATCGCGAAAATCCCGCAGCGAGGCATGTCGCAAGTCCTCCTCGCCGCGTGCGGATACTGGAATCCGCCTGGCTCGTTGTGACAGGCATGCGAAGATGAGTGTCGGCGCATGGACGCGGAAAAACCCGCCAGCGTGAGCCAGCGGGCCTTGTGATGGGATGGCCCGCGCGTGCGGTCAAGGCTGCGCGGGCCGACCATGATGAATGAGGGGACATCTTGGTCACCGGCACGACCGATGAAGAACGAGCCGGGTGTGACAGAACACCCTTGGAGCGAGGATGTTCCCGTCCGCACAAAAAAGCTCGCCGGCGGGCAGTCGCTATTTTGCCGTCAAGCGGACAGACCGCTTGCGGCCCACCCACTGCACCATTTTTCCACTTTGAGCCGAAATCATTCTCAACTATGGTTCGCCATGCTTAAGGCATGGGGGATTGCCGATGGTTTTATCACGCAGGGGTGTCGTGCTCGGCGGTCTGGCGCTGGTCGCGGTCGGTGGAACCAGCAATATTGTTCAAGCCGCGGGGGCAAAATCCTTTTTCGCCGGTACCGCCAGCGATAACGATTTCGTCTATCGCAAGACCAACTTCGCCAAGATCGACAAGAGATGGCATCGCCAGATCGTCAAGTATTTCAGCAGCGAGCCGGTCGGCACCGTCGTGGTCGATACCCGCCACCACTTCCTCTACCTCATCATGGAAAACAAGACTGCCATCCGCTACGGCGTCGGCGTCGGCAAGGAAGGCTTCAAATGGTACGGCCGCGCGACGATCGATCGCCGCGCGCTGTGGCCGCAATGGGTCCCGCCGCCAGAAATGCGCAAGCGCAAGCCGGACCTGCCGCCCATGATCGCGGGCGGCGCGTCCAACAATCCGCTCGGGCCGCGAGCGCTCTATCTGTACCGCGACGGCGCCGACATCGGCTACCGCCTGCATGGCACGCTGGAGCCATGGAGCATCGGCACCGACGCTTCCAGCGGCTGCATCCGCATGTTCCCCGAAGATATCATCGACCTCTACCAGCGGTGCCCGATCGGCACCGCGGTGGAGGTCCTGCCGCACATCGCCGACCAGGCGCCCGCTTCCACCACTGTCGAATGATTGGCGCATCATGAACCGCATGATTGAAAACACGCGCCGGCTGCTCGCCGCCGGCCTGCTGGTTGTGGCCACATCCTGCTCGACCAGCAACACGCTGGCCCCGTCGACGCCCGACGTCACCAACGCCGAGATTGCCGGCTTCCAGAACGTGCAGCCGGGCAGCGAGGAGGATTTTATCCTCAATGTCGGCCGCCGCACCTACTTCACGAAAGGTTCGGCCGCGCTCGATTCTGTCGCCAAGGCCACCCTCGACACCCAGATCGCCTGGTTGACAAAGCATCCGCGCTGGCTGCTCAAGCTGCAGGGTTTCGCCGACGATCCCGGCGCAAGTGAAACGGCGCTGTCGCAGCAGCGCGCCGATGCGGTGATGGACTACCTCGCCGCCGGCGGCATAGACCGCAACCGCATGTGGGCCAAGGGCTACGGCAAGGACAGGCTCGTCCGCGACTGCCCCGACTCCGCCTGCAGGTCGCAGAACCGCCGCGTTGTGTCTAATTTGCGCGATGAGAGGGACGAGTCGTAGAGGCTGCTGTTTTGCTGGCCGCCAAATCAGTCTCACAACGCGACGGCGGCATGGCTGCAATGCGCCTATCAGGGACATTCACCCAGCGTTTGCCCCCCCGAAACCTGACGCTCCGGTGAACCCGGAATGAAGTCAGCTTCCCGTCTACCAACCTCCGGCTCAGGGCCTGGTGGGAGGCTTCGGCATGCGCCTCGACGAGTTTGCGGACGTGGCGGTTGTCCGCGATCCTGATCGGCATGAGCCTCGCCACATGTCGGTGTGCTACGGGGAGTGGGCGCCGTGGAGCTGGCAGGTACGCTCGCTCAAAGCATCGGCCGTCCGCCGGTGACCTCGTAGAGTGCGCCGGTGGTGTAGCTCGATCCTTCCGAGGCAAGCAGCACATAGGTCGCTGCAAGCTCTGCCGGTTGCCCGGGACGCTTGAGCGGCGTGTTCTTGCCGAACTCCTTGACCTTCTCAGAGGGCATCGTCGACGGGATCAGCGGCGTCCAAATCGGCCCGGGAGCGACCGCGTTTACCCGAATGCCGCGTTCAGCTACCAGTCCTGCAAGTCCGGCGGTGAAGTTGGCGATCGCTCCTTTGGTAGTGGCGTAGGCAAGCAGTGCCGGCGATGGACTGGTCGCGTTGATCGAGGATGTGTTGATGATGGTCGAGCCGGGTTCCATGTGCTTCACTGCTTCCTGGGACAGATAGAACATCGCATAGACATTGGTGCGAAAGGTGAGATCCCATTCCTCCGCGCTGATGTCCTCAAGCTTCTCGAACGACGCTTGGTGGGCTGCATTGTTGACGAGGATGTCCAGGCGCCCGCATTCATCGATAGCTCGCTGCACAAGCGACCGCGCGAAGATTTCGTCCGAGATGTCGCCGCGTGCGAGCACCGCCTTGCGCCCCGCTTCCTCGACCAAGCGCGCCGTCTCCTGCGCATCTTCGTCCTCTTCAAGGTAGGAGATGATGACGTCGGCGCCTTCGCGTGCAAATGCGATAGCCACCGCCCGGCCGATGCCCGAGTCCGCGCCGGTGATCAGCGCGACGCGGTCCGTCAGCTTACCGCTGCCGCGATAGCTCTCCTCCCCGTGGTCGGGCCGTGGATCCATCTCGTCGGTGTAGCCGGGCATGTCCTGCTGCTGCTCGGGAAGCGGCGGCTGAGGATATTTCTGCTGGGCATCCTGCATGTCAGGTCCTTTTTTGGTTGGAGTTGCGGTTGTGTCGATCCGGTTCCGTGATCGGTCCCTTGGCGGCTTTCGAGCCACCGCCCCATTCCTCGGCCTTGCACGCTTGGTCGCCGCCCATGAGGTCCGGCGAACCGCGATTTGCGGTGCCGCTGTCGGTCTTGTTCAACTCGTGCTCCTTCTTGCGTGTGGTCAGTCTTTCTCGCCGGCGGTAATCATCGACCTCAGCGGCTCTTGCGCCACATTCGCCTCGATTTCCGCGCGTCCGGGGGTATCCGGTAGCGCCTTGCGGAAATTTCTCGCATAATCCGGTGGCATCTTCGGTGGCATCATCGGTTCGTACGGGTCGACCACGGCCTCGATGACCACCGGACCCTCAGCAGCCAGGGCAGCGTCGAGAACACATTCCACCTCCTCGGCGCGAGAGACGCTGTAGCCGATGCCGCCCATGGCTTCGGCGGCCATGGCGAAGTCGATGGGCTGGAGTTCGCAGGCGAATTGCGGGTTGCCGAGAAACATCATCTGCTCCCAGGCGATCTGATTGAGCATGCCGTTCTTGAGCACGAGCACCTTGAGTGGGATCCGGTGCCGAACTGCCGTCGAGAACTCTCCGAGCTGCATCGCGAGACCGCCGTCGCCGACGACCGCGAAGACCGGCCGGCCGGGAAAGGCCAGGCCCGCGGCGATCGCATAGGGCAGTCCGCATGCCATCGAGGCCAGCGCGCCCGAGACGCCGAAGGCCTGCCCGTCACGCAGCTCGATATGGCGGGCCGCCATCTCGGTGTTCTGGCCGGAATCGGCAACCAGGATCGCATCATCGGGCAATCGTTTCCCAAATGCGCGTGTAACCACCTGGGGCTTGAGCGAAGTGGCGGCCTTTTGCTCCGACTGCGCCATCATCTCGCGCCAGCGTCGCATGCCCGCCTGCGCCTTCTCGAGGAAGCTGCGATCATCCTTGCGCTTCAGGCGCTTGTTCAGCAGTCGCAGCGTCACGGCGGCATCGCCGGCAAGGCCGGCCTCAACGGGATAGCGCAGGCCGATGCGCTGCGGGTCGCGCTCGATCTGCACCCCGCGCGCCTGTCCCGGCTTCGGGTAGTATTCGATGTAGGGAAAGGTCGAGCCGACGACGAGCAGCGCGTCACATTCCTCCATGATTTCCTGCGACGGCAGCGTGCCGAGAATTCCGATGCCGCCAGTCGTCAGCGGGTGATCGTCGGGCAAGGCAGCCTTACCGAGCAAGGCCTTTGCGACGGGGGCACCAAGCAGCTCCGCCGTCTCTTCCAACTCGTGCCTGGCACCAAGCGCGCCCCGACCGGCGAGGATCGCGACCTTCGTCGCGCCGTTCAGGATCTCGGCGGCTTTCGCAAGTTGTTCTTCGTCGGGAAGCCTGCTTCCTTCGAACCAACGATCCGGCGTATGCGACGGTTTGTTGCGCTTCGAGCGCTTGGCTTGGTCGAGCGTGTGCTCCTGCACATCGCTGGCGATCGACAGATGCGCAACGCCGCGACGTGCCAGCGCCGACCTGCAGGCGAGACCGGCCAGGCTTTCCATATGCGCCGCGTCGGAGACCTGCGCGTTGAAGACGGCGACATCGCTGAAGACGCGCGTCAAGTCGACATCCTGCTGGGTGAAGGTCTCGATGAGGTCGTGGAACTGCATGCCGGTAATGGCGAGCACCGGCGCTTGGTCGAGCTTGGCATCGTAGAGTCCAGTCAGGAGGTGTGTGCCGCCAGGGCCGGAAGTTGCGAGGCAGACACCGAGCTTGCCTGTCCATTTTGAGTAGGCGCACGCCATGAACGCCGCGGATTCCTCGTGTCGCACCTGAATGAAGCGGATGCGGTCCTGCCGCCTGCGCAGCGCCTCCATGATGCCATTGATGCCGTCGCCCGGCAGGCCAAAGATGATATCGACGTTCCAGTCGATCAGCGTCTCGATGAGGATGTCCGCGGCGGTCGGCATGTCTCGGTCCTACCGCGATGCGGATCCCGCCGCCTGGCTGCTCTTGTTCGCGGTCTTGTCAGTCTTACGCTGGTCCTTGTTGCCGCCGCGATTGCCGCCATGCAACTCGTCGGAAGTTTGAGCGGTCTTGCCGTCTTCCAAATTATTGGCCATGCGCAAAGCTCCCTTCATCCGGCCTGCCTAACCAGAAAGTCGGTGAGATGTTCCGTGCCCGAAGGCAAGGCCGCCTAGTCAGGTGCCGAAGGCAAACGTGTCAGTACCACCCGATGAGGCGCTGTTCGGCAGTCAGCGGCTGAACAGGCGAGGTGCGATCGAACAGACGAAGACATCGAACTGCTGCGAGGCCGAGGATTGCACGTAGTGGCCGAGGCTGCCTGATCGCCAAAAGCGCTCGCGGCAGAGCTGGCCGATGTTCAGGTCGCGTCTTCGCAGGTCCCTATAGCCAGAGCGCAACGCCGCCCGGACCGTCCCCATAGGCGAACTCCTCGCACCCCTCGTCGACGAATTTCCCGCGCGGGATTCCGCCTCAGTGACGAAAGGACTCGTTCGTCGCGCACACCGCGGCGGGCGATGTGCGCCTCGACCATGCGGTGCCTGGCGTGCCGGTAGTCTGGCATGGCTCCTCGATAGCTTTAAAAAGACGGCAGGCTTAGTCGTCCTGCCTGCGCTTGTGGTGCTCGCTCTCCTGGTTTTCGCCGCGGATCATCTGGCGATCGTCCTTGTCGGTCAATTCCACGCCCTCGTCGCGTAGATTGGCGCCGTCTTGCCGCGCCTCACGCTCCTGCTTGGATCTCTTCAGCTCATCCTCGGCATTGAAATCGTCGCCGGCATTGCTGGTGTTCTCGCGCTTTTCGATGATGCGCAGCTGCTGCTCGTGGGTCTTCCGGCCGGCCATGGCAAGGTGCCTCCTACTTGTTCGTGCGTCCGGTCTGGTCAGGGTTGATGCCGCCCTGAGGCGTGACGTCGTTCTCGACATCGCCTTCGAACGTATTGTCCCCATCGAGAGCATCGTTCTCGTCGAGCATATCGCCGCCCTTGACCGCGCCCTTCGAGGTGCCGATTCCCGGGTTGTCTCGCAGATCCTTGTCCGTGGGCTGTTTAGTCTTGGGGTGTTGGTTGGTCATGGAATTTCTCAGCGCTGGTTGAGCTTGGACGAAAGACGGTCCTGGCGCTGTCCAACTTCAACGTGGAGAAAATGTTCCGGAACATATTCGCTGTGTCAGGTTCGGTGCGCGTAAGCGGCCAGGCGGCCGCCGTCTCGGCTAGCGAAACTCCAAGCATGCCACATTACATCCCATTCCGAGGCGAATTGGCGGGCTAAAGTGAAAATCGAGACGGTCGAAAGCTTGCAAGGAGTGGGTGCTCTGTTCCGGTGGCGATCTCGGTTGCAAGCAGTTCGCCGGCAATCAAGCCAAGTGTTGCGCCGCTGTGGCTGAAGGCGACGTAATACCCCTCGATCTCCCGCAACTGGCCGAAGACCGGCTCGCCGTCTCCGGGGATTGGCTTGGGCCCGACACCGTAGCTCTCCAATTCCAATTTCGGATGACCGTCGAGAACATTCGACGCTTCGTCGAGAAGCCCCTGGATGGTCGATGCTTTTACGCGATAAGTCCCGTCCGGATTGACTACCACCTGTTCTTCCGACCAGGCAGAATCGAGCGCGAGGGCGCCATCAGGCGTCGGCCGGATGGCGACACGCGGCGTGTTGAGCACGGCGCGTAGCGGCAAGTCGACTGGCTTGGTCCTGACCAGCAGCGCGATTGGTGTCCCATCGGCAATACGCTGACCGGCCACGGCAACCATTCGCGGCACATCCGCACCGGTCGCCAGAAGCACCGCGTTGGCGGCGAAGCTGACCCCGCTGGTGGTGGTGACGCCGGTGGCGCGGCCGTTGGCGACGGTGACGGTAGCGCTTCCGGCCTCGGTGACCACCTGGCCGCCCCGCTCCACGAATTCCGCGATCAATATTTCGATCAGCGACGGCAGGTCGACCCAGCCCTCACCCGCGTTGAAGATCGCGCCTTGAGGCGTGACAGCGCTTGCGCAGACACCCGGCGTGACCAACCTTATGGCGTCCGCGGACAGATGCTGCGCATCATAGCCGAGACGTTTTTCGTGAGCGAAGACATCGGCGATCTCGTTTGAGGCATCGTCCGCATCCCACGTCAGGCCACCGTCGAAACGCAGCCAGGCGGCATCCGGGCATCGCGCCGACAAACTGCGGTAGCGGTCGATACCGATCATGCGCAGGCGATGATATTCAGCCGAGCGCCTGCGCGCCGAATTGATCCAGGCGAGCGAGCGGCCGGAAGCTCCCTTGGCGAGCGGTCCATCATTGACCAGCACGGTCTCGATGCCGAGCCTTGCAAGATGAACGGCCGAGGAGACGCCAAAAATGCCGCCGCCGACGACAACGACCTTGGAAACCTGATGTGATGCAGCCATGAGATATCTTTCACTGGTGGAGGTTGGTTTGGGCGGCCGTCTTGAAGGGCTCATGCGTGATCAAAGCACTTCGGCAAGGAAGTGCTTCAGACGTGGGCTTTTCGGCGTGTCGAAAATCGCTGCAGGCGTGCCGGCCTCGATGATGCGGCCTTCATCCATGAAGACGACCTGATCGGCGACCTTGCGGGCGAAGCCCATTTCATGTGTCACCACGACCATTGTCATGCCGCGCCGGCCGAGATCCGCCATGAGGTTGAGCACGCCCTTCACCAGTTCGGGATCGAGTGCGCTTGTTACCTCATCGAACAAGATGACCTCCGGGTCCATCGCCAATGCACGAGCGATTGCCACACGCTGCTGCTGGCCACCGGAAAGGCTCCCTGGACGATGGTGTTTGCGGGTCGCAAGCCCGACGTCGGCAAGGCGCGCCTCGGCGATGCGCTCAGCTTCCTGTACAGGGAGCCCCTTTACCTTGGTCAGCGACAGCATGACGTTTTCGAGCGCGGTGTGGTCGGGAAACAGATTGAACTGCTGGAAAACCATCCCGACACGCCGGCGCAGTTTTTCAGGCTTCATCGCCAGGATGCTCGCACCATCGAGCAACACCTCACCGCCCTTGGGCTCGACCAGGCGGTTGAGGCAGCGCAGCAGGGTCGACTTGCCCGAACCTGATGGGCCGATCACGCATGTGACCGTGCCAGGCTTGACTGCCAGGCTGACGCCTTTGAGAACATCGAGGTCGCCATAGGCCATGTCGAGATCGGTGATGGCGAGACTGCCGCCCTTGAAGCGGGGCAGCGCTGAGCGGGCATCAGAGCCGGCCTCCGAAGGTGCACTGCCGGTGGCGC
Organism: Mesorhizobium sp. LNJC405B00; assembly: GCF_000502615.1. Taxonomy (NCBI): domain Bacteria; kingdom Pseudomonadati; phylum Pseudomonadota; class Alphaproteobacteria; order Hyphomicrobiales; family Phyllobacteriaceae; genus Mesorhizobium; species Mesorhizobium sp. LNJC405B00. The sequence continues at coordinate 239,438 of NZ_AYWC01000003.1, read as the reverse complement.
CCTCCAGTTCGCTCACTTCGGCCAGGCCGCTGATGACGAGGCCGGCCTTTTGCTTTCCGACCCGCAGCGAGTTGTCGATGTAGTTGACCACATGGGTCAACGGCACGGTGATGACGAGATAGAACACGCCGGCCAGAAGCAATGGCGAGAGGTTTCCGGTGACCACTGCCTGGTCCTGACCGACACGGAAGATCTCGCGCTCCGAGGCGAGCAGACCGAGGAAGTAGACAAGGCTTGAATCCTTGACGTTGCCGATGAACTGGTTGACGAGGGCCGGCAAGACGCGGCGGATGCCTTGCGGGATCACGATCAGGCGCATGCCTTGGCCGTAGCTCATGCTGAGCGCCCTGCAGGCCTCCATCTGCCCGCGCTCGACGCTCTGGATGCCCGAGCGGAATATTTCGCCGATATAGGCGCCGGCGATCAGGCTCAGCGCAAGAATGCCGAGCGGAAAGGGCGAAGGGCCGAAGATTTCACGGCCGATGCGGGCAAAGCCCTGGCCTATCAGCAGGATGGTGACGATCGCCGGCAGCCCACGGAATATATCCGTGTAGACCCGCGCCGGAATGCGCAGCCAGCGCGATTGCGAGATGCCCATGACCGCCAGGATCATGCCGAGAATGACACCCAGCACCGTCGACGCGGCGGCGAGGATCAAGGTGTTCTTCAATCCGATGGTGATCATGCTGGGCAGCACGTCCGCCATGGCCTGCCAGTCGAGGAAACTGCGCCGCAGGTTTTCGAGCCAGTTCATTCGCCCCCCTTTCGGTTGCGCTATTCACATCGTCCGCATCAAGGACGGCGGCGTAATCCGGCCGCCGGCATGAGAGCCAGCGGCCGGGTACGGTCTACTTCTTGGGAAGATACTGGTCGGGCATCGGCGAGCCGGGGAACCACTTTTCATAAAGCGTTTTCCAGGTGCCGTCCTGCATGGCCGCGTGAAGGGCGGTGTTCAGCGCATTGCGGAGCTTGTCGTTGCCCTTGCGCAGGACGAAGCCGGCCGGCGCGTCGAAGGAAGGAATATTGACCGCGATCTTCAGGTTCGGATAGCGAACGCCATAGTCCTTGGCAGCCTCGTAATCGAGGAAGTGGGCATCCACGGTTCCGTTGTTAAGCGCCGAAACGGCGGAGTTGTTGTCGGGGAATTTGACGAGATCGGTTCCGACAAAATTCTTCGCCGCGTAGATTTCCTGGAGCGTGCCTTGCACGACGCCGAGACGTTTGCCCTTGAGCCCGTCCGCCGACGTGATCGCCTTGTCGGCAGTAAGCACGGACAGATAGCCTGCGATATACCCGTCGGAAAAGTCGACGGTCTTCTTGCGTGCTTCCGTCGTGCCGATTGCCGCGACCGCGACATCGAAACGCTCGTTTGCAACCGAAGGCATCAGCGCCGAGAATTCCTGGCCGGTGAAGATCACCTGGTCGGGCTTGAAGCCAAGGCGGCTCGCGACGTTGCGGAACAATTCGATGTCGAAGCCGGTGAACGACCCATCGGCCTGGGTGAAAGCGTAGGGTTTGGCATCGCCCATGGTTCCGACGCTGATGACCTTCGCATCAATGAGGCCATAGGGATTGTCATCCGCGGCGGCCGCTCCTGAAACCAGCCCGGCGCCGACGCACATCGCCATAAGAGCCATTGCGCCGGTTCTGACCGGGCACATCAACGACTTGAGAATTTCTTTCCTGCTCATGTCTTTCTCCACTCTGAAGGTCTGTTCTTCTTGGTATTTCCGTCGAGCCGCCATCTGGCGCGCCGCCATGCCCTTGCCGAAATCACGGTCCGTCACGCCTCTCGGCTCCACTCCTTTTAAAGAGACCGGTCTCATATTGCGTGAGACCGGTCTCTTTGTTAATCGTTATCGCCACGTTGACCTCCCGTCAACAACTCTTGTAGTCGTCATCCGATGAAAAGAACCGCCCCCAAGACCCCGTCGATAACGGTCAGCGACGTCGCCCGCGCGGCCAATGTTTCGAAAGCGACAGCCGCGCGCGTGCTCGGCGGATACGGCGTCGTCAGCGACATGATCCGCGCGGAAGTCATGGCCGCGGCCAAGGCCTTGGACTATCGTGCGAACGAGCTCGCCCGCAGCATGACGACCGGCCGCTCCGGCATCATCGGCGTGGTTGTCGGCGACATCGAGAACCCGTTCTTCAGCCTCGCGGTACGCGGCATCAGCGACGCGGCAAAGGCAGCCGGGTTCAACGTCATCCTGGCCAATTCCGGCGAGAAGATCGAGGCGGAAAAGGCGGCCGTGAAACTGCTCATCGGCAAGCGCGTCGACGGGCTGATCGTCACGCCGTCGGAATCGCGCGACATCGCGCACCTGCGCGATATCCACCGCTCGGGCCGACCGCTTGCCCTGCTGGATAGGGCGCTGGCAGATCTGGATGTCGATACGGTCACGACCGACGATCGCGGCATCGCCATGCTGGCGACCCGCTTTCTAGCCGATGCCGGCCACCGCAACATCGCCTATGTGACCGCGGTCGACGCCGAAGGGCACGAGTACCGCGATCTCGGGCAGATCTACACCTCGTCGGTCCGTGAGCGCATCGACGGTTTCCTCACCGTGTGCCGAGAGGCCGGACTTGATCGGCCAGAACGCTATGTTCGCCTTGGCGCGACAAGCCCCACCGAAACGCGCAGGGTTGCCGGCGAGATGCTGTCGGCGGCGGATCGGCCGACGGCGATCCTCGCCTCCGACAGCGTCATTGCGCTGGAGATCTTCAAGGTGACCCGCGAGCGCGGCCTGCGGGTTCCCGACGACATTTCGCTCATCACTTTCCATGATGCGGACTGGACGAGCGTCACCACGCCGCCCATCACCGTTATCGACCAGCCCGTCTACGCGCTTGGCAAGAGCGTCGCGGAATTGCTCATCCGGCGATTGAAGGGAGATTCCCGCCCGGCGGAAAGGCTCGTTTTGCCGACCGCCATCATTGCACGCGGATCCGTTGGCCCGCCCTCGGATGGAAAGCCGCAAGTGCGCCAAGCATAGGCCTGGCGGCGGTACGGCCCACATGAATACGTTAGAACAAGGTCGACGCACTCCGCTTTAAGAATGTACGTCGATCAACCCAGCAAGCACCCTGATCGCAATGCCGCGTCCACCGTCATCGGGACGGCACGTGCCGGCTCATGGTTTGAAGAGCGTGACGATGAGCGAGATGCCCGGCTACTTCTTGCGCCTGCCTGGCTTCAGGGCCGCCAGAAGACTGGTGATCCTGCCGGCGTTTCGGTTGCGGATCTCGGCCTCGTTCTTGCGGCGCACCGCGGCGCGGACAAGCCTGGCGCCGAGATAACGCAACGGCTCGGGCGGCAGCGACATGCGCCGCTCGATGCCGACCAGACCGCTTTCGCTCCAGCGATCCTTTCGCTCGAGCACCAGGCTCGCCAGAATGCGTCCGGCTATCGGCGTCTGCGCGATGCCGGTGCCGTTAAATCCCATGCCGTAGAAGATATTGGGATGATCGCGCAGGTGGTCGAAGACAGGAACGTGTTCAGGCACGCAGTCGATCGGCCCCGACCAGTCATATTCGATCGCCACACCGCGCAGCGAGGGGTAGACCCGATGCAGCTCTCGCATATTGTCGCGGCCGTGCTCCGGGCTGCGGTTGAAGCTGGCGCCGAAATTTCCACTGAAGGCGACGTTGCCGCTGCCACGACCGAAGACCACCCTGCCCCCGATGGTGCGCTGGTAGTAGAGCACCTGGGCCTGGGAATCGCAGATCGAGGCACCGTCGCGCCAGCCGATGCTGTCGAGCAGTTCGGGGACGGCGGCAGTGGCAATCACCTCGCTGCCGACGACATAAAGATGCCGTCGCAGTTCCGGCAGCGCCGAAAGCCAGGCGTTGGCGGCAAGCACGATTTTGTCAGCCCGTACCGCGCCATGCGCCGTGCGCACCGTGCATGTCATGCCGGGTTCGATGGCGAGGACCGGGCTGCGCTCATGGATGATGACGCCGCGAGCCAGTGCCAGCTTGCGCAATCCGATGGCAAGTTTGGCGGGATGGACCGTGCCGGCAGTGGTCTCGACCACGCCGACATAGGAGGCCGATGAACCGGTGCGGCGTTGAATGTTCTCGGCTGTCAGCGGGCTGAAACGGTTTTCTCCAACAGCCGCCGTCAAGGCCACGGCGGTCTCCCAGGCGCCTTCCTGCGCAATGGAGCTTGCTGTCCACAGCCATCCGTCCAGCCTCAGGTCCATGTCTATGGTGCCGTTTTGCTGCAGCGCCTTCAGCTCCGCTATCGATGCCACCGTGTCGGCGCACAGCAGGCGCGCTTCCTCGAGACCGACGACCGCACTGATCTGGTCGATTTCGGCGAACCATGAATGGACCTGACCGCCGTTGCGCCCCGAGGCCCCCGATCCGCACAGATCGGCTTCAAGGATCACCACCCGCGTTTGCGGCGCCAGTTCAAGGATCCGCAGCGCCGTCCACAGACCGGTATAGCCGCCACCGACGATCACCACGTCGGCGCGCTCGTCGCCTCGCAATGGCTCGGTCGCAGGGGCGGCGGCAATGTCCTGCAGCCAAAACGACCGGTCAGATGCAAGCGCGACCGCAGGCTGCCGCAAACGAATTGTACTCACGCTTGGGCTCCCTGCGCATCGACAATGAAGCTGGCATATTTGGCTGGCAGCCAATCGGGTATCGGACGCGGTCTCTGGGGAAACCCGCCAAGATGGGTGCAGGTCTGCGCCGCCGCGATCGACGCCCTGTGCAATGCCTCCAGGGCGCCGAGGCCGCCGAAATGGAAGCCGGCGAGGAAAGTGGCAATGAAACTGTCGCCGGCGCCACACGTATCCACGACATCGACAAGCGTCGCCGGCGCATGCACGACATTCGTGCCATCGTTGAAGTAGGAGCCGCGTCGACCACAGGTCAAAACTACCTGCCTTGCGCCGGCCGCCCTGAGCGCGCCCAGCGATGGCTCGATGGGAACATCGACATCGTCCGGTCCGGACGCAAACACAAGCGAGACACCGTCGAGCGGCAGCGCCATATGGGCGGTCGATAGATCAATGCTGAACGGCACATGGTCCGCCACCAATCGTTGAACAAGGTGCTTGTTGGCGTTGGTGCCGAGATGCACCCAGTCGGCCGCGGCGATGACCGCATAATGCGCGGGCGCCGGCATGTAGTTTTCGCCCACACCGAAGGATTCGTGCAGAAACTTCCGGTCGCCGGATTCATCGCGCAGCAAGGTGACGGCCGTATCGCCGGGACGCCGTTCGACGTCGTCGGGGGATAGGCCGGCACCTGCCAGCTCAGCAAGCACCACGTCGCCTTCGGGATCGTTCCCGACGGCGCCGAAATAGCGCGCGGACCAGCCGTTGCGCCGCCATTGCGCCGCGACATTCAAGGCGTTGCCGCCCACCGTCATCAAGTTGTTGGTCAAATAGGCATCAAGGCAATTGTCCCCGACCGCGATAAGCTTCTTCGACGTCATGCCGGCACCGTTGCGCAATTGAGGTATGGCGCGATGGCGCCAAGGCAGCGTGTCCAGGCTTTTACCGGATCGAGCGCGTAGGAGCCGTTGCCGAACGGCTCGAAGGTGAACTTTCCGGCATAGCCCAGGCGCGCGAGCTCGCTGACATAGTGGCCGAGCGGCAGCGTACCATCCCCCCACACCAGATGCCCGCCTGGTGTGCCGTCGACCAGATGGACATGCGCCAGCCGCGAGCCGAACAGGTCGACATAGCCGGCCACGGTGTCGCCGGCCGTGGCCATGGCGACAGTGTCGAGCACGACATCGACGTTGCCGGCGCCCACCTCATCCAGCATTTGGCGCAGGCCTGCCGCATCATTGACGAGGTTGCTCTCGAACCGCTGCAACGGCTCGAGCAGGCAGCGCACCCCGTTTGCGGCGGCGCGCCGGGCGATCTCGCCGATCGAACCGACCGCGCGGTCCCATGCCGGTTGCCGGGGTTCGCTCTCGTAGCCCCGGCCGGGCGTCAGGAAGAGATAGCGGGCGCCAAGCGCCGCGCAGATGTCGGCTGCACGCCAAAACCGCTCGATGCTGTCCTGGCGCAGTGCGGCGTCGCCGGAGGCAATGTTGATTGGATACAACACCTGCTCAGGCGTAAAGCACCAGGCCGACAGCTCGTTGTCGGCGAGTACCCGGCGAACGGATTCGACACGTGCGTCCGTGGCGTGGAACAGGTCCAGATGCTGGGCAATCCCCCACAGCTCGATCTCGCGCAGGCCAAAGCCTCGGATCTTCCTGGCGACCTCATCGAAGGGGAAGTGCTGGAAGCTGAAATTGGCTCCGATCAGCTGATGAGCAGCGAGCTGCGGCATGAAGGCTCCTTTCGGGAATTGTTATTTGCCGATGCCTTCGGCCAAGCCACGGATGAAGTAGCGTTGCGCGCCAAAGAACACGATCACGATAGGCAGCGCCGAGATCGTCATGGCCGCGAACACCACGGCATAGTTGGTCCCGTGGGTTGCCATGATCGACGTCAGTCCGACCGGCAGCGTCTGCACATCCGAGCCGCTCGTGAAGATCATGGCGAAGAGATATTCGTTCCAGGCGAACAGGACGTGCAGGATGACGCAGGAAATGATGATCGGCCGGCACAGCGGCAAGGTGATGCGCCAGAAGATCTGACCCTCGCTGGCGCCATCCATCGTCGCCGCCTCGTCGATGTCTTCAGGCAGATCCAGCATGTAGGCGCGGATGAGGAAGGTGGTGAACGGCACACGGAACGCCGTGTAGAGAATGATCAGCGCCCAGTAGGTGTTGTAGAGACCGAGCGCCTGCAACATCTTCACCAGTGGAATGATCGCCACGGTGGGGCTCAGCATCAAGCCGCCCAGAACGATGGCAATAACCAGCGGCTTTGCCGACATCTTGGTGCGGGTCAGGCCGAAGGCCGTCCAGGCGCTGATCAGGACGGTGCATATGGCCGAAGCGACGGTCACCAGCACCGAGACTGTCACGTAGCCACGCACGCCCTGGTTCCATGCCTGCATGTAATTGTTCCACGACCAATGGGTGGGCAGGGCGAAGGGATCGCCGAAGATCTGCGCATTGTCCTTGAAGCCGCTCAGCGCCATCCAGATCAGCGGATAGATGACGACGACACCAAGGCAGACCAGGAACGAATAGAGCAATGTCCTGGCGATGACCGACCACACATTCACGTTCCGGCTGCGACCGGCTGCGACCATCGCACTCATAGCTGCACCCGGCGGCGCTTGGTGTACCAGAGCTGTGCCGCACCTGTGAGCATGGTCAACATGAAGATGACGGCGGCGATCGCCGCGCCATAGCCGAAATTGTCCTCGATGAAGGCCTTCTGGTAGAGCCACGTGCCCAGCACCTGGCTGCTGTTGTTAGGCCCGCCTGCGGTCATCACCATAACCTCGTTGAACACCTGGAACGCGCCCGTGATGGTGACGATGATCATCAACCCCGTCATTTCCCGGGTGAGCGGAAAGGTGATGCTCCACAGGCGGCGAAGCGGACCCGCGCCGTCGATCGTTGCGGCATCGTAGAGGTCGCGCGGGATCTTCTGGATGGCAATGGCGAACAGCAGCGTCGAATAGCCAAAACCCTGCCATTGGCTCATGGCGATGATGGCATAGATGGCGGTGTGCTCATTGCCGAGCCAAGGCATGACGAGCTGGCTCAGTCCAACACGGCTGAGCGCGGCATCCAGCAAGCCGATCTGCGGCTGGTAGATGAAATAAAACAGCAGGCCGGTCACCGTGATCGAGATTGCCGACGGCACGAAATAGACGGCGCGCCACAGCCGGCGCCAGCTTTCGCTTTTCAGGTCCTCGATAATGGCCGCCAGCAGGAACGCGCCGAAGACCTGGAAGATGACGGAGATGAGAGCGTAGAGGCAGTTGTTCCACAGCGCCAGCAGCACGACCGGGTCATGCAGCAGCCGGTCGTAGTTGGCGAGGCCGACATTGGTGACCTCGCCGGTGTAGATGTCCTGGTCGGTGGTGCTGACGATGAAATTGTCGACGATCGGATAATAGACGAACCAGCCGATGAGGATGAGCGCGATCGCCGCCCATCGCAACGACAACAGGTTGGCGAAGCAGGCCCGCCGGCTCTTTGGCCGTTGCGGCCTGGCGACGCCGATGTCGGCGCCGCTGTCCACTGTGTCCGAGGCCCTTGCCATGCTCGCCTGCTTTATTTGGCCGCGGATGCGGCTTTGCGCACCTCGTCCATCACTTGCTCGGGCGTCATCGAGCCGCCCGCCAGCGCCTGCAGGCTGGACAGCCAGACGGCGGCGACGCGCGGTGGGTTGGCCGTATCCAGCCAGGGCATGAGGTATGAGGCGGCGTTGATATCCTTGAGGCCATCGACCACAGCCGCGCTCATGTTCGATTCCGAGGCGCCGCCGATGGTGGCGCTCGGCTGGCCATAGGGTGGCGCAGACAGCACCTGCGCATTTTCCTTCGAAGTCACGAACTTCATGAAATCGATCGCCAGCGGGATGTTCTTCGATGCCGCATTGATCATGTAGCCCTCCGGCGCGCCCTCGATCGACTTGGCGTCACCCTTGGCGCCGGCGGGCACCGGCAGCCGGAAGAATCCGAAATCGGCGGGCTTTAACGCCGACTCCGGCGTGGCGGCCTGATCGAACTCGATGATCTCCTGGTAGTACATGGCCGACTGCGCGTTGGTGAAGGCCTGGAGAGCCGAGGCATAGGATGTGCCGTTGACGCCGGCGCCATCGGTGCAGCGCTCGACAAGCTGGCTGAACTGCTTGAGTGCTGCGATATAGCCTGGGTCGGTGTATTGGGCGGTGGCCGGATCGAAGTCGCGTTCCAGCGTTCCCTGCGGCACGTTGTAGGCGAGCAGCTGGCCTGCAAAGTGGATTGCCGGCCAGGCCTCCTTGTTGCCGAAGGAGATCGGTGTCACGCCGGATTTGCGGAGGGCGTCGCAGCTGGTCAGCAATTCCTCGAAAGTGCCCGGTGCCTTGAGGCTGAGCTTGGCGAAGATCTGCTTGTTGTAGCCCATGAACTTGGCATCCTGGTAAAGCGGAATGCCATAGAACTTGCCGTTGTATTGGAACGCCTTGACGGCGGCTGGAGACAGCGACTTGCCCCACTCGGTATCGGCAGCAATGACGGGCGTGAGATCAACGGCGCGATTGCCGCGCACGAAATTGCCACCCCAGCTGCCTGTCCAGGAGAAATAGATATCGGGCAGCGAGTTGGAAGCGACCAGCGTCTTGGTCTTGCCCTTCACGCTGTCGTCGCTCTCCTGGATAAGTTCGACCTTCACATCCGGATGGAGCTTCTCATAGGCCTGTGCCAGGTTGACGAAATACGGCGACAGCTCTTGCAGCCCGAACTTCGTCAGGACCGAAAGCGTGCCGGTGTATTCCACCTTGGCGTTTGGGTCGGCCGTGACAGCCGGCGAAGCGGCGGAACTGCCGCTTATCGACAACCCCAATGATGATACCGCGGCCACCGTGACCGCCACGATTTGCAGCGAACGTTTCATGGATAGCTCCTTCAGAGGTGAGAGGGGATCAATATTCCACGCGTTTGTAGTAGCGACGGGTGGTCAGCGGGTGGTTGCGCAGCACCTCGAGATGGGCGCTCAGCCGCTCGAGCAACGTGGCGAGCAGAACCGGCGAGATCATGCCGCGGACCTTTGCGGAGATGCCCGGCAACTTGACCGAGGCCGCGTCCAGCGTGCGAACGCGGTCCGTGTAGCGCTTGGCGAAGTTCTCGACCCGGTCGGCCAGGGGCCGAAGGGCATCTTCGCCCTTGAACACGAAAACGCTGACGCCCGGCTCGACCAACTCGAGCGTACCGTGGAAGAAGTCGGCGGCGTGCACCGGGCGGGTGCGAATCCACTGCATCTCTTCGAGGATGCACATGCCGTAATAGTGTGCCTCCGGCCACACCGAGCCGGCGCCGGTGAAGATGTGATAGGTATCGTCCTTGATTGTCTGGGCCAGTTCGGCCGCCCTGTCCTCAAAGGCAGCCTTGGCGTCGGCAAGCAGATCCGGCAGCAGTTTGAGTTCGGCGACAGTGCCATCAAAATCATCATATTCGCCGCGCTCTTCCAGCAGGGCCAGGACGATCAGCAGCGTCTGCAGGTAGAAGGATTCCGACGAGGTGTCGTCTTCGGCGAAGTTCGTGAAATTGTGGTCAGCCTCCCGTGCGATTGGCGTATCCGAATGGCCGGTGAGCGAAATGGTGCGCACACCACGTTTTTTCAGAAAGGCCATGAGCTCGACGCCTTCCTTGGTCGTGCCCGACAAGGACGGGATGACCACCACGGCCTTGCTGTCGAGACCGGCGGGCGGATCGATCACGACCTGCGCCGGATAGGCACCGCTCACCGGGAAGGTGGAACAGCGCTGCGCCAACTCGATCGCGGGCAAGGTTAGAAGCTGCACGCCGCCGGTGCCCATGAAAAACAGCCGCTCGACGCCATCTGCCAGCAGTGTGCGCATCAGTGAGCGAACCTCACCTGCGACGGCGACGGCCCCGCTTTGGATCTTCACGAAGCGGTCCCTATCGAAGTTCAGCATGACGTTTTCCTTGTATTTCGCATGTTACAGGCCTCTAGCCCGCCTTAGGCGTCGGTGGGCCGTCTAGCTCGTTTCCCGATGTGAGATCGATCTCACAAGCAATAATGGGCACGCAATTTCGCCAATGGCAAGTCCTTTAGACGAAATTCTCCGAAATCGAGGGGTTTGCTCTTTAGCGCACAGCGCGCCGGGCAACCGAGCCGCGTACGATCAAGCGGGTCTGAAATCGGGTACGGCGCGGTGCAACCTTTTTGCCGGCAAGCCGCTCCAGCAGGTATCTGGCGGCGAGCGGTCCGATCTCGGAGATGGGTTGCGCCACGACCGTTATCTGCGGATCGGTGAACGTGGCGAGGTTGAAGTCATCGAAGCCAACCACCGACACGTCATGCGGAATCGAGAGCCCCATTGAACGCAGGCCAAGAAGCGCGCCTTGCGTCATGAGGCTGTCCACCGTGAACAGTGCGGTGGGGCGATTGCGCCGGCTGAACAGGCGGATCGTGGCTTCGATGGCGTGCTCGACGGTCGAGCGCGATACGCCGATGAGCGCTTCATCGATTGCGATCCCATGCGAGTGAAGCGAGTTTTCGTAGCCAGCCAAGCGTTCCTGTGCCGTAAAGATGCGTGACTCGTCGCGCAAAAGACCGATCCGGTGGTGACCGTTGCCAACCAGATAGTCCACTGCCTCGCGTGCCCCGCCCTCGTTGTCGACGACGACGCTGTCGCATTGCAGGTCCTTTACCACGCGGTCGATGAGCACGATCGGTGCGCCTTCGCGGGCCAGTTGCACAATATGCTGGCTGTCGGTTGCAGACGTTGGGGCAAGGATGAAGCCGCGAATGCTGAGCGAGCGAAGGCTCTCAAGCAGTTCTTTCTCCTGTTCTACATTCTCCTCGCTGCTGGCAATCAGAAGATTGTGGCGGTGCTTGCGCAGTTCCACCTCTATGTCGTGCGCGATTCGGGCGAAGAACGGATTCTGGATATCGCCGGGCACGAAGCCTATGATCGGCAATTGTCCGCTGCGCAGCGCCTGCGCGACGAGGTTGGCCCGATAGCCCAGCCTTTCGGCTGCCTCAACCACGCGGAGCGCCGTCTCGTCGCCAACGTAACCATAGCTGTTGAGCGCCCGGGCGGCCGTGGCGCGCGACACCTTAGCCGCTGCGGCAACGTCCTTTAGTGTGATTCCTTTCTGGGCCACAGGTAACCGTCCTTCTTGGATCTGAACATTGCGTCAGATCATTCTCGGCTCGTCTTGCCGGCATCGTTGTGCGGCATATCGGACGATTCTCAAACCGCGAACATAGCTTTCGCAACTCCTTGCCACCTAATCGAGATACGCGCGCTGTTTGGCTATCTGGAAATTTGATCCACGAATGCACCTACATGTTGTGCAGTCAGTTCATTGCCTTGCACTGCCAGCATACGGCAATGAGTTCACGCCATGGTCCAGGCGGCCTCCCTGGCATCGATCATAACACCGATGGAGACGACTAGCCTTGCCGCCAAACTCGTCCAGCGATTGGAGGCGAGCTTTCAAAAAGGTCGAGCCAGACGCTCAAGGCCCGCTGCACGGAGAGCCACAGGCTGGGAGACTCTGAGCAAATCGGGAATCTGAGTCGCTTGCTCTGAACCGTCGGCATCATGCTGCTAACCGGTTTTGATCCTCCGTGGCTCCGCATTGGCAATAGCGACGAAAATGCTGTCGAGCAGACCCTTGTCGCGGAAGGAACTTGCCAAGCAAGGGCACCTCGGCCAAGCACGCAAACAACGCCCGGAGACGAAGGCGCATCCGGCAGCACCCTTTTTGGGGCCAGATAGAGACTCAGAAACCCAAAACTTTCATCTTCCCGCTATTGAAACGGAGGACTCGATCGTGACGCGTGCGCCCGACCATCGCCAACGGTGGGCTCCAAACTGATCGAAACTTCTCGTCGACCTTTGCAAGGTGATTGATCATCGGGGAGACCAAAGCCGAAACACTGGGGTTGGTGTCTCCAGTGACGCTGAACGAAGCTTCACGGAAAATCCCAAATCTGCCGATTTCCCTGGCGCTGCCATTGCAACGATCGAGACAATCAGGGAGACCGGACCGGAGGCACGAGAGGCCGCGTCCTTCCGTGGGGTCGCTCAAACCGTTTGACGCAATTTAGAGATGTTGCCTTGACCCCGCACTAGCGTCTACTGCATCTGCTAGTAGGAGCGTCACGAATGGCGAGAAAGTCTGTCCGACGCAAGTCAACGATTTATGACATCGCGGTGGCGGCAAAGTTGTCCCCGACAGCGGTTAGTCTCGTCCTCAATGGCTCGTGGCAACAGCACCGGATCAAGGCGGAAACCGCAGCGACCATCCTCGATTGGGCTGAGCGGCTTGGCTATGCTGTCAACCTCAAGGCACGAGGATTGCGGCTTTCCCGATCCGGGCTCGCTGGAATGATCTTGCCACATTACCGCAATCGCTTCTTCGCCGGATTGGCCGAAGCCTTTGAAGCGGAATCCCGCGTCCACCGCTTGTGCCCGATCGTCGTCAGCACCCATCGCAATCCTGATAACGAGTTGAGTGTGACGGAAACCCTGCTGGCCCAGCAGGTGGAATTTCTCTTCCTTGCGGGCGTTCGTGACCCCGATCCGCTGAATGATCTGTGCCGGGCAGCGGGCGTCCGGTGCATCAACATCGATCTGCCAGGCCGCCGGGCTCCCTCAGTTGTTTCTGACAACTACGGGGGCGCCAAGGCGCTCACAGAGATCATTGTTCAGAAATTGAAAGAACGAGGGGGCTCCACCGAAGATCTCTTCTTCTTTGGCGGGGTCAGCGATGATGACGCAACACGTAGCCGTTTGCTGGGTTTTCACGATGCGCTGGCAGCGCATGGGATTGTTACGGGCCCGGGCACGATTGACTGCTGCGGATACGCACCGACCAACGCTGCTCGGTCTCTCGCTGCACGATACGCTCAGCTTGGGCATCTGCCCTCAGGTATGTTCGTCAACGGCGTGACCGCTCTTGAAGGAACATTGCGGTTCACTTCGACGCTAGCCTCAAGTGAGCTTGGACGGGTTGTTGTCGGAAGCTTCGACTGGGATCCATTCGCGGCGCATTTGCCCTTCGATGTGACCATGGTCCGACAGAATGTCGAGGTGATGATTGCTGAAGGATTTTCGCTTCTGGAGAATTATTCGATAGACCACTTTCCGCTGGTGACCGTACCGACCAGCTTTGGGCGAACCGGAGAGCATGACGGCGCCCAAGAAGATTGGGATTCGGCATCCAAATCGAGCATCGACCACTAGCAATTCTTTGTCACGAGACATCGTTGCAGAAGTTCAACTCCGTTCATCAGCACCTCGGATCTGGGTAGCACCGCCTCCACCAAGGCTCGCGGGGGATCGCATGTCGTTTCTACGGGTGCAGCCTGAGTGCGAAAGGGCGGATCGTTTACATCAATCGAGAAATGTTTTTAGACGCTGGTGGCGTGACCGCCTTGCTAAATCTATTTAGCACCTTGACCGGCCGGCATTCAAAGTCTTTTATGGCGCGTTCTGGGAGGAATGCGGCGCCGAGTGCGTCAATGCCGTAGGGCCCAAAGGGGTGGGCCAAACAAAGCCGACATGGGCAATAGGCAACCCAAAAACTCGTCAATCAGGGAGGAACTAAATGTTAGCAAAAACTATACTCGCGGCAGCGTTCGGCGCAGCCCTTTCGGTCGCCACAATGGATGCTGCACTGGCGAAGGACATCAAGGTTGGAGTCGTCGTGAAGATCGGCGGCATTCCCTGGTTCAATGCCATGGAAACGGGAATAAAGGAAAAGTCGAAAGAGCTTGGCGACGACGGCTTCATGGTCGGGCCGACCAGCGCCGACCCGGCACTTCAGGTCCGCGCGATCGAAGACCTGATAGCTCAGGGCGTCAGCGTAATTGGCGTCGTGCCGAATGATGCAAACGTTCTCGAGCCGGTTCTAAAAAAGGCGCGCGACACGGGCATCAAGGTCATAACCCATGAATCGCCGGACCAGGTGAACGCTGATTGGGACTTCGAAATGGTCTCGGCCGTTGGTTTCGGTGAGGCCCATGCCAAACTATTTGCCGAGAAAATGGGCGGCAAAGGCAAGTACGTCGTGTACGTGGGTTCTCTTACCGTGCCCGCACACAATGCCTGGGCCGATGCTGCAANCGGCAAAGGCAAGTACGTCGTGTACGTGGGTTCTCTTACCGTGCCCGCACACAATGCCTGGGCCGATGCTGCAATCGCCTACCTGAAGAAGAACTTTCCCGACATGCAGATGGTTGGCGACAGATATGGCGTCGCCGAGAGCGCCGATGACAGCCGAAAGACGGCTCTGGATGTGCTTGCCGCCAATCCTGACCTCGGCGGCTTCCTGACGTTCGGCAGTCAGGGACCGATCGGCGCCGGACGCGCGATCGAGGAGCAGAAGCTTGGTGACAAGGTGGTTCTTGTCGGTTCATTCTCGCCTAGCCAAGGCAGCGCAATGCTCAAGTCCGGCATTATTGACGGCGGCTACATGTGGAATCCTCTGGAAGCGGGCAAAGTATTCGTAACAATGGCTGATTTTCTGGCGGGCGGCGGTGAAATCACCGACGGCATGACGATCGAAGGTCTGGGTGTCGTTCACCCTGACTTCAAAACCGGCACCATCATCGTGGACGCTGTGCAGCCTATCACGGTCGAAACGGTCGATGGTCTTGCAGCCCTAGGGCTTTAGATGGCGGACCATGGCTGGCGTGCCGGGGTGGCAGATCAATCCCGGCACGCCCCATCCTTGTCATTTCAGAAGGGCCCGCCGTGAACCTCGTCGCGTCTACGACGCAGGACCTCCCACCGGTTCTGTCGTTTAGCAACATAAGCGTCACATTTGGTGGCGTTAGAGCCCTCCAGGATGTCGCCTTCGAGGTTCTCCCGGGCGAAGTGCAATGCATCGCCGGTGAGAACGGCAGCGGCAAGAGCACCCTGATCAAGGTAATCACCGGCGTTTGTCAGCCGCTAGGCGGCGCAAACATGTCGATCGCCGGAAAGTCTGTCGACATCATGTCGCCGGCTGCGGCGCGCAGCGCCGGGGTGGAAGTCATCTGGCAGGACCTCGCACTGTTTCCTGAAATGACAGTCGCGGAAAATATCGGGATCAGAACTGTCCTCGGCAACATGCCTCGGCTCGTCGATCATTCGCGCATTCGCGAGGTGGCGCGAGGGCTGTTGGCGCGGCTTGGCGCCGACCTCGATGTCGACGCGCCTCTGCGTAGCTTTGCAATCGCCCAACGTCAGATCGTCGCCATCGCCCGGGCGCTCGCCGGCGATGCGAAGGTTATTTTCATGGACGAGCCCACATCGTCGCTTACTCAATCGGAAACAGACCGGTTGCTCGCGATCGTTCGAACACTCTCGAATGAAGGCATGGCTATCGTCTTCGTCAGCCATCGCCTTGCAGAAGTTCTGGAGATCTCAAGTCGCGTCACCGTTCTGCGCGACGGTAAGGTCGTTGGGGTGTTCCCGACCGCCGGAATGACCCAATCACGCCTCACCGAAGTAATGACCGGCAAGACTTTCGACCAAACCGTGAGCACGAGAAACCTTAGTGGATCACCCGTCGTGTTGAAGATCGACCGATTGACCCGCGCAGGCGACTATGACGACGTTTCGCTGACAATACGGCGCGGTGAAACGCTTGGCCTGACCGGGCTACTCGGCGCCGGTCGCACAGAACTCGCGCTTTCGATTTTCGGCATGCTGCGCCCAGACCGCGGCAGCATCGCACTCAACGGGACGGTTCTTCATCTGAACTCCAACCGCGACGCAATCCGCGCGGGTATTGGATATCTCTCCGAAGACCGCTTGTCCCTTGGTCTCATACAAGCTCAGTCCATCGCCGACAACGCCGTTATCCCGGTGCTCGACAAGATCCTTGATCGAGGGCTGATCTCCTCGGAGAAGAAGGATGCGCTCGTCAATCATTGGATCGAGGAATTGGCGATAAAAGTCGGGCGGCAGACCGATGCGATTTCCACGCTCTCAGGCGGCAACCAGCAAAGGGTGGCCATCGCCAAATGGCTGGCGGTCGGACTGAAACTGATCATTCTTGATTCGCCGACCGTGGGGGTGGACGTTGGCGCACGGGCCGGCATCTTCGAGATTGTCGCCAAGCTCGCTGCCGAAGGCCTGGCGATTCTGCTGATATCCGATGAAGTGCCGGAGGTCTATTTCAACGCCGATCGCATCCTCCATATGGCCGCGGGCAAGATAGTCGCCGAATACGACCCGCACGCCATCTCGCTCGGTGACCTGGAAGCTGCCGTCTATGCGTAACCGCGGCAAGCTCTTCCGGGCTCATCCCACCGAGACATGGCTCGTTGTGGTTCTTCTCATCATGAGCGCAGGTCTCTCCGTTGCGAGCGACAAATTCTTCACCATTGCCAATCTCTTCAACCTGCTCAACACAAGCTCGACAAATCTGATCTTCGCGGTTGGGCTGCTGGTGGTGTTGATCGCGGGAGGCATCGACATCTCCTTCGCTGTGGCCGCGTCAGTGGTTCAATACGTCGTGGCGCTGGCTCTAGCCCAAATGGGAGGTGGTGATTGGTTCATCGGCCTCACCTTGGCGGCAATTGTCGGGATCGCCCTGGGTGCGGTGAACGCCGGCCTCATCTACTATTTCCAGATCATTTCAATCGTTGTCACCATCGCCACCTTCAATATTTTTTTCGGCCTGCTGATGTTCTTCACGCACGGTGTATCGATCTACAATCTGCCTGCATGGTGGACGCATCGCACTGTGCTTTTCGAGTTCAAACAGGCGAATGGCAATTGGGCCGAGCTAACACTGCCGGTTGCGATCATGGCGGTCTGCGTCGCCGCCACCTGGGGGCTTATCCGGTATACCACCACGGGACGGCAGCTATACGCTTTTGGCGACAACCCGGAGGGCGCCCGTCGCCTCGGTATCAACATCGCGGCGATGCACTTCATTGCCTTCGGCTGGCTTGGTTTGATGGCCGGGATCGCGGGACTTGTGCAGGTGCACTATTCCCAGGAAGTCGTGCCCAACGCATTGGTGGGGCGCGAGCTGGACGTGCTGGCAGCGGTAGTCCTTGGCGGTGCCAGACTGGGTGGCGGGCGCGGCACCGTGCTCGGTTGCATCCTTGGCGTGTTTCTTGTGTCGGTGACGCAAAACGGGCTGAACCTCCTCGGCATCTCGCCCTATGCTTTCAAGATGATCGTCGGGGCGATCATTCTGATTGCCATCACGCTGTCCAACGCCCCGCTCGGGCTCATCCTCGCGGGCTTGCGGCAGAGGATGGGTACATGACGCAGCGCGTGCTCGAAACTGGAGCGCTACGGCACGGATTCTTGCGCCGTCTTGCCGGCACGTTGGGCGCCGAGAATATCGGGCTTTTGCTGGCATTGATTTTGGTGGTTGCATTCTTCGGGTCCCTCTCGCCGCGGTTCCTGTCCAAAGCTACTTTTGAATCGGTGGCCTTCCAGTTGCCTGAACTTGGACTGCTTACGCTTGCGATGTTGATGCCGATCATCTCGGGCGGAATCAATCTCGCCGTGACGTTCACGGCCAATCTCTGTGGCCTCACGCTCGCCTGGGTTCTTCAGGCCAACGGAGGACCGGACGCAAGCATCTATGCCTTTCTACTCGGTTCCGTTCTTGCGGTCGGCGTTGGCACGGCAAGCGGCTTGGTCATGGGCCCGGTGATAGCCTATACCGGCGCGCACCCCATCCTCGTTTCGCTCTCGGTGATGATTTTCCTGCGCGGCCTTGGCGAGTTCCTGACCCGAGGCGCAGATATTTCGGGCTTTCCCGAGTTCATCCAGCCGCTCGGCCACGGCAGCATCGTCGGCATTCCTGTACCCCTGCTGATACTGCTCGGCGCGGTCGTCGTGTGGCATGTCTTGATGACCAGAACCAGGCTTGGTTTTTCAAACTACATGGTCGGCTCCAACATCGAGGCGACGCGCTATTCCGGCATCTCGACGCGACGCGTGATCATTCTGATCTACGCGCTGTCTGGCGCCATGTGTGCGTTGGCCGGCATTATCATGATGGCACGATTCAATTCCGTCCGTGTCGGCCATGGCGAGTCCTATGTGCTGATTACGGTGCTTGCCTGCTTCTTGGGCGGGGTGAATCCGTTTGGCGGCTTCGGCAAGGTCGTTTCGGTCTTCCTAGCCCTCATCGTTTTGCAGTTGCTTTCTTCGGGACTGAATCTCTTGGGCGCCAGCCAGCACCTGGCCACAGCCATTTGGGGCATCATGCTGATCGGCGTCATGATCTTGCGGTGGGCTGCCGGGCAGCTCAATTTCATGAGGATAACACGATGAAGGGTTTTGGCGTTCATACGAGCATGTGGACGAGTGGTTGGTCCGTAGAGGGCGCCGAGCACACTGTAGCGGCGGTGAAAAAATACGATCTCGATTTCATTGAAATTTCGCTGGCCGACCCATTTTCTTGCGATGCCGATCACACCCGCAAGCTGCTGGCGGCAAATGGCATGCAGGCGGTGTGCTCGCTAGGGTTGCCCGAATATGCGTGGGCATCGCGCCACCCACAGGAGGCGATTGACTTTCTCAAGGTGGCTATCGACAAGACGGCCGACATCGGAGCCCAGGCGCTATGCGGCGTAATCTATGGCGGCATCGGCGAGCGTACTGGCGTGCCACCTACGCAGGACGAACTTGATAACATTGCGAAAGTGATGACGTCCGCCGCCGCGCAAGCCAAGTCTCGCGGCATCGAACTCGGTGTCGAAGCCGTGAACCGCTACGAGAACCACATCATCAACACCGCGACTCAGGCGGTGGCTTTGATCGAACGAGTGGGCGCCGACAATATGTTCGTGCACCTTGATACCTACCACATGAATATCGAGGAAAAGGGCATGGGCAACGGCATTATCACCGCCCGCGATTACCTCAAATATATCCATCTCTCCGAGTCTGATCGCGGCACCCCGGGCGAGGGCAATTGCAATTGGGATGAGACGTTCGCGACGCTGGCCGCGATCGGCTTCAAGGGCGGGCTCGCGATGGAGAGCTTCATCAACATGGATCCGCGTCTGGCGTTTGGCCTTAGCGTGTGGCGTCCGGTGGCCGAGAGTGAAGCGGTTGTGATGGGCAACGGTCTGCCGTTCTTGCGCAACAAGGCACGGCAGTACGGGCTGATCGCATAAGTTACATCGCCATGCGAGATCGAAACTCGGCACATCATGAGCCGACTGCATCGACATTGCGGCGACTGCCTTCGAAGCAGGAGCCGCTCGAGAGGCAATATTGCGGCGTTTTAGATCCTGGCCTTCGGCTGCCCCCCGGGCGCAAGCAGCCAACCGGTCGGCGATCGCAACTGCCGTGAACAACCTATTTCACCGGCTCGGGCATCACAGCCTACCTTCGGCGGTTGCGAGCCGGCCCCGCATCAATTCGCGGCGCTTTCGAAACGCTGTGTATTCCTGGTCGGCCAGTACCCCGATCTGGATCACCGATCCACTCACGGCAAAGTTGAGTGAGGAGGGAATGCCTAGAAGATTGACAAGGTTCTGAAGCACCTGCAGCAAGATCGTTCCAAGCACCACACCAATGATTGAGCCTTCCCCGCCCCGCAACGAGAACCCTCCAAGGACGGCGGCGGCGATCGCGTAGAGCTCGTAGAAATTGCCGTGCGAGCTTGGCAGGATCGAGCGTGTGTACATTGCGAGAAAGATGGATGACAGCGCCGTCAGCCCGGCGCAGATCACATAGGCGCAGATGATAACCCGGCCGGTACGGATTCCCGAAAACCGCGCGGCCTCTTCATTTTTGCCTACGGCGTAGAGATATCGTCCGAAGGCGGTACGGTGCAGAACGACCTACATCACCGCCGCCAGCACGAGCAGGAAGACAAAAGAATGAGGAATGGGAATGGAGGTGTAGGCGTTGTTGATAAGAGCCGAGACCAGATCGGTGCGACCGGTGGTGAGATATTCCAGATCCTCGAAGCGGGTTTCGTAGGGAAAGCCTGCCGTCGCATCTTGCGTGTTGCCCTGCTGCTCGCCGGCATGAAGATCGCCCGCACCATCCTGCGTCAGCCGGCCCTGCAGGCGGTGATCGCCGAGGAGCTGTCGCCGGGCGGGGCCGCCGACCTTTCCGATCAGTCCATAACAGACCACATCCTCGAACACGCCAAGACGGTCTATCACCCCTGCGGCACCTGCCGGATGGGCACCGATGACCAGGCGGTGGTCGACCCGCAATTGCGCGTGCGCGGCGTGCCGCGCCTACGCATCTGCGACGCCTCGATCATGCCGCGTCTCATCAGCGGCAACACCAACGCGCCGGTGATCATGATCGCCGATCGGTGCGCCGATTTCATCCTCGGCAGCGCTTAGCGAGAAACGGGCAGCCCAGAGAAATCCAAGCTGTTTTGAGACGGTGTATCTGTCCAGCGCATGCAGCGACTTTGTCGCGACCGAAACCGGACAGCTTGACGCCGCCGGGCGGCACGGTGATGTCGGCGCCGCCATACATTGCATAGGTCCTATCAAGTCGAGACTGGGATAGCGATGCCAACGCGCTGCTGCTGGCCGCCAGAAAGCTGGTGCGGATACGCCTGGAGAAATTCAGGCGATGCAGGCAACTTCACCAGACGCAGCAGTTCCAGCAGCATCCATGACGGCGCCGAAGTCGCGCCCGGCTTCCAGATCATCGCTGCGCCGGCCACACGCCCGGCCACTCGGTCTACCTCGCAAACTCCGGCAAGGAACAGCGCATGATTTCGGCCGACACGATGTATGTGCCAGCGCTGCTGGCGCCGCATCCGGAGTGGCAAGGCAGCTACGACCAGGACGGGCCGATGGCGATCACCAGGCGGCACAAGTTGATCGATCGTGTGATCGCCGACAACATCCGGATCTCGGGCGGGGGCTCTCAGAGAGGTTCCTGCTATTGCTGCTGCAGGCCGGTGATCATGGCAATGATCTCGTTCTTATCGGTCTTCGCGGTCTCGCGAATTCCAATCTGCTTGCCACGCCTGAGAACACAGATGCGGTCGGAGAGCTTGAAGACCTGGTCGAGGCTGTGGCTGATGATCAGGATGCCGACATTGCGCTGCTTCAGCGACTGGACGATAGCCTCCACCCGGGCGGTTTCGGCAACGCCCAGCGCCGCCGTCGGCTCATCCAGCAGGATCAGCTTGCTTGCCCAATGCGTGGCGCGCGCGATCGCAACGCCCTGGCGCTGGCCGCCGGAGAGATCGCGGATAGTGGCGTGGGCGGAGGGGATGCGCACGTCCAGTTCCTTCACCAGTTTCTCGGTCTCGTCGATCATGCGGCGGCGGTCGAGCAAACCGAGGCGGTTCAGCGGCTCGCGGCCGAGGAACATGTTCATGTAGACCGTCTGCTGGTCGGCCAGCGCCAGGTCCTGGTAGACGACCTCGATGCCGTGCGCGCGCCCCATGGTGGCATTCGACATCGTCACCGGTTTTCCTTCGATGACGATGGTGCCGGACGAGGGCGGGTGGACGCCCGAGACGATCTTGACCAGCGTCGACTTTCCGGCGCCGTTGTCGCCGACGAGTGCAACGATCTCGCCCGGGAAAACCTCGAGCGAAAAACTGTCGATCGCGGTGATGCCGCCGAAATTCTTGCGAATGTCGTGCAGCTGAAGGATGGGCGCGCTCACCGTCATGTGTTTCTCCTAGACTGGCCAGGCATAGGGTTCACCGAAGCCGTTCTCGATGGTTTCCACTTTCGGATTGTCCGTCGAAATGCCCGACACGCCGACAATATGGGCGCGGGTGACGAAGGCCTGGCCACGGAAGCCGAACACGGCGCTGTCGCCAGGCTTCGGCGCGTTCGCGCCGGCGGCATCGATCATGGCGTAATAGTCGATCGCAGAGGGCGGCGGCACCTCGACGCTGCGCAGTGCCGAGCCTGCCGTCGTCGGTTCAGCCGAGACGATCGCCTTGACGTCGTAGTCGGGGAAGATCGGATCGATGTAGAAGCCGCCGCCAAGGCAATAGGCCTTGCCGCCGGAGAGATGCGAGACCTCGGTGAGATAGAGCACCGCCGGCAGCTCCGGCAAATCTTCCATGACATGCAGCGCGGTGGTGCCATGCAGTCCATTGCCGGGCTCGCACTGCGTCGCGCCAGCCTCGGCGAGTGCCGCCAGCATGACACTCGACGTGGTGCCCGGCGCGTTGATCTCAATGTCCTTGCGGCCTGCCTTGGCCAACGCTTCCGCAGCTTTCGCGAGCGTCGCCAGATTGGGGGTCGGCAGCACTTTCCGCGAAGCATGGTCGAACAGCAGAGCAGGGAAAGTGGTGATGCCGGCGAAACGGCCGCCTTCGACGGCATCCAGCCGGTCGGCGACATCGATAATGTCGGCGGCATTGAAACCGCCTTCATGGCCGCGATAGAAGATATCGCCTTCGGCGGCGATGCGGGCCAGCAGATGCTGCACATAGCCGGCCGCCTTGGCGCCTGTTGCCGCTTCCCCAGCCTTGGTATCATTGAACACGGTCCAGTAGTCCGGCTTGAAGGTTTTCGCCGCAGCCGCCGCTTCGAATTTTGCGACCTGCTGGAGATGGCCGAGATGGCCAAGCTTCATGCCTGCCTTGTGGGTGGCGCGGGCGCAAGCCATGTCGACGGCGACCGCGCGGTCAATGCCGCCGCGCATCACAGCCCGGCAGAACGACGAGGAGCGGCCGACCTGCTTGGTCATGGCGAAGATCTTCAGGCCGTTGCGGTTGGCCTCGCTCTTGAGAACCCGCGCATTGGCCTCAACCGTGTCGAGATCGAGCACATAAGCATTGGCCGGCAGCTTACCTTGCTGGTGCAACCGGATAGCTGATTCGATGAAGGCGGGGTTGCGGCGGCGCAAAATGTCGAGAAACATGGATGGCTTCCTTCAGCGGTTCTTTTCGCGCAGCGACACGGCGACTGCGGTCAGGATGATGAGGCCGCGCACGATCATCTGGTCGGAGACCGACAGGCCCATCAGGATCAGGCCGTTGTTGAGCATGCCCATCATCAACGAGCCGACCAGCGCGCCGACCACGGAGCCCTTGCCGCCATTGAGCAGCGTGCCGCCGACGATGACGGCGGCGATGACCGTCATCAGGTCGGTTTCCCCGAGAGTATATTTCGCCGCCTGCAGGCGACCGGCATAGAGCAAGCCGGCAAGACCGGCGAGCCCGCCGCTGATGGTCAGCACGGCGAGCCTGATCCTGGGCACGCTGATGCCCGATACGCTTGCGGCGCGGGCATTGTCGCCGGTCGCCAGCACATGCGCGCCGAAACGGGTTTCGCGGAACACCAGGTGGCCGATGGCCACGGCAATCACCGACCACCAGACGAGTGAGGGGACACCGAGCAGCGAGCCGGAACCGAAGAAGCCGGTGAACGCTTCGTTGGTCACCGAGATCGAGCGAAGGTCTGTCATCGAACGCGAAACGCCGGCGAACAGGCCGAGCGTCGCCAGCGTCACCAGGAAGGAAGGCAGCCTGACATACGCCACCAGCACGCCGTTGATGACGCCGATCAGCAGGCCGGCGCCGAGGCCGGCGACTATCCCTGCCGGCATGCCGTACGCGTTGATGGTGACGGCGGCTGCAAGGGCCGCCACCGCCACGATCGAGCCGATCGACAAATCTATTTCGCCGGCCGACATGACGAAGACCAGGCCGATGGCCATGATCGTCACCGGCGTCGTCTGCAACACGATGTTCGATAAGTTTCGGACGGTGAGGAAGCCGCTGTCCCTCAGCACAATGGCGAAGAACAGGAAGATCGCCAGGAAACCGAGGTAGACGACATATTGCTGCAGATTGAAGCGGCTGGCGAAGCTGCTACCGGCGCTGGTGTTGGCACTGGACATTTTATCCTCCGGTGGTGAGCGCTTCGCCTCGAGCCTATTTCACCGCGTCCGCGATAGCCGCCGGTACGTCCCTGTTGAGGGACTTCTTCCAACCGTCCTTCACCGTGTCCTTGGTGACGGCGATGGAATCTACGGCATAGAATGGTTCGGCCTTCTTGCCGACCAGAGAACCTGCCGAGGCGCGCGCCAGCGTCACGCCAATGCTGTAGGCCTCGTCGGCCACGAGGGCCGCGATGTTGCCGCCCTTGACCATGTCGAGCGCGGCAGGCTCGTTGAGGTCGAGCGTGACAATCTTGGTGTGCGTGTTGCCAGCACCGCGCAATGCCGAAAGCACGCTCAGCGCCGGTTCGGCCCAGGTGACATAGATGCCGTCCAGGTCCGGATGCTGGGTGATCATCGCCTGGGCGATGTCTTCGCTGCGCGCCGGGTCGGCCATGCCGGCCTCGGCCTCGATCTTCATATCGGGATAGTCCTGCTCGATGGTCTTCTTGAAGGCCTGGTCGCGCTGGTTGGTGACGTAGAAGTCGGCATCGTGGAAGATGTAGCCGATCTTGCCTTTCTTGCCGAGCGCCTCGGCCATGGCGATGCCGGCCTTGTTGCCCATCTGAAAGAGATCGTCGGAGACGATGGTGACATAGTCCCTGCCCTGCTTGTAGCCGGCCGGGGAATTGTCAACGAAGCCGAGCTTGACGCCGGCCTGGCGTGCCGGATCGTAGACCGAAGCTGCGGTCGCCGGATCGACGGGAAGCGACAGGATGATCGACGGCTTTTTGGCCATCACCGTCTCGATATCGGCCTTCTGTCGCGCGGCGTCGAAACCGGCATCGGTCTGCGCCACCACCTCGATGCCGAGGCGCTTGAATTCGTCATGGGCGCCGGCGTTGACGGCGTTGGTGTATTCGCTCATCTCGTGCCAGACGAGGGCGGCGGTGAACTTGCCGTCCTTGATCTGCTGCTCTTCGGCTGGCGTCAGCGTAAGACTGCTCGCCGGCACCGGCTTTTCACCATTCGGTCCTGTGGTGACGCCTTCGGCGGCGAAGGCGTGCATGGCTAGCAGGCTCGCCACTGTCGTTATGATTACAGATGCTTTGCGCATGTCCCGGTTCCCTTTTTGTTGTGTCGAAGAAAGCTCCGGTGCGGCGGGCCGCGCCGGAGCGAGAGCCTTACTTCGCCGCGTCGAGCACCGGCTGCGGCGCGTCGCGGTTGAGCGAGTCCTTCCAGCCCTGCGCGACATTCTCCTTGGTGACGGTCAGGGCCGGGGCGACGACGAAGGCCGGTGTCGGCTGGCCAAGCAGCGACTTCATGCCGGAAGCAGCCATGGCGCGGCCGAGTTCATAGGCCTTGTCGGCGACGAGGGCTGCGACATTGCCGCCCTTGACCATGTCGAGCGCGACCGGCTCGGCGAGGTCGAGCGTGACGATCTTGGTCCTGGCGTTGCCGGCGCCGCGTAGCGCCGACAGCACGCCGTCGGCCGGCTCGGCCCAGGTCACGTAGATGCCGTCGAGATTGGGATGCTGCAAAAGCATCGCGTTGGCCAGTTCCTCGGCGCGGGCCGGGTCGGATATGCCCTGTTCGGCGACGATCTTGATGTCGGGATACACCTTCTCGATGGTGGTCTTGAAGGCTTGGTCGCGCTGGTTGGTGACGTAGTAGGCAGCGTCGTGGAAAATGTAGCCGACCTTGCCCTTGCCGCCGATCGCCTTGGCCATCGCGTCCGCAGCCTGCTTGCCCATCTGGAATAGATCGTCAGTCACGATCGAAGCGTAATCGGTGCCCTGCTTGTAGCCCTTGGGCAAGTTCGACAGGAACACCAACTTGGTGCCGTCCTTGACCGCCTGGCGGAAGGCTTCTGCCGAGGTGACCGGGTCGAGCGGCAGCGCCAAGATGACGTTGGGCTTGGCGGCCAACGCCGTCTCGATGTCGCTGCGCTGGCGGGCGGAGTCGAACTGGGCATCCGTTTTGACCGCAATGGTGATGCCGGCGCGGGCGAATTCGTCGGTGGCGCCGGCGGTTACCGCATTGGTGAAATCGGACGAGGTGTGCCAGAGCAAGGCAGCCTTGTAGCCCTTGTCCTTGAGCGCGGCGATGTCGGCATCGCTTAGGATCACGTCGGCGCTCGGCGTGGCGCTCTCGCCCTGCGGGCCGACCGTCTGTGCGAAAGCTGGGTTGGCGGCAAGCATCAATCCGCCGGCAAAGGCGGCGGCGATCAGTGTCTTCATCGGCATGTCAGTTCTCCCATTTTGCTTCGTTGGTGGTTCAGTCGGCCACGCCGCAATAGCGGGCCATGAAGGCGGCGAAGCCGACTATGCCGGCGAAATATTCCTCGACATCGACGTGCTCCTCGAATGTGTGGCAATTCCTGATGTCGCCGGGCGCGCAATAGACGGCAGGAATACCGAGCTGATTGATGATGAAGGGGGACTCCGACCAGAACGGTGCGCCCTCGATGACGCCGCGTCCGCTCATTGCGCCAGCCATCGCGTCGGACAGCATGGCGACTTCCGCCCGCGTTTCGCCGATCTCGGCAGCGGTGCCGCCCAGCCTGTGGTCGCGGCCGGCGGGGTAGGCGAACTCTACCGAAATATCCGGATCGGCGATCGCGCCGCGCACGGCAGCCTCGATCTCGGCAGCGGCGGTGTCGAGGTCCTCGCCAGGCAACAGCTTGCGGATCAGCGAGAGCGTGCAGCGCTCGGGAACGGCAATGTAGCCGCCGCCGGCAAGCCCGGTGATAAGCAGGAAGCCGCGCCCGACCAGTTTGTGCTCGGCGCGCGCGGCGACCTCATCCGAATGCTTCCAAAGCGCCGTCATCGCGGCATGGCTTGCACGGAGCGCATCCTTGCCGAGTTCTGGCACACCGAAATAGGCGGATTTGCCGGTAATCGAGATATCGGTGATGAAGAAGCCGATCTGCGCCGCATAGACGGCCAGGCGGGTCGGCTCGACATAGACGGTGAAATCGGGTGCTGTGATCTCGCCGGCCTCGATGCGCCCGACGAAGTGCTTGATCCCGGCGGAAATGCCGGTGCCGGGCTGGCCGCTCTCCTCGTCGCCGACGAAAGCGAAGGCGACGTCCCCCTTGAGGCGAATGCCGGCCTTTTCGAGCAGCGCGAGTGCAGCAAGCGAAGCGGTGATGCCGGCCTTGAGGTCGCCTGAGCCGCGGCCCCAGACAGCACCATCAATGATCGGGGCGGCGAACGGATCCTCACGCTCGGTGCCTGCCCAATGCTCGCGCCAGCCGTCGACGTGGACGGTGTCGGTATGGCCGATGAACAGCAGGCGCTTTCCCTGATCGGCCCCCTTGCGCTCGCCCCAGATGTTGGGCCGCCCAGGAAGGAATTCCGTCCTGGTCAGGCCGCTGAGGTCAAGGTCGCGCATCCTGGCCTCGAGGAAGTCGACGAAGTTGGCTTCGTTGCCGGTGATGCTCTCTCGGCCGATGGCGCGGCGAAACAGCGTTAGTGCGTCGTCACGGTCGAGCGCTGCCTGCAGGCGGGCGGTAATATCGTGAGTCATATCGCGGCCTCCTTCAGCGCGGCGGCCTGGGCAGGCGGCAGCGAAATCCGGCCATCAGGCGCGTCGACGCCGAACAGCGTGTTGTGCAATTGGCCAAGGCCGATTGCCGCCGCGCCGATGAGGGCTGCGCGTGCGCCGAGTTCGCTCGCCTCGACCCTGACCGGATAGGGGAAGCATAGCGGCAGAAGCGCCTGCACCCTGGACAGGATTTCGGGCCGCAACCCAATCGAGCCGCCGAGGATAAACTTTTCTGGATTGGCGATCGCCGCGATTGCCGCAACGCCTTGCGCCAGATGGCGGGCAGTTTCGTCGAGCACGGTGAGCGCGTCTTTGTCGCCAAGCGCGGCATTCTCGAAAATTGCCGGCACCGAGACCTGCCTGCCGGTGAGGGCGTGGTAGCGATCGGTCATGGCGTGGGTGGCCACCGCGCGTTCGAATGCGCCGGTGCGCAGTGATTCCTCGGCGAAGGGATCGGCGCCGATCGGCATAAAACCGATCTCGCCGGCGGCGTGCCCAGCACCCCGCACCAGATCGCCGCCCAGCATCAGCCCGCTGCCGATGCCGGTGCCGAGCGCGATGTAGGCGAGATTGTCGATGCCCTGGCCTTGGCCGAGCCAGTTCTCGCCAAGCACCGCGAGATTGACGTCGTTCTCGATCATCACCGCGACGCCGAGCGCTTCTTCGAAGGCATCCAGCACATTCATTGTGTCGAAGCCGGCAATGTTCGGCGCCATTAGAATGCGGCCGGTGGCCGGGTCAGGAGCGCCAGGCGCGCCGATGACGGCCAGGCGTATCTTCTTGCGCGCGACGTGCTGTCTGGCCGCGGCATCGAAGGCCAGCGCTGCAATCTGATCGACGACGAACTGGCCGCCGCGCGGATCGGTCGGTGTGGCGGCTTCGGCAAAGATCTGGCAGGCAAGGTCGGTCAGCGCGACCCGCACCTTGGTACCGCCAAGGTCGACGGCGATGATATAGGCTGCGTCGTGGACCAGTTCGTAGGTGACGGCGGTGCGCCCGACATGGCCGCTGGTGCGGCCGGTTTCCTGGACCCAGCCCTCCTGCTCGAGCCCGCGCATGATTTCGGAGATGGTCTGCTTCGACAGGCCCGTCAGCTTGGCGATCGAGGCGCGGGAGATCGGCCCGCCCTGGACGATCGCTTCCATCACGGAGCGCTGTGAGAACTGACGGGATATGCGTGGCAGGTCAGTCACATTGAACTCCGGTTAATTCGTTCTATGACCGAACTTATTATTCGGAACTGGACCTGTCAATGTATGTTCGCGAGCGGCCGTTTTTGCGCACGCGAACATTGATCCGGAGGCAGGATTCAGGCGCGTTGCTGCCGTTCGGCAGAAGATAAATGCGGTCAGGGAGTGGCTGGATCAGCTTCTTGAATCAATTGGGCGAACAGCTTCGTAGCGCATTGACAAATAACGATCATGTTAGTCTCTGAGGGTCACTGTTTTCTACAGGAGATCAATACAGCGGATGGTTCGCCGGTCCATATCTCTCGTATTCTCTCGTATGGGTCTGTCGAACCAAAGGACGATGAACGAGACTAACTATTGGCTTCGAATATTGGAGATGTACCGCGGGTCTGCCTCCCAGTGAATGGCTCAAATGGGGCCGGCAGCGGAACGTCCGCTTGCAGTTTGCAAACGTGGATAGCTACCATACCGCTTTCACTTGCAAAGGCGCGTTTGACGCCAACTGGTCTGGCCCGAAGCCGACATCTCCGTCCAGCATAGTCCGACCATGTTCGGCGCAAGCTGCTCGCTTGAACCGTGGGATAGAATTCCGCCAATTTCAGGCACGTGGTTGTCAGGCGCCTACCGAACTTGACAAGCAGTCTTGCAGGAACTGCGTCGAGCACTGAACGTTTGACCAAGCGCGGGCATCTCCGCCTTGGCTAAGGACCATCAATGTTCACGTTCATGTTTGCCACCGGCATCGAGAACAGCACCCCCACCATTCGACAAGGCCGGGAGCGCGTCGACGAAATGGAAAATGCCGCTTCTACGAACGATGGCGCACCGACTTCGAACTGGTCCAGGATCTCGGGGTGCATTTCCTCCGCTACGGACCTCCCATCCACAAAACGTGGCTGGGTGATGGACGTTATGATTGGGCATTCGCCGATGAGACCTTCGCGGACCTGAAGGCGAAAGACATTCTTCCGATCGTCGACCTTTGCCATTTTGGCGTGCCGGACTGGGTTGGCAACTTCCAAAACCCGGACTTTCCGACACTATTCGAGCACTACGCCAGGGATTTCGCGATGCGCTATCCGTGGATCCAGCTCTTCACCCCAATAAATGAGATGTTCATCTGCGCCACCTTTTCGGCTCGCTGGGGATGGTGGAACGAACAACTGAGCAGCGACACTGCTTTCGTCACCGCCCTCAAGCACATCGTGAAGGCGAACGTGCTTGCCATGCGGGCGATCCTCGAGGTGCGGCCGGACGCCATCTTCATACAGAGCGAATCCTCGGAATACTTCCACGCCGATTCTCCCGAGGCGGTCGGCAGAGCGGAACGGTTCAACAGCGAGCGTTTCCTGTCGCTTGATCTCAACTACGGTCATGACGTCGACGCGCACACCTATCGCTATCTTCTCGAAAACGGGATGACGGCCGAAGAATACAGTTTCTTCCTGGAGAGCCATCTGCGCAGGCATTGCGTGATGGGCACCGACTATTACCAGACCAACGAACATCGGGTTTGGGCAGACGGAACGACGTCCGGGTCCGGCGAGGTGTTTGGCTATGACGAGATCACGCGGCAGTACTTCAACCGCTACCGGCTTCCCGTAATGCATACGGAGACCAACATCAGCGAAGGCCCCAATGGAGACGAGGCCGTCTATTGGCTGTGGAAAGAGTGGGCCAACGTGCTGCGGATCCGCAACGATGGCATCCCCATCGTAGGCTTCACCTGGTACTCGCTGACGGATCAGGTGGACTGGGACAGTGCGCTTCGGGAGAACAACGGACGGATGAATCCGCTCGGCCTCTATGACCTCGACCGAAATCCGAGGGCGGTGGGGCGCGCTTTCAAGGCGCTGATCGCGAACTGGAACAAGCTGTTGGCCACACAAAGTGTCTGCCTTGCTTTGCCGGTCTTTCTTCCCTCACAGCAAGACGATGCCATTGTTCGCGCGCAACAGGATTATGCGCGCAGCCTGCTGAGCGTGGATCGGGTCGCTGAAGGCTGGACTGAACCACTTGCTGCTCCCCAGAAAGCGGTCGAACCCGATGCGCCTGGATAACAAGACTGCATTGTAACCGGTGCTGCAAGCGGCATTGGACTGGCCATCGCCATGCGGTTGGGCACCGAAGGTGCACGGGTGAGCCGACGTGGGTTGAGGCAAGGTCGAGAAGGCGCGCATCGGTTCGACAAGGGGCGCGCCGGGGAGGCCGCTATCACGGTGCTGTCGACTTGCGCTCACGCGTTCGGCAGGTTGGTGATAATCGTCAACAACGCGCCGGCCTGATAATCTTTAACCATTGAGGCATTCACTAGAGCGGGCTGGCTGAAGGTGCTGAGCGTCGACCTGCTGGGAGCAATTTATTTCGCCGGAAAGGCATTCGCTCATATGACATCTGGGGGCGTCATCGTAAAATATATTGAGTGTGCGCGGTCGAGACGAGCTCCGCATGTCGAGCTATACGCCGCGGCAAAGGCCACCCTCCTGTCTCTAACCGAGACCCGACGCAGTTCGCACCTTGGCCGACTGGGCATGAATCCGGACGATTACCGAACCAAATGGAACCTGCCTCGCAATTACCCGATGGTGGCACCCAACTATTCGGGAAGCGTTCCGCATATCGCCTCTAACACCCAGTAGCGGACAGCTCTCGCCTGAGGCGTCAGTCGTCGTTGAAGCGCTCCGGCATCGCATTCGAGGCCAAGGCTGGTGCACAAGGATCATGACATCGAATTCCACTCTTTACAGGAACAAGTGCCTTTCCTCGGGATTAGGATTCGACGCCGCAACGGCGTCGAACCCCAAAGGAGACTCACATGAAACGTAAGATTTTGACAGCTACAGCGATCTCTCTCTGTCTCGCCACCGCGGCCTTGGCGCAGTCGTCGGGAACATCCAGCGGCACGAACGGAACGTCCGGCTCATCGGCCGGGTCCAGTATGAGCTCTACGTCCGGCTCCGGCCAAAGCGGTATCCCGAGCGGCTGGGACAGCAAGCTCTCCGGCTCATTCTTCAGCGACGCCAATTCGGGAAGACTTCTGTCGCAGGATGAGATCCGCAAGAACTGGTCGTCCCTGAGCTCTGAACAGCAGGCACAGGTTCGCTCCGACTGCTCGAGGATGACGGCCAGTAACGGCACTGGCTCTGGCACAATGACCGGCACGTCAGGTAGCTCGGCTTCGACCGGCAGTGATACAACGGCGAGTATCGGCACCGGCTCTGGCACAGCCACCGGCACTTCAGGCAGCTCTGGTTCGACCGGCAGTAACACCACGGCCAGCAACAGCACTGGTTCGGGTACAACCACCGGCACGTCGGGATCCTCGAATACAGCTGGCGATACGACCGCCAGCACCAGCACGGGTTCGGGCGCGAACTCGGCTGCTCAAATGGCTTCGATGCGGCAACTCTGCACTCAGGTTCAAGGGATGTGAGTGAATGCGGCGCTCCGGGCCGGCTTGGCCGGAATAAGAAGAGGCCTTGAAGGCCCGGGCATCGCTTTGGTTTGGTAGCCATTTCGGCGCTGAAGTCGGCCGGAGACCGGGGTGACAACTCGGCGCTTGTCGCGCTGCTTTTCTATCGCCGGCGACCGTCACTCGCCAATAGCGCGCTTCGCGTCGAGACACTTCTCCCGGCTGAGGCAAGCGAGATTCCGTCCCGTCCATACCTGCCAAGATAGACCGTCTCGCGGCCTCCGTTGAGCCTGTAATCCAGCCGAAAGGAGATCGCGCCACTAGGCATGACGCGAACATACATGCCGTCACGGTCCGCAATCTTGTAGATTTCTCTTTTGGTTCAGGGCTTTAAGGGCGACGTCCGTCAGCATTCCCCGGTGCCTCCTGAAAAGTACCGTCAGTACAATTTCGAGGCTCTTCGGCAGAACATTCGTTTTATCTCCAGTGCCTTAAGGCATCAAAAAACACCGTCAGAGCCTCATTGGATCTGACGGTACTTCGAAAAATCTGAGCTAGCAATTTGCGGAAGGTCCGTCAGCCGGTCCGTCAAATCCAATCTCCGCACCGATTGTCGCTGATTGTCTCCGAATGGATTTATACGTGTTATCAAATGGTTGTGGCGTACAATGGCGTGTTTTCGGCGGCGTTTGAGTGGGCCTGAATCACTCCCACTCGATGGTGCCTGGCGGCTTTGACGTCACGTCGTAGACGACGCGGTTGATGCCGCGGACTTCGTTGATGATGCGGGTGGCCGCCGCGCCGAGGAAAGCCATGTCGTAGTGGTAGAAGTCGGCGGTCATGCCGTCGACGGACGTCACGGCGCGCAGGGCGCAGACGAATTCGTAGGTGCGGCCGTCGCCCATCACACCGACGGTCTGCACCGGAAGCAGCACGGCGAAAGCCTGCCAGATGGCGTCGTAGAGGCCGGCCTTGCGGATCTCGTCGAGATAGATGGCGTCGGCCTCGCGCAGGATTTCGAGCTTTTCGCGGGTGATACCGCCGGGGCAGCGGATGGCAAGGCCTGGTCCGGGGAACGGATGGCGGCCAATAAAACTTTCGGGCAGGCCGAGTTCCTTGCCCAGTGCCCTCACCTCGTCCTTGAATAGTTCGCGCAGCGGCTCGACCAACTGCATGTTCATGCGCGCCGGCAGGCCGCCGACATTATGGTGCGACTTGATGGTCACCGACGGGCCGCCGGTGAAGGAGACGCTCTCGATGACGTCGGGATAGAGCGTGCCTTGCGCCAGGAAATCGGCGCCGCCGAGTTTCTTGGCCTCTTCCTCGAACACTTCGATGAACAGCCGGCCGATGGTCTTGCGCTTCTTCTCGGGGTCGGACTCGCCTTCCAGCGCCGAGATGAATTTTTCCGACGCGTCGACCAGGATCAGCGGCAGATTGTAGTGCTGGCGGAACATCGCCACCACGCCGGCGGCCTCGTCCTTGCGCATAAGGCCATGGTCGACAAGAATGCAGGTCAGCTGGTCGCCTACCGCTTCGTNCCTTGCCCGCTCCCTTGGCGGCGAGCAGCGCGCCGGCGGCCTCGTCCTTGCGCATAAGGCCATGGTCGACAAGAATGCAGGTCAGCTGGTCGCCTACCGCTTCGTGGATCAGCAAGGCAGCGACCGATGAATCCACGCCGCCCGACAGCGCGCAGATCACCTTGCCCTTGCCGACCTGTTTGCGAATTGTCTCGACCGCGTGCTCACGATAGGCGCGCATCGTCCAGTCGCCTTCGATGCCGGCGATGATGTGCACGAAGTTTCTCAGCAGCCTGGCGCCATCCGGCGTATGCACAACTTCCGGGTGGAACATGATGCCGTACATCTTGCGCGCGACATTGCCGAAAATGGCGAAGGGCGAGCCTTCCGACTTGCCGAAGACCTCGAACCCCTTGGGCAGCGAGATGACGCGGTCGCCATGACTCATCCACACCTGGTGACGCTGGCCGGGCGCCCACAGGCCTTCGAACAGCGGGCTGTCCTTTTCGATCTCGACGAAGGCGCGGCCGAATTCGCGATGGTTCGAGCTTTCGGCGACGCCGCCCATCTGCACGCACATGGCCATCTGGCCGTAGCAGATGCCGAGCACCGGCACGCCGGCATCGAAGACGATCTGGGGCGCGCGTGGGCTGCCGATGTCCGATGTCGAGGCGGGACCGCCCGACAGGATCACGGCTTTCGGATTGATGCGCTTGAAGGCAGCTTCGGCCGATTGGAACGGCACGATCTCGGAAAACACGCCAGCCTCGCGGATGCGGCGGGCGATGAGCTGCGTAAACTGGCTGCCGAAATCGACAATCAGGACTGTATCGGGATGATTGGCTGTCGTCATGGCGAGCCTTTAGAGAAAGAAACGAGTCGGCGCAATGGGGTGCGTAGCCCGACTTTCAGAGCGCTGCCGGCTCTTGCCCAGGCTGCTCCTTGTGTAGCGTGCCGGAGCCGATGGCCTGTTCGAGGCGCACGACCGCATCCGCCAGCTTCTCGTCGATGACATGCAGATATTCGGTCCAGTCGCCAACGTGGCGCAGATCGGCTGCACCGTCTGAAATGCCGCGCAGGCCGATAAGCGGGACATCGAACAACTGGCAGGCGCGCAGGCAGGCGAAGGTTTCCATGTCGACCATGTCGGCGGCGATGGCGTCATAGGCGGCACCGGTGATGATGGCGCCGCCGGTCGACAGGCTGGCTTCTTTAATGCCCGGAATCCTGAATGATAGCGGGAGGGTCACCGGCAGGTCGAGGAACGGCGTCGCGCCTTTTTCGAAGCCTAGCGGCGAAGCGTCGATGTCGCGATAGCTGACCGAGACCGCCTGGTAGATTTCCGTCTGCTCCAGTGTGCGGCTGCCGGCGGAGCCGAGCGAGACGACGAGATCGGGCAGCGTCTTCTCAGACTTCAGCCATGATAGTTCGGCGCCGAGCCGCACACCTGCCTCTACCGGGCCGACGCCCGTCATCAGCGGCGTGAACAGTTTTTGCAGATGCGGACCGTACTCGGCCTGCGCCGCCATGACGAAGAGGACGTCCTTGCCACCAATTCGCGTAATTTTGGCCATCAGCCTGCTATCCCGTCACGGCCAACCACCGTCATCATCGTGCCGGTCATGGTCGCGATCAGCTTGGCCTCGCCATCGGCGGCAAAGGCGTAGGCCTGGCCGTCGGCGACGATGATGGTGCGGCCGGGCTTGGTCACCGAGCCGCGGAACAGGAAGCGTTCGCCCCGGCCGGGCGCCAGGAGATTGACCTTGAACTCGATGGTCAGCACGCCGGAATTTTCCGGCATCAGCGAGAACGCGGCGTAGCCGCAAGCCGAGTCCAGTGCGGTCGAAATCACGCCGGCATGCAGGAAACCATGCTGCTGCGTGAGTGCGGCCGAATAGGGCATTTCGATCTCGATGATGCCCGGCGTCACAAGCGTCAGTTCGGCGCCGATGGTCGCCATCGCCTGCTGGCGCGCGAACGACGCCCTGACGCGGTCCTCATAATCGGGTGCGGGTACGATCTTTGCTGCCATGGCCATCGCCCTGATTTATCTGCAAAGCTTATCGCAGACGCCTGAACGCCACGCAAATGCTTTTGCTGCACTGCAGCAAAGCACTCAGTTCAACAGGAGCAGCGACGCGTTGAGCAAGGTGGCGAAGGCTACCCACGCGGCATAGGGCGCAAACAGCCAGCCGGAAACCCGGTCGCGGTTCCACACCGTGGCTATGAACAGCGCAATGCTGGCGAGAAGAGCCAGGATCACGACCAGTGCCGGCCCCATCTGTTTGGCGCCGAAGAAAGTCGGCGACCACGCGAAGTTCAGAACAAGCTGGAGGGCCCAGATCTTCATCGCGGCGGCTGCTCGTTCCCGCTCCCATGTCCGCCAGCCGGCCACGGCGATCAGCACATAGAGGAGCGTCCAGGCCGGCGCGAAGACCCAGTTGGGCGGGTTGAAGGGCGGCTTGGCGAGCGAGGCATACCATTCACCCGGCAGCGTGACATAGCCGATCAACAGGCCGCCGCCGAGCACCAGAAGGAGGAAAAGCAGAAGCGACACATATCTTTGCAAGAATTCTACCCCGTCTGGCGGCCGACGCCGCGCATCTGCAACTGGCGCTATGTCAGCCTGTCAATCGCAGCGTCAATTCGCCCGACGCAGCGCACAGAAATGGAACCCGTCGGTGCCGCTCAGAGCCGGCGACAGCGAGATATCGCTTGTCTTGCCGATCCGGGCGGCCGCTGCGTGACCGGGGAAGCTGGCATCCCAGAGCGCGCGATGATCGACCGGAACGAAGCCCTTGTGCCGTTCGCGAAAGGCGGCGACCTGCTCGCCATTCTCCTCGTCGAACACCGAACAGGTGATGTAGACCAGCAGGCCGCCCGGTTTGACATAGGCATTCGCCGCATCGAGGATCGCCGACTGCTCGCCCTTGCGGGCATCGAGCTGTCTTTGCGTCAGCCGCCATTTGGCGTCTGGACGGCGCCGCCAGGTGCCGCTGCCGGTGCAGGGCGCATCGACCAGCACAATGTCCATGTGGCCTGCGAGGGGGCTGAGCTCAGCCGGCTTGGTGACAACCTGGACGTTGCGGTTTTCCGAACGGCGGATGCGGTCGAAGATCGGCGCCAGCCGCGCCTTTTCGGCATCATGGGCGAAGACCTGACCTTTGTTGGCCATCGCCGCAGATAGCGCCAGCGTCTTGCCGCCGGCGCCGGCGCAGAAATCGAGCACCTGCATCCCGGCTTGCGCGCCGGCAAGGGTTGCAACGATCTGCGAACCCTCGTCCTGAACCTCGAACCAGCCCTTTTGGAAAGCCGGCTCGGCCTGTACGTTGGGGTGCCGGCCGTCGCCGTCGATGGGCGGGATGCGAATGCCTTGCGGCGCAATAGCAGCTGCCTTGGCGCCGGTGTCGGCGAGTTCCGCCAGCACTTTGGCGCGGTCGGACTGCAGCGTGTTGACCCTGATGTCGAGCGGCGGGCGGGTCGCCAAAGCCGCCCCTTCCGCAACCCAGTCTGCGCCAAAGGCTCGTTCGAACAACGGCGCGCACCAGTCGGGTACGTCCGCCCGCACTGCCTCCGGCGCGTCTTCAGGCCGGCGCTCGGCCAGCGCCTGCAACTCGGCGGCGCTGAGCAACGGTGGCGCGAACTTGTCGCCCTCGAGCGCATCGTTGAGCGACTGCGGCGTCTGGCCCCATTCGATGAGCAGCGCGCCGAAGCCGATGGCGCGGGGCGTGTCTTCACCCAAAAGCCAGCCGGCGGAACGTTTGTGGCGCAGCGCGTCGTAGACGATGTTGCCGATCGCCGCGCGGTCGCCGCCGCCCGCAAAGCGATGCGACAGGCCCCAATCTTTCAGCGCATCGGCCACCGGCCGGTGGCGCCGGCCAATGTCGTCCAGCACTTCAATGGCTGCCGCCAGCCGTCCGCCCAGTCGCATTCGTCATTCCATCTATCGAGCACAGTATCTTTCGGCCTGCTCTTAGAGCGTTTCGCGTCGAGATTGAACCCCGCTTGAATTTCGCGGCGACGAGGCCTTCCGCTCGCGGCCGACGATTTTCCCCGCCGGCAAATGTCTGCACGCCGGCGATAACAAATCTCAAATATATGCAAGGTCTCTAATGTTGGTAACTGGCCGCCGTAAGCACGATCTGTGGCGCAATTGCTCTGCTTTCCAAGCTTTTGCGTTGGGAATACTCTTTGCGCCATGATTCGCGGCGCGGAAAAGCGGACCGACGGATCGATACGAGGAGAGGGCAATGAAAACGTATCTTGCGGAAGTTCTAGGGACATTTCTATTGGTGTTTATCGGCACGGCGTCGGTGGCGACGGGTGGCTTTCTCGCCGACTTGCCGCTGGGCCAGGAAGCCATCGGCCTGGCGTTCGGCATCGGCCTGATTGCGGCGGCTTACGCGGTGGGTCCCATCTCAGGCGCACATCTCAACCCGGCCGTCACGCTCGGCGTCTTCCTTGCCGGCCGGCTGCCGGCCAAGGATGTCATTCCTTACTGGATCGCGCAGATCATCGGCGCCATTCTGGCCTCGCTGGCGCTGTGGATCATCGTCTCCGGCCAGACCGGCGGGCACACCACCGGTTTCGGCGCCAATGGCTGGGACGTGGCGAAATGGGGGACGAGTTCGGCCTTCCTATGGGAGCTGATCGGCACCTTCACCTTCGTCACCGTCATCCTTGGCGTCACCGCCGAGAAGCACTCGACGGCGTTCGCCGGCCTGGTCATCGGCCTGACGCTGGCCGGACTGCACTTCGCAATGATCCCGGTGACCGGCACCTCGCTCAATCCGGCGCGTTCGATCGGCCCGGCGCTGTTTACCGGCGGCGCAGCCCTCAGCCAGCTCTGGCTGTTCATCGTTGCGCCGCTGATCGGCGGCGCAATCGCTGGCGTCGTCGCCAAGGCACGCATCTTCGAAAAGGACTGATTTCGAAGCCTGCGAAAACGAAGGGCGCGGGCCTCGGCCCGCGCCCTTCGTTTGGGAGGTTGTATCAGGCAGCGATGTCGAAACGGTCGGCGTTCATCACCTTGGTCCACGCCTTGACGAAATCGCCAACGAAATTCTGCCCGGCATCCGCCGACCCGTAGACCTCGGCCAGCGCGCGCAGCTGCGCATGCGAGCCGAAGATCAGGTCGGCGCGTGTGGCGGTCCACCTGACTGCCCTGGTCTTGCGGTCGCGTGCTTCATAGACCTCATGCGAGCCCGGCTCGGAGGCCGGATCCCAGATGGTGCTCATCGAGAGCAGGTTGACGAAGAAGTCGTTCGTCAGCGTGCCCGGCCTGTCGGTCAACACACCATGCTTCGAGCCGCCGGTGTTGGCGCCGAGCACGCGCAGGCCACCAACCAGCACCGTCATCTCCGGCGCCGTCAGGTTGAGCAGTTGCGCCCGGTCGACCAGCATGGCTTCGACCGACATCGGCGGTTTGCCCCTGACATAGTTGCGGAAGCCGTCAATTTTCGGCTCGAGCGCCGCAAAGGAATGGACGTCGGTCTGCGCCTGCGAGGCGTCGGTGCGGCCGGGCGTGAAGGGAACCTTCACCGCATTGCCGCCATCCTGCGCCGCTTTCTCGACCGCGGCGACGCCGCCGAGCACGATGAGGTCGGCCAGCGAGACCTTCTTGCCGCCTGCGTTGAACTCGTTCTGGATGGCTTCGAGCTTCGCCAGCACGGTGGCCAGTTCGACAGGCTGGTTGACCTCCCAGTCCTTCTGCGGCGCCAGACGAATGCGCGCGCCATTGGCGCCGCCGCGCTTGTCGGAGTTGCGGAAGGTAGAGGCCGAGGCCCAGGCGGTCGAGACCAATTGCGAAACGCTGAGGCCCGAAGCCAGGATCTTGGCCTTCAGCAATGCGATATCCTGGTCGCTGACCAGCTCATGGTCGACGGCCGGAACCGGATCCTGCCAGATCAGCTCTTCCTTCGGCACCAGCGGGCCGAGATACCGCACGACCGGCCCCATGTCGCGATGGGTGAGCTTGTACCAGGCACGGGCGAAGGCATCGGCGAACTGCTCCGGATGCTCGTGGAAGCGGCGCGAGATCTTCTCATAGGCCGGGTCGGCCCGCAGCGCGAGGTCGGTGGTCAGCATTGCCGGCGCATGACGCTTCGAGGGATTGTGCGCGTCCGGCACCGTAACCGCGCCAGAGCCGCCCTTCGGCGTCCACTGATGGGCCCCGGCCGGGCTCTTGGTCAACTCCCATTCGAAGTTGAAGAGATTGTCGAAGAAGTTGTTGCTCCACTGGGTCGGCGTCGTCGTCCAGGTAACTTCGAGGCCGGACGTGATCGCATCGCCGGCAATGCCGGTGGCATGCTTGCTCGACCAGCCGAGGCCCTGCGCCTCGATGCCCGCGCCTTCCGGCTCGGCGCCGACAAGTGCTGCATCACCGGCCCCATGGGTCTTGCCGAATGTGTGGCCGCCGGCGATCAGCGCCACGGTTTCCTCATCGTTCATTGCCATGCGCGCGAAGGTCTCGCGGATGTCGCGGGCCGAGGCCAGCGGATCCGGCTTGCCGTTCGGCCCTTCCGGGTTGACGTAGATCAGGCCCATCTGCACCGCGCCGAGATGGCCGTGCAGCTCACGGTCGCCGGAATAGCGCTTGTCGTCGAGCCACTTGGTTTCCGAACCCCAGTCGACATCCTGCTCGGGCTCCCAGACATCGGCGCGGCCACCGGCAAAGCCAAAGGTCTTGAAGCCCATCGATTCCAGCGCGACGTTGCCGGTGAGAATCAACAGGTCGGCCCAGGAGATCTTGCGGCCGTATTTCTGCTTGACCGGCCACAGCAGCCGGCGCGCCTTGTCGAGATTGGCGTTGTCCGGCCAGCTGTTCAGCGGCGCGAAACGCTGCTGGCCCGCACCGGCGCCACCCCGGCCGTCGCCGATGCGATAGGTGCCGGCGCTGTGCCAGGCCATGCGGATGAACAGCGGCCCGTAATGGCCGAAATCGGCCGGCCACCAATCCTGCGAATCCGTCATCACCTTGTGCAAATCCTCGATCACCGCGTCGAGGTCGAGCGTCTTGAACTCCGCGGCGTAGTCGAAAGCTTCGCCCATCGGGTCCGAAAGGCTCGACTGCCGGTGGAGAACGCCGATGTCGAGCTGGTTCGGCCACCAGTCGCGGTTGGTCCTGGCGGAGGTTCCATGCGCGACCGGGCATTTGCCGGCGCTGTTGTCGTCGGTCATCGCGTCCATCTTGGCCTCCGAATTGCTGATTTATGTGTTGTTTTTTCCGGGCCGGCCGGGAGCCGCGCCATTCTGGAATGGTTCCAGACTAAGCCGTCTCTTCGATAAAAACAAATTGCCTTTCCTGTTTGTTGCGATAGGCTTTCCTTATGATTGGCTTGACCGTGCGGCAGATGCAATATTTCGAGGCTTTGGCGCAAACGCTGCATTTCGGCCGCGCCGCAAAACTCGCCGGCGTCAGCCAGCCGGCGCTGTCCGCGCAGATCGCCGAGATGGAGCAAAGGCTGAACTGCCGGCTGTTCGAGCGCGGCGGCAAGACGGTGCGGATGACGGAAGAGGCGCAAGCGCTGCTGCCACGCATCGAGCGCATCCTGCGCGACATCAGTGATGTCGAGACGACGGCCCGGCGCGGCCGCCCGGCCATGGAAGGCCGCTTCCGGCTGGGCATCATCCCGACCGTGGCGCCTTATCTTTTGCCGCATGTGCTCCCGGAGCTGAAGCGGCATTTTCCGTCCCTGCAACTCGAACTGCGCGAAGCAGTGACGGCATCACTGGTCGAGTACACGGCAACCGGACGGCTCGACGCCTTCATCGCCGCGCTGCCGCTCGAGCAGCCGGGCCTGGTCACCGAGGAACTGTTCGCCGACCGCTTCTTCCTCGCCGTGCCAGCCGGAGATCCAGCCTTCGCCTCGCCACCCGTGCCACCGGAAAGCCCGGCGCTGGAGCGGTTGATGCTTTTGGAGGAAGGCCACTGCCTGCGCGAACAGGCGCTGGCCCTGTGCGGCAGCGTGCGTCCCGTAGCGATGGCAAGCTACGGCGCCACCAGCCTGACGACGCTGCTGCAGATGGTGGCGCATGGTCTCGGCGTCACGCTCATCCCCGAAATGGCGGCAAGGCCGGCCAGCGCCATGCCGGACCTCAAGATCGTGCCGTTCCAGGAGCCAATGCCGCAACGCACGATCTGCCTCGCCTGGCGCCGCAACAAGGTGCGGCATGATGAGTGCGTCGAGTTGGCGAAGATCATTCGCGGGCTGGATGGGGTGGTGATGTGGGTGTGAGTCGTTCGGGTCTTAGATGGCGCCTTGGGAACCCCGAAAAGAACTCAAATCAGGCGCGTTCGAGAATACCCGCCTTGACGGCTGGTCGCCAGATCGCACCAAAGCCTCAAGGGATAAATACCAGAAATACATACGCGAAAAATACCACGGCATGGACGATTCCGGTCAGGAAGGTCGTCCTTTCGTTGCTAAAGCTTACGCCGCATATGAAAAGCGCTAAAACCAAAAGTACTGCGTCAGCTTCCGGGAGCCCCAGGGTCAACCCTCGTCCCGTAAGCAGGCTGGCTGCTGCGACCGCAGGTATTGTCAAACCAATCGTGGCGCAAGCCGAACCCATTGCGACATTCAGGCCGCGCTGCAGCTCATTGTTGAGTGAAGCGCGAACCGCCGAAATGGCTTCCGGCATCAAAACCAGACCCGCGATCATTGCCCCCACAATGCTGTCAGCCTGGGTCACCTGGTAAGCAACAAGCGCATCTTCAACACTTGCGGCGACCTGCTCGGCGAGCATGACAATTCCGATCAGTCCGATTACCAGGAGCAGAGCGCTGGAAGAGATGCTTTTGTGAGGGGCGGTTCGCGCCGAAAGGTCGTGTGCCAGTCCTTCGATGAAATCGTCCCGATGCCGGACTGTCTGCGCGAACACAAAGCTTGCATAGAGCAGCACGGAAAGAACGCTTACCAGGCCAAGCTGAGCTGCCGAAAATGTGCCGGGATCGGTGGTCCGCGTGTAGGTCGGCAGGATAAGCGTCATGACGGTCAGTGCGGCCAGAACCGCCAGATATGCGCTGGTCCCTTGCCGGACAATTGCCTGCTTGCGATGCCGCCAGCCGCCAAACGTGAGACACATTCCGACAACGCCGGTGGAGGCAATCATCACTGTCGAGAAGACGGATTCACGTGCAAGCGTGGGGTTGTTCTCTCCATGCAGCATCATGGAAACGATAATCGACACTTCGATTGCCGTCACGGCAAAAGTCAGCACCAATGTGCCGTAAGGCTCCCCCACACGGTGGGCCACCGCCTCGGCGTGATCGAGCACCACGAAAATAGTGATGAACATGATCGCACTCGAGAGCGCTCCGACGAGAATCCTGACGCTCGGCGAACCTTCGTCCACCGGTAGCCCGCTGACTCTGACCGCAACGGCCAGTGCCAGCGCGGCCAAAGGCATCGCATAGGAAGTCGCTGATCGTGCGAAACCATTCATTCAAGCCCCAATGCGTTCGGCGAACCTTGCGGAAGCCTGTCGAGCACCCCAATGTCGTTTCGAAGCGGGCGATCCCGTCCCCCGGCGTTCAACCCTCAAGCCGTCTTCTGCACCACCAGCCCCAGTTCCTCCACCATCGCCTCGCGCATCAGAAACTTCTGCGGTTTTCCCGTCACCGTCATGGGCAGTTCGGTGCGGAAGCGGATGTAGCGGGGGATTTTGTAGTGGGCGATCTGGCC
Organism: Mesorhizobium sp. LNJC405B00; assembly: GCF_000502615.1. NCBI lineage: Bacteria > Pseudomonadati > Pseudomonadota > Alphaproteobacteria > Hyphomicrobiales > Phyllobacteriaceae > Mesorhizobium > Mesorhizobium sp. LNJC405B00. The sequence continues at coordinate 195,722 of NZ_AYWC01000003.1, read as the reverse complement.
GGCGCAGAAGTTCTTGATCTCCTGCTCGGTCGCGATCTGGTTGGGCTTCAGCACGATCCAGGCGCACAGCTCCTCGCCATATTTGGCGTCGGGAATACCGAACACCTGCACCTCCTTGACCTGGGGATGGCGATAGAGAAATTCCTCGACCTCTCTGGGATAGACGTTTTCGCCGCCGCGGATGACCATGTCCTTGACCCGGCCGACGATGTTGCAATAGCCCTCGGCGTCGATCGTGGCGAGGTCGCCGGTGTGCATCCAGCCATCGCTGTCGATCGCCTCGCGGGTCTTTTCCGCATCGTCCCAATAACCCTTCATCACGGAATAGCCGCGGGTGCACAGCTCGCCCGGCGCGCCGACCGCGACGGTGGCGCCGTCGGCGTCGATGGCCTTGACCTCGACATGCGGATGGATGCGGCCGACGGTGGAGACGCGCTTTTCCAGCGGGTCGTCGACACTGCTCTGAAAGGAGACGGGACTGGTCTCGGTCATGCCGTAGGCGATGGTCACCTCTTCCATATGCATCAGCGACACCACCTTCTTCATCACCTCGATCGGGCATGGCGAGCCCGCCATGATGCCGGTGCGCAGGCTGGAGAGATCGAAGCTGGTGAAGTCGGCGTGGTCGAGCATGGCGACGAACATGGTCGGCACGCCGTAGAGGCCGGTGCAGCGTTCCTGCGCCACCGCCTTCAGCGTCGCGCCGGCGTCAAAACCCTCGCCAGGAAACACCATGGTCGCGGCCTTGGTGACGCAGCCCATCGTGCCCATCGACATGCCGAAGCAGTGGTAGAGCGGCACCGGGATGCAGAGCCGGTCGTCGACGGTGAGCTTGATCGCAGCGGTGACGAAATTGCCATTGTTGACGATGTTGGTGTGGGTCAGCGTCGCGCCCTTGGGCGCGCCCGTCGTGCCTGATGTGAACTGGATGTTGATGGCCTCGCCCGGCTTCTGCCCTTCGGAGATGCGGTCGAGGCTGTCATGCTCGTCGCGGCCGGCCATCGACAGCACATCGGCGAAATTGAACATGCCGGGCGAGTTGTCGTCGCCCATGCGAATGACGATCTTCAGCGTCGGCAATTTCTGCGCCTTGAGCTTGCCGGGGGTGGCGTTGGCGAGCTCCGGCGCCAGCGTCTCGATCATGCCGAGATAGTCGGAGGTCTTGAAACTGGCGGCGGTGACCAGCGCCTTGCAGCCGACCTTGTTGAGGGCATATTCCAGCTCCGTCAGCCGGTAGGCCGGGTTGATGTTGACCAGGATCAGGCCGATGCGAGCGGTGGCGAATTGGGTGACCAGCCATTCCCAGCGGTTGGGCGACCAGATGCCGACACGGTCGCCTTTTTCGAGGCCGAGCGCCAGGAAGCCGGCGGCGAGCGTATCGACCGTGTCCGACAATTCGCTCCAGGTGAAGCGCTTGTCCTGTCCGACGAAGACGGCAGCATCCTGCGTGGCGTATCTGCCGACCGTGTCGGAGAAAAGCTGAGGGATCGTCTTGTCGAGCAGCGGCACCGAACGGTCGCCCGACACATGTGCCCGGCCGTCGAGCGGAGCGATGAACGCCCTGCCGCGCCCGCGCAGATTGGTGGCGTTCTTGAGCTCGTCGAGATTAATCGCCATCGCCGTTTCCTCCCGATGAGTGAGCCTAGCAGCCTGATGGGGTGGTGGAAAGTACAGGCGGTTCCCCTCCCCCTCGAGGGGAGGGTGCCTCGCGAAGCGAGGCGGGTGGGGTCCTCGGCGAAGTGCTCGACTTCCTTGGTCACGGTCGACCCGGCTTGGGTGGTCTCGCGTCGAGCACTGCCGGAGCGACCCCACCCGTCCATCCGCCTTTGGCGGCTGTCCACCCTCCCCTCAAGGGGGAGGGAGCGCGCTCATCTTCGCGGCTATTTCCCGCACTAGCGCCTCATCCGCAGCAGCACGATCTTTCCTGGCAGCCACGAGGCATGCCTGCGACTTCAGCACAACCCCATCGGCCAGCACCTTGAGATGGTTGGCGCGCAGGGTCGAGCCGGTGGTGGTGATGTCGACGATGACGTCGGCGAGGCCTGCCGCCGGTGCGCCTTCGGTGGCCCCGAGGCTTTCGACGATGCGGTAGACCTGGATGCCGTGCTTTTGCGAGAAGAACTGCTGCGTGAGCCGCCAGTATTTGGTTGCGATCCTCAGTCGCCTGCCGTGGCGCTGGCGGAAATCGGCGGCGACATCGTCGAGATCGGCCATAGTATCGACGTCGAGCCAGATGCCGGGCACGGCGACTACGACATCGGCATGGCCGAAGCCGAGGCGCGCGACGATCTCGGCGCGCGCCTCCCAGTCGGCGAGGTTTTCGCGCAACAGGTCCTCGCCGGTAATGCCGAGGTCGACCGAGCCTTGGCCGATCTCGCCGGCAATTTCGGACGCCGACAGAAACGCCACCTCGATACCTTCGGCATTGTCGATGCGGGCGCGGTACTGGCGCTCGTCACCGGGCAGACTGACGGCAAGCCCGGCTCTGGCCAGAACCTCCAGCGCCTGCTCCTTGAGCCGGCCTTTCGACGGGATCGCCAGCGTGATCATTTGGGCTCCCCCCGCAGCGCTTCGATGCGGTCGAGCCAGACGGAAAAGCCGACGCCGGGGATCGGCGTCTTGGCGCCGAGCAGCGTGAGCAGCCGGTCGTAACGGCCGCCGCCGGCCAACGGCCGCTCGCCGTTCTCAGCCGCGATCTCGAAGACGATGCCGGTGTAATAATCCAGCGGACGGCCAAAGGCGGCGTCGTAGCGGATTGTCCTGGTCGGCAGGCCATGCGCCTCGATGGCCTTGGCGCGGGCGGCGAATTTTTCCAGCGCCGCGCCCAGTGAAAGGCCCGCAGAGGCGGCGAAGCTTTCGAGCGCAGCACTGGCGCCGTCGAGCGGCACGTCGATGGCCAGAAAATCCCTGAGCGCCGCAAAGGCCTCGTTCGACAGCCGCACGCTGCGCAGCTCGGCCTTTTCGATCAGCCGCCGGGCAATGTCAGCCGGGGCGCGTCCGCCGGATGCCAAAAGGTCGGCCTCTTCCATGCCGCCGGCGATGTGGGCGGAAAGCGCTTCGAGATCGCCATCGAGCACAAGGGCGGCGACATCGCCGTCGAGCTGGCCGTTGCGTGGCGGGTTGGCGAGATCGGCCAGCGCTGCCTGCAGCATCGGCGCGGAGCCGAACGCGCGCGCCAGCCGCATGCGCCAGCCGCGCGGCAGGCCAAGGGCTGCCAGCACCGCCTCGAAGATGGTCTGGTCGCCGAGCGTGATCGCAAGGGTCTGACCCGGCAGCACTAACTGCAGCAGCGCATGCGCATCGGCCAGCGAACGGGCGTCGGCCTCGGCCGTATCGCGGTCGCCGAGATCCTCGATACCGGCCTGGAAAAACTCGTTGCCGCCCTCGCGGCGCTGGCGAAACACTTCGCCAAGGTAGGAATAGCGCCGCGGCGTGCCGGCCTGCGACGCGATGTGGTCGAGGCAGACGGGAATGGTGAATTCGGGCCGCAGGCAAAGCGTCTTGCCGGTCTCGCTCTCGGTGAGAAAGATGCGGCGGCGCAGGTCCTCGCCGGCCATGTCGAGGAACGGATCGGCCGGCTGCAGCACGGCGACCTCCACTGCATGGGTGTTGCGGGTGGCGAAGAGGTTGGTGATTTCGGATGAGATGGCGGGACGGGAGGTCATGAAGCGCAGCCTTCCCTTCTCCCCCTGTGGGAGAAGGTGTCGCCGAAGGCGACGGATGAGGGGTGTTCCAGCGGAGTGAGGCGTTGGAGTTCCCTGGAACACCCCTCATCCGTCTCGGCGCTCCGCGCCGATCCACCTTCTCCCACAAGGAGAGAAGGGAAGAACAGCGCGGCGCTCATCATTTCGCCCTCTCCTCGACCTGCGCCGCCAAAATCTTCTTCACCTCGGCGACCAGCTCGCTCTCCGCCACAGTCACCTGCGCCGGCCTTGCGGCGCGCCATTCGGCGTTGTCGGTGATCTCGGCTGACATGCGCGCGCCCTCGATCAGGTCCTTGATCTGCAGCTCGCCCTTGGCGCGCTCGTCGCCGCCCTGGATGACGGCCACCGGGCTGCCACGACGGTCGGCATATTTCAGCTGCGCCTTCATGCCGGCGCCGCCGAGATACATTTCGGAACGGATGCCAGCGGCGCGCAGTTCGGCCACCATCTTCTGGTAACGGCCGAGGCTTGTCGTGTCCTTGTCCATCACCAGCACGACGACCGGGGCGATGACATCGGTGCTGTCCAGCTTGCCAAGGTTCTTCAGCGCCGTCATCAGGCGGGAGACCCCGATGGAAAAGCCGGTCGCCGGCACCGGCTCACCACGGAAGCGCGAGACCAGGCCATCGTAGCGACCACCGCCGCCGACAGAGCCGAAGCGCACGATCTGGCCATCCTCGTTGGGGATTTCGGCCAGCAGCTCGGCCTCGAAGACCGGGCCGGTGTAGTATTCGAGCCCACGGACGACGGACCGGTCGATCAAGATCCTCTTTGCGTCGTAGCCCGCTGCTCTGACGAGCGCTTCAATTTCGCGAAGTTCAGACACTCCAGCAGAGGCAGTTGCATTGTCAGCATGTGCCTTTTCAAGGCTTTGAAGCCTGATCTTGTTCACGCCGACGACATCACGTGCGTTCGGATCTCCAGGCAGAACCCTACCCAAGACAAATGCAATCGACTCGTCGTCGAGCCCTGCGCCCTTGGCAAAGTCGCCCTCGCCTTCCTTGCCGCCATCCCAGCGCCCTGGTCCAAGCAGAAGCTTCACGCCTTCCGGCCCGAGCTTGTCCAGCTTGTCGATGGCGCGCAGCACGGTCAGCCGGCGGCCGGCATTGTTGTCACCGCCAAGGCCGATCGCTTCCAGCACGCCATCGAGCACCTTGCGATTGTTGACGCGGATGACGTAGTCGCCGCGCTTGATGCCGAGCGCTTCCATCACGTCGGCCATCATCATCGCCATTTCAGCATCAGCCGCGACGCCCGGTGTGCCGATGGTGTCAGCGTCGAACTGCATGAACTGGCGGAAGCGGCCGGGGCCGGGCTTTTCGTTGCGGAACACCCAGCCGGAGCGGTAGCTGCGATAGGGCTTCGGCAGTCGCTCAAAATTCTCGGCGACATAACGCGCCGTCGGCGCGGTCAGGTCGTAGCGCAACGACAGCCACTGCTCGTCATCGTCCTGGAAAGAAAATACGCCCTCATTAGGCCGGTCCTGGTCGGGCAGGAATTTGCCCAGCGCATCGGTGTATTCGATCAGCGGCTGGTCGGCCGGCTCGAAACCATAGAGCTCATAGACCGAGCGGATCGTCGCCATCATCTTCTCGACGGCGCGGATGTCTTCCGCACTGCGGTCGGCAAAGCCGCGCGGCAGCCGCGCTTTCGTCTTTTCCGATTTGTCGGCCATGGGATGGGTCTTTTCGCTTAGTAATCGATGACTTGTTTGGAGTGGGCGTGTCCTAACCGAAGCGGCTTTGTGCGGCAAGGGTTTGCGCTTTTTCCTTCTCCTCCGAAACAAAACGCACCAAAAGGAAACAATTCCGCCATCGGCGCGGCATCGTGCCGACACAATCAGAGCCGATAAGCGCGCCGAAACAAAGGGTTGGGGCCATGACTGCGGCACACAAGTTCGACATCAGAGACGACGGCTTGCATGAAGTCCGGCTGCGGCCGGCCGAGAGCCGTGCGCAGGTGACGGCGAGCCTCGGTCCGTTTGAGGTCACCGCCGACGAGCGCAAGGGTTCCACCATGCGCGAGGCGCTGATGACCGGATTGCTGGTGATTTATCCGGCCTTTGCGGCACTGGCGGCGATTGTGGCGGGATTGTTCCTGACTGGCGCCAGCGGGACGTGAGTTCCTTACCCTCCCCTTGTGGGGAGGGTCGACGCGTAGCGTCGGGGTGGGGGTGCGGCGCCAAGATACCCCCACCCGCGCCTTCGGCGCGACCTCTCCACAAGGGGGAGGTAGGGGGACAGCGCCCTACTTCGGCCTCTTAAAGGCCTTGCGTTCCTTCTCCACCTGCTCCCGGCAAACACACCCCTCGAGATGGTCGTTGACCAGACCCATCGCTTGCATGAAGGCATAGACCGTCGTCGGTCCGACAAAGCTCCAGCCGCGCTTTTTCAACTCCTTCGAAATCCTGATAGAGACCGCTGTCGTCGGGTTGGCCCGCAGGTGGGCGAGGTCGACGATCTCCGGCCGCTCCTCCGGCCCCGGCTCGAACTTCCAGAACCAGGCGGCCAGCGAGCCGAATTCATCCACCATTTCGCGCGCGCGTTTGGCGTTGTTGATGGTCGAGACGATCTTGCCGCGGTGGCGGATGATGCCGACATTGGCGACCAGGCGCTCGACATCCTCGTCGGTGAAGGCAGCGACCTTGTCGAAGTCGAAACCGGCGAAGGCCTCGCGGAAATTCTCGCGCTTGCGCAGAATGGTCAGCCAGGACAGGCCGGACTGAAAGCCTTCCAGGCAGATTTTTTCGAACAGCCTGCGGTCGTCGGCGACCGGCCGGCCCCATTCATGGTCGTGGTAGTGCAGATAGTCCGGCAGATTGCCGTGCCAGAAGCAGCGCGTGATCCCGTCGGAGCCGGTAAGCAGTCCGGTGTTGTCTTGCGCCATGGCCAATCCATCCGTTAACGCGCTTTCGCGCTGCATTTACCGCGGCTTTACCAGATTCCTGAACCCGGCGGTAACCACACCAAAAGGTTTACTGACAAAGCGGCATTTTACGCATTCCGATTCATGTTTCGGTTGCCGCTTCGCGCCAAGGATCGCGCAACCGGGGGCAAGTTCCGCCTCCGTCCGTTCGACGATCAAGGTGCGTTCCGATGAAGATCTTTTTGCGTTCCGTGCTCGGCGCCGTGGCCATTCTGGCCGCCGGCGTCACCTCCTCTGCCGCCAACGACCGCTATGCCGACAGGCCGCCGGTGATGGTGAGCCCCGACCTTTCCGCACCCTGGGTGCTGCAGCTTGGCCGGGCGCCCGGCATCGTGCGGCAGAGCCGACAGGTGGTCCAGCAGCCGCGACTTCGCTATGCGCAGCCGGCGCGACCCGATCGGGTGCGCACTGCTTCCGTGCAGGCGCCGGCCAAGCGCGTGGTGATGCGGCCGCAGATCAATCCGCTCTACCTGCCGCAGGAAGTCGCCTATGACGGCCCGCAGAAGCCGGGCACGATCGTCATCGATACGACGCAGAATTTCCTCTTCCTGGTCGAGAAGAACGGCAAGGCGCGGCGCTATGGCGTCGGCACCGGCAAGCCTGGCTTCGAATGGTCTGGCACGCACAAGATCACCAACAAGCGCGTCTGGCCGGACTGGCGCCCGCCAGCGGAGATGATCAAGCGCGAGGCCGCCAAGGGCCGCTACCTCCCGACCTATCTGGCCGGCGGCGAGGAAAACCCGCTTGGCGCCCGCGCGCTCTATCTCGGCACGACGGAATACCGCATCCACGGCACCAACCAGCCATGGACCATCGGCGGCTCGGTGTCTTCCGGCTGCATCCGCATGCGCAACGAGGACGTGGTTGACCTTTACGAGAGGGTCAATGTTGGAACGACCGTGGTCGTGATATAATCGGCTACCGAATCATCTGGTCCAGAAGGTTAGACCTTCAGGATCGGGAAGAGTTTACGGGGGACGGGCCGTGTGGGGATGCGGCCAGTCAGGAAAGGGCAGCCCGGGAAACCGCGCTGCCCTTTCTCTTTGCGGCTATAGCTGAGCCAGGCTGCGCCAGAACGTCGCGCCAGGGGGATGACAGTTCGCTTTCACGCTGCCTTGCCGCATTTCCCCTGCTATAGGGACGGCCAAACTCCCCTGCGCCAAACTCCGCTGCAAAGGTCCAGCCATGTCTCCGCCAGACGATAGCCGCTATCTCCGGGGCGGCCCGGTCGCCCAGCGCATCATGGCATCCGTGCGCGAGGATGCCGCCATCGCTACCGCCGAAGGTTTTCCGCCCAAGCTGGTGTCGATCACCGTCGGCGATACCGCTGCCGTAGATGTCTATGTGCGCAACCAGCGCGCCAAGGCCGCCCTTGCCGGCATCGGTTTCGAGGAGCGGCGGTTCCCCGCCGACATCAGCGCCGGCGAACTCGAGGCGGCGATCCACGGCCTGAACGCCGACCCGCGCGTCACCGGCATCATCATCCAGCGGCCGGTGCCGGCGCATATCCCGATCAAGACGCTGCAAGCGGCGGTGCACCCACTGAAGGACGTCGAGGGCATGCATCCGGCGTCGATCGGCAATATCGTCTACAATCAGCTCGACCTCGCGCCTTGCACGGCTGCGGCCTCGGTCGAGCTGCTCAAGGAAACCGGCCTCGACCTCAAGGGGCTCGAAGTCGTCGTCGTCGGCCATTCCGAGATCGTCGGCAAGCCGATTGCCTTCCTGCTGATGAGCGAAGGCGCAACGGTGACGGTGTGCCATCACATGACGCGCTCGGTGGCGGCACATGCGCGCCGCGCCGATGCGCTGTTCGTCGCCGTCGGCAAGCCGCGGCTGATCAAGGCCGACATGGTGAAGCCCGGTGCGGCCGTCATCGACATCGGCATTAATTCCGAGATCGGCCCGGACGGCACGAGCCGCATCGTCGGCGACGTCGACACCGAGAGCGTGAAGGAAGTCGCGTCCTGGATCACGCCGGTGCCGGGCGGCGTCGGCCCGATCACTGTGGCGATCCTCTTGCGCAACACAATGGTCGCGCTCAGCCGCCAGCGCGCGCGCTACCAGGCGACGTATGGCGTGGTGGACCGGCTGGCAGCGGAATAGCTGCTTACTCGGCGGCGACCAGGTTTCCTTCGGAGACGCCCTCCGGCTTCGGACCACCATAGGCCCAGTCGAGCAGCTTGATCGTGTGCACCACCGGCAGCTTTGCAGCCGAAGCGATCTGGGTGATGCAGCCGATATTGCCTGTGGCAACGATCTCCGCGCCGGTGGCCTCGATGTTTTTCACCTTTCGGTCGCGCAGCTTCTCCGAAATCTCCGGCTGCAGGATGTTGTAGGTGCCGGCCGAGCCGCAGCACAGATGGCCCTCGCGCGGCTCGCGCACGACGAAGCCGGCCTTGGCCAGCAACTCCTTCGGCTGGCGGGTGATCTTCTGGCCGTGCTGCATCGAACAGGCGGAGTGGTAGGCAACGACCGTGCCGGGCTTGCGCACCGGCTCCGGCAGGTCGAGGCTTGAGAGATATTCGGTGATGTCCCTGGCCAGCGCCGAGACCTTTGCAGCCTTGTCGGCATAGGCCGGATCGAGGCGCAGCATGAAGCCATAGTCCTTGATGGTGGTGCCGCAGCCGGACGCGGTGATGACGATGGCATCGAGCCCACCCTGGTCGATGGCGCGTGTCCAGGCATCGACATTCTGCTTCGCCGAGGCTAGTGCGGCTGCCTCGCGGCCCATATGATGGACCAGCGCGCCGCAGCAGGCCTCGCCCTCAGGCACCACGACCTCGATGCCGAGCCTGGTCAGCAATGCAATCGTCGTCTCGTTGATGGCGGGATCGAGCACCGATTGGGCGCAGCCAGTGAGGATGGCGACGCGGCCTTTCTTCGTCCCCTGCCCGGCATGGACGCCGGGAGAGGCCATCGGCGAGGCCGCCGGGATCGAGGCCGGCGCCAACTTCAGCATAGCACCGAGCGGCTTCAAGGCTGGGACCTTTTCGAACAGGCCGATGAACGGCTTGCCCAATCTCGCCAGCTTCAGCGCGGCGCGAAAGCGCGCGGGGTAAGGCAGCACTAGGGCCAGCAGGGCGCGGGTGAGCCGGTCGAGCAGCGGCCGCTTGTAAGTTTCCTCGATATGGGCGCGGGCATGGTCGACCAGATGCATGTAGTTGACGCCCGACGGGCAGGTCGTCATGCAGGCGAGGCAGGACAGGCAGCGGTCGATATGGGTGACGATCTCCTTGTCGGCGGGACGGCCGTTCTCCAGCATATCCTTGATCAGGTAGATGCGCCCGCGCGGTGAATCCAGCTCGTTGCCGAGTGTGACATAGGTCGGGCAGGTGGCGGTGCAGAAGCCGCAATGCACGCATTTGCGCAGGATCTTCTCCGATTCCGCGACATGCGGATCGGCGAGCTGGGCAAGGGAGAAATTGGTCTGCATCGCGTTAGCCCTGGGCCATGCGGCCGGGATTGAGGATGGCCTTGGGATCGAACTCGGTCTTGAGCCTAGCCGACAGGGCGGCCAGATGCGGCGCCTGTGGCTCGAACACCGGCACGGCGGCGCGATGCGAAGGGGTGGCGCGCACCAGCGTGGCGTGGCCGCCGCCAAGCTTTCTGATCAGCCCGCGCAGCAGGGCGGCCTCGGGATCGCCCTCCTCCATGCGCAGCCAGACCAGCCCGCCCTGCCAGTCGTAGAAGGCGCTGACACCGATCTGCATGCGCAGCGTCAGCACCATCTGATGGGCCTGAGACGGCGCCATGGAGACGCGCCAGACCGGCTTTTCGCTACGGTCGGCGAATGGCGTGCAGTCCCTTATGTCACGCCAGAGGGTATGCGATGTCTCACCTGCGATCTCCTGCAGCGGGCCGGCATTTTTCAGCAGGGTCTTCAGCGCCTCGATGCGATAGGCGACCGATGGGCCAAACCCTTCGACGCGCAGCAGCGTTGCAGCGTCGGTGCCTAGACTGCCCCCGGCAACGCGCGCGGCGATGCGTTCGGGCAGATGGGCCGCGCTCGACACTTCGGCGCTGGAGCCGAGCGCCAGCGCCATGGCGGCAGAGGCGGCATCGTCGAGCAAGCCGCGCACGGCAAGCGTCACCTCGATCTCGGCCGCCGGCAGCACCTTGAAGGTGACATCGGTGAATACAGCCAGCGTGCCCCAGCTGTTGGCCATCAGCTTCGACAGATCGTAGCCGGTAACATTCTTGACGACGCGGCCGCCTGATTTGAACGCTTCGCCACGACCGGCAACCGCGTTGATGCCAAGGATATGGTCGCGCGCGGCGCCCGCCTTCAGCCGGCGCGGGCCGGACAGGTTGGCGGCAAGCACGCCGCCGATCGTGCCTCTTCCCTTGATACCGCCGAACAATGGGCCGTAGTCCATCGGCTCGAAAGCAAGTTGCTGGCCGTTTTCGGCGAGCAGGCTTTCTATATCGGAAAGCGGTGTGCCGGCCTTCGCCGACAGCACCAGTTCGGCCGGCTCGTAGAGGGTGACGCCGGTGAGCTTCGAAAGATCGAGCGTGTGTTCGCTCTGCTGTGGCCGGCCGATGCCGCGCTTGGAGCCGTGGCCGATGATTTCCAAAGGTGACTCTTCCGCCGCCGCCCATTGGACGGTGGAGAGGATCTCGGCCGATGTGGTGGGGGTGAAGGTCGTCATGGCGAAGATGGGTCGAGTTCCTTCGCGCCCCCCTCTGTCCTGCCGGACATCTCCCCCACTTGGGGGGAGATTAGCAGCTTTGGCGACCGCGCCTCTCTAGCAACGTCGAAGATTGGCGAAGGCAGAGATGACTGGTGATCTCCCCCCTTGTGGGGGAGATGTCCGGCAGGACAGAGGGGGGCGCGAAGGATCGCCGACGTGAGACATTCCGCCCCCATCAAAACCTCGGAATGTCCGGAAACGCCACCTGGCCGCGATGCACGTGCATGCGCCCAAGCTCNCGCCCCCATCAAAACCTCGGAATGTCCGGAAACGCCACCTGGCCGCGATGCACGTGCATGCGCCCAAGCTCCGCGCAGCGGCGCAGTTGTGGAAACACCTTCCCGGGGTTGAGCAGATGGTTGGGGTCGAAGGCGCATTTGACGCGCATTTGCTGGTCGAGGTCGATCTGGTTGAACATCTCCGGCATCAAATCGCGCTTCTCGACGCCGACGCCGTGCTCGCCGGTCAAGACGCCGCCGACCTTGACGCAGAGCCGCAAGATGTCGGCGCCAAAACTTTCCGCCTTGTCGAGTTCGCCCGGCACGTTGGCGTCGTAGAGGATCAGCGGATGCAGATTGCCGTCGCCGGCGTGGAAGACATTGGCGACGCCAAGGCCGTATTTCTCCGACAGTTCGCGCATGCCGGCGAGCACACGCGGCAATTCCTTGCGCGGGATGGTGCCATCCATGCAGTAATAGTCGGGCGAGATGCGGCCGACCGCCGGGAAGGCCGCCTTGCGGCCGGCCCAGAAACTCAGCCGCTCCTGTTCGGATTGCGAGATGCGGCAGGTGGTGGAGCCGTTCCTATAGGCGATCGCTTCGACGAGACCGATCAGGTGATCGACCTCGACGCCCGGCCCGTCGAGTTCGACGATCAGCAGCGCCTCGACATCAAGGGGGTAGCCGGCATGGACGAAATCTTCCGCGGCATGGATCGCCGGCCGGTCCATCATCTCCATGCCGCCAGGGATAATGCCGGCGCCGATGATGTCGGCGACGCATTGGCCGCCCTGCTCGCTGGTCGGAAAGCCGATCAGCAGAGCGCGCGCCGTCTCCGGCTTCTTCAGGATGCGTACCGTGACCTCGGTGACGACGCCGAGCAGGCCTTCGGACCCCGTCATGACGCCGAGGAGATCATAGCCTTCCGAGTCCAGATGATTGCCGCCCAGGCGCACCACCTCGCCGTTCATNGCCGTTCATCAGCACCATCTCGATGCCCAGAACATTGTTGGCGGTCAGGCCGTATTTCAGGCAGTGCACGCCGCCGGAATTTTCCGCGACATTGCCGCCGATCGAGCACGCGATCTGGGAGGATGGGTCAGGGGCGTAGTAAAAGCCCTCCTGCTCGACGGCAATGGTGATGCCAAGATTGGTAACGCCTGGCTGAGCGACGACGATGCGGTCGGGATAGTCGATGGCCAGAATGCGGTTGAAGCGGCTCATGACCAGCAGCACGGCATCCTCGAGCGGCAGCGCGCCGCCCGACAACGAGGTTCCGGAGCCGCGCGGCACGACACGGATGTTGCGGTCGTTGCAGTATTTCAAGATGCGCGACACCTGCGCCACCGTTTCCGGCAGCACCACGACCAGCGGCAATTGCCGGTAGGCGGTGAGGCCGTCGCTTTCGAAGGCGCGCATCTCATTGGTGGCGTCGACGACGCCCTCGCCCGGCACGATGATGCGCATGTCGGCGACGATCTCCGCCCGCCTTCGCATAGTGGCGTCGTCTGGCTTGGGCATGACAAGGCCGGACATCGGCGGCGTTCTCCGCTTGGCTGGTAAAAATCTTTTACCAGTTACATCTGGATGTTGCAAACACCGCATTGGGCAAAGAGCGTACTGCCGGCCTTCCGCAGCGGCAATCTGCCGCTGGCCCGGCAGGGCGGATAGTCCAGCGCCTTGCCCTTCGCTGGCTCAGGGCGTTCGAAGCTCGAAAAGCCAAGCAATTGGCTTTTCGTCCGCTGCGCGGACCGCTTCTCACTCCCCCGGATGTTTCGCCGGCTCGGAGTGCATCCGCCTGACTCGCCGCACGCCCCACCAGACCAGCAGGATGGCGACCGGCACCGCGACGGCCGTGACGACTTCCGGTGCAAAGGCATGGCCGAAGATCGAGGCGCCCTTGGCGAGATAGGAGATCAGGCCGACGACATAGTAGGACACTGCCGCCACCGACAGGCCTTCCACCGTCTGCTGCAGCCGCAGTTGCAGCCGGGCACGGTTGTTCATCGACGCCAGCAGATCGCGGTTCTGCTTCTCGACCTCGACATCGACCCAGGTGCGCAGCAGCGTGGTGGCGCGGGTTAGTTTGCGCGACAGGTTGGCCTGGCGCTCCTCGACCGAACGGCAGGTGCGCATGGCGGGTGCCACCCGCCGCTGCAGGAAGCCGCCCCAAGTGTCGTAGCCGGGCACGGCTTCTTCGTCCAGCGCTTCCAGCCGCTCGACAACGATGCCGTCATAGGCGCGGCTGGCGCCGAAGCGATAGAGGCTGGAGGCGGCATCAGCCTCGAGTTCAGCGGCAAGCTCGGTCAGGTCGGCGAGCAGCGTCTGGCTGTCGCGGGTTTCAGCGACCTTCATTTCCAGCGTGGTCTGCGCCAGCCGGTCCTCAATGCGGCGGGCGCGGCCCGACAGCGTCAGCGCCAGCGGCAGGCCGAGCATGGCAAGCGTGCGATACGTCTCGACGTCGATCAGCCGCTGCGACAGCGCGCCGGTCCGCGCCGGCGTCAGGCCGCGATCAAGCACCAGGATGCGGGTCAGGCCGTCGCCGTCCTGGCGGAAATCGGTGACGATGGCCGCATTGCCGCGCTCGACCAGCGAATAGCAGAGGCTCGTCGGGTCGAAGGCCGCAATCAGCTTCTCGCTTGCCGGCGTCCATTTGCGGATCTCCAGCCTTATGCCTGAGATCACCGTTCCCGGCGGCGAGAACCCGTTGCCGAAAGGAGAATCCTCCTGCGCCCTGCCGCTTTCGGCAAGCGGCCCTTCCCAAAGATAGGTCGAGAATTCCGTATGCCGCTCCCAGCGCAGCGTACCCTTGCCCCACTTCATGGCGTGGTGGCGGGCATGACGGTCGGGCGCCGCGATGCCGAGGCGCCGCGACAGTTCGGAGAGCACGGCCATGTCGACGCCGGAGCCGCCCTCGGTCATGAAGGCGAGTTGCACAAGCACGCGCGGCTTCTCGATCAGCGGATGCGGCCGGGCATGGACCTCGCCGATCGCGCCGGGCCGTCCCTCATGCGCGGGAAAGCCCATCACGCTGCCCTGGGCGCGCGGCTGGAATTCGAGGTTGGACGTCTCGTCCGACACGGTGGTCCCCCTGTTCTCGACCCTTCGTGTGATGGCGTCCTCTAAAGGCAATCCATGAGGCGCGTAAACACCAAAGTCTAGCATCGTAGGTCCTGCCGGCGCGACGCGCAGACCGACCCGATTGGGCAAATTGGATAAATAATTTGACCAGTTGGCGACGCTGGCTTTATCTTGCGCGACGCCGGTTCAATTTCCCAGGCCCCCGTTGAGCGATATTTTCTCCAGGATCGAGCATTCGCGCACCGCCGACGAGGTGGTGCAGCAGATCGAAAGCCTGATCCTTGAAGGCGTGCTGCGCACCGGCGACCGGCTGCCGGGCGAGCGCGAGCTGGCGCGCCAGTTCGACGTGTCGCGGCCGATCCTGCGCGATGCGCTCAAGGCGCTGGATGGGCGCGGGCTGCTGATCACCAAGGCCGGCGGCGGCACCCATGTCGCCGACGTCATCGGCCAGTTGTTCACCAAGCCGGTGACCGACCTCATCTCGATGCACCGCAAGGCGGTGACCGACTATCTGGAATACCGCCGCGAGATCGAAGGTGTTGCGGCCGAATATGCGGCGCGGCGCGCGACAGCGGACGACATTGCGCTGCTCGACCGCATCATGGCGCGCATGGACGAGGCGCACCGCACCGGCGATTTCGACGACGAGGCGGAAATCGACGTCGAGTTCCACCATGCTGTGTGCGAATGCGCGCACAACATCATCCTCTTGCACACACTGCGCTCCTGCTACCGGCTGCTGTCTGAAGGCGTGTTCCAGAACCGGCTTCTGGTGTTCAGCGTGCCCGGAGCGCGCGAGGCGCTGCTGGCCCAGCACGGCGCGATCTACAAAGCCGTGAAGGCCGGCGATCCCTCAGCTGCCCGCCAGGCGGCGATGGACCATATCTCCTATGTCGAGCGCTCGATGCTCGAGGCCGAACGCAGCGGCGACTGGCAGCGCGTGTCGCGGCTCAGGCTTAAGCAGCGCTCCGACGCCGACGACGGCTTCAAGACGACTGGCTAACGAGGAACCACCATGAGCGACATCCTCACCATTGCCGATCTCAAGGACCTGGCGCGCCGGCGGGTGCCGAAGATGTTCTACGACTATGCCGATTCCGGCTCCTGGACCGAAAGCACCTACCGCGCCAACGAGGAGGACTTCCAGAAGATAAAATTCCGTCAGCGCGTGCTGGTCGACATGAGCAACCGCTCGCTGGAATCGACCATGATCGGCGAGAAAGTGGCGATACCGGTGGCGCTTGCCCCAACTGGAATGACCGGCATGCAGCATGCCGATGGCGAGATGCTGGCGGCGCAGGCGGCAGAGGAATTCGGCGTGCCGTTTACGCTGTCGACGATGAGCATCTGCTCGATCGAGGATGTCGCGTCGGTGACGAAGAAGCCGTTCTGGTTCCAGCTCTACGTGCTTCGCGACAAGGATTTCGTGCTCGACCTGATCGACAGGGCGAAGGCTGCAAAATGCTCGGCGCTGGTGTTGACGCTCGACCTGCAGATCCTGGGGCAGCGCCACAAGGATGTCCGCAACGGGCTGTCGGCGCCGCCCAAGATGACGCTGGCCAACATTGCCAACATCGCCATGCGGCCGCGCTGGCTGATGGGCATTGCCGGCACCAAGCGCCGCACCTTCCGCAACATTGTCGGCCATGCCAAGGGCGTCGGCGACGTCGCTTCGCTGGCATCGTGGACGACGGAGCAGTTCGACCCGCACCTGTCGTGGAAGGACGTCGCCTGGATCAAGGAGCGCTGGGGCGGCAAGCTGATCCTGAAAGGTATTCTCGACAAAGAGGACGCGCTGATGGCGGTCGAGACCGGCGCCGACGCCATCATCGTTTCCAACCATGGCGGGCGCCAGCTCGACGGCGCATCGTCGTCAATCATGGCGCTGGAGGAGATCGCCGATGCCGTCGGCGACAGGATCGAGGTGCATATGGACGGCGGCATCCGCTCGGGCCAGGACGTGCTGAAGGCGCTTTGCCTCGGCGCCAAGGGCACCTATATCGGCCGCCCGTTCCTGTACGGGTTGGGCGCCATGGGCAAGCAAGGCGTGACCCTGGCGCTGGACATCATCCGCAAGGAGATGGACATCACGCTGGCACTGTGCGGCAAACGGCTGGTGACCGAGATGGGCAAGGACCAGTTGCGGCGATAGGGTCTTGTTCACCGATTAGACCCTAGCCTCGCTGGATCACGGAGACGAAGCCGCCTTGATCGAGACCGGCATCCACTACCTCGACGCGCGCGCGCCCGATGGCATGCGCCTCTATGCGATCGGCGACGTGCATGGCCGGCTCGATCTGCTCGCCGCCATGCATCGCCGCATCGAGAGCGAACTCGAATACAAGCCGACCAGCGATTGGCGCGTCATCCACCTCGGCGACTATGTCGACCGCGGACCAGAGTCCAAGGGCGTCATAGACTTCCTGATCGAGGCACAGAAACGCGATCCACGGCATGTGATGCTCGCCGGCAACCACGATATCGGCTTCCTCGATTTTCTCGACGAGCCTGACCCGGAAGGGCTGTTCATCCGCTATGGCGGCGTGCAGACGGCACAATCCTATGGCGTCGACCTAGCGGGACACGCAAGCTGGTTCGGCAAGGCCGAGGCGTTACGGCGGGGACACCAGGCACTGGTCAATGCTGTACCGCAAGCCCATGTCGACTTCCTGCGGTCGCTGCAATTGTCACTGATATCAGGTGATTTCTTCTTCTGCCATGCTGGCGTCAGGCCTGACGTGCCGCTGGAGAGCCAGAGCCCGCAGGATCTGGTCTGGATACGCGACGTCTTCCACAACCATCCAGGGCTTTACCCGAAGGTGATCGTGCACGGCCACACACCGGTGCCGGAGGCGGAGGTGATGCCGAACCGCGTCAATGTCGACACGCTCGCCTGGCAGTCAGGCATGCTCAGCGCGCTCGCCGTGGACGGCGCGGACAAGCGTATCCTGACTGTGCAGGGAAAAGCGTTTTAGCGAAGCGCGGCGGTGACGCCGTAGCCGTCGACGGCCTGATGGTTGTTGGCTGCATCGGCGGAATAAATGCCGAGACCGCACAAAACGATGGCAGACAGCATGACAAAGGACAGAAGCGCTGCTTTCACGGACGTCATCTCTAGTTGAGCTTCCTGCATCTGGGCACGAGGCGGTTACCAATGGGTTGAAACCGAGAATTCGTCTCAAAGTTTCGACGATTTCGCGCTTGTAGGTCGATTCTGTATCGGCGGTGTGTCGCGCGGATCACACAGAAGGTTCATCGCGGTTGCATTGCCGATGCAAAGCGCGCGCCTTGTAGGATAGCGTTCGGCCACAAACCAAGAACGAAAGAAGTTGTCCCCGGCAGATTCCCCGCCGCGTGCCAATTATGCAACGGCCGCGCGTTGGCTGGGCTCAGATTGTCGCCACCCAGGCGCGGGCAATGGCCAAGCCCGCGGCGTCGGCCTCGGGGCCGTTGCGTGCCATTTCGCTGTCGAGGCGATCCTGCCAGTCGGGATGGCGATCGGCAATCAGCGGCGCGAAGGATGCGCTCCAGTCCCTCACAATCGGCTGGTCGGCCTCGAAATGGAACTGGAAGCCGTAGACGGCGCGGCCGATACGGAACGCCTGGTTCTCAGCAATTTCGCTGCCGGCAAGCCGCACCGCATTTGATGGCAGCGCGAAAGTGTCGTCGTGCCATTCGAAGATGGGGAAATCCTGGGGAAGTGCGCCAAGCACCGGATCGGTTCTGGCGTCCGGCGTCAGCGATACCTTGTGCCAGCCGAATTCCGAGGCGCCGCCGATCTGGTTCTCACCGCCGAAAGTGCGGGCAACCAACTGGCTGCCCAGGCAGATACCGAGAACCGAGCGATCCTTGGCGGCGAAATCGCGGGTCAGTTCGAGCAGCGCCGGGAAATACGGGTAGTCATCGTCGGCCAGCGCATTCTGACCGCCGCCCAGCATCACCATGGCATCGTGTCCGGTCGCGTCGTCCGGCAGCGCATCGCCCTTGTAGGGCCGGCGCAGGTCGAGATCGGCGCCGGCTTCGGCGAGCGCGGCACCAACCTGGCCAAGGCCGGTGTTGTCGTAGTTCTGGACCACCAGCACCCGCATCGCAAAACCCTGCTGACATGAAATGACGCGACGAGCGATATCATGTCGCCAGCATTGCAGCCAAGATGCGTATTCGGGAGAGAGCTATGCCACTGCAGAACCGGGTCGATCCGTTCGGCGCCATCCATGCCATATCCGAGCGCGGCCTGTTCACCGGCAATCGCGGCATCATCCACGATCCGGAGACCAAGACGCTGCTGAAAAAGCGTTGGGCCTTGCCGGCCTGGATCATCTGCGTTTGCCAATTCCGCAATGTGCGGCGCGAGCCGATGGGCAGGAACCGGCCGGGCGGCAGGGCCGGCTGGACCGAGTTGTTCTTCCTCGACGAGGTGACGGCGCTGGCCGCCGGGCACCGTCCCTGTTTCTATTGCCGGCGTGAGCGAGCCAAGGATTTTGTCGGGCGTTTCGGCAAAGTCTTCGGTGTAAACGAACCGCGCGCGCCAATGGTGGACAAGCGGCTGCACAAGGAGCGGCTGGCTTCCGGCGGCCAGCCACCTGATGTCACCATGGGAGAGCTTGCCGAATTGCCGGACGGAGCGATGATCGCGGATGGCGGCTCGGCCTATGCGTTGCGCGGCGGCAACGCGCTGCCCTGGTCGTTCGCAGGCTATGGCGATGCGGCGGCCTTCGACAGCCTTGCCGGCCGGTCGCTGCGCCTGCTCACACCGGCCACGACCGTTTCGGTGCTGCGGCACGGTTTTGAACCGCTGTGGCATCGTTCCGCCGAGACTTGACGCCAGGCACCGCCTCGCCCATTCCTCGGCGATGCGCGCCAATTACAAGATGCAGCGGCTGTTCGTGCCGGACGACCTCGCGGCAGGCATCGAATTCGATGCCGGCCAGCAGCAGAGCCATTATCTCACGCATGTGCTGCGGCTCGGCGAAGGCGCCGAGATCCTGGTGTTCAACGGCCGCGACGGCGAGTGGTCGGCGGCGATTGCCACCAGGTCGAAAAGGGCGGTGCGGCTGAAGGTGCTGGCCTCGCAGAGACCGCAACCGCCCCTGCCTGACCTGATCTATTGCTTCGCGCCGCTGAAACAGGGCCGGCTAGACTATCTCGTGCAGAAGGCGGTCGAGATGGGCGCCGGCATCCTGCAGCCGGTGATCACCCAGCACACGCAAGTGGCAAAACCCTCCATCGACCGGCTGCGCGCCAATGTCGTCGAGGCGGCCGAGCAATGCGGCATACTGGCGGTGCCGGAAGTGCGCGAGGCCGAGAAATTCGAGCGCCTGCTCTCCGGCTGGGACAAGGAACGCCGGCTTATCTTCTGCGACGAGGATGCCTCGACCAACAACCCGCTGCCGGCATTGCAGGCGGTGCCGGAGAGGAAGCTGGCGCTGCTGGTCGGGCCGGAAGGCGGCTTTTCCGACGACGAACGCAAGATGCTGCGGGCGCTCCCCTTCGTCACTGCCATCCCGCTCGGACCGCGCATCCTGCGCGCTGACACAGCAGCTGTAGCGGCGCTTGCGGTGATGCAGGCGACGGTCGGAGACTGGTAAGAGGCGTAAAGATCAATTCCTGTTGACCTGTGGCTCAGGATTTTTCGCTTGATCGGCTGCTGACATTTCGTCCATTTAGCGCCGGCGGGCTCCGAGAGCCGCAGAGGGGGCCCCATGGCGCGCGACACAACCGATTTCCGGCCAATCGAAGGCATCGACGAACTGGTCGAGCATCTGGCCGAAGGCAACAAGCCGCGCGACAAGTGGCGCATTGGGACCGAGCACGAGAAGTTCCCCTTCTATGTCGACGGCAACGCGCCGGTGCCTTATGGCGGCGAGCGCGGCATCCGCGCCATCCTCGAAGGCATGCAGCAAAAGCTCGGCTGGGACCCGATCATCGATGACGGCCGCATCATCGGCCTGGTCGAGCCGACCGGACAGGGCGCGATCTCGCTGGAGCCTGGTGGCCAGTTCGAGCTGTCGGGCGCGCCGCTGGAAACGATCCACCAGACCTGCCGGGAGGGCAATGCGCATCTGGCGCAAGTGCGCGAGATCGCCGAGCCGATGGGCATCCGCTTTCTCGGCCTCGGCGGCAGTCCGAAATGGTCGCTCGCCGAGACGCCGAAAATGCCGAAATCGCGCTACGAAATCATGACCCGCTACATGCCCAAGGTCGGGACCAAGGGTCTCGACATGATGTATCGCACCTGCACCATCCAGGTGAACCTCGACTTCGAAAGCGAAGCCGACATGCGCCGCAAGATGCAGGTGTCGCTGAAGCTGCAGCCACTGTCGACGGCGCTGTTTGCCAACTCGCCCTTCACCGACAGCCGGCCGAACGGGCTGCAGAGCTGGCGCGGCGACATCTGGCGCGACACCGACAACCAGCGCTCGGGCCTGCTCGAATTCTGCTTCTCGCCCGAGTTCGGCTTTGCCGACTATGTCGAATGGGCGCTCGACGTGCCGATGTATTTCGTCATCCGCGACGGCCACTATCACGACATGACGCACATCACCTTCCGCCAGTTCATGGCCGGCGCTGCCCGCAATGAAGTACCGGACGGACTGCCGACCATGGGCGACTGGGCGAACCATCTGTCGACCCTGTTCCCTGACGTCAGGCTGAAGCGCTTCCTCGAAATGCGGGGCGCCGATGGCGGGCCGTGGCGCCGCATCTGCGCGCTGCCGGCCTTCTGGGTCGGGCTGCTCTATGACGAGGCCGCGCTCGACGCCGCCGAGGCGCTGACTTCGAGCTGGACCTATGAAGAAACGCTGGCGATGCGCAATGCGGTGCCGGAACAAGGCATTTCCGCGCCGTTCCGCAACACGACGCTGCGTGAGATCGGCCGCGATGTAATGACCATTTCGCGCCTTGGGCTGAAAAATCGCGGCAGGAAGAACCGCGACGGCTATGACGAGACCTCGTTCCTCAACACGCTGGACGAAGTCGTGGCGCGCGGTACCACCAGTGCCGAGGAAATGCTGTCGGCCTACCACACGCGCTGGGGCGGCTCGATCGAGCCGGTGTTCATGGAATATGCGTATTAGCGTCGCGCCTTGAGCAGCGGCAAAAGCCGCTTCAATCGAACATCGAAACGAACTAGGTTCTCCCTCGAGGATTTCCGGGAGGAGAAACCGATGCGTACCTTGTTCGACATATTGGCGCAGGCGCAGAACGGCAACGGCATGCAGGCGCTTGCCCAGCAGTACGGGCTTTCCATGCAGCAGACGCAGGCGGCTGTCGCCGCCCTGCTGCCGGCCTTCTCGCAAGGGCTGCAACGCAACACCGCCGATCCCTATGGGCTCGGCGCCTTCATGACGGCGATGGCGAGCGGCCAGCACGCCAAATATTTCGAGGACGCGACCAGGGCTTTCTCACCGCAAGGCGTCAATGAGGGCAATGGCATTCTGGGTCATCTGTTCGGCTCGAAGGAGCTGTCGCGCGCGGTGGCCAGCCAGGCCGCGCAGGCGACCGGCGTCAGCCAGCAGATCCTGCAGCAGATGCTGCCGGCCATCGCTTCGATGGTGATGGGCGGATTGTTCAAGCAGACGACAAACCAGTTGACCGGGGGTCAGATGCAGGCCGCCGGTGGCTTCGGCGGCGGCAGCAATCCGCTCGGCGAGATCATCGAACAGATGATGCGGCAGGCGGGCGGCGGGGCACAGCCTGCGCCGCAGCCAGCACCCAATCCTTACGGTGAGAACCCGCTGGGCAAAGTGCTGCAGGACATGTTCGGCGGCGGCGCCCAACAGCCGCAAAGCCAGCCGCAACAGGCGCCCAACCCCTATGGCGACAATCCGCTGGGCAAGGTGCTGCAGGATATGTTCGGCGGTGGCGCGGCACAGCAACCGCAGGGCCGGCCGCAGCAGCCAACACAGCCGCAACAGACGCAGAGCCCTTACGGCGATAACCCGCTGGGCAAGATTTTTGAAGAGATGATGCGGCAAGGCGGTGGTGGCGGCTTCGGCCTGCCCGGTGGGCAGCCGGCGCCGCAGCAGCCGCAAGCACCCCAGCCGCGACAGGCACCGCAGGAGCGCCAGGCGCCGCAACCGCAGGCCAATCCGAGCGGCAGGCCACGCAATCCGTTCGACGATATTTTCGGCAAGATGTTCGAGACCGGCGCCCAGCAGCGCGACGACTATCAGAAGGGCGTGGAAACGATCTTCGACCAGTTCAAGCGGGACATGGACCGGCGGTAGTTGGCGGTAGTTGGGCGCTGACCTTCGCGGCTTCGGAGCAAGGAACGAAGCGACGCGGCGCAGACCGCACGATGACGACGGAGCTTTAAAAGAAAAGCCCGGTCCTGGAGGAGGACCGGGCCAGTGTGCAGGCTGGCCGGCGGGGAACCGGCAGGGAGTGGGGAGCCTGCTATACTCGTTGGTCGCAGCGAAGCCTGAGAAAGGTTCACGGCAACCGAAACAATGCGCCCGATATCACGCTATCTGGCGGGCGAGATCTTCGATCGTATCGGCACGATCGCTCGCAATCGCACGCAGCTTCACGGTCGGATCCGCGCCGAACGGCACATCGATGGCGACATGGAGATCCGCGCGCGTCAGGCCGATATCGGCGAGTTCGGCGTCCGACATCTCGCCGAGGCGATAGAAGGCCCGGCGATTTTTCCAGGCCTGGTAGGCATTGAGAAGAGTGTTGGCCACGCGCGTCGCAACGGCCGGACGCGAGGTGATGCGCGAGGTCTCTGTGGCGAAATCAAACGTGGTCATGTCGGTCTCCTTCAGACTCGAACTGGACAAGACCAGGCGATCGGCGCTGGGGACAGCGGCCGTTCCGGTCTCGATTCACATGCCTTCATGTGGACAATGTGAATTTGCCACGCACCGATTGATTAATCCAACGAATGTTTCTAATCTTTAGCATCAACGCTAGTGATGGATTGGACCGATGAAAGCGCCACTCGATCTCGACCAGTTGCAGACCTTCATCTCGATTGCCGATACCGGCAGCTTCACCCGTGCGGCCGAGGAAGTGCTGCGCACGCAATCGGCGGTGTCGATGCAGATGCGCCGGCTGGAAGAGCGGATCGGCAAGCCGCTGTTCGAAAAGGACGGCCGCACCAACAGGCTGACCGAGGAAGGCGACAAGCTGCTCTCCTACGCGCGCCGCCTGCTCTATCTCAACCGCGAAACGCTGGCCGCCTTCGATGATCAGCGGCTCGAAGGCACCATCCGTATCGGCACCCCCGACGACTATGCCGACCGGTTCCTGCCCGAAATCATGGCACGCTTCACACGGTCAAATCCGCGCGTCGAACTGACTGTCATCTGCGAGCCGACACCAGGCTTGGTCGAGCATATCAAGCGCGGCAATCTCGATCTTGCGCTGGTGACGCACAATGATACGCGCGGCCAGTCGGAAGTGGTGCGGCGCGAGCCGCTGCTATGGGTGACCTCGGCCAACCATGCCACGCACGAACAGGAAGTGCTGCCGATGGCCTTCGGCCGGCCGAACTGCATCTGGCGGCGCGCCGCCGTCGATGTGCTCGACCGGCAAAGCCGCGACTATCGCATCCTCTTCACCAGCTTCTCGGCGACCGTCATCACCGCCGCGGTGCTGTCGGGGCTGGCGATCTCGGTGCTGCCGGAATGCGCGCTGCGGCCCGGCATGCGAGTGCTGGGCGAAGCCGACGGTTTTGGCGCGCTGCCCGACTGCCGCATCGGCATCATGCGCGGCCAGACCTCGCGGCCCGAAATCGTCGACGCGCTGGCCCGGCACATCTCGGAAAGCCTCGACAATATTTCCGTGCCGCTCGGCGAAGAAACGGGAAGCTTCGATTTCGCCTCGCTCGCCTTCGCCAAGATGAAGCGGAGCAAGCCGAACCAGATCCTGCCTGGCTGGTAGGAACGATCAGGCCGACGCTGCCGCCTCCGTCGTTGCGTTGGCCGACGACAGGCCGGGCAGCGCCACCAATTGCGCCGGCTCCAGCGGCGGCGACAAGAAGTAGCCCTGCAGCTGCTGGCAGCCCATGGCGACCAGCAGCGCCTTTTGCACCTCGGTCTCTACGCCCTCGGCGGTGACCTCGACCTTGAGCGCGCCGGCGAGATCGATCAGCGCCTTGACGATGGCGCCCGAATTGCCGTCGCCGTCGAGAAGCCGCACGAAGGAGCGGTCGATCTTGAGCTTGTCGATGGCATGGCGGCGCAGATAGCTCAGCGACGAATAGCCGGTGCCGAAATCGTCGAGCACAATGCCGACGCCCGACTGGCGCAAGGCTGCCAGAGCCGCTCTGGTGGTGTCGTTGTTTTCCAGGAGAACGTTTTCGGTGATCTCGAGCTGCAGGCGCTTCGGCGCCAGTCCCGTTTCGGCGAGGATCGAGGCAACCTCTTCGGCAAAGCCGGCGTCGCGCAATTGCAGCGGCGAGACATTGACGGCGAGCCACGGCAGTTTGGTCTTCACGGCGAAGCGGCAGGCTTCCAGCAGGGCCCATGCGCCGAGCTGCCC
This sequence comes from Mesorhizobium sp. LNJC405B00, assembly GCF_000502615.1. Classification (NCBI taxonomy): domain Bacteria; kingdom Pseudomonadati; phylum Pseudomonadota; class Alphaproteobacteria; order Hyphomicrobiales; family Phyllobacteriaceae; genus Mesorhizobium; species Mesorhizobium sp. LNJC405B00. Next base: position 170,612 of record NZ_AYWC01000003.1, on the reverse strand, counting down.
GATCATGCCGCGTTCCTCGGCGATGGCGATGAACTGCGCCGCCGGCAGTGCGCCATGGACCTCATGCGCCCAGCGGATCAGCGCCTCGGCGCCGACAATGGTCTTGCCGTCGCTGGCAAAGACCGGCTGGTAGGCGAGCTTGATACCGGTGCCGCCATTCAGCGCGCTGCGCAGCTCGCTCTCGACCTTGCGCTTGCGCAGCAAAAGGTCGTCCATGTCGCCGGCGAAGACCTGGTAGCGGCCACGGCCGTTCTTCTTGGCTTCGTAGAGCGCGATGTCGGCCTTGCGCAGCAGATCGTCTGCGTCGGCATCAGGGCCTGTCGACAAGGCTATGCCGATGCTGGCGCTGATAAAGACCTGATCGTCCATCAGCTTGAACGGCTCCTGCAGTTTCTGCAGCACCCTCTCGGAAATATCCTCGGCGTTCCTTACGTCGCGGACATCGATCAGGATCACCGCGAATTCGTCGCCACCCAGTCTTGCCACCGTGTCGACGTCGCGAACCGTATGCTGAAGCCTGGCCGCCGTCTGGCGCACGAGTTCGTCGCCTGCCGGGTGACCAAGCGTGTCGTTGACATGCTTGAAGCGATCTAGATCGAGATAAAGCAGCGCGACCTTGCTTTCATTGCCGGAGGTAAGCAAGGCACGCCGCAGCCTGTCCTCGAACAGTGCCCGGTTGGGCAGGCCGGTGAGCGTGTCGTGAAAGGCGAGATATTGCGCCTGGGCCTGGCTGGTCTGCAGCGCCGATGACGCACGGCGCAGACGCCGGAGCAGAAAGGCGAGCACGCTCGCCGCAACCAGCGCGGCCAGAGCCAGGGCCGGGCTGGCCTTGCCCACCAGCGTCAGGCCGGGCCGTTCCTGGTCCCAGGCAATATAGCCGAGGATGACACCCTGTTTGTCGATAAGCGGAATGGCAGCCGAGCCAAGCGGCTGAGCCATCGGCAGGAGATGCGCCCCCGCCAGCAGATATTTCTGCGCGATCTTGCCGATCACCGCGTCGTTGATGAACTCTATGGAGACATGCAGATATTCGCTGCCGGATGCCTGGGTGACGCGATCCGAACTCGGCACCAGAGGCATGACGCTGAGTATGGCAGGCTGACCGCCAAGCGAGACCAGATCGTCGGCAACGAATTTTGCGCCGGCCTGGCTTGCGTCCTTGCTCATCATCTGGCGCAACCTGGCGATGGTCGGCCGCAAAGCGGGTTCGTCCTCGCCAAAGACGGCAGGCGACACGACCTTGCCTTCGCGCATGGCGTGGACCGGCCGGTTGGCGTTGTCCAGCACATAGACCCGGTTGTGGCCGTAATACGAGTACATCCAGACGCTGAAATTCTCGGCCATCCAGGTCTGGTTGCCGGCCTTGGCGTTTATAACGGAATCATCCCAGACGGCGACGCTTTCCTGCTCGCGCTTTACCGCGGCGATCTGGTCCTGCAGGCCGTTGGCAAGGAAAACCTTCTCCCGCTCGAGCGAGACCCGGTCGGCCTGCATGGTGGCGTAAAGGCCGAAGCCGACAACGATGGCCAGTGCAAAAACGGCAAGCGTCAGCACCGTCAGGGTGACCTGGAACGTCAACGGGCTGCGTTGTTTGCGGGCGCTCATGCGTCCTCCTTGGCCCAGAGTCAATCAGGCCAGGCTTAAGATCAAGTTATGGAATCTTGACGCGGAGCGACAACAGCCGCTCAATCGGCCGATGAGCGACGCAGAATCCGAATCACGAACCAATGCCACCGAATACACGGTGAGCGAGATTTCCGGCGCGCTGAAGCGCACGGTCGAGGATGTCTTCGGCCATGTGCGGGTGCGCGGCGAAATTTCCGGCTATCGCGGGCCGCACTCTTCCGGCCATGCCTATTTCACCCTGAAGGACGACCGCGCGCGGCTCGATGCCGTGGTCTGGAAAGGCACGATGAGCCGGCTGAAATTCCGTCCCGAAGAGGGGATGGAGGTGATCGCCACCGGCAAACTCACCACCTATCCCGGCAAATCCAACTACCAGATCGTCATCGACAATCTAGAACCCGCCGGCGCCGGGGCGCTGATGGCGCTTTTGGAAGAGCGCAAGCGGCGACTGCAGGCCGAAGGACTTTTCGATGCCGGCCGCAAGCGGCGGCTGCCGTTCATGCCGCGCACCATCGGCGTCGTCACCTCGCCGACCGGATCGGTGATCCGTGACATCATCCATCGCATCAAGGACCGCTTTCCGCTGCATGTGCTGGTCTGGCCGGTAAGAGTCCAGGGCGAGACGGCGGGGGCGGAAGTGACGGCGGCCGTCAACGGCTTCAACGCGCTGGCCTGGGATGGAGCGATCGTGCCGCCCGACCTTCTGATCGTGGCGCGCGGCGGCGGCAGCCTCGAGGACCTCTGGGGGTTCAACGATGAAGGGCTGGCGCGCGCCGTCGCTGCCTCGCGCATCCCGGTGATTTCGGCCGTCGGCCACGAGACCGACTGGACCTTGATCGATCTCGTCGCCGACATGCGGGCACCGACGCCGACAGGTGCGGCGGAGATCGCGGTGCCGGTGAAAGCGGACCTCGAAGCGACACTAGCCAGTCTTGGCGCACGGCTCAAAGCAGCTACCTTGCGCAATTTCGAACGCAAGCGGCAGGCCTCGCGTGCGGCCGCCCGCGCGCTGCCCTCGCCCGACCAGTTGCTGGCGCTGCCGCGACGGCGGCTGGACGAGGCGGCCAGCCGGCTTAGCCGGGGGCTGATGGTCTCCACCGAAAGAAAGCAAGCTCGGTTCTTCGCCGTGAAGCTCACTCCGGCAACGCTGTCCCGGCGGATTGCCGAGGCGCGACGCACCAACGACCGCAACCTTTTGCGCGCCCAAGGGGCGCTGCGCGCATTGGCGAGAGCCCGGCGCGCGGAGTTGAATCGTGCGGCGGATCAGTTGCCAAAATGTGCGAAAGCATCCCTGCAACGGCACAGGCAGCAACTGGCTTTGCTGCAAGGCCGCATTACGATCGAGCCAACGGCACGGCGGCAAACCGTGCAGAGGCATCTTCTGACGGCTTTGACGAGACGCGGCACGCAAGCGGTACTGCTCAGGCTGGAGCGACTGCGCGGCCGCATCGTCCAATCCGAGAGGCTGATGGCAACGCTGTCGCACAAGGCTGTGCTGGCGCGCGGCTTCGCGCTGGTCAAGGATGCCGACGGCGCGGTGATCAAACTGGCAGTTGATGTGGCGCCGGGCGCTGGCCTGCAGCTGGAGTTCGCCGACGGCACCGTAAATGCAGTCGCGACCGGCGACGCCGAGCGGGTGCAGGCCGTTGCCAAACCAGCGGCCACGCCGCCCGCCAGCAAACCCGCCGCAAAGCCGGCGGCCAGCAAACCGAAAGAACCGGGCAATCAGGGCTCGCTTTTTTAGAGGACCGCATGACCGGACATGACCCGCATCTTCAAACGCCGGCGGGCAAGCCGCGCGCCCGTGCTTTCGGCATTGCCTTCGAGGGCACGCCGGGCGGCTTCAACACCATCACTGATGTGCCCGGCGTATCAGTCGGCTATGCGACGCTGATTTCCGGCGAGGGTCTGCTCGAGGTTGGCACGGGGCCGGTGCGCACCGGCGTCACCGCCATCCTGCCGCGGCCGTTGGCTGAGCTCGCCACGCCGGTGTTTGCCGGTGTCTTCAGCCAGAACGGCAATGGCGAGTTGACGGGGTCGCACATTATCGAGGAAGTCGGCGCCTTCAACCTGCCCGTCACGATCACCAACACGCATTCCTGCGGCGTCACCCGCGACGGCACGCTGCGCTGGATGCAACGCGTGCTGCCGGCGGCGCTCGACAGCGGCTGGGGCCTGCCGGTTGCGGCGGAGACCTATGACGGTTTCCTCAACGACATCAACGGTTATCACGTCGGCTTCGAAGATGTCGAAGCCGCGCTCGACGGTGCCGCCGGTGGAGCGATCGAGGAAGGCAGTGTCGGCGGCGGCACCGGCATGATTGCCTTTGGCTTCAAGGCCGGCTCGGGCACGGCATCGCGCATCGTCGAGTGGCAGGGCATCAGGCATACGGTCGGCGTATTCGTGCAGGCGAATTTCGGCAAGCGGCGCAATTTCACACTGCGCGGCGCCCGCGTCGGGCCTGATCTGGTAGAGCCGGCGATGCGCGAAGGCACGCCGCGTGCCGAAAAGGGCTCGATCATCGCCATCGTCGCCACCGATGCGCCATTTCTGCCGCACCAGATGAAGCGGCTGGCAAAGCGCGTGCCGCTCGGCATCGCCATGACAGGCGGCTTCGGCTACCACAGTTCGGGCGACATTTTTCTGGCCTTCACCACCGCCAATCCGCAAGCAGCACTTGCACCATCGGGACGAACCGCAAACGTCGCTTACATCCCGGACGTCGATATCGATCCGTTCTTCGATGCGGTGGCGCAAGGCGTAGAGGAGGCCTCAATGCAATGGTCGCCAATGAGGATATGAGCGGACGCGACGGCAATTTCGTGCCGGCGCTGCCGAAGGCCTGGCTGAAAGATCGATTTGGATAGAGGACAAGGCCTGGCGGCACCAGGCCTGTTGCGTCACGGTTTGGCCGCGTTGCTCTGGTCGGCCTCGGCCGCCTCTTCGAGCCGCGATGCGATCAGTTCCTGGATGTCGCCGACTTCTTCCTGGATATCTTCCAGCGGAATGCCGACCTCAGCGGCCTTGGCCGCGCACTCCTTGGCGAGGGTCTCGGCCTGCTTCTCGATCTTTACCGGCGAGTGCTGGCAGTGGACCTTTTCACCGATCCATCCGCGCAAGAACTCGATCGCATGTTCACTCATACTGCTTTTCCCTGGCGGCTATGCCGGTTGGTAACCGTAAACGTCCGCACCCGGTAAAGGATGCATGCTGCCATTCGAACCGAGTCGGCTTCGCCCGGCAAGTTGATCTTGTCGGAGGTCCGAAGAGCCGAATGAAGGGAAGGGTTCAATGAGCACGTTCTGATTGTTTGATAGAGTGGTACGTTGGCCGGGATCGGCTTCGGCTCTATGCTGTTGTTCTTACGATCTTTTCCTGCTGTCGACGGCCGATTTGTATCACAATAGGGATCACAACGCGTAACACATTTTCTGCTGCTTCGTGGTACACCGCCACAGCTACACGGTCGAAGCCGCCGCTATATAGTGACATCATTATGTGATGTCGACTCTATCAGCTATCCTGCTTCTTTCCGCCGCGCTGTGTCAAACGTCATCCCCGTCCAGTATGGAGATTGGATGGCCCCGGAGGGCGTATGAAAATGTTGATTTATTGCGTTTCGTGGCCAAAATCAGAAAGCTCTCGTCAGCGTCACCCCGCTCGACTGCCTCCGCCACACTCAGCGCCTCCGACGTCGATTCCTTGCACGTAAGGCGCGGGCCGGATGAACGACAACATTGGCGCTTTGGCAGCGCGCTCCTGCTAAGGACGATGTCTCGATGCGACAAGCTCTGCCTTCCGCTGCGCCGTCTCCAACCCGATTGCGATGAAGGCGCGCGCATGCCGGGCCAGTTCCATATTGTCGGCCCACAGATTGCGCCAGATCGCGGTCTTCCGTGACAGGTTCTCGTCAACGATCTTCGACGAGAAGGATTCAAAGCTGAGGTCGTCCCTATAGCCGATTGCGGTCAGCGCATCGAAGATGGCGGCAAAGTCGATATTGCCGGTGCCGAGGAAACCGCGATGGCTCTCGCCGATATGGACATAACCGATCTTGTCAGCGGCATGGCGGATAGCCAGTCCGACATCGGCCTCCTCGATGTTCATGTGGAAGGTATCGAGATGCAGGAAGATGTTGTCGGAGCCGGTGTCCGCGATGAAGGCCAGGCCTTGTGAAGCGGTGTTGAGCAGATTGCTTTCGAAGCGATTGACGATCTCCAGATTGAGCGTGACGCCGGCGGACTTGGCCGTCTCCGCAACCTTCGCAAGTGTCCCCGCGCTGCGGTTCCACTGATCGCGCGTCGGCGCCTGCGTCTGCAAGCCGTGGCTGGTACTGAGGATGCCGCCAATTTTCTGGCCGCCGAGATCGCGGGTGAGCGCGATCGTCTCGTTGAGGATCTCGACGCCGCGCGCGGCAACCGCCTTGTCGGCACTCGAAATGTCGCCGTCGGCCGGCAGGCCGATGCTGATCGCGACGCCGAGCTTGAGGTCGGCGATGCGCCTGGCCAACCCGCCAACGTCGACATTGGCCGGGTCAAGATAGGAGAACTCGATCAGGTCGAAGCCGGCCTCTCTGGTGTTGGCCAGCGTGCGTTCGAGGTCGCCTTGCGCCGAACTCGCCGACCAGACGAACGAATGAATACCGATGCGCGACATGATCGTCTCCCGTTTCTGGAATTGAGATGCGGCCGGGTTGCCCCGGCCGCATCGGCCTTGGGAGGCTTAGCGGGCTGCGGTCCAGCCCTTGTAGTCTTTCAGGTTCTCGGCCGTGATCAGCTTCGGGTCGAGCAGCACGGTCGGCTCCGCCGGCTTCTTGCCGGCAAGCAGCTCAGCCGCCATCGTCAGCGACTGGCCAGCCATCACGTAGGGATCCTGCGAAGCCGAGGCCTTGATCATCGAGGTGCCGGAAGCGAGTTCCTTCTCGATATCGGGAGCGCCATCCACTGCGGTGAAGATGAACTCCGAGCGATTGAGCTGCTTGGCCGCAAGCTGGGCGCCGATCGCCGTCGGATCGTTGATGGCAAACACCGCATCGATCTTGTCGAAGCGGGTGAGCAGCGACTGGAAGACCTTCAGGCCGCCGTCGCGCGAGCCTTCGGCATTCTGGTCGTCGGAGAGGATCTTGATGTCGGGGTGTTTTGCAAGGACGTCCTTGCAGCCCTTCACCCGCTCCAGGATCGACGACGACGCCGGGCCGTTGAGGATAACGTAGTCGCCCTTGCCGCCGGTGTGGTCGACCAGATACTGGCAGGCCTCTTCGCCGGCCTTGACGTTGTTGGTCATGACGGTGACGTCGGCGCCTGGCGCCGAGACGTCGAAGGCGGCAACGACGATGCCCGCTGCTTGCGCCTTCTTCACCGCCGGGCCGATCGCCTTGGCATCGACCGCATTGAGCATGATCACGTCGACCCCGGCGGCGATGAAGGAATCGACCTGAGAGACCTGCTTGTTGAGGTCGTAGTCGGCCGACACTGAGGTTACCTCGACCTTTGGGTTGATCTTCTTGGCCGCGTCCTCGATGCCCTTGATGGTGGCGACGAAGAAGGGGTTGCCGAGCAGGCCGACCGAGATGCCGACCTTGTTGAGGTCCTTGGCCGATGCGGGCGCGATGGCGGCAGCCGCGAGTGCGACGCCGCAGAGCAGTTTAGCGATGGTCTTCATTGCTTTCCTCCAATTGCCCCGCGCCTCTCACGGTGCGTTACACAAACCGGTCGTTTACGCCGGCGACCAAGGTCAATCACGTTCTCGCTCCTGCCTGGAGCCTGTAGCGGTCGAGGGCGACTGCCACGATGATGACCAATCCCTTGATGATGTACTGCCAGATGTCCGAGACACCGGCCAAGATAAGCCCGTTGGAGAGCACCGCTATGATCAGGCCACCGATCAGCGTACCCCAGATCGAGCCGACGCCGCCGACGAAGCTGGTGCCGCCGAGAATGACCGCGGCAATGGCGTCGAGTTCGTAAGACTGCCCAAGCTGCAGCCCGTTGGCCGCATAGAGCCGGGCCGCTGACATGGCGCCGCCAAGGCCGGCCAGCAGGCCGGAAACGCCATAGACAAAGAGCAGCACCAGCGGCACCTTGATGCCGGTCAGCCGCGCCGCTTCGGCATTGCCGCCGACGGCATAGATCCAGGTGCCGAGCACGGTGCGCTTGAGCACCAGCCAGGACAGCACCACGACCGACAAGGCGATGATGACCAGCCAGGGAATGCCGAACAGCGTACCGTTGCCGATGAAGTCGAACGGCAGGTCCGAGTTGAACACCGTGGTGTCCTGGCCGAGCAGGCGGGCGACGCCGCGCACAGCGGTCAGCGACCCCAGCGTGACGATGAAGGGCGGCAGTCTGATATAGGCGATCAGCAGCCCGTTGATGACGCCGAAGCCGAGGCCGACGAGAATGGCCGCCGGCACGCCCAGCAGTCCCCAATCAGGCACCAGCGACACCATCACCGCCACCATCGCCGAGGCGGCAAGTATCGAGCCAACGGACAGGTCGATCCCGCCGGTCAGGATGACGAAGGTCATGCCCGCTGCCAGCACAATGTTGATCGACGATTGCTGCATGACGATCAGCAAATTGGTCTGGGTGAAGAAGCGCGCGTTCATCAACTGAAAGCCGACCGCCAGCAGGATCAGGATCGGCAGCATGCCAAGGGCGGCGAAGGCGGTGCGCAACCGCCGGCTCCTGCCGACAGCCTGGCCACTGATCTCGGTCGCCTTGTCGGTCATCCCTTGGCCGCTCCCGTTGCAAGTTCCATGATTGCTTCCTGGCGCAGCGGCTGGTCTTTGGACGCCGTCACCTCGCCGGCGATCGTGCCGTCGCGCATTACCAGCACGCGGTCGGCGACGCCGATCACCTCCGGCAGTTCGCTGGAGATCATCAGGATGGCGATGCCCTTTTTGGCGAGATTGTCGATCAGCCGGTAGATTTCCGACTTCGCTCCGACATCGACGCCGCGCGTCGGTTCATCCAGGATGACCACTTGCGGCTCGGTCTCGAGCAGGCGGGCAAGCAACACTTTCTGCTGGTTGCCGCCCGACAGCGAACCGGCATTGGCCTGTACCGACCTGGTGCGGATGGAGAGATCCGAAACGGCCGTGGCAGCACGTCTCTCGGCGGCTTTGAAATCGCGCAAGCCGCCGGGCCGCGCATCCCTAGCCAGCACGCCCATGCTGATGTTGTCGGATATCGACATGTCGAGAAACAGGCCGAGTTCCTTGCGGTCTTCGGTGAGATAGGCGATGCCGGCATTCAGTGCCTCGCTTGGCGAGCCGATGGTTACTGGCTTGCCGTCGAGTTCCAGCGTGCCGGCGATGCGTCTGTCGGCACCGAAGATCAGTCGCGCGAGTTCGGTGCGGCCCGAGCCGACAAGGCCAGCCAGAGCCAGCACCTCGCCCTTGTACAGTTCGAAGGAGCAGTTCTTCAGGAGATTGCCGTCTGCCATGCCGCGCACCGACAACGCGACCGCGCGCTTGCTGTCCGGCGGGCGATGATCCTTCCTGTAAAAAGCCGACAGGTCGCGGCCAACCATCATCGAGACGAGGCGCGAGGCGTTCAGCTCGGCGCGCTCGAGTGTGCCGACATAGCCGCTGTCGCGCAGCACGCTGACGCGGTCGGCCAACTGGTAGACCTCTTCCATGCGGTGGCTGATGTAGATGATGGCGATGCCTTGCGACTTCAGCGTCGCGATGACCTCGAACAGACGGTCGGTCTCGCGCGAGGTCAGCGAGGTGGTTGGCTCGTCCATGACAATGATGCGCGCGCTGGTCGAAAGCGCGCGGGCGATTTCGACCAGCTGACGCTCGCCGAGCGACAGGCTGGAAACGTGGGCCCGTGCGGAGAAGGACACGCCGAGACGCTTGATGATCTCATTGCTGCGCTGGTAGCATTGGTCGCGGTCGACGATGCCGAAACGCCTCGGCTCATTGCCGAGGAAGATGTTCTGCGCGACCGTCAGGTTGGGCGCCAGCGACAGTTCCTGGTAGATAACCGCAATGCCGTGAGCCCGCGCCTTGATCGGGTCGCCGGTGGCGACCGGCACGCCGTCAATCAGTATCTCGCCGCCGGCATCAGGCCGATAGGCGCCGGACAGCACCTTCATCAAAGTCGACTTGCCGGCACCGTTTTCACCCATCAGCGCATGGACTTCGCCGGCATGGACGGTCAGCGACACGTCCTGCAAGGCGCGGACTGGCCCGAACGTCTTCGAGATGTGCCGCATTTCCAGCACTGGCTGGCGCGTGACTTCGGCCTGAGCAGCGACGATCACCGTGCGCCTCCCGCTGCCGCGCGGGGGATGCCCTGCTCGCCGATGAGGCCACGCCATGTGTCGCGATATCGGGCAAGTCCGGTGAAGCTTGCGGCACGCACGGGCTCCGGCACTTCCGCGGCAAATTCGCGGCCGACGGTCTCGAAGGCCAGCGCCGCCGCCCCGGTGTTCGCTGCCCTCCAGTGTGGCCCCTTGCAGGAAGGCCTGGCTGGGACGCAGTTGCGCCACTAGCCCGGCGAGCAGGCCGCCAGCGTTCAGTCCGCCATCGACGATCACGGTGTTGTCCGAATGGATCTGGTCGAGGCAGAGGTCGACCATCAGCGCGACGTAGAGCAGCGCCACGGCTGCGCGTTCCTCGGCGCTTGGCATGCGGCCGACCAATTTGCCGGCGCGGCCGGGCATTGGGCCGCCCGGCGCGAAGCTCGGCAGCGCCATGCTGCCGGCGTTGATCACCCGCTGCACTGTCGCCGGCGCGATCGCGCCTTGCCAGCCGTCGCTGATCGTGGCGAATTCGCGCCCGCCCATAAAGCGGATGGTCGGCACAGGGCCGCCGTCGACATCGACATTGACCAGCATGTCGCGCTGGCCATCGAGCGCGTCGAGCAGGCAATCCGGATTAAGCACGACGACCCAGGTGCCGGTCGAGACGACGGTGACCGGGCCAAGCTCCTGCCGGCGATAGGCATGGAGCGCGGCATTGCTGTCATGGACACCATTGTGGATGGCGATCCGCCGCTTCGTGTCGCTGAGGCGTTGCTCGCCGATAACCGAGCCCGCCCGCTCGAAAGCGGGCATCCGGTCGCGCCAGCCCTCGATGTCGACCAGCGAACTGAAGTCGCGCTTGCGCGGCGCCCATAAATGCGAGTGGCAGCCGAGATAGGACACTTCCGAGACCGCCCGGCCGCCAAACCGCCAGCTCCAGTATTGTGGATAGCCGAGGATCGATTTCGCGGCCGTGAATGCACCGGGTTGCACCGCCTGTAGCCACAGCATGTGGCGACCGTAGTTGAAGCCGAGCGGCAATCGCGGCGAGAAGGTCTCGGTGAAATCCGGAACGAGGCGATCTATTTGCGCGGCAATATCAGCCGGCGGCTCTTGCTCGTAGTCGAGTATCGGATGCGTTAGCGCCGCCTCGTCGACCAGGGCAAAGGTGCAGCCATGGCCCGACACCATCACGCCCTCTACGCCATGGATGTCGGCGGCCTCGCTAACGGCGCGAACCGCCCAATCGTGAAGTGCTGCCTCATCAAGCACGCTGAAGCCATCTTTGCGCATCCAGTTCGGCCGGGTCCGGCGCTCGTCGACGATGCGCCCGTCCTGAGCGAAGACGAACAGCTTCGAATTGGTCTTGCCGAAATCGAGGACGGCCATCTTCACTGGATGGCTCCCGAAACCGAAACGATGCGCACCATGACGCCCGCGTCTTCCAGCATGCGCGCGTCGACGTCGGACAGGCCGTCATCGGTCACCAGCGTGCCGATGCGCGACAAGGGCAGCGCGATGTTACGGGCGTGGATCGACAGTTTGCGGCTGTCGGCCAGCACCACGATCTGGTCGGCACACAGGCTGAGATCGGCGATGGAGCGGACCAGCAGGGGGTGCGATTCCAGCACGCCCTCCTGGCCAAGGCCTTGGGCGCCGAGAAAGAACTTCGATGCGTAGAACGGCTCCGCCTGGGTCGGTGAATGGATGATGCCCGGCTCACGATGCAGATCGCCGCCGGCAACGGTCAGGCTGCAATGGCCGTGGTCGCTCAGATAGGCCGCGAGCGGCATCGAATTGGTATAGAGACGGATGCTGCGCTCAGCCAGCTTGACCCCAAGGTGGAAGCAGGTCGAACCGCCATGCACGATGACCGCATCGCCGTCGCGCACCATCGTGGCCGCGAGAGCGGCGATCTGCCGCTTGGCCTCGACCGCGAGGTCGCGGTTCTCGTCATAGGGCCTGGCATAGGCAACACCCGCCTGTGAAGCGCCGTCGAGCGCCGAGATGCCGCCATAGACCTTCCGTGCTTCACCGGCCTCGTCGATCTTGTCGATGTCGCGCCGCACCGTCGCCGCCGACACGCCGAGCTGCTCCTGCAGTTCGCGCACCGACGCGAAGGGGCGATCCCGCAGCAACTCGACGATCTGACGCTGGCGGCCGGAGTCGCTCAATCGTTTTTCCTCCCAGGAGCCGTTTTTGCCGCGGCATTTGACGTAACTTACTCAGCATCTTTCCGATTGCAAGAACCTTTGATGAAATTAGATCATCATTGACGTAAGTCGCTCGCATCTGCGATACACATCAACATCCCACGACGGGTATCCGAAGCTGCGAGGCTGGCGGAGCTGATAGAGGAAATGCGCCATGGCGACCTATGCGGATGCGCAGGAAATGACTGCCTTGCGGGCGCTTTCGGCCAGCATCGGGCGCAATCCAAACCTGACCCAGGCCGCCGGCGGCAACACCTCGCTAAAAGCCGGCGACACGCTGTGGATCAAGGCTTCCGGCACATGGCTGAAGGATGCGCTCTCCGAAGATATCATGGTGCCGGTGGCCATGGCGCCGCTGCTCAGGGCTGTCGAACAGCGCGACAGCGCCGCCGACCAGCCGCAGATCTTCGCCATCGAGACGCTCAACGCCCGGCGCCTGCGCCCTTCGATTGAAACCACCGTTCACGCGCTGATGCCGCAGCGCGTCGTCCTGCATGTCCATTGCGTCGAAACCATTTCGCTGGCGGTACAGGCCAATTGCGAGGTGGAAGCCGCCAGACGCCTTGATGGTCTCAAATGGGTGTATGTTCCTTATTTCCGGCCAGGCCTGCCGCTTGCCCAGGGTATTGCCGAGCGGCTTCAGGCTGGGGTCGACGTGCTGATCCTTGCCAATCACGGGCTGGTCGTCGCGGCCGATACCGTCGCCGAGGCCGAAGTGCTGCTGCGCCGCGTCACGCTGCTTCTGGCGCGGCCGGCGCGCCAAGTGGCGGAACCGGATGTTGCGGGATTGGCGGCGCTGGCCGGGAAAACCGGTTACAGGCTGCCGGCGGAAGTCGAGGCGCACGCGGTAGCCATCGATCCCGAAAGCCGCCGCATGGCGTCGGGGGGCAGCCTCTACCCCGATCACGTCATCTTTCTGGGTCGGGGGTCGGTGGTGGCAAAGCCCGGTGAGGATGTGCCGCGCGTCATCGAGCGGTGCGGTGCAAAGCCCGTGGCGATCCTGTTTCCCGGGCTGGGCGTGCTGATGCGCGGCGACGCCAGTGCCGGCGCCGACGCCATGCAACGCTGCCTTGCCGACGTGACGGCACGCATCGACATTGCAGCGCGGCTGAACTACCTCACCGCCGCCGAGAACGATGAACTGGTCAACTGGGACGCCGAGAAGTATCGACAGAAACTCAATGCCGCCAGCCGCTGACACGCCGCTTGCCATAGGCATCGACATCGGCACGTCCGGCGCGCGCGCGGTCGCCATGCGTCCAGATTTTTCCATTGCCGCGCGTTCCGCCGTTTCGCTCGAGTTGTTTGGCCGGAATGCCCGCGACCCTGCAGTGTGGTGGTCAGCGGTCGGCGCAGCGCTGGCGGAACTGCTTTCGGGCATCGACCGAACAGCGGTCCGGTCGATCGCTGTTGACGGCACTTCAGGTACGTTGCTGCCGGTCGACGCCGCCGGGCGGCCGCTGGCCGAGCCGCTGATGTACAACGATACGGTCGCCGACAACGCCATTCTGGTCGCGATCGCTCGCGAAGCCCCAGCGACCAGTGCCGCACTTGGGGCGACGTCCGGTCTCGCCAAGGCGCTCTGGTTCCAGCGCACGCCCGGTGTTGCCGCGGTGCTGCATCAGGCGGACTGGATCGCGGGACAATTCTCCGGTCGCTTCGATGTCAGCGACGAGAACAATGCCTTGAAAACCGGTTACGACATCACGGCCCGCTGCTGGCCGGACTGGATTGCGGCCACCGAAATGCGCATGGAGTTGCTGCCCGGCGTCGTCAGGCCGGGCGATGTCGTCGGCAAGCTAACCGCGGATGCCGCGGATATGTTCGGCTTACCGCGCGAAATCGCCGTCGTCGCCGGAACGACCGATGGCTGCGCCTCGTTCCTGGCGACAGGTGCCGCGGCAATGGGCGACGGCGTCACCGTGCTGGGGTCGTCGTTGACCGTCAAGATCCTGTCCGACCGGCCTATCTCGGCGCCCCGCTTCGGCATCTACAGCCATCGGCTTGGAGATGTCTGGCTGGCGGGCGGAGCATCGAACTCCGGCGGCAAGGTGCTGACACAACATTTCCCTCTGGCGCGCATCGTCGAGCTGAGCATGGCGATCGACCCGATGACCGAGACCGGCCTCGACTACTATCCTCTTGCCACTGCAGGCGAACGCTTTCCGATCGCCGATCCGGCACTGCCGCCGCGTCTTGTGCCCCGACCGGTGGAGGACGCCGACTATCTGAAAGCCATGTTGGAGGGTATCGCCGCGATCGAGGCGCTCGGTTATGACAGGCTCGCCGAGCTCGGCGCGCCGCGGCTGACGTCGGTCAGAAGCGTCGGCGGCGGTGCGGCGAATGCCGCCTGGACGGCGATCCGGCGGCGCAGACTTGGTGTTGATTTCCTGCCGGCACTTTCGGACGAAGCCGCCGCCGGCACGGCGCGACTGGCGCTGACGGGCGCAAGCGCGGCGGGGCTTCTATGAGCGCGAAAACAGTCGAACACCTCAACGGCGTCAACCAGCTGGCCGAGCGCTATGATGTTTTCCTGCTCGATCAGTTCGGCGTGCTGCATGACGGCGCCAGCCCCTATCCAGGGGCGGTGGAAGCACTGTCGACGCTGAAGCGCGCCGGCAAGACCATTGTGTTGATCTCGAACTCCGGCAAGCGGGCGGGGCCCAACGAGAGCCGGCTGCTAAAGCTCGGCTTCGAACCGGGAAGCTGGGACCATTTTGTTTCTTCCGGCGAGGTCGCGTGGGAGTTCTTCCACGACATGGCGGTATCCGGAAAGCTACTGCCAAACACGAAATGCCTGTTGATAAGCCGCGACGATGACCGCTCGGCGATCGAAGGTCTGCCCTTCGCATTGACCAAGGACGGTGACGATGCCGGGCTGGTGCTGATTTCGGCCAGCGAGGGCGACCGCTACGATCTCGAGCACTATCGCCGGCTTCTTGCGCCGGCTGCGGTGCGGCAGGTGCCATGCTTCTGCACCAACCCTGACAAGATCATGCTGACGGCAGTGGGGCCGCGCTTCGGCGCCGGCCGGCTGGCGGATCTCTACGAGGACCTCGGTGGTAGCGTCACGCGTATCGGCAAGCCTTACCCCGCCATATTCGGCGCCGCGCTAGCGCTGGCAGGCAATCCAGACCGCAGCACTGTGGTCTGCGTCGGCGACAGTGTCGAACACGACATCGCTGGCGGACTTGCTGCCGGCGTGGCCACGGTGCTGGTTCTGTCAGGAATATTGGCGGAGACCCCTGACCTGTTCGATCTGTTCGACACGATGGACGCCTACCCGGATTACATCATGGATCGCTTCAGGTTTCGCTGATTTGATTCACCTGGCAGCGCTCGCCCGCGAATCCGGCCTCAACGCCTCGTGGCCGACGAGCATTGGCCGGCTGGCTCAAGACCGCCGAACAGCGCCGATCCAGTCGAGCCGCGCGGCTGGAATGAGGCCGTAATTGTAGAAATTGATGCCGTCAACACCGGGCGCCAGCGCCGGCTTCACCTTGGCCGCCAGGATGTCGGGGCGGGCCATTTCCGGATAGAACAGCCGGTAGCCGGCGCCGAGGAATTTGTCCGCGCCCAGTGCCGCACGGCCGGCCGCCATCAGGCTGGCGACATCGCCGGCCTGCATGTCGTAGGCGCACAGGATCGCCCCGTCGCAGACCTTGCCCAGCGCTGCCAGATCGCAACCGCCAAGCCAGCCGTCTTTCAGATCGATAATAACGACCCGCGTCGTGGGATCGGCTACCTCGCGCAGTTCGGCGACCAGGCTGGTCACTGGCTCGAATCGCCACAAGAGATAGGCATGGAGTTCCGGCCATGGGGCAAAGGCGTCGAGCCCGCAGGCGGGAAAATTGGGAAAGCGCCGCTCAGGCACCGCACGCTCGCAGGTCTCGACGATCCATTGCCTGGTGAGCTTGCTCGCCGCCTCGGCATCGATGCCGGCTTTTGCCGCACGGGAGACGCAGGACGGACAGAAGCACAGAGACAAAAGAAAATCGTCTTCCGGCGTCAGCCCGACACCGTCCTTCTCGTGATGGTATTCATGGGCAAAGCCCATGAAGGACGGGCTTTCAAGTTCTATCCCGTCCGGCCGGTAGCTGTGCGAGATGTCGGCGATCAGCGCGCGGACATAGGCGCGCGCATCGGGATGGGACGGGCAGAGATTGTAGTAATTGGCATCGCCGAAGGCGTTGCGGGTGACGGCCTGCGGATGCAGCATGCCCAGGCGGGTGTTGTGCAGGCAGACCGTCCAGCACGAAACGCCTAGTCCGCCCGCGTCGCGACGGCGGATGAGCTGACCGAGCACGTCGCCGCCCTCGGTGATCACGTCAGCCACCTTGGGCTGGATGGCTAGACTTCCCCAGCGCGCTGCGGTCGGCTTGAAATAGATGGTGCCGTCCTCAGGGAAATAGGCCTTGCGGCGCGGACTGCGCGGCTGCAGGAAGCGCCCGGCATGATAGGATGTCGCCAGGCTGATCATGTTGAGCCCGGCGCGCCCGACAAGATCACGTTCGACCGTCTCCAGGCCGAGATCCTGGATGTCCCAGGGATAGGTCCACATGGACAGTTGCTGCATGGAATATCCTCTGCCTGATCCGGGTTTGGCTCAGCCGTCGACCGGCTCTGCGACCTGCATTAGGCAGTCGCCCGCCTCACACATCGTGTGCAGCCGGCGCGACAGCACCAAGCCGCTTTCGGCGAAATGTAGGGCCTCCTCGGCAACATCGAGCCGCTCGAGATCGTGGTACCAGCCGGCCAATTGTCCTGAAGTGACACTGTCGCCGAGCCTGGCGGCGGGCTCGAACCAGCCGCGGCGGGTGGCATAGAGGCCCTGGCTGTGCCTGGACAGGGACAGCAGCCTTGTCGGCGCCGAATGCTTTTCGCCAGCGCCAAGAACCGGCGCGCCGACCACACCCATTGCTATCATCAGACGGTCGAGTGCGCGGGCCGTGATCGCCATCGAATCGACCGTTGCGGTGCCACCGCCGCCGAACTCACCGCTGACGCCGACGGCGCCGGCGCGGCGCGCTGCGCCCATCGAGGTTGGCGAGGCCTGGCCGTTGTCAGCGATAAAGCCGTAGGGCATGCCGAGCTTGCGCATCAGCTCGACGCCACGCCGGTGGCGCTCGGGATCGGCGTTGCGTTCGACCAGCGCGGTCGGCAGATGCTCCATCGACGTGCCGCCCGAATGGATATCGAAGACGACCTCGTGACGGGGGAACAGCTCCGTCTCAAGGAAATTGGCGAGCCGGCTTGTCGGCGTTCCCGAGGGATCGCCGGGAAAGGCCCGGTTGAGATTGCCGCCGTCGAGCGGCGAGCAGCGCTTGGCGGCCATCACCGCAGGGGCATTGGCCATCGGCATGATGGTGATGCGGCCCTTGATCCGCTTCGGATCGAGCCGGCGCGCCAGTTTTGCCAGCGACAGCTCGCCCTCATATTCGTCGCCGTGATTGCCGGCCATCAAAAGCAGTGACGGGCCGTCGCCATTGCGGATGAGGCAGATCGGCACCTTGACCTGAAAGTAGGGCGAGCGATCGATCGAGAACGGAATGCTTAGATGGCTGAGCGTCTTGCCGTCGCGGTCGAAATCGAGCGTGTGGGCGAGGCCGGTGTGCATGGTCAGACCGCCGCGACCGCGGTGATTTCGATGCGCAGATCAGGGTCGGCAAGCCGCGCCTCGACGCAGGCCCGCGCCGGCAGGCGGGCAGGATCGATCCAGGCATCGTAGATGCTGTTCATGGCCTCGAAATCACCGATCTGCGGCAGGAAGATGTTGACCGCCACCAACTTCGACTTGCTGCTGCCGGCCTCGACCAGCAGCGCCTCGACTTTGGCAAGCACGTCGCTGGTCTGGCCTTCGATGCCGGCCTTGCGATCGTTGGCCACCTGGCCGGCTATGTGAACGAGGCCGCCATAGACGACTGCCTGCGACATGCGCGAGCCGGACTGAAAATACTTGATCATATCGAATCCTTTCGAGGTTCTCTTTTTCGGGGATCTGGTCAGCCGAACCAGGTGGGGAAAGCGTGGCGGACGTGGCCGGTCGCGTCGACCCCGAAGATCACACGATAACGGTCGAGGCAGGTGCAGGGGTGCGAGATGCCGAATTCGATGACGTCGCCGACGGCGATGTCGTCGCTCGGCGCAATCGACAGGAAGGCATGCTGGTCGTTGAGCTTGACCACCTCGGCGCGCGCGATGGGCATCGGCGACGGCTTCCCGGCGCGGAAGACCGTGAGCAGCGTTGGAAATCCCTGGTCGAACGACACGTCGCGCATCCCCATGCCGCAGATGACGAGGCCGGGCTCAGGCCGCGACAGCACTTCGGCCCACAGGCGTAGCGCAGGGCGAAAGGAATGCCGCGCCGAAGCGCTGATGCCGCCTATGGCAAAACCCTTGCGGGCATCGAGGGCGCCGAGCGAACGGTCATAGGTGCCGTGGTCGTGGAAGAAGATGGCGCCACTGCGCAGCACCAGCGTTGCGTTGCCGTCGCTGAAAACCACCGGCGAAAGTGCTTCAACCACTCTGTCGAAGAAGGCGGAGCCGCCGGCTGTGACGATCAGCGGTGCGTCGCCGCCGACGCGGGCACGCAGCCGCAGGAACATATCGGCGGTCATTGCCAGCAGGCCGGATATCACCTCATCGGTGCGACCGGGCTCGGGTTGCGCCGCCGCCCCTTCATAGGTCGCAACGCCGGCGATCAGCAGCCGCCCGCCGGCAGCCGTGATCGCATCGGCGATGGCCTCGGCTTGCGCGGTGGTGCGGGCGCCCGCCCTGCCCGCACCAAGTTCGACCAGCACGCGCAGCGGCGGCAGCGCCGCATTGGCGCGCCAAGCCTCGGCAAGCGCGTTCACGGCGTCGACCGAGTCGGCAAAGACATAGAGCTCGGCATCCGGCCAGGCACCAGCAAGCACGGCCAGCCGGTTGGCGCCGCCGGCTCCGCCAACCTCATTGGCGATGATCAGCCGTGTCAAGCCGGCCTTCAGCATCACTGTCGCTTGCCTGATGTCGGCGACCGTCGTGCCCCATGCGCCGGCCTCGACCAGCGACCGGGCAAGGTCGGGCGCCATCGGCGTCTTGGCATGCGGAGCGATCGCGACATTGTGTTCGCGCGCATAGCGCAGGAACAGGTCGCGATTGGCGGAGAAGGCCGCCTCGTCGAGGGTCAGCACCGGAAGCGCCATGCGTCCATCGGCGGGATGCCAGTGCTCGGCCGCGACAAGGCTGCTGTCCAGCCCGGTTGTGCCGGGAGGCACGCCGCGGATGCGGTCGTCGAGCCGAAAATTTTCGCGCACTGAAAGGGCTGGAACCGGTGAGTTTTCAGTCATGCGATGCTAACCCTTTCACCGTCGCAGAACGAAGCCAGGATCGATCGCCGGTCACAGCCTGAGAAAGATACGTGCCAGAACCTTACGCCGGACCAATCATCGACGCCCATCATCATCTTTGGGATCTCAGACTGGGACGGCATCCCTGGCTCGCCGCCACGGCCGGCGAGCGCGGCGGCCTGGGCGAGCTTGGCCCCTTGCGGCGGAACTATCTGCCCGGGGATTATGCGCGCGATGCCATAGGGCATAATGTCCTCGCGACCGTCCATGTCGAAGCCGGCTGGGCGAATGGCGACTGCATCGGAGAAACGCGCTGGCTTGAAACACTCGACAAATCGCGCGGCGTCGCCGCCCGCTATGTCGTTCACGTGCCGCTCGCCGATCGCCAGGCGCCTGCGCTGATCGAAGCGCAAGCCGCGTTCGAGCGCGTCGCCGGCGTGCGCGACATATTGAGCTGGGATCCCGACCCTGCCCGCCGTTTTGCGGCCCGTGACGGCATCATGGACGATCCGGCCTGGCGCGCCGGGCTTGCCTTGCTTGGCCAGCATCGGCTGGCCTTCGACCTGATGGTGTTTCCGCGCCAGCTCGCCGACGCGGGGCGGCTTGCCAGGGCCTTCCCCAACCAGCAATTCGTGCTCAACCATTGCGGTAGCCCGATCGACCGCGACGCCGATGGCATGCAGGTGTGGCGCGACGGGCTGCGGCTTCTGTCGCAATGCGACAACGTCGCCATCAAAATATCGGATCTGGTCGCCTACGATCATGACTGGACGCTCGACAGTCTGGAGCCCGTCGTCCTGCATTGCATCGATTGTTTCGGCACCGGTCGCGCCATGTTCGGCAGCGACTTTCCGGTCGCCGGCCTGCATGCCTCGTTCGATGACATATATGACGGCTTCAAAACCATCACAGTGGACTTTTCCGCCGACGAGCAGACGGCGCTGTTCTTCGGCAACGCAAGGCGCATCTATCGGCTCGACGATGTGTCATCGGCGCGCCTGCTCCCGGCCTGAGAGCAGCAGCAGGCCGAGGATCAGCGAGCCGAACAGGATGCTGCGCCAGCCGGGCGATGCGTTGACGACGGTGATCAGCGCGGTGATGGTGACCAGCAGGATGGCGCCGGGGATGGTGCCGGCATAGGTGCCGAGCCCGCCGAGGATCGAGGTGCCACCGAGGACCACGGCGGCAATCGAGGCGAGCAGATAGGGATCGCCGATGCCGACATAGCCCTGTCCGTTCATGCCCAACACGAGCACGCCGGCAAGTCCCGAGCAGAAGCCGCTGATGCCGTAGACCGCAAGCGTCGTGGACGTGACCGGAACCCCGGACAGCGCTGCGGCAAGCGGGTTGGCGCCCATGGCGAAAATCCGGGCGCCGAGCGATGTCGCATGCATCGTGGTCAGCACGATCACCGAGACGACCACCCACAACAATACGCCAGCGGGAATGCCGGCCGGCCGGCCATTGCCGAGCCAGTGGACCAGCGGGTTCTCGGCGGTCACGGCGCTGCCGCCGGCGATGATGATCAACAGACCCTGCAGGAATGTCGCCATGGCCAATGTCATGATCATCGGGTGGACGCGCAGCAAAGCGACGCCGAGCCCGTTGACCAGGCCGATTGCCGTGGTCAGCACCAGAACGGCAAGAATGGCGGTGATGCCGGTCGGATCCACCTGCCACGACAGCAGCGGCAGGCTGACGGCGCTGACCGTGACGATGGCCGCGACGGAAAGGTCGATGCCGCCGGCGATCACCACAAAAGTCTGGCCCGCGGCAACCAGGCCGATGACGGCGCCGAGCTCCACCAGATAGCGCAGATGGCCATAAGCGCCGAAGCCGCGCGAAACGAAGCTCGCCACGATCCAGACCGCGGCAACGATGGCAACGGTGAGAAACGGCCGGCTGCGCAGGACCGTCAGGGCGCGTTTGCCGCCCGCGCTGTCATTCCATGCTGTCATTGCTGTGCCTTGCGGAATTGCGGGATGGCGACCGCGCCGATGATGATCAGGCCCTGGGCCACATATTGTGCGACCGGCGTGAAGCCGAGGAAGAACATGACACTGATCATCAGGCTGAGCAGCAGGCTGCCGGCAAGCGCGCCGCGCATCGTGCCCTGGCCGCCGAGGAAGCCGATGCCGCCGAGCACCGCAGCGGCAATCGAGTTCAGGGTAAAGGCGGCGCCGATGACCGGGTCGCCCGAACCGGTCTGTGCGGCGACGAACAAGCCGGCGCCGGTGGAGAGCAGACCGCTGATCGCATAGGCCGCAATGCGCGCGCCGTCGACCGGCACGCCGGAGCGATAGGCGCCGACCGGATTCTCGCCGGCGGCATAGAGGCTCAAGCCAAGCGGCGTGGCGAGATAGAGCTTCCACAGGAGAATGATGACCACCAGCAGCACGAATGCCGCCGGTGTGTTGCCGGCAAGCAGGTCGGACAGCCACGCCGGGATTGCGCCGCCGGGCCGCGGCAGGATCAGCAGTGCGGCGCCGCCGATGATGAACGACCCGGCAAGCGTCACCACGATGGCCGGCAGCCGAAGCCGTACCACGATGAAGCCGGTCGCCGCCCCGATGCCGAGGCCCGTCAGCGCCACCGCGGCAGTGCCCCCGGCGACGCCCAGCGGCCCGGCCATCGTCGTCGCGGCGATGACCGCGCCCAAGCTGACCGTCGCGCCGATGGCCAGGCTGATGCCGCCGGTGAGCATCAGGATGGCCTGCGCCATCGCGACCAGAGCCAATGGAAACCAGCTCTGCGTGAATTTGGCGAAGCCGGACGCCGTGAACAGACCCGGAAAGAGGACGCCATAGGCGATGAGAAACACCAGGACGACGGCAAACAGGCTGCGCACGCCGACATTGCGACGCAGTTGCACCGGCCAGTAGAGCGCGCCGGTCTGCCGGGCGGAGGAAGATGTGTTCATGCCGCAACCTTCCGCTGTTCGGCGCCCATCGCGGCGGAGACGATGGCTTCCTCGCTCAGCGCCCCACGCGCCAGCATGGTGACGATGCGGCCTTCACGGACGATGGCTACACGGTCGCAAACGTGCACGAGTTCGGGCGTGTCGGAACTGAGCAGCACGACCGCCTTGCCGGCGGCGGCGAAATTGCGAAGCATCATGTAGATCTCACGCTTGGTTTCGACGTCGACGCCGCGCGTCGGATCGTTGAGCAGAAGCACCAACGGGTCGTTCGGCATCCATTTCGCCAGCGCCACCTTCTGCTGGTTGCCGCCCGATAGAGCCTGCGCCGCCCGGCCGAGGTGACCCTTGATGCCGAGTTGGGCGGCAAGGCTTTTGGCCGTCTCGCGCTCTGCGCGGCGGCTGCGCAGCTTCAGCGCCGGCAGCCTGGCAAAGGCGGGCAGCATCATGTTGGTGATGATGGGATGGATCAGGTGCAGGCCCTCGCGCTTGCGATCCGCGGGCACATAGGCCAGCCCCAGCGCGTTGGCTTTCGGCACGCCGCCGGGCAGGCCGGAGGCGCCGTTGACGGTCGCCGACGCCGTCCGTGCCGGAATGGCGCCGTAGAGACCGAGCAGCAGATCTTCCTGCCCTTGCCCGACCAGGCCGCCAATGCCAAGCACTTCGCCCGTTTTGATATCCAGATCGACGTCGCGCATCAGGCCGGCCGAAAGATTTCGGACAGAGATAGCGTCGGCAGGCAAACTGGAAGGCTGCCATTGCGGAAAAAGATCACCGGGATCGCGGCCGACCATCAGCCGAACCAACCCGGCGGCGTCGGTGCCTTCCAGGGTGCGGTCGGCCGTGCAGGTGCCGTCCTTCAGAACGGTGACGTGCTGGCACAGCGCCATGACTTCGTTCAGTCGGTGCGAGATGTAGAGAATGGCGATGCCTTCGCCGCGCAACCGCTGCAGCAGATCGGTGAGGATTTTGGTTTCGGTTGCCGATAGCGACGATGTCGGTTCGTCGAGAATGAGCACGCGCGGCCGGCGGTAGAGCGCCTTGGCGATCTCCACCATCTGGCGGCGGCCGAGCGACAAATGCCCGACCGGCGTCGACAGCGGCTCGTGCAGCCCGACAAGTTCGCATGCGGCCCTCGCCCGCGCAGCGAGTTCGCGGTAGTCGATCAGGCCGAACCGTTTGGGATAGGCGCCGAGACCAACATTTTCGGCGATGGAAAGACTGGCCGTCAGGCTGAGTTCCTGCTGAACGACGGCGATGCCGGCCTGCCGCGCAACAGCTGGCGTCATGCGTGAGACCGCGCTTCCATCGACCTCGATCGTCCCGCCATCCGGTCTCAAGGCGCCGGACAAAAGGTTGATCAAGGTCGACTTTCCGGCGCCGTTCTCGCCGAGCAGCGCATGCACGCGGCCCGGCTGGAGAGCGATTGAAACGTCGCGCAGGACGGGGTTGCCGAAGAAAGACTTCGACACCCCGCGCGCCGCGAGCAGCGGAGCCATGGTTGTCAACGCTACAACCCTTCAGGCTTATTTCTGAGCCAGCAGCTTCTTGAACAGCTCCTCATCGTAAGGAGAAAAGATGTAGCCGTCAGCCGGGAAGTCCTTGGCCCGGGCGAGGTATTCGTCGATGTTGGAATTGTCGATCACCGGCAGCGGAATCTTGACGAAAGCCGGCACATCCTTGCCTTCCAGCGCCTGAACGGCGGTGTAGGTGGCGAAGGCGCCGAGCCAGTTCGGCTGCATCGTCGCCCAGCTCTTCAAGCCCTTTTCTTTCCAGAGTTCCAAAAACTGCCGGGCGTTCTCACCGGTGATCGGCACCTGTTCGCGGCCCTGCTTGTCGAGGGCCAGCACGGCGCCTGCCGACAGAGCACCGCCGAGCGACAGGATGCCGTCGATCTCGGGGTTGGCGAAGAGCAGGCTGGTGACGGCTTCCTGTGCCGGCGCGACGTTGTAGGGCGTGTTGGTCTCGGCAAGCACCGTCACGTCGGGATGGGCCTTGAGCTCAGCGTCGGCGCCTTTGCGCCTGTCATCGCTGACCGAAACCCCGGCGGGGCCATTGAGGATGAGGATCTTGCCCTTGCCGCCGATGGCGTCGATCAGGAACTTGGCGGCCTGGTCGCCCCATTGCGAAGAATCGGTGTTGACCTTGGCGGTGACCTTGTCGGTGTCGACGAGGCTGTCGAAGTTGATGATGGCGATGCCCTTGGCGCAGGCATCGGCTAGAACGCGTGCAGGTGCGGTCGACGAACCGGCGATCAGGATGATGGCGTCGACATCGGAATCGATCATCGACTGGATCTGCTGGATCTGGACGTTGGCATCGCCCTGAGCGTCGGTGACGACGAGCTTGTCGACCAGTCCCTGCTTCTTCAGGGTCTCGACTTCGGCTTCGATCGTGCCTTGGGTCTGCTTCATCCAGGTCGGCACGGAATAGATGTTGGCCCAGCCGATCGTGTACGGCGCCTTGCGGTCGCCCTTGATGCAGTTGGCGGCGGCATTGGCTGCCGAGCCGGCGCCAAAGCTCAGCACGAGACCGAGGCAAAGCGCGCTGGCGGATGCGAAAAACGGTGATTTCATCATGACTGTTCCCTTCAGAGGTTGTGGCCTCGACGTGCAGAACAAGGGCGAGGAAACCCGTCGGTCGCCGGATCTTGGAAACCGTGTGTCGCCTCGGGATTTGTCTGCGTCAGGCTCGTTAGTTTGTCTGGTATTTCAGACAATGTGTCTGTATATCGGACAAATTGGATGCTAGACCGAGCCTTGACATCTTTCAAGCGCCTTGAGACGAGAACCGAAATGATTTTGGCGGATGGTCATGAGCGACGGCACTAACGATGCGATCGGGAAGGAAGCCGGCGCGGAGCCGCGCAATGGCGAACGACGACGCGGCATCGACCGCGTCATCATGCTGCTCGAGGCTTTGCTGCGGCATCGCGCGCCAATGCGCGTCGGCGACATCGCCAAGATGATCGGCGCGCCGCGTTCGACCACCTACGAGATCGTCAACAGCCTGCTCGACGCCGAAATGCTCGAAAACGTCGGCGGTGAAGGTTACGTCTATTTCGGACGCGCCATGCATCTGTTCGGCTGGGCCTACTCACATCACAATGCCCATTACCGTCGCATCATCGAGACCTTGGATAAGTTGGCCGCCGAGACAGGCGAGACGGTCCAGCTATGCGGCCTGCGTGGCAACAAATACGTCGTTCTTGACTGCCGAGATTCCCCAGGCCCGTTCCGGATCTCAAGCGATGTTGGGGTTGAGGTGCCGATCCCATGGACGGCATCCGGACGGCTGCTCCTCGGCCATATGAACGAGCAAGAGTTGAGGGATTTCATCCCATCTGGCGACTACAGGCTTCCCGACGGCCGCATCATTGCACCAGCCGAATTCTTTGCCGATGTTGCCTTGGCCCACCGGCAGGGTTTCAGCGAGACCACAGCCTTGGCCGACCGTTTCACCTGGTGC
This sequence comes from Mesorhizobium sp. LNJC405B00, assembly GCF_000502615.1. Taxonomy (NCBI): domain Bacteria; kingdom Pseudomonadati; phylum Pseudomonadota; class Alphaproteobacteria; order Hyphomicrobiales; family Phyllobacteriaceae; genus Mesorhizobium; species Mesorhizobium sp. LNJC405B00. The sequence continues at coordinate 144,807 of NZ_AYWC01000003.1, read as the reverse complement.
ATGGCGGCCCCCATCCGTGACGGCCACGGCGCCATCAAAAGGACCTTGTGTTTGGTGTTACCCGTCGACACGCCGGAGCCACGGCGCGACGAACTGCTTGCGTTGCTGCGCGAGCGCGCCCGTGGACTGTCTCTGGCGGGAGGCTGACGATCAGCCGTCGTGCCCTCTGGTTGAAGCCTCTTAAAGGCACATGGATTCCGCTCTTCCCCATTGGTTCCATTTAGGTTCGGGACCTTAGTCCCATAGTCGGTGGATAAGGTCCGAACCAGGGAACACGCAACCGGAAGCCACATTAGGAGAAGACCGTCGATCAAAGTCCCTTCATCGCCGGTTGAGGATCCCGCCGCTCTTACTGTCGAGAGCGCGGCGGGATCCTTACGCGCGGAGCGAGCACATGAGATTTGTCGAAATTTTCACAGATGTGCTTACGGCCCTGCTTCTCGCTTTATTCGTGTGCGGGATATTCGCTGTTTTCGGAGGCCATCTGGTTCCTCCACGCTACGCAAAGATGGTGTTGCTGCCGGACCTGGATAAGATGACGACTGCATCATCTACACCCAGCTTGCCCGATTCCATCGACTTGCAACTCCAAAAGCGCCCAGAGGTGCAAAGGTCTGCCGGCGTGACACAGCGCGCAGTCGGTCTGGAGCCGCCAGTGCCATCCAGCAAGCGGTAATAATCAGCGGAGGTTTTCGTGACTTTCAGCTATCAGAGAGCGTCGGCGATTATTGACAGACCCGGGCACCTGAATTTGGCTGAAATCGCCGCTCCAAATTTCCGCATCTGCTGTTGGATTGTTTTCATCAACAGGTCCGAACGCTATGGCGAAGCAGGTTGAGCTGGCGGCGTTCCTGGCTGATCCCCGCCAGTGCTTGATCGCGGCGTCGGATCCTTGTCGAGCTTGGGATTTCGGTCCACCGGTTCGCCATTCACATCGTCGGCCTTGGAGTTTGCAGGGTCCGTTTGGCCAGGATTTGGGCTGTAAGTATCTGGCGATGGAACCCGGCTGTTTTGCTGTGTCGCCGGTGTCTTAGCCTGCTCGCCATAGATTTCAGCGATCCCCCAGGCAACGAGCGCCAAGACAAGGCCTGCCAAGAGCACGCCAAGGACCGGTCGCCCCAAGCCACCCTGCCTGGCCCGCTTTTCCGGAATGTTTCTGCTCATGATCGCAACCTTGGGCTAAGAGGAGTGGCCCGCGCTCCAGGAGCGAAGACGCGGGCAGTCAAGAGCTCCGGATGTTGGCCATGCGGCGAACAGGGAACTCGCTGCACATACCGAACTCGCTGGCGCTGTTGATGTTCCCACGGAATCCAAACAGCGCGCCGCCGGGAGCCCGACTGGCAATTTGGGTTGGAGTGGCTGGAACGAGCCAGCTCAAGGTCAACGAGCGGCGGTGTGCGTAAGCGGGCATTGCGAGCCAGACTGGAACTTTGCCGAATCTGCCGCGTTGCCGACCATGGCCGACTACAACGAGACCACCAATCCGGTGCTGACCGGTTGCAAGGCCCGCGTTGCCACCAGAGACATCTGTTTGAAGGCTATCTGAAATTTGCTCCTCGTTGTTGGCGATTCCGCCCAATGGAACATCCTGATCCGCTCGCGGTTGGGGAAGCCCGGGCCAGCGGCAGGAGCATCATCATGAACGTCGAACGTAACCCGGCCGAAGACAGAGGCGATATTCAGTCTGGGGTGACAGAGGACAAGACGCCGGGATTCGACCCGGCGGCGGCGCCCATGGAAACCGATGCCGAAGCGGCAGACACCGGCGCCGTGCCGGTTCCCGCAGCGACGGGCACGCCGGCTTTCGCTAATCAAGCAAGCTTCGCCAATGCGATGCGGCGGCCGGACGACGAGAGCGCCCCGGCCCCGAGTAAAAACGGCCCGGTGCTGGCCATTGTCGCGCTTGTCGTCGTTGCCGCCGTCGTGTTCGTTGTCGCCGCGATGCTGGCGCGATAGCCTGCGCTTGCGCCAAAACGCGTTCAAGGATGTGGCCGTGGGCAGCAGGCGATCAGCGGCTGGAAAAGCAGGTTGCAGCCGCGCATGCCACGCCGGCCGGCACCCCGACCGAGCAGCATTGCGGCATGGCCGAACCCGGCTCGGCCGCCAAGGGTTGAGGCCAGATGCTCGTTCGAAGCGGGAACATTTCACATCAAGCCAAGTTCGGGCTCGCAGAGCTTGTCGTCAAGGAACAGCACATGAAGGCCCTCACATGGCGCGGCAAAGGCCACATACGTTGCGAACAGGTGGCCGATCCGACGATCCAGGATGAACGCGACATCGCTGCAGAAAGTTCAGAACGGCGATATCGACCCGTCATTCGTGATCACCCATCGGGTGGCGTCGAGGCCAGGCCCGAGCTTTACAAAACCTTCCGCGACAAGGAGGACGGCTGCATCAAAGTCGTGATGCGCCCGCACGGCTGACCGTTCTGTCCAATGGCCCGACTTTGTTGTCCGGCCGTCTGCATGCTGAAAAGGCGAGAGTTGAAAATGGCCAAGGACAAACCCGCATCGACAAACCCGGCCGCCACACCCCCGGTCAGGTCGCCTGAGGCCGCCGGCCTGCCACATCCCCGTCGCGATGCTGAAGACAGCGATTCCGGCGCCAAGCCGACGGCACCCAAGACCGCCGGCGCCCAGCAAGCGTCCAGATCGCCGCTCGACAGCCGTATTGCAAATCGCAATGCCGGCCGCCCTCGTCAGGCAGGCACGACGCCTCGGCCGACCGACGAATCGCTGGAGTAAAATGAAACCTAAGCTGTGGCGCGGGTATCCGCACCGCGGCGTGTGTGCAGTCAGGGTCTTCCTGCCCTGCCGACAGCGCCATACAGGTCTTGATCTCTCGTGGACCGTCGGGATCGGCAATCAATACTTTAGCGGGAAATTCGATGGTACCGTTGGCTGGGATCGAACCAGCGACCTCCGGATCCACAATCCGGCGCTCTAACCATCTGAGCTACAACGGCACGTTCGCCTGAGCCAGATCGTGGTGAAAATTCATTCTCCGAGATCCGCTCTGTCGTTCGGCGATGCGTCCAATACGGTCTATCAGAGACTAATTCAAGGCCTTTGATAAGGCAAAGCCGGTTCTGCCAACAGGCGCCGGTTTCTTCGGCAAAAGAAAAAGGCCGGCGGGAGGAGGTGCCGGCCTTTTCCTGTTACGAGCCAGCGGGAGGAGGTGCTGGCTGGTCACCCCGGAGAGCAGAGGGAGGAGGTTCCACTCGCCGGGTATTCATTTGGACAACTCTATTGCACACCTATTTGTCTGACGAAATGCGACGTTTTGATGCATCGCAGAGTTGTGCGCAATTATTAGGCGGCCTTGATGTCTTTCAGGGCCTTCTCGAAAGCGGTCTTGACCGGCTTGGAGACGTTTTCGGCAGCCTTCGAAGCAACAGCCTGGAAGTCCTTGGCCTGCTCGACCGTGGTCTCGACGCGCTTGCGCAGGAAGGCGGTCTGCAGTTCGACTACTTCCGACAGCGACTTGGCGCCGATGAGGGCCTCGAGATGCGAGAAGCCGGCTTCGGCATTGGCGCGCAGAGCGGCGATCGTCTTGAGCGACAGGTCGCTGGAAACGGTCTTGGCAGTCTCGAAGGTCGATTCCAGGACTTTCTGGGTCTCTTCGGCGCCGGTCTTCAGCTTGGAGTAGGCTTCCTTCGACTGCTCGACGCCCTTTTCGGCGAAAGCGCGGATCTGGTCGGTTGCCTTGGAAGCGTCGAAGCTCGGGAATTCGACGTTTTCGATGGTCTCAGCGGTCTTGGCCTTGGTCATTTTCCATCCTTTCGGGGTAGCGGCTTTGACAAAAAGCCGTCTCGTTCATGTATGATGGCAATATAGCGGTTTTTTTGTGCGATGCAATATCTTTGTTGCAGTGCACCATAAATTTCTTCCCATGCGTCACCCAAGAGGTTATCCAGGGACATTCCGAGACGCTGTTAACCAAGTGGCCAGAGATTCCACCTGCTTCCCGCCATGGCTTGTGGACCTTCGCCGCGCGGGCTTTTATTAACAAAGCGTTAACTGCAAATTGCCCGCCTTGTAGGTTCGCCAAGAGGGGTTCGCCAAGAGGTTTCACCGAAAGGGTCCGCCAAGCGCATGCCTTCCGAGAACTACTCTTTCCTCGATGTCGCCGTGCTTGATGCGGTTCGCCAGCGCTTCGCCGCCGGCGACGCGATCGCGATTCTGTCGGCCGACCTCGAACAGGTGATCTGGGCCAACGGCCCGGGCGCTGCGGTGTTCGGCTATCCCGATATCGAGGCCATCATCGGCGCCTCGGCTCAGCTGCCGCTGATCGCCAGGCGCCAGATCATGGCGACCGCGGGCTTCCCGCAGATCGGCAGCGACCGCGCCATTACGGTACGGCTGGCGACCGGCATCACCAGCCGCGCCGTCGGCTTCCTGGCCAGTGCGGTGACTATGCCGGACGGCGAAAGCGCCATTATGCTGGTGGTGCCGGCAGCGCAGGCCGGCTCGCGCAGTGCTGCCGACATTGGGACCCGCGCCATCAGCGGCTTTACCGAAGACGGCCATTTCATCGCCTTTGTCGACGCCGCCGGCACTGTCGAGGCGGCTTCGGATGGCTTTGGCGCGCTCGCCATCCGGCCTGAGACGCTGGCCGCGCTTGTCGCCGACGTGGCGAGCCAGGACGACCGCATCGTCAAGCGGCTGGTCCCCGGCGGCGCCACGTCCTATCCGGCCGGCTTCGCGCGCCTGACCGAGTCCAGGCATCTGCTGGTGGTCATCGACGAGGATCAGCTCGGTGAGGAAAATCCTGTCGGCGAGCTGGATGCCGAACCTGCTGCAGCGCAGGTCGACGATGGCCCGGCGCAAGCCGCCGCGGAGAACGCGGTAACGGTGGATGCGGTGGCTGACCACCCCACCGCAAGCGGGAATCAGGGCGCCCCACTCGCGGCCGCGCCTGATGTCGGGGAGACAGGTCCGGCTGCCACCGAGCATGATGCTTCGGCGTCAACCGATACAAAGGCGGACCATCGCGAGCAGACGACCGGCCGCGAGCAGGCGGCGAATGACAGCGCGCCGGCGCAACATGATCATTGGTACTTCCATGCCGGCGAAGAGCCGCAGGCGGGCGAGCCGGACAGCCCGGCGCAGGCCGGGCCGGACTCTGTTTCCCCGGCCGAGAGTGCGCAGTTGGACAGCAGTGCCGCTGCGCCCGCCCTGCCGTCCGACGCAGCCCCACCGGCTGCGCCTCCCGCCAAACGTGAGGTCGACCGCTCGGCGCCGCCGCTGCGCTTCGTCTGGCGCACCGACGCCGAGGGCAAGTTCAGCGCGCTGTCGCCGGAATTCGGCGACATTGTCGGCAAAGCCGCCGCCGACGTGATCGGCCGCCGCTTCAAGGACGTCGCGACAACTTTCGGCCTCGACGCCTCGGGCGAGATCGCGGGCCTGCTTGAACGGCGCGACACCTGGTCGGGCCGCTCGGTACTGTGGCCGGTTGCCGGCTCCGACCTGAAGATACCGGTCGATCTGGCAGCACTGCCTGTCTATGGCCGCAGCCGCGCCTTCGAAGGTTTTCGTGGTTTCGGCGTCGCCCGCGCCGGCGATGCGGTGGTCGATCCGGAAGCAATCGGCATGGCGCTGGTCCCCAATGGCGCGCCAGCGGCAGCAGCTGAGCCGGCCCCGGAACAGCCCGTGGCGGAAGCTCCCAAGGCGGCCGATCCGTTCGAGGGCGAAGTGCCGGCACTGACCATCGTGCCGAAGCAGGAACGTCGTTTTGCCGACAAGGTCATCCGGCTGGCCGAGCATCGGCAGCCCGCCAACGACAAGCAGCCGACAAGCGAGAGGGGCCTGTCGACGCTGGAGCGCAGCGCTTTCCGCGAAATCGGCGAGCGGCTGAAGAAGGACAATCCCCCGCCGGAGCAGCCGGAGACTGCCAAGCAGGCCGAACCGGCCAATCCGGATCAGGTAATGCCAGACCAGGCCAAGGCAGATGAGCCCAAGCCGGATCATGTCGAGGCGGACCAGCCTGAAACAGCCGCGCCAGCCCGACAACCCGCCGAGGTCTCGAGTCCGGACGAAGCCGGCCCGGCTGCCGTGGCTGAACCATCGGCAGCCGCACCCGAAAGCGAAACGGCTGAGGCCGAACCGCCGGAAAGCGATGCCGAGGACGAAAAGGACCTGACGCGGCTTGACGGCGAGCAGCCGGACGACGGCCTTGCGGACAGCGAAGCAGGCGAGGCGAAGGCGCCGACAGTGTCGCGCTCCCTGCTCGACTATGCCGATCCCGAACCAGGCTCCGTCACCGAAGACAGTACGGAAGCAACGTCGTCCAACGACGAACTTGCGCCGGCTTCCGAACCGGATGATACGCAAGCCCAAGAGATCGTCGAGGCCGCAGAGCCACAGCCGGTTGTTGCCGAGACGCCGGCCAATGCCGGTGAAGACGACAGCATGACGTCGGCCGACTTCCGCGATGCCGAGGACAATGAGGATTGGGCGCCGTCCGACGAGGCGACCGATTCCGCCGTGGAAGACGGGGACAAGGCCGGCGATGCGGACACAGTGCCGGCAGAACCACAGCGCCTGAAAGTGCCGCCGCTCAAGCTTGAGGGGTTCATGCCTTCGGCATTCTCGGCCGGAGATGAACACAAGGCCCCTGACACGTCGATCCTCGGCAAGCTGCCGGTGCCGCTGCTCATCCATTCGGGCGACGAGCTTCATTACGCCAATGAGGAATTCCTCGGCCTGACCGGCTATGACACGCTTGAGGACCTGAGCGACGCCGGCGGGCTCGACGCGCTGTTTGCCGATCCCTATTCAGAAATGGCCGGCGAAAGCGACCACACACTCAAACTGAAGACGCGCGAGGGCCAGGAATTTCCGATCGAAGCCATTTTGCGTTCGGTGCCGTGGCGCGCCGGCAAGGCGCTGATGCTGGTGGTGCGACGTACCGGCGATAACGAGCCGCCGATGGTTGCGCATCTCGCAGCCGAGGAGCAGACGCAGCCCGATGTCTCCGAACTCAAAGCGCGCATTGCCGAGATGCGCACCATCATCGACACCGCGACCGATGGTGTGGTGTTGATCGGCCGCGACGGCGACATCCGCTCGATCAGCCGGCCGGCCGAGGCGCTGTTCGGCTTCGACAGCGACGACGTCACCGGTAAACCGTTCGCCTCGCTGTTTGCCATCGAAAGCCAGCGCGCGGCGCGCGACTATCTGAACGGCCTGTCCGAGCCCGGCGTGGCGAGTGTGATGAACGATGGCCGCGAGGTGATCGGGCGCGAGGCGCAAGGGCGCTTCATCCCGCTGTTCATGACCATCGGCAGGCTGCCCAATGACAGCGGCTTCTGCGCCGTGGTGCGCGACATCACGCAGTGGAAGCGGGCCGAAGAGGATCTGACCCAGGCGCGCGCGGTGGCCGAGCGCGCCTCCTCGCAGAAGACCGATTTCCTCGCCCGCATCAGCCACGAGATCCGCACGCCGCTCAACGCCATTATCGGCTTTTCCGAGCTGATGGTGGACGAGAAGTTCGGCCCGGTAGCCAATGACCGCTACCGCGACTATCTCAGAGACATCAACCGCTCGGGCAACCATGTGCTCGATCTCGTCAATGACCTCCTCGACATTTCGAAGATCGAGGCCGGCCAGCAGGAAATGGACTACGAGGCGGTGTCGCTCAACGATACGCTGGCCGAGACGGTGGCGATGATGCAGCCGCAGGCCAACCGCGAGCGTGTCATCATTCGCTCCAGCTTCGCCTCGCGACTGCCGGAAGTCGTCGCCGACCTCAGAAGCGTGCGCCAGATCGCGCTCAACATCCTGTCCAACGCCATTCGCTATACGCAAGCCGGCGGACAGGTGATCGTGTCGACCGCCTATGAAACCTCCGGCGACGTTGTCATGCGGGTGCGCGATACCGGCATTGGCATGAGCCATGCCGAGATCGAGCAGGCGCTGAAGCCATTCAAGCAGATCAATGCGCTGAAGCGCGGGCGTGGCGACGGCACCGGTCTCGGCCTGCCGCTGACCAAGGCGATGGTGGAAGCCAACCGCGCCCGCTTCACCATCACCTCGACGCCGGGCGAAGGGACGCTGGTCGAGGTCGCCTTCCCGTCGACGCGGGTGCTGGCCGAATAGGGCCGGCCATTCCCGGGCGAGAATCCCGGACAAAGAAAAGGCGTCCAACAGGACGCCTTAAATGGGATTTGCTGTCACAACGGGGGCTTGAGCGAATCTGATCCTCAGGGGACGAGGAACGGGATTTCTCCCTCAAGTTACGTGCGACTATCGACGCCGGACCTTAACAACTCCTTACCGGCCGTCCAAAAAATTTACGAATGTGTACCACTCATGAAATCTAGGTAAATTCGACCGACATATCTGGTTAACCATCCCGGCCGCGTCACTCAGCCAGCTGCGGCAGGTTCCTGAACAGCTCCAGCGCCTCTGGATTGGCCAACGCTTCCTTGTTCTTGATGGCGCGGCCATGCACCACGTCGCGCACTGCAAGCTCGGTGATCTTGCCCGATTTGGTGCGCGGAATGTCGCTGACGGCGACGATCTTTGCCGGCACGTGGCGCGGGCTGGCGCCGCTGCGGATCTTGGAACGAATGCGCTTTTCCAGATCCTCGTCCAGCGTCACGCCGGCGGCCAGCCGCACGAACAGCACGACGCGGACGTCATTGTCGAAATCCTGACCGATGCACAGCGCCTCGAGGATCTCCGGCATCTGTTCGACCTGATTGTAGATCTCCGCCGTGCCGATGCGCACACCGCCCGGATTGAGCGTCGCGTCGGAACGGCCGTGGATGATCATGCCGCCATGCGCGGTCCATTCGGCGAAGTCGCCGTGGCACCAAACATTGTCGAAGCGCTCGAAATAGGCGGCCTGGTATTTCTTGCCCTCAGGATCGTTCCAGAAGCCGATCGGCATCGACGGGAACGCTTTTGTGCAGACCAGCTCACCCTTTTGCTCGCGGATCGGCTTGCCGTCATCGTCCCATACATCGACGGCAAGGCCGAGGCCGGGACCCTGGATCTCGCCGGTCCAGACCGGTTGCGTCGGTACGCCGAGCACGAAACAGGAGACGATGTCGGTGCCGCCGGAAACCGAGGCCAGATGCACGTCCTTCTTGATGCCGTCATAGACGAAGCGGAAGTCCTCCGGCGACAGCGGTGAGCCGGTGGAGGAAATCGCCCGCACGGACGACAGATCATGGCTGCGGATCGGCTTGAGCCCGGCCTTGCGTACGGAATCGATGAATTTGGCCGAGGTGCCGAAAAAGGTCATCTTCTCGGCATCTGCAAAGCTGAACAGCACATTGCCGTCGGGGTGGAAGGGCGAGCCGTCATAGAGCAGCAGCGTGGCGCCCGAGGCCAGGCCCGACACCAGCCAGTTCCACATCATCCAGCCGCAGGTGGTGAAGTAGAAGAAGCGGTCGCCTTCGATGAGTCCGGCATGCAGCCGGTGTTCCTTGACATGCTGGACCAGCGTGCCGCCGGCCGAATGGACGATGCATTTGGGAATGCCAGTGGTACCTGACGAGAACAGGATGTAGAGCGGATGCGCGAACGGCAGCCGCTCGAACGTGACCGCTTTGGCGGTAAAGGGTAACACCGCCTCTTCGAGCGCCACGGCCTTGTCGATGATCGCTGCGATATCGCGCGAGGTACCGAGATAGTCGACGATCAGGACCTTGCGGACGGTTTCGAGCTTCGCCGCAACGGCAGCGATCTTGTCGGCGACCTCGATTGCCTTGCCATTGTACCAATAGCCATCCGGCGCAATGAATATGACCGGCTCGATCTGGCCGAAACGGTCGAGCACGCCCTGCTCGCCGAAATCGGGGGAACAGGACGACCAGACCGCGCCGATGGAGGCGGCCGCCAGCATGGCGGCGACGGTTTCCGGCATGTTGGGCATCATCGCCGCGATGCGGTCGCCCTTTTTCACCTTGAGCGACAGGAAAAGCTGCTGAAAGCGCGAGGTCAGCTGGTGCAGTTCGCTCCACGACAGCCGCCGCTCGATCTTGTCCTCGCCGCGAAAGACAATCGCGTCGCCGGAACCGATCTTCTTCAGCAGGTTCTCGGCGAAGTTCAGCGTCGCATCGGGAAAGAACGATGCGCCGGGCATCTTGTCGCCATCGACGAGCACGGTCTCGCCCGCATCGGTCCCTTTGTCGCCGACAATGCCGCAAAAGTCCCACAGCAGGCTCCAGAAGCCTTCGCGATCCTCGACCGACCAGCGGTGCAGGTCGGCGTAGGAGGCGAAGGATGTGCCGCTTTTGGCCGCTGCTGCCTTCATGAACGCGGTCAGTGGTGCTGCGTCGATCTGGTCTTGCGTCGGGGTCCAGAGCGGTGCTTCGGCAGCCATGATCGATCCTCCTTGAAGCCCGTCGCGTCGCAAGATAGATATGCTTTTGTTTTGATGCACGTCGTTGTCCCGGAACCGCTGCACTCTTCCTTGCGACATGCACTAGCCTCAGCTTTACAGGCGCCGCTGTCCCAAAAACGCCGCGCCTCGTAGCAGGCTGAAGCTGCATCGCTTATGCCTACCACCGTGCGGCAGAGCAAGATTTTGTTCCGCTAAAACTCGGCCATATGTTCGCAATTGCCATCGCCGGGCCATAAAGACTTGAAATGCCTCAGCCCTAAGTCGTAGTGACGACTGGAAGGCGTGGTGACAACTGACGGTTACACCCGTCAGGCGATTTTTATCGGAATGAAAGCAACCGGGGCAATATGCCATCACCTTTGATCCGGCGCGGAATATGGGCGATCGGCGTTGCCGTGCTCGTCATCGCGCTGGTCGTCGCCGCTCTGCCGCTGTTTGCCTCGACCCGGATCGTGCGCGATCGCATCGCCTGGGAAATGAGCGCGTGGAGCGGTTTCAGGGTCACCATCGCCGGTTCGCCGCGCATCGAGGTGTGGCCGAAGTTCCGCGCCATATTGAGCGACGTCACGCTGTCGCAGTGGACCGAGACCGACGCGCCGCCGGTGATCGAGGCCGAACGGGTCGAGGTCGACCTTTCGGCCATGGCGGCGCTGCAGGGCGATGTGGTGTTTTCGACGGCGCGGCTGGTGCGGCCGACGATCCGGGTCCAGCGCGCCGCAAACGGCATATTCCTGCCCGCCATACCAACGGGCGGACGCATCACCCGCTCCATCGACACGGCGCGCGGCGTGGTCAACGCCGATCCGACGAAGCCGGATCTGAGCAAGCTGCCCGCCGATCCGTTCGGCATCGTGGAATTCAGGGACGGCCGCATGGTCGCCTCCGTCGGCGGCAAGGACGTCGAATTGCTGACCAGCCTGTCCGGCCAGGCGAGCTGGGCAGCGATGAACAGCAACGCGACCTTGTCGGCGACCGGAATCTGGCGCGGCGAGAGCGTCACCGTCGATGCCGCCTCGCCCAAGCCGCTGGTGCTGTTTGCCGGCGGCGCCGCACCGGTCACGTTTTCGTTCAAGGCAGCGCCGGCCAGCTTCTCGTTCGACGGCACGGCCAGCATGTCGCAAAACGCCTATTTCGATGGCCAGGCGAAATTCGCCGCGCCCTCGCTGCGGCGCGTGCTGGAATGGTCGCAGGCCGGCATTGCTCCTGGTACGGCGATCGGTTCGGTCTCGATTTCGAGCAAGATCACGGCGACCGCCGGCCGCGTCAAATTCGAAAACACCGCGGTGACGCTCGACAACAACCCGGGAATGGGGGCGCTGGATTTTTCGTTCGGCGACGCCTTGCCGGTGATATCAGGCACACTCGCCTTCGATACGCTCGACCTCAGGTCGCTGTTTTCGGCCTTCACGCCGCTGGCGCCGACCGGCGAGACCGGTCCCGGCGAAATCGACACCAGCTTCGCCGACCGGATCAATCTCGATCTGAGGCTGTCAGCGGCGCATGCCTCGGCCGGCGCAATCCAGCTTGCCGACGTCGCCGCCACGGCGCAGGTGAAGAACGGGCTTGCCGTCTTCGATATCTCCGATGCGTCGGCCTTTGGCGGCAACGTGCAAAGTAGCCTGCGTTTCGACCGCAAACCGGAGGGCTCGCAGGTCGAGATCCGGCTGCTCGCCTCCGATATTGACGGCGCCGCTTTCGGCACCGCGGCCGGAATGACGCGGCTGGTGCCGGCCAGCACCGGCACTGTCTCGGTCATTCTCAAAGGGCCGGGCAAATCCTGGGACTCGATCTTCGAGAACGCGGACGGCTCGGTCTCTGCGACGTTCGGGCCGGGCGCGCTGAGCGGGCTCAATTTGCCGGCATTTCTGAAGCACACGGAACAGGGCGGCTTCTTCGCGCTCGACGACGTCTCGGACGGGACACTGCCGATGGACGGCGCCGAGCTCAAGGCCACCATCTCGAAGGGTGTGGCAAGGCTGGACAAGGCCGAGGCCAATTCGGCGAAATACAAGGTCTGGCTGTCCGGCATCGCCTCTTACGGCGGACGCGGGCTGGCGCTGTCGGGCGGTGTCACCCAGGCCGACCCGGCAGCGGTACCGGTCAATGGCCAGCAGGGATCCAACCAGTCGTCATTCTTCGTCGGCGGCACCTGGAGCACGCCGTTCATCTCGCCGATCAGCCGCGGCGTCTCAGGCGAGTAGGCGGTCCCTCGCCGGAACCGCCCTATCCTCGTTTGACGCAATCAACCGCGCTGCGCGGCCTGTTCGTCGAGCTGGCGCTGCACCTCACGCCGCTTGTTGGCGACCGAAGCGATGATGACGCCTACCGCCACGACGGCGATCAGGATGGTGCAGGCGGCGTTGATTTCCGGCGTCACGCCGAGACGCACCTGGCTGTAGATCTTCATCGGCAGCGTGGTGGCGCCAGGCCCGGAGGTGAAGGAGGCGATGACCAGGTCGTCAAGCGACAGGGTGAAGGCCAGCATCCAGCCGGAGACGATGGCCGGCATGATGACCGGCAGCGTGATCTGAAAGAAGGTCTTTACCGGCGTTGCGCCGAGGTCCAAGGCAGCTTCTTCCAGCGAACGATCGAACGACACCAGGCGCGACTGCACGACGACGGCCACGAAGCACATGGTCAAGGTGATGTGAGCAAGCGTCACGGTCAGGAAGCCACGGTCGAGACCGACGGCAACGAACAGCAGCAGCAGCGACAGGCCGGTGATGACTTCCGGCATGACCAGCGGCGCAAACACCATGCCGGAAAACAGGATGCGGCCGCGGAAGCGGGTGTAGCGGGTCAAGGTCAGTGCCGCCAGCGTGCCGAGCACGGTTGCCACAGTGGCGGAGATGACACCCACACGCGCGGTCACCCAGGTGGCGTCCATCAGCCCCTGATTGTGGAACAGCGAGGCATACCATTTGGTCGAGAAGCCGCCCCAGACGGTGACCAGCTTCGACTCGTTGAAGGAGAAGACGATGAGCAGCACGATCGGCAGATAGAGAAAGGCAAAGCCCAGCACGACCGAGGTGACGTTGAAGCGGCTCCAGGTGGCGTTCATTTGTCCTGCTCCTGGGCGCGTGCCTGGGCCTGCTGGAAGAGCATGATCGGCACGATCAGGAGCAGCAGCAGGATGACGGCGACGGCCGACGACACCGGCCAGTCACGGTTGGCGAAGAATTCATTCCACAAGGTCTTGCCGATCATCAGCGTCTGCGAGCCGCCGAGCAGATCGGGAATGACGAACTCGCCAACCGCTGGAATGAACACCAGCAGGCAGCCGGCGATGACCCCGGGCAGCGACAGCGGGAAGGTGATCTTCCAGAAGGCTGATGTCGGCGGGCAGCCGAGATCCTTTGCCGCCTCGATCAGCGAATAATCCATCTTTTCCAGCGAGGAATAGAGCGGCAGCACCATGAATGGCAGGTAGGAATAGACGATGCCGATGAAGATCGCCGTGTAAGTGTTGAGGATGATCAGTGGCTGATTGATGATGTGCAGCGACAACAGCAGCTGATTGAGCAGACCCTCGGGCTTGAGGATGCCGATCCAGGCATAGACGCGGATCAGGAACGACGTCCAGAACGGCAGGATAACCAGCATCAGCAAGGTCGGACGGATCGTCGCCGGCGCGCGGGCCATGCCGTAGGCGATCGGGAAGCCGACGAGCAAGGTCAGGATCGTCGAGACAGCAGCGATAATAACACTGGTCACGTAGGCTTTGAAGTAAAGCGCGTCCTGCGTTAGCCAGACATAATTGTCGACGCTGAGTTCGCGGAAGCGGACAAAGAACCCGGACATGCCGTCCCTGAAATCGAGCGCCGGCGTGTAGGGCGGCATGGCGATCGCCGACTGCGACAGCGAAATCTTGAAGACGATGATGAACGGGATGAAGAAGAAGAACAGCAGCCAGAGATAAGGCACGATGATGACGAGCCGGCTGACAAAGCCGGCACCGAGCCGCATCAGGAACGGTTTGGCCGCGGCCGATGGACCGGCGTCGGTGAGTGCAATGTTGGACATGGCCGCCCCCTACCGTGTCAGCACGACGCCGGCATCCGGCCGGAAGGAGACCCAGGCGCGGTCGTTCCAGGTCAGCGGGTCCTCGGTGACTCGCGCCGCGTTGAGCGCGCTTGCCCTGATGATCTGCCCGTCATCCAGCCGGATGTGGTAGACGGTCATGTCGCCGAGATAGGCAACGTCGTAGACCTCGCCCTCAAGCGCATTGACGGCGTCGGCCGGTTTCGTCGACGAAACCTTGATCTTCTCCGGCCTGATGGCGAAGACGATGTCGGAACCGGCCTTTGTATCGGTGCTGTTTTCGACGACGATCTGGGCCCCTGTCGCGCCGGTGATGCGCGTGGTGTTTGCCGCACGCTCGGCGACCTTGCCCTCGAACATGTTCACATTGCCGACGAAGTGGGCAACGAAGCGCGAACTGGGGGCTTCATAGACTTCCGCCGGCGTCGCCACCTGCATCACCTCGCCCTTGTCGATGATGGCGATGCGGTCGGCCATGGTCATCGCCTCTTCCTGGTCGTGGGTGACGACGACGAAAGTGAGCCCGAGATTTTGCTGCAGGTCCATCAGCTCGAACTGCGTTTCCTCGCGCAGCTTCTTGTCGAGCGCGCCGAGCGGTTCGTCGAGCAGCAGCACTTTCGGCCGCTTGGCGACCGAGCGGGCGAGTGCGACGCGCTGGCGCTGCCCGCCGGAGAGCTGGTGCGGCTTGCGCTTGGCGAACTGCTCGAGCTTGACCAGCTTCAGCATCTCGGCGACGCGCTTTTCGATATCCGGTCCCGGCATGCCTTCCTGCTTGAGGCCGAAGGCAATGTTCTTTTCCACCGTCATATGCGGGAACAGCGCATAGGACTGGAACATCATATTGACCGGGCGGCGATAGGGCGGGATGCCGCGCAAATCCTGGCCGTCGAGAAGGATACGGCCGGCGGTCGGCTCCTCAAAGCCGGCAAGCATCCTGAGCAAAGTCGACTTTCCGCAACCGGACGCGCCGAGCAGGGCGAAGAACTCGCGCTCGAAAATGGTCAGCGATAGATTGTTGACGGCTGTGAAGTCACCGAACTTCTTGGTGACGTTCTCGAACTGAATGTATGGCTTGGCATTCGGATCAGTCCAAGGCGCAAAATCCCTGCGGATGCTGCCAAGCGATTTCATGTCCCACTCCGTCCTGTTTTTTTGCTTCTTGCCCCAGAGAAGAATGGTCCCGGCAGATGACTGCCGGGACCAGTCGCGTTGCTTACTGGCCGGTGACGATCTTGGTCCAGCTGCGCGTGATCAGGCGCTGGGTCTTGGGATCGTAGGGCTGGACCGTATAGAGTTTCTTCAGGGTCTCGGCGTCCGGATAGACAGCCGGGTCATCCAACAGTGCCTTGTCGACGAACTGCTGCGAAGCCTTGTTGCCGTTGGCGTACAGCACATAGTTGGACGACTTGGCGATCACTTCCGGCTTCATCATGTAGTTGAGAAATTCGAGTGCCTCGGCGGCATGCGGCGCATCGGCGGGAATCGCCATCTGGTCGAACCACATCTGGGCGCCTTCCTTGGGCACGGAATAGCCGATCTCGACGCCTTGCTTGGCCTCGACCGCGCGGTTGCGTGCCTGGAAGACGTCACCCGACCAGCCGACCGCCAAACAGATATCGCCGTTGGCGAGCGCGTTGATGTATTCGGACGAATGGAATTTGCGGATATACGGCCGCACCTTCAGCAACGTCTCCTCGGCCTTGGCGATGTCGTCAGGTGAGGTGCTGTTCGGATCGAGGCCGAGATATTTGAGCGCCGCCGGGATGATGTCGGCCGGCGAGTCCAGCACATAGACGCCGCAGTCCTTCAGCTTGGCCAGGCTGTCGGGATTGAAGAACACATCCCAGCTGTCGATCTTGTCGGTGCCGAGTGCAGCCTTCACCTTCTTGATGTTGTAGCCGATGCCGACCGTGCCCCACATGTAGTTGATCGAATATTCGTTGCCCGGATCGTATTTGGCGGTGCGCTCCGAAACCGTGTCCCACATGTTGGAAATGTTGGGCAGCTTCGACTTGTCGAGCTTCTGGAACACGCCGGCCTGGATCTGGCGGGCCAGGAAGTTGCCGCTGGGCACGACGACGTCATAGCCGCTGCCGCCGGCAAGCAGCTTGGTTTCGAGGATTTCATTGGAATCGAAGGTGTCGTAGACGACCTTGATGCCGGTCTCCTTAGTGAAGTCGTCAATGATCGAACTGTCGATGTAATCCGACCAGTTGAAGACGTTGACGACGCGATCCTCGGCATGGCCGCCAACGGCGAAAAGCGTCAGAAATGCCGAGGTTGCCGAAAGCCAGAGCGCTTTGCGGATCATGCTGTTCTCCTTTGATGAGTGTTCCTTCGCCAAGTCGTCGCTGTTCGAGCGCGATTGGGCATTTGCTTCAGAGTATTGAGCTTTCCGGGCAGCCACAAGCATGAACTGCCAGCGCCGTCCGGGCGGTTCGACGAGCGGCAGATGATGGCTCTGTGTGCCCGCATGGCGGGCGCGCTGACGCCGTCAGAGGCTTTCGCCGCGGCGCTGGCAGGGATACGACGCTGTGGTCCGGTCTTGGTCCGACCGGCGGGGACACTTGGCAAGATAAGCCTGTCTTGTTGTTGCCGTGCCCCAGCCTGCCCGTGCCGCAGCAAGGTTGTCAATGGCCCGCGCGGGGAAGCTCGGTCAATAGGGCGTGCGGCTTCGCTAATTGGGGAAAGACGGGCGTAATTAGGGAAGACGGGCTCAACCAAGGGAAAGGCGGGTCAATTAGGGGATGGCAGGCCAGTGGTCCCCGGCCGTGCAGGCCTCGCCTGGCGCTTGAATTCAAGCGCGATATGGACGAGCAGCGCGGCGACCACCACCGCGCCGCCGATGATGGTGCGCACCGAGGGCACCTCGCCATGAACGAGCCAGACCCAGATCGGTCCGAGGATCGGCTCGAACGTGCCGAGGAGTGCTGCGATCGCCGCAGGAACCAGCCTCGCGCCGGTGGCGAAGAAGGCAAGGCCGAGGCCGAGATTGATAACGCCGAAGGCAAACAGGAAAGCCATGTCGTGGGTCGACGTGGCAAACTGCGTGGCTTGCGATGCGGCGAAAGCCGCTGCCAGCATCGTGCCGAGGCACGTCGCCGGCGTCATGCGCACATGGGCGAAGCGCCGGGTGATGACGGTGGCAATCGAGAACATGACGGCGATCAGCAGCGACAGCCCGTCGCCGATGGGCGATACGGCGCCGTCGAGCGATTCCGACACCATGATGGCGACGCCGGCGATGACGGCGGCGATCGCCACCCAGGTCGCGACGGCGACGCGTTCGCGAAACAGCACCCAGGCAAGCAATGCCGCCAGCAGCGGCACACCGGCCTGCATCAACAGGATATTGGCAACGGTGGTGTAGGCGAGCGCGACAACGAAGCACGTCGACGCCGTGGCGAAACAGACGGCCACGGCAAGGCCGGGCAGGCCCATGTCGCGAAACAGCCGCAACATGCCGCGCCAGCCGTCGCGCCAGGCCATGAAGCAAATCAGGAACACAGCCGCCCACAGCGAGCGCCAGAACACCACCGTCCAACTGTCAGCGGTGTCGATGAAGCGGGCGATGGTGCCGCCAAAGCTCCACATCAGCGCCGACAGGAACACCAGCAGCAAGCCGACCCGCTCTTCGCGCGGCGAGACGATCGGCGGTGCGGCGATTGGAGAAGATGCGGTATCGGTCATGGGGTGCGACTGTCGGCTATCTCGGGGTGGCATGATGCACAATGGACGACAGAAACGTGCCGTATTCGCCTAGCGCATAGGCTACCGCCGGACGTGACCCAGCCCGGCATTCCCTTTGGCGCACCGCCAACCGGCAGCCATACGGGCAAACACCGCCGTTTCTAGGACATGCCCTTGTTGCCGCGGATAAAGCGCCAGAGACCGGCCAACGGTACCAGCAGCAGAATGCCGAACTTTTTCAGGGCGATGAGCGCGACTGCAATCAGGCCGGCCTTTGCCGCGAGTTTTCCGGCGATGAGGCCGCCAATGCCAACCGCGGCGACCGTGTCGGTGCCTGGCAGAAAATCGGTGTATTTCTTGCCGGTGTTGAAGTCCGCCACGCCCAGCACTTCGTCCAGGCTCTGCTTGATCTCCGGCAATTGTTCGACCGTAGCGATGTAGCTCATCACGAAGACGCCTTCCCGGCCGAGGAAACGGACGTCGTAATTGAGCGTGTGGACGGTATCGTCTCCGATCTGCAGTTCCTTGGCCCAGTGCAGCCGCTTGTGGACGAAATCATAGACCGGCGGCGAGGCCCAGCCGATCAGCTTGATCGGGGGAAAGCCGTCCTTCACCCGCTGATCGTTGGCCGACAATGTGTCCGCCTGCATGCTGCTCAGCAATTCGGTGTAGTCGATGGATGCGGCGTCGGCGTCATCGACATGGCCGATCTTTTCATAGCGCAATTCGATGCCCCAACCGTTGCCGGCGATGGGCTCGTACTTGGCCGGGAAGATCATGCCGATTGCTTCGGACGCGGTATCAGCCGGATTGCCCCAGGCCTCTGTCAGGACGGACGTGGCGTCCTTCTTGTCCAGAAAATAGAACTTGTCCTTGAGATCGAGATGGATGCCTTCGGGAAGGTCGATCATGCCGGTCTTGGGGTCGATCTTGTCCAGGAACGCCCTGCCGTCGTCACTATACTGTTGATAGTCCTTGAAGAATTCCGAGGATTTTTCCGCCAGAGCTGGCCCTGCCGAAACGGCAAGCGCCACGCCAAGCCACAAAGCTTTCCTGTTCATAAGCCGTCCCCCCCTTGGCTGCCCTGCGGCTCACCTTTCGATAGCGCAGCGCCGATGCTTAATCAATATTTGGTTCGGCGGTGGTTCGGGCCGCACTCTATTGCTTAAGGCCAATAGCTCCAGTCTTCCGGGACGGCCAGCTCGAGAGCATCACTGGAAATCGAAAGCGCTCAGGCCCGTCACCATCTCGTCGAGGCCCAGCGGACGGGTCACCGGCGGCTCGGCGCGGGCGAGGCAGCCGATGCGTTCGCACAGCCGGCAAGCGGGACCGACCGGCGTGGCGGCGCCCTGTCCGGCCTTTGCCGGCAGCCCGGCGCCATAGACGGTCTCGTCGCGAAAGCCGATATCACAGCCCAACAGCAGCGCGGTGCGGCGCGGACGCTCGGAGAACGAACCCTGCGGCCCCTCGAGCGTGCGTGCGATGCAGAGGAACTCGGCGCCGTCGGGCATTTCCACCGCCTCGACCAGGATCTGGCCAGGCGAAGCGAAAGCGGCATGGACCGGCAGTTTCGGGCAGCCGCCGCCAAAGCGGCTTTGCGGAAAGCCCTGGCCGCCGGCCTTGCGGAAGCGGTTGCCGGCATTGTCGACCTCGAGCATGAAGAACGGCACTCCGGACAAGCCAGGACGCTGCAGCATGGTCAGGCGGTTCGCCGCCTGTTCGAAGGAGACGCCGAAACGCGAGCGCAGCACATCGATGTCGTAACGAGCCCGCACGGCGGCGGCATGAAATGCCTGATAGGGCATCATCAAGGCATTGGCGGCGTAGCGGCCGAACTCGAAGCGGGCGAGCCGACGGGCTTCGTCCGTACCGAGCTTCAGCGTCTGAATTTCGCCGGCGACAGCGACCGTCATGCGGATCAGGCAGGCCTCCATGGCGACTTCGCGCAACTGGTCGAACGGCGACAGCCGCTCCGATAGAAAAAGACGCTGCGAATGACGGTCATAACGGCGGCGCCAGTTCGGCATGGTGGCGACCGGCAGCACCTTGACGACGATGCCATACTCGCGCTTCAGCCACGCCTTCAGCGCGCCGAACAGATCGTCGCCGGGGTCGAGCATCGAGGTGAAGGCCTCGGCCTCCTCCTCCAGTGCTGCAAAATGGTTCGGCCGGCGCTCGAAAATCTCGTGCACTTCGTCGATCGGCAGCCGCGCACCGGACAGCGCCGTGGCGCGGCCCTCGCGCGCCAGAAGCTCGTTGAGATCGGACAGCCGCTCGGCCTGCTCGCGGTAAGCGCGAAACAGTTTTATCATCGCAGCCGATGCATTGGGGGCGGCCTCGGCCAGTTCGATCAGTTCCTGGTCGCCCGGCAGCTCACCGGCAAGCAGCGGGTCGCCGAACACTTCCTTCAAGGCCGAGATCGACCCTCTCGCCTCACCCTGCAATTCATGCGGGTCGACCTTGTAGACAGAGGCCAGCTTCAGGATCAGCTGCACCGTCAGCGGCCGCTGGTTGCGCTCGATCAGGTTGAGATAGGACGGCGAGATGCCGAGCCCCTCGGCCATCGCCGTCTGGGTCAGGCCTTTGGCGATGCGGATGCGGCGGATGCGCGGCCCGGCGAATATCTTCTGGTCGGCCATCGGCTTTCCTTGACAGGAATTTACACGACTTGCGAGCGATGAACGGCGCACCATCTTTTTACAATCATGACAGATTTACAGCGGCAAGCAGTCAAACACAACACAGGTTTTCTCTTATTTTCTACCGGAAATGGCGGTTTTCCTCGCTCTCGTCGCGGCGCAATGTAAATGATGTCACACACAGACGACGCACACCATCCCAGGGCGCGGCGTTTCAAGACACTGGCATCGATTGATCTGGAGTGACCAATGACTGATTTTTACAATCTTGTCCCATCCGCGCCCGAAGGCCGCTTCGACGGCATCGAACGAGCCTATTCGCCGGACGATGTGAAGCGGCTGCGCGGGTCGGTCCAGATACGCCAGAGTCTTGCCGAAATGGGCGCCAACCGGCTGTGGAAGCTCATCCACGAGGAAGACTTCGTCAATGCACTCGGCGCCATGTCGGGCAACCAGGCGATGCAGCAGGTGCGTGCCGGGCTGAAGGCAATCTATCTCTCGGGCTGGCAGGTCGCCGCCGACGCCAACACCGCGTCGGCCATGTATCCGGACCAGTCGCTCTATCCCGCCAATGCGGCGCCCGAACTGGTCAAGCGCATCAACCGCACGCTGCAGCGCGCCGATCAGATCGAGACCTCGGAAGGCAACGGCCTGTCGGTCGACACCTGGTTCGCGCCGATCGTCGCCGATGCCGAGGCCGGCTTCGGCGGACCGCTCAACGCCTTCGAGATCATGAAGGCGTTCATCGAGGCGGGCGCTGCCGGCGTCCACTATGAGGACCAGCTGGCCTCTGAGAAGAAGTGCGGCCATCTCGGCGGCAAAGTGCTGATCCCGACCGCTGCGCATATCCGCAACCTCAACGCGGCGCGTCTGGCGGCCGACGTGATGGGCACGCCGACGCTAGTCGTGGCACGCACCGATGCGGAAGCGGCAAAGCTTCTGACCTCCGACATTGACGAGCGCGACCAGCCTTTCGTCGACTACGATGCCGGCCGCACGGTTGAAGGCTTCTACCAGGTCAGGAACGGCATCGAACCGTGCATCGCGCGCGCCATTGCCTATGCGCCGCATGCCGACCTGATCTGGTGCGAAACATCCAAGCCCGATCTGGCGCAGGCCAAGAAATTCGCCGAAGGCGTGCGCAGGCATCATCCGGGCAAGCTGCTCGCCTATAATTGCTCGCCGTCGTTCAACTGGAAGAAGAACCTCGACGACGCGACGATCGCCAAGTTCCAGCGCGAGCTCGGCGCCATGGGCTACAAGTTCCAGTTCATCACATTGGCCGGGTTCCACCAGCTCAATTTCGGCATGTTCGAGCTGGCCCGCGGCTACAAGGCGCGGCAGATGGCGGCCTATTCCGAGTTGCAGGAAGCCGAGTTCGCGGCCGAAGTCCACGGCTACACCGCGACCAAGCACCAGCGCGAGGTCGGCACCGGCTATTTCGACGCCGTCTCAATGGCGATCAGCGGCGGCCAGTCCTCGACCGCCGCCATGCATGAATCGACTGAGCACGCCCAGTTCAAGCCGGCAGCGGAATGACCCGATCGACATAACCAACAGAGGAAACGCCCGAAGGGCAAGGGAGAAGAAAATGGCATCCATAAGCCGCGTCAAGGAACGTGCAGAAGAGCAGTCCACCACGATGAGTGTCGACCAACAGGCGACCATCCGCATGCTGGCCAACGACCTGCACCGGCTCAATCAATCGGTGATGAAGGCAGTGGAGGCCGGCGTCTCGGTGGAACTGGTGCGCTCGGCCCGGCATCATGGTGGCGACGGCAATTGGGGCGACCTGCTGATCCCGGTGATCGTCACGCAGAAGAGTCACGGCTGATCTTCCCTAACGGAAGCTTTGTGCTTGTGGAACCTATGGGCCCCGCCGCTCACTGGCCGATTTCAACGTCACCCGCGGGTTTTCAGCGCGGGTGACTTTCGCTTTTGAGCGTAAACTTAACTACAGTTCGAAAACAGACCTTGTCTCCGGGTTTTAATATTTCCGGCTATATTTCGCAGGTCCGTCATTTCAGCTTGACATGGCGGGCGATCTCACGCCAATTGGCTCTCGGATTTCAACCCTGCATTGAAGCAGCGCCGAGTGCCCGCCCCGCCCATGTGCCCTGTGAACCGCGAGACCGACACCGCCAAACATCTGAATTCGTCAAGCAGGGACGCGAACTCCGAGATATCAACGGATTTCTCCCACGTGCTGGTCGTTGGAAAATCGCCGATCAACCGGGTGGTGGTGTCGAAGATCGTCGAGAAGTCCGGACTGAAGCCGATCTCCGAGTCGCCNCCTCATTCCGGGCGCCGTCGTTCTCGATGGCGGCCCCGACAACGAGGACTGCCGCGCGCTGATTGCGGCCATCGACGCCTTGCGGCGGACATCTGGGCGGTCGCTCCCCAAGGTGATCCTGCTTTCAACCAAGACCGGCACGCCCGACAGCCTGGGTCTGTCGAGCGTGGTCGATGTGGTGGTAACCAAGCCGATCACCACCGAAAGGCTGCAGCCGGTGGTCGACCGGCTGATCAGTCTCGGGCGCGGCTGATCGCAATCCGCCCGAACGCGTGCGGGCGGTCAGCCTTCCTTGCCGATGCTCTCGATCAAAGCCGGCAGTTCGCCAAGATCTACAAGCTGACGAAAACGCGGTGCCTCGACCGGCGGCTCGACGTGTTCGAGCACCCAGGTCAGCTCGTGCGGCACATACACACCCCAGCTGCCGGCCTCGATGGCCGGCACCACGTCCGACTTGAGCGAATTGCCGACCATCATGCTGGTCTGCGGGCTGCCGTGACGGCCAAAGATCCTGGCATAGGTGGCGGCGCTCTTGTCGCTGACGATCTCGACGGCATCGAACAGGTCGCCAAGGCCGGACGCCGCCAGCTTGCGCTCCTGGTCGAACAGATCGCCCTTGGTGATCAGCACCAGATGGTAGGCGCCGGCGAGCTTTTCGACTGTCTCGCGCGCATGCGGCAGCGCCTCGACAGGATGGCCGAGCATGTCGCGGCCGGCGGCAAGGATTTCGGCGATCGTCGAGGCCGGCACACGGCCCTCGGTCACTTCTATCGCCGTTTCGATCATCGACAAGGTAAAGCCCTTGATGCCGAAGCCGTAGACGGCAAGGTTGCGCTTCTCGGCCTCCAGCAGCCGTGCCGAAATGTGCTCGGCCTCGCCATGGTCGGCGAGCAGGGTTGCAAAATGCTTCTCGGTCAGGCGGAAGAACTGTTCGTTCTGCCATAGGGTATCGTCGGCGTCGAAGCCGATAGTGGTCAATTTGCCTGGCATACGGTGTCTTCTGCTGCTCGATCTGCGGGAGGTTGACCCTAATCTGCGTGGCGCGATTTTCAACCAGGAAGCCGAAGACAGGCAGCTCCCCTTCCCTTCCATCACCGGCAACAGCTATACTGTGATAATTGCAACCCAAACTGGTGAATGATGCCGCCTGCGAAAAAGGAAGTCCGTCCGTCGACCCGCGGAGGACGCGTCCGAACGCCTGCCTTCGTGAAAAATCAACGCGGCGTGAAGAACTGGAAGGAAGTCAGCGCTTGGCTGGAATGGCGCGGCATCGAAGACATAGAATGCATCACGCCTGATCAGGCTGGCGTCGCGCGCGGCAAGATGATGCCGTCGAAGAAATTCACTTCCAACACCTCGCTGGCGCTGCCGTCGGCAGTGTTCATGACGACGATTTCGGGCGGCTATCCCGAGGACGGCAACGGTTTCCACTATCCGGAGGATGATGGCGACCTGAAGCTGATGCCGGATCTGTCGACGTTGACCGTGGTGCCGTGGGAAGAAGACCCGACGGCCGCCGTCATCTGCGACCTCGTCCATCAGGATGGCCGTTCGGTCGAGTTCACGCCGCGCAACGTCCTGAAGCGCGTGGTAGCAGCCTATGACAAGCGCGGGCTGAAGCCGGTGGTGGCGCCCGAGATCGAATTCTATCTGGTGCGCAAGAACCCCGACCCGGATTATCCGCTGACCCCACCCGTCGGGCGTTCCGGACGGGCAATCGGCGGCGGCGCCGGCTATTCGATCGCCGGCGTCAACGAGTTCGACGAACTGATCGACGACATCTACCATTTCTCCGAAAGCCAGGGCCTGGAGATCGACACGCTGATCCACGAGGAAGGCGCCGGCCAGCTCGAGATCAATCTGCGTCACGGCGATCCGGTCGAGCTCGCCGACCAGGTGTTCATGTTCAAACGCACCATCCGCGAGGCAGCGCTGAAGCATGAGATCTATGCCACCTTCATGGCCAAGCCGATCCAGGGCCAGCCAGGTTCTGCCATGCACATCCACCAGTCGATCATCGACAAGAAGACCGGGCTGAATATCTTTTCGGCGAAGGACGGCTCGGAAACCGACGACTTCTTCCATTTCATCGGCGGCATGCAGAAGCATGTGCCGAACGCGCTGGTGATGTTTGCCCCTTACGTCAATTCCTACCGCCGGCTGACGCAGTCGGCCTCGGCGCCGGTCAACAACAAATGGGGCTATGACAACCGCACCACGGCGTTCCGCGTGCCGCGCTCGGATCCGGCGGCGCGGCGTGTCGAAAACCGCATCCCGTCTTCCGACGCCAACCCCTATCTGGCGCTGGCGGCCTCACTTGCCTGCGGGCTGATCGGCATCACCAACAAGATCAAGGCCGAGCCTCCGGTGCTGACCACCGCAAACGCCGATGAGATCGACCTGCCGCGCGGCCTGCTCGAAGCCGTCGACCTGTTTGAGGGCGACGAGGAGCTGTGCGCCCTTTTGGGCAAGTCCTTTGCCGCAACCTATGCAGCGATCAAGCGGGCGGAGTTCGAGACCTTCATGGAAGTGATCAGCCCGTGGGAGCGGGAGTATCTGTTGCTCAACGTGTGAGCGGCGACTTCGTCGTGTGAATGGTGAATAGTGAATGCTGAGTAGTTTCATATTGGATGGATGAGCGCAGACGACGTGCGTCTCGCAGCCATTCACCATTCACCATTGGCTGGTGCCCCCATGCCTTACCAATCACCTATCTCCCCCGGTCGCTCCTGGTACGAAGACACAGCCGGACCACGCCCTGAGTACCCTGCCCTGGACGGCGACCGCAGCTGCGACGTCGTCGTCGTCGGCGGTGGCTTCACCGGGCTGTCGGCGGCCGCTCATTTGGCGAAGGCGGGAGCCGACGTCGTTCTGATCGAGGCGCATCGCTTCGGCGACGGCGCTTCAGGGCGCAATGGCGGCCAGCTCGGCACGGGCCAGCGCGCCTGGGCCGAAGAGATGGAGGCCGAATACGGCTTCTCCCGCGCCAAGGCGCTGTTCGACCTTGCCGAGGAGGCGAAAGCGCACCTGCTCGAATTCGCCGCCGTCAACCAGATCGACATCGACTATATGCCCGGCCAGTTGTCCGTGGCGCACAAGCCGCGTTATCTCGACGACTACAAGGCGCATGCCGAGATCATGGCGGGCCGCTTCAATTATCCGCACATCGCCTTCATGGATGCCAGGGAAACGGCCGAACGGCTGGGCTCCACACGCTACTTCGCCGGCACCCGCGACACCGGCACCGGACACATCCACCCGATGAAGCTGGTGATCGGCACGGCAAAGGTCGCGGCAGCGGCCGGCGCGCACCTGTTCGAGCAGACACTATCGACCGGTGTTACCTCCAGCGGCGGCAAGGTCAGGGTGACGACTTCGAGAGGAACCATCACCGCCCAGAAATGCCTGATCGGTGTAAATGCCTATGGCGGCACGCTCGAGCCGGTGAGTGCCGCGCACATCATGCCCATCGGTTCCTTCATCGGCGCGACGGTGCCGCTGGGCGTCGATTCGAAAGTGCTGCCGGGCGGCGAGGCGGTCGACGATTCGCGTTTCGTCGTGCGTTATTTCCGCAAATCCAGGGATGGAAGGCTGCTGTTCGGCGGGCGCGAGGTCTATGGCGTCAACGATCCGAAGGACATCCATGTCCATATCCGCCGGCAGATAGCCGAGCTTTATCCGGAGCTGAGCGATGTCGAGATCACCCATGGCTGGGGCGGCTATGTCGGCATCACCATGCCCAGGAAACCGTTCGTGCGCGAGGTGATGCCCAATGTGATCTCGGCCGGTGGCTATTCCGGCCACGGCGTGATGCTGTCGAACTTCTTCGGCAAGCTCTATGCCCAGACCGTCGCCGGCAACCGCGACAGACTGAAGCTGATCGAGGACCTGAACATCCCGGCTTTTCCCGGTGGCCGGCGCTTTAGAACACCATTATTGTTCCTGGCACTGAACTGGTTTGCCCTGAGGGACCGAATATAGGGACAGTATCTCATATCAGCCGGGGCTGGTACTGAGCCGATTCTATTGAGCTGTTGGTTGCCGCAACGAGACGTTGCAGAATCCTTAACAAGAGCGCACAATTCCCCTTGAGGGCGCACTGATGCCACAATCAAGGGCAAAGGATGCCGGTTCTGGGCGATTGAACGGGGACTTCTGCGGGCCTGCCCGCTTTGTTGTTGGGACCGATGCCGATCGAATGCCGGGCTGCCGGCGCCGATCGAAAGAACACCGGCTCATCTTTTGGAGGTGGCAAGAGTGAACGAGCCCTTCAGTTTCGGCGCGCCGGAACGTCGGCGCTTCGCCATGCAATTCGGTTATGACATGCGGCCCTCCTTCTGGCAGGGGGTGCGCACGAATTCGCATCTGGTGATCGCCGCGGTCGGCACCGCAGCGCTGCTTGGCGTGGCGGGCATAGCGCTTTGGCTGGCATTGCCGGCCAACGACCGGCAAGCGATCGCCAGCACACAGCAGAACGTTCCGACTTTTCCGGTCAAGACGACCAAGATTGCCCCGGTCGCGGCGACGGCTACCGCGGTAGCGGCGCCACAAGCCGCGCGCAAGGGCGACGCGGTTTCATCGACGGTCGCTGTGGGTGGGGCTGCGATGCCGCCGCTGTCGGCCAACGATCCGCGCTGGACTGCGGCGCAATCCAACAGCGACCCTGCCGCGACGCCATCCGATCAGGCGCCTACCGAGCAGGCTGCCGCCAAACCGTCCGATGCCGCGGCATTCGAAGAACCGGCGGCCCAGGGCGACGCCACGACGCAGTTGTCAAAGGTCGCTGCTCCCGCCAATGACGACGACGCGGAAACCGCCGCCATACCGACGCCAAAACCGCAACTTCCAGACGAGCAATCTTCCGCCGCAACGAACGATACCCAGGCCAAGGCCAAGCCACAGAAGGTGGCTGCTGCCGCCGACACCGGACGCATCCTCAGGACGGTGACAATGCGCAGCGGTCCGCAGAAAAACGCCGCCGCCATGGGCACCGTGCCCGCCAAGTCGTCGGTGCAGGTGGTGAGTTGCAAGAAATGGTGCCAGATCGTCTACAACGGCAAGCGCGGCTGGATCTACAAGAGCTACATCAAGACCGGGGCTTGAGACACAAGCCGCCAGATCTGGTCAGCCGCCGAGCAACCACCTGAAACGGTGTCTCCTGCGAGCAAGTTTGCGCTTAGCCAGGAAATCCCGGTGTTCCTCGAACGGCACCTCGTAGAGGCCGCACATTTGGCAGCTTTCCGACTTGCGGCATATCGGGACCCAGCATTTGACGTCGTGTGTCCAGGCGAGCGCGATCCTTTCCAGATGAAGGTTGGACGAACTTTTCAGCAGAATCAGTTCTCCTGGGACTGCCGTCCGTTTGATATGATCCGAAACTTCCTTGGCAGTGCGAAGCTCAATGAAACGGCCGCTGTCGCGGTCGGCCTGGCTGGCGCGCGAGCGATGCGCATTGTCGCCGGTATAAATGACCTCATCGGCGATTTCGCGCGCGATGTTGTAGGCGGCGCCGTATTTCCTCGACGAGCCGGCGTAGTCCGATATCTGCCCCAGCACAATGCGCTTGCGAGCACCCTTGGCCTTTGCAATCATCTCCAGGGCAATGTTGAGCGAATGCCAGGGCGCTTTGGCCGTATCGACCAGGAATTTCGGACCCGCGGATACCTCTTGCACCGTAGAGCGGTTGGGCAGTGGTGCAAACGATGCCGTTCTCGCTACGACTTGCTCTGGCGGGACCCCAAGTTCCAAGGCGGCGGCAACAGCCGCTGCAGTCGGCAGCCAGAATTGCTCGCCGGGAAAAGGCGCTTGAATATTCAGGCTGCCACCGCGCCAATGAAGGGTGAACCGCAGCAATTCCGGATACGCGGCATGCACGTCACTCACGCGGTAGTCTGCCTCGCCGGACTGGCCGAAGGTCGCAATCCGGCATTTCGCGCCAGACGCCATGCCGATCACCAGTGGGTCATCGCAATTGAGAACCGCAAGTCCATCGGGTTGGAGTGCCCCGACCAGCGCCCGCTTCTCTCCCGCCACAGCTTCCAGAGTCTTGAACTTGCCGAAATGCTCCAGACGGATCATCGTAACCACCGCCACACTCGGCTTCAGCATCTGCGCCATGGCGCTGATCGTGCCGAAGTCGGAAGCGCCGGCTTCGAAAACGACGTAATCGACTTTGCCGGCCTTCCTCAGGCGCTTGTAAAGCGTTCGGATGAGCGCAGGCATTGTATTGGCCTGGGCCTGTAGATGCACCTTGCCTTGGGCGGCCAGTATGTGTGCAAGCAGGCTGGTGGATGTGGATTTGCCGGAGCTGCCGGTAATGCCGATGAACGTCGCCTTGTTACGCGCCCGCACCCAGCGCGCCTGCAGCCGTCGCAGCGCCCAGCCCAAGTCCTTGCGAATTTTCAGCAATTCCAGTTTCACACCCCGCCAGCTTTTAGCCCAGCCTAATATGCGTCGTGCCAAGTTCCAGAGTCAAACGGGCGCTGGCGTGCTTCAGCCAAAGATTCTAGCGGCCGAGGAGCCGCAGCAGTCTGTGCTTGCGGCGCTTCGATTTTCTCTGCGCCACAAACTCACGGTGCTGCTCAAACGGCACTTCATAGAGGCCGCATTGCTCGCATCCCTCGGTCTTGCCGCATACCGAAACCCAGCACTGGACGTCGTGGGTCCAGGCAAGAGCGACACGCTCGAGGTGCAGATTGGACGAGCTCTTGAGCAGGATCAACTCGTCAGGCTGCGCGGTTTGGGCGATGTAGTCCGACACTTCCCTGGCCGTGCGCAATTCGATGAAGCGGCCGCTGTCGCGATCTGCCTGGTTCGCCTTGGAGCGATGGGCATGATCGCCGGCATAAATCACCTGGTCTGCAATCTCGCGCGCGCTGCTGTAGGCTTGGGCATATCTGTTATTCGAGCCGGAAAAATCCGATAGCTGGCCAAGAACGATACGTTTTCGCCCGAATGTCGATCCGGCTACCATGTCGAAGGCAAGGCTCAGCGAATGCCAGGGCGCCTTTGCGGCATCCACGATGAAGTGGGGGCCGCCCGCGGGGACGAGCACCTGGCCGCGATTTTCCAGAGGCTGGAACGTCGCGGTTCTGTCCTTGACCATCTGCGCAGGCACGCCCAGTTCAAGAGCGGATGCAACCGCCGCTGACGTCGGCAGCCAGAAATGCTGGCCGGGGAACGACGTCTCGATATCGAGCACACCGCCGCGCCAGTGGAGCGAGAACCGCAACGGCTTGGGATAGGCTGCCTCGATATCGCTGACGCGATAATCCGCCTGCTCCGATGTGCCGAATGTGACGGAACGGCAATAGCTCGCCGAGGCCATGCCCATCACAAGAGGGTCATCGGCATTGAGCATCGCGAAGCCGCCCGGCTCCAGCGCCGCGACTAGGGCGCTCTTTTCTCGAGCGACGTTTTCCACAGTCTTGAAACTGGCCCGATGCTCCAGCCGGACCATTGTGACAACAGCCACGTCGGGGCGAAGCAACTCGGCCATGGGCTTCATTGTATCCGGGCCGAATGCAGCAGCCTCGAAGACGACGTAGTCGGTTTTGCCGCCCTTTCCCATTCGCCTGGATAGGGTCGAGACCAACAGTTTCATAGTGTTGGCCAGAACCTGTGTGTGGACCGAACCCTGGCCAGCCAGGATGTGTCCAAGCAGGCTTCCCGCCGTCGTCTTGCCGGAGCTTCCGGTAACACCGATGAAAATTGCCTTGCTTCGCGCCCGCGCACGCTTGGCCAGGTAAAGCCGCAGCCGCCATCCCAGATCGTAGCGACTTTTCTGCTGCCTGATCTTCATCACCCGCCAACACTATCCACGATCCGTTATGCCTTTCGGGGGATCGAGAAGTCAAACTGGGGTCCGGCGTGACGACGTCAACTGTTCGTTCCTCGGCCGGCCGGCGCACCGATGCGAACTCTTGCCGACATTGCTCTGTCTGCCATGCATTGCGAACAGCGAGGTACTTCCCGAATTGCTCAAATGCAGCGGCCGCCGTCGACCTCCAGCGCCACACCGGTGATGAAGGCGGCTTCGTCCGACGCAAGCCAAAGCGCAGCGTTGGCGATATCGAGCGGCGTCGACAGACGGCCGAGCGGTATCGAGGCACGGAATTTCTCGCGGATCTCCGGCGTGTCAGTGCCCATGAATTTCTCCAGCATGCCGGTCTCGCCGGCGACCGGGCAAAGGCAGTTCACGCGGATGTTCTTGGGCGCGAGTTCGACCGCCATCGACTTGGTCGCGGTGATCGCCCAGCCCTTCGAGGCATTGTACCAGGTGAGCCCCGGCCGCGGCCGCAGACCGGCGGTCGAAGCCGTGGTCAGGATGACGCCGCCGCCCTGCCGCTCCATGATCGGCACCACGGCAAGTGCGGCGTGATAGATCGCCTTCATGTTGACTGAAGTGATCAGGTCGAAGGTCGCCTCGTCGACGTCGAGCATGTCGCCATTGCGGTGGGTGTAGCCGGCATTGTTGACCATGATATCGATGCGGCCGAAGGCGCTTTTTGCGGCATGGACCATCTCGTCGAATTCGGAACGCTGCGAAACGTCGGTCTGGGTCCAGATCGCGGCCTGGCCGATCTCTGCTGCAACGCGCTCCGCGCCCTTGGCGTTGAGGTCGGCGACGACGACCTTGGCGCCCTCTTCGGCAAAGCGCCTGGCCATGCCTTCGCCGAAACCTGACGCAGCACCCGTGATGACGGCAACCTTGTTTTCCAGACGCATGCTTTTTCCGCTCATTGAAGACCCACCTCGCAAGCGCATTTTCCTTTTTCTTTGATGCGTGTCTGTCTCCCAGAACCGCTTCGCACTTCTGGGCGACACGCATTAGTTTTCGTCACATTCCCGCTTTATGTTGCAGGCGCGAAAGCCCCGGGACCATCGCTTGACGAAAAGCCTCCGGCTGGCAGCCAGTGTCAAGGCACATTTGGAGCGAATCAATATGCAGTGATTTGGCCTCGATGTGACACCATGGCACTGGATAGTTTAAATCGATTAGATTATATCCTGCCGCGTCACAGCGAGCGGCGTCAAAGCGGACAGACCATGACCAGCCAGATCATTCCCGTCGAGCCTTTCGACTTCATCATTTTCGGTGGCACCGGCGACCTGTCGGAACGCAAGCTGCTGCCCTCGCTCTACCACCGCCAGCGCGACCACCAGTTTTCCGAGCCGACCCGCATCATCGGCACCTCGCGCTCCAAGATGAGCGACGAGGAATTCCAGGCTTTCGCCAAGCAGGCGATTTCCCAGCATGTTAAGCCGGCCGACATCGACGCCGAGGAACTCAAGACATTTCTTGCCCGGCTGTCCTACGTATCGGCCGACGCGACGACCGGTGCCGGCTTCGACAAGCTGAAAAAGGCGATCGGCGAAAGCGACCGCATCCGCGCTTTCTATCTGGCGGTGGCGCCGGCGCTGTTCGGCGACATCTCGCACCAGCTGAAAGCCCACAATCTCATCACGCCGAATTCACGCATCGTGCTGGAGAAGCCGATCGGCCGCGACCTCGATTCGGCGCGCAAGCTCAACGACGTGGTTGGAGACGACTTCCACGAAAGCCAGATCTTCCGCATCGACCACTATCTCGGAAAGGAGACGGTGCAGAACCTGATGGCGTTGCGCTTTGCCAACGCGCTCTATGAGCCGCTTTGGAATTCTGCCCATATCGACCATGTGCAGATCACGGTGGCCGAGACCGTCGGTCTTGAAGACCGCGTCACCTACTACGACAAGGCCGGCGCGCTGCGCGACATGGTGCAGAACCACATGCTGCAGCTGCTCTGCCTGGTTGCCATGGAGGCGCCATCGTCGATGGATGCCGATGCCGTGCGCGACGAGAAGCTGAAGGTGCTGCGGGCGCTGAAGCGCATCAACGGCAATGAGGCACCCAAGCACACCGTGCGCGGGCAGTACCGCGCCGGCGCCTCTGCAGGCGGCGCGGTGAAAGGCTATGTCGAGGAACTCGGCAAAGACAGCTCCACCGAGACCTTCGTCGCCATCAAGGCCGAGATCGGCAATTGGCGCTGGGCCGGCGTGCCGTTCTATCTCCGGACCGGCAAAAGGCTGGCGACCCGCGTTTCGGAAATCGTCATCGAGTTCAAGCCGATCCCGCATTCGATCTTCGGCGACAGCGCCGGGCCGATCTCAGCCAACCAACTGGTGATCCGGCTGCAGCCCGACGAAGGCGTCAAGCAGTTCATCATGATCAAGGATCCAGGCCCGGGCGGCATGCGGCTGCGCCAGATTCCGCTCGACATGAGCTTTGCAACATCTTTCGACGGTCGCGCGCCGGACGCCTATGAACGGCTGATCATGGATGTTATCCGGGGCAACCAGACGCTGTTCATGCGCCGCGACGAGGTCGAGGCGGCATGGAAGTGGATCGACCCGATCCAGAACGCCTGGGAAAGCGCCAGGCAGGAGGCGCAAGGCTATACGGCCGGCACATGGGGTCCCTCGGCCTCGATTGCGCTGATCGAACGCGACGGGCGGACATGGCACGAAAGCAATTGAGCGAGCCCGTCTATAACTGGAACGGCTTTGCCGGGCGCCAGGACCTGGCGGCAGCCCTTGCCGGCAATGTCGCGGCGCGCCTGACCAAGGCCATCGACGAGCGCGGCACGGCCCTGCTTGCCGTTTCCGGCGGCACCACGCCGGCAAAGTTCTTTGCAGCACTTTCGGCCATTCCGATCGCCTGGAACAAGGTGACGGTGACGCTGGTCGACGAACGGTTCGTGCCGGCCTCCTCGCCGCGCTCGAATGCGGGGCTGGTCGCGGCCAACCTGCTGCAGAACAAGGCGGCTGCCGCGCACTTCGTGCCGCTCTACCATGAGGCGGCAAGCATCGAGACCGCCGCGGCGGCCGACGATGCGGCGCTGAAGGCTCTGCCCTGGCCCCTCGATGTCGTCGTGCTCGGCATGGGCGGCGACGGCCACACCGCCTCGTTCTTTCCCGACGCCGAGAATCTCGGCGATTTGCTCGACCCGGCCTCATCAAGGATCGTGCTGCCGGTTCACGCGGCAAGCGCCGGCGAACCCCGGTTGACGCTGCCGCTGGCGCGGATCGTCGACGCCGGCTTCATCGCGCTGCATATAGAAGGCGAGGACAAGCGCACCGCCTTCGACGGTGCGATGGGACCGGGTGCGAAAAAGCCCATCCGCAAAGTGCTCGAAGCGGCACCCACCCCGGTAGAGGTGTTCTGGGCACCCTGATTTCACGCAAAGCAGTCCCGGCAGACGGTGGAGGACGTTCTTCCGGGGCTCGAAAGGACTGACCATGACAGCCAGACGCGACATCGAAGCCATCACGGAACGCATCCGCCAACGCTCGAAAGCCGGCCGCGAGCGCTATCTCGGCCGCATCGCCGAGGCCTCCAGCCGCACCGCCAACCGCAGCGTCCTGTCTTGCGGCAACCTCGCGCATGGCTTTGCCGTCTGCAGCCCGTCTGAAAAGCTGGCGCTCGGCGCCGACAAGGTGCCGAACCTCGGCATCATCACCTCCTACAATGACATGCTGTCGGCGCATCAGCCCTTCGAAACCTTCCCGGCGCTGATCAAGGAAGCCGCGAAGGAAGTTGGCGGCATCGCGCAAGTGGCCGGCGGCGTGCCCGCCATGTGCGACGGCGTGACCCAGGGACAGCCCGGCATGGAGCTGTCGCTGTTTTCGCGCGACGTCATCGCCATGTCGGCGGCGATCGGCCTGTCGCACAACATGTTCGACGCCGCCGTCTATCTCGGCGTCTGCGACAAGATCGTGCCGGGGCTGGTGATTGCAGCCCTCACCTTCGGCCATCTGCCGGCGGTGTTCGTGCCGGCCGGGCCGATGACGACGGGCCTGCCCAATGACGAGAAGGCCAAGGTTCGCCAGCTCTATGCCGAGGGCAAGGCCGGACGCGCAGAACTGCTCGAAGCGGAGTCCAAATCCTATCACGGGCCGGGCACCTGCACCTTCTATGGCACCGCCAATTCCAACCAGATGCTGATGGAGATCATGGGCCTGCATACGCCCGGCGCGTCCTTCGTCAATCCAGGCACGCCGCTGCGCGACGCGCTGACGCGCGAGGCGACCAGGCGAGCCCTGGCGATCACCGCGCTCGGCAACGCCTACACGCCGGTAGGCCGCATGATCGACGAGCGCTCTTTCGTCAATGGCGTCGTCGGCCTGCACGCCACCGGCGGCTCTACCAACCACACCATCCATCTCATCGCCATGGCCGCGGCGGCCGGCATCACGCTTACCTGGCAGGACATTTCCGACCTGTCGGAAGCGGTGCCGCTTCTCGCGCGCGTCTATCCGAACGGGCTTGCCGACGTGAACCATTTCCATGCCGCCGGCGGGCTCGGCTTCCTGATCCGCGAATTGCTCGACGAAGGCATCCTGCATGAGGATGTGCAGACGGTATGGGGCGAAGGCCTGAGGCCCTATGCGGTCGAGGCCCGGCTCGGCGAAGATGGCGGCGTCGTGCGTGAAGCCTCGCCGCTGCAGAGCGGCGACGAGAAGGTGCTGGCGCCGTTCAAGAAGGCCTTCCAGCCGACCGGCGGCCTGAAAGTGCTCGCCGGCAATCTCGGCCACGCCGTCATCAAGACGTCCGCCGTGAAGCCGGAACGCCGCGTCATCGAGGCGCCGGCCAAGGTGTTCGACAGCCAGCAGGGACTGAACGAAGCCTTCAAGGCCGGCACGCTGACCGGCGACTTCATCGCCGTCATCCGCTTCCAGGGCCCGAAGGCAAACGGCATGCCGGAACTGCACAAGCTGACCACCGTGCTCGGCATCCTGCAGGATCGTGGCCAGCGCGTCGCGCTGGTCACGGACGGGCGCATGTCTGGCGCTTCCGGCAAGGTGCCGGCGGCGATCCATGTAACGCCGGAAGCGGTCGAGGAAGGGCCGATCGCCAGGATCCATGACGGCGACATCATCCGGCTCGACGCCGATGCCGGCACGCTGGAAGTGCTGGTGCCGGGGCCCGAGCTCGCGCTGCGCCGCACGGCCGACATCGATCTCATCGGCAACGAGTTCGGTTTCGGCCGCGAGCTGTTCGCTGGTTTCCGCCAGTTGGTCGGCCGCGCCGACCACGGCGCCAGTGCTTTCGGCACGGCTTGAGGCATAATTGCCTATTTTGTAAAAAGGGCGGCTCGAGCTCGGTTTGAGGCCGCCCTTTGGTGAGGGATGGATGGCGATTACGGCTGAACCGTAATCTCGCTCCGTTCGCCGGCCTTGACCGTCACCGGCATTTCCTTGTCATGGCCTTGATCGGGCATGTGGCGGAGGACGACATAGTCGCCGGCCGGGATAGTCTGCTGCCAGGTGTCGCCATAGTTCAGGCCGAGCGCCTTGCGGTTGCCCTGGATATCCTTCTTCGACGACAGCACCTCGATCGAATAGGCGCCCGGCGCCGACATCACCAGCACGCCCGAATCCAGCGTCACCTTGACGTCCTGATTGTCGCCAACCTTGACGCTGAAAGGCTGCTCGACGGTTGCGAGCTCAAGCGAGGTGACCGCGACATAGTCGTCCGGCGGCAGCCAGAACTTGCTGTCGGGCCCATAGGAGTGGGCGACATCGTCACGCGAGCCGTCGATCTTTTTCTTGGCCTTGACGATCTGGACGCTGATGCCCGAGGAGTCGGCCTTGTCGCCACCTGCAGTGTAGTAGGCGTTGACGGCGGCATGGCCGACGCCGACGACTATGTCTTTTTCCACAGTCTGCCCGGCGGCGAGCTGGATGTTCTCGGTCACCGAGCCGCTGCCGATCGCAACCGTCACCTTCTGCTCACCAGCCGGCACGATGATCCTGATGTCGCCATAGTGGGTGGTGCTGCCGCCCGGGAAGGCGAAGTCGACATGGGCTTCGTCACTGATCTCGGCGCCCTGGCTTGGCTTCGGATGGATGAGCATGGTGCCGGCGTTCAAGGTGAAGAGCGGCTTGTAGACCTGGCCCGCCTCGATCTTGACCTTCTGTTCCGCCCGAGCTTCGTCGGCGCGCGCGACGACGACATAGTCGCCCGGCTCGAGATTGGCCTCGTAGTTGTTGTACTGGGTGGTGACGGCCTCGCCGCGCGTGCCATCGGCCTTGGCCTTGTAGACCTCCCAGGCATTGCCGTCGGTGATCGGATCGCCGCCTTCCGCCATGACCACGCTCGGGATGAAATTGAATTCGGGCTTTGCCGGTTCAGGGGCAGGCGCCGGAGCGGGTTCGGGTGCCGGCGCCGGAGCCGGCGCGGCGACGGTTTCGACCAGTGCTTCCTGCAGCGCCTTCTCGTCCGAGGCCTGGATATATTTGCCGCCGGTGTTGTCGGCAAGGCAGGCGATCTGCTTGCCCTCGTCAGCGGTCAGGCCGAAGCCGACGACGTCGACGGTGAAATCGACGCCTGAGGCCTCCAGTTCCTTGCCCAGCGCGCACGGGTCACCTTCGCAGGTTTCAAGCCCATCGGTGATGAGGACCACGGTCGCCTTGTCCTCGGTGTATTTCAGGGCTTCGGCCGCCTGCTTGACGGCTGCGGTCAGCGGCGTCTTGCCGAGGAATTTCAGGCTGTCGGCAGCGGCCGAAATGGCGCTAGCCGAGCCGGCTTGCGGCGGCACGATCAGTTCGATGTCGTCGCAGCTGCCCTTTTCGCGGTGGCCATAGGCCATGAAGCCGATCTCGTCGTCGCCCGGGACCGACTGCAGTACGGTCCTCAGCGATTCGCGCGCGATCTCGAGCTTCGGCTTGCCGTCGATCTGGGCCCACATCGAGCCTGAAGCGTCAAGAATGATGATAACCTTGTTGGCGGCAAAGCCGAGCGAAGTCATCGACAAAAGGAGCAGCGCCGCAGCGACGCTCCGCAAAAGTCCCGCCATGGAAATCTCCTTGAGACCGCCCTCTGATCCGCGCCGGAAGCTATTTGACGGCGCGTCCGGGCACAAGCCCCGGAGCGGGTCACGAACGGTTGCCGTGTAACAGGATCGGCGCCGGCCGAGGCCTGTTCCGAGGCCGGCTCAGCACCGCGTCAGTACGTGGTGCGCCGCTCTTCGGAAGGCGGACGGCCGAACTGCAGCCGATAGCTCTGCGCGAAATAGGAGTGCGAGGTAAAGCCGGTGGCAATGGCCACGTCGAGGATCGGCATGTTGGTCTGGCGCAGCAGTTCGCGCGCCCGCTCAAGCCTGAGCCGCATGTAGTAACGACCGGGCGTGACGCTCAAATGGCGCAGGAACAAGCGCTCGACCTGGCGCACCGACAGGCCCGCCGATTTGGCAAGCTGCACGGCTGATAGCGGCTCGTCGAGATGGTCGGCCATCAGTTCGACGATGCGCCTTAGCTTCTCCGACTTGCCGGTCAGGTCGCGCTCCGGCCCGACGCGCTGGCGGTCGCCGGCGGAGCGGATGCGCTCATGCTGGAACTGGTTGGCAACGCCGTTGGCGAGGTTCGAGCCGAAGTCGCCACGCACGATCTCCAGCATCAGGTCGATCGAGGTCGTGCCACCGGCGCAGGTGTAGCGCTTGCGGTCGATCTCGAAGACGTTGCCGGTGCAGTTGATGTCGGGAAAGCGCTCGACGAAGCCGGCCCGGTTTTCCCAATGAATGGTGCAGCGATAGCCTTCGAGCTGGCCGGCTTCGGCCAGGAGGTAAGAGCCGACCGACAACGCGCCGAGCGCATTGCCGCGCCGGCCCCAGCTGCGCAGCGCCGCCAGCACCTTGCTCTTGCCGGGGAACTCGACCGACAGGCCCACCGACACGAACAGGATATCGACGGGCGGCAAATCGGCGACGGCATAGTCGATCTTGAGCGGCAGGCCGTTGGAGGCCATGACGGGATCGCCGTCGGCCGAGACCGTCGTCCAGCCATAGAAATCGCGGCCGAGCAGGCGGTTGGCCGAGCGGAAGGTATCGATCGCCGCTGCCAGCGAAAACATCGAAAACTTGTCGACCAGCAGGAACGCGAATTGCCGGCCCCCTTGAACGGGATCATCCACGACCGGCCGTTCAGAGGGTACAGTAAGGTTCGGCAAAGAAGCTGCTTTCTGGGTCAGAAGGAAGGCCGCTTCAAGCCGGCCGCAAGGTAGGCTGAGGCTAACGTATTGGCCATCAGCATGGCAATGGTCATCGGTCCGACACCGCCGGGCACGGGGGTGATGGCGCCGGCGGCCTTGGCCGCTTCGACATAGGCTACATCGCCGACGAGGCGGGTTTTGCCTTCACCCTTCTCGGGTGCGGCAATGCGGTTGATCCCGACATCGATCACGGTGGCGCCGGGCTTGACCCAGTCGCCCTTGATCATTTCGGGCCGGCCGACGGCGGCAACCAGAATGTCGGCTGTGCGGGCCAGTGCCGGCAGATCCTTGGTGCGGCTGTGGGCGATGGTGACGGTGCAGTTGGCGGCAAGCAACAGATTTGCCATCGGCTTGCCGACGATGTTGGAGCGGCCGACGACGACCGCGTTGAGGCCGGAAAGATCCTTGCCGCGCACGCGTTCGATCAAAAGCATGGAGCCGGCCGGCGTGCAGGGCACGAAGGCTGTTTCGAGTTCGCCGGTGCCGAGCTTGCCGACATTGATGAAATGAAAGCCGTCGACATCCTTTTGCGGTGCGATGGCCTGGATGATCTTGCCGGCATCGATATGGGCGGGAAGCGGCAGCTGCACCAGAATGCCGTTGATGGCCGGATCGGCGTTGAGTTCGCCGATGATCTTCAGCAGTGCCGCTTCGGACGTGTCGGCCGGCAGCGTGTGCTGCAGCGAATGAAAGCCGCATTCCTTGGCGGTGCGCGACTTCGACGCGACATAGACCTGGCTTGCCGGATCCTCGCCGACGATGACCACCGCTAAGCCGGGCTGGGCCTTTCCCTTGGCGACCAGGTCCTCGGTCAAGGCCTTGACCTTCTGAACCACGTCTGCGGCGACGATCTTTCCGTCAATCACTTCGGCCATGAACCATCCTCGACATCATTCCAGCCAAGGCGCGGCGCGCGCCTTGAACGTTGCTTCGTGCATGTCGTTGTTCCAAACGTTCCGCCCATTCGGGTAAAGCCCGACGGCAGCGCTTTTTGGGCGCCATGCTGCGCGGCATTGTCACGAAATTTGGCCTAAGCAATCCCGTCAAAGCGCCGTCACATGCCGTAAACTCGAAACCGGCAGCTTTTATTCTGTGCTGACGGGCTCAGAGCGACTCATCCTTTCACGGAAAGGCTGAACCGCTCTATTTCTTGTTTTGACGCAATTCCCAAGGGAAAGCGCGCTACGCGCTTTTCCCGGGAAAACCGTTTCACACTTTTCCTGGAATTGCTCAGAAATAGCGGCGGTGCGAACGGCTTTCGGTGAGTTCGCGCACCGCTTCGCGAAATTCGCGCAGGCTGGCGCGGATATCGTCGATTTGCGCCTGCTGGTCTTCCGGCGCCGCCCCAGCGGGCTGCGGAGAAGACCACGGCCCGGACGCCGCGGGCATCGGCTGAGCCTGCGAATAGGCATAGTCAGCCGGCTGACGAGGCTGCGCGTAGCCAGGCTGCTGCGCAGGGGGATTGGCGTGCGGAACCTCGTTCCGGAAGTCCGGCTGGCGATAGCCCACAGGCTCCTGCACCGGCCTTATATATTCGGCGGCTGGTTGGGCGCGGTAGGTCTCGACGGGCCAATCGCCTGACGTCCCGCTACCCGGCGTGGCTTTGCGCATCGCCGAGAACAGTCCGCCGAACAGACCCGGGCTGCGGGCGGGAGCGGTCTCGACCGGCAACACCGGAGGTGCTGCCGGCGGCGGCGGCGCAGGCAGCGGCGCGCGATAGACCTTGTCCTCGACCGGAGGGCGGCGCTCGTCCATTCTGCCGCGCGAACGCGAATTGGCAGCGCCGCGCAGGCTGGCAAAGGCGCCGCGCATGGCGCCGACACCGATGCCCGAAGCAAGCCCGAGCAGCAGGCCGGCCATCGCTATTACAGCCCGCGACGGTCCGTTGGGTTCGAGCGGCGGTTGCGCGGGGGTCATCAGATTGATGTTGGTGGTGTTGATGTTTTGCTGTTCGCCGGTCTCCTTGGCGCGCAGAAGGTACTGTTCGTAGACGGAGCGTTTGGCCGTGGCATCACGCTCCAGTTCGCGCAGGCTGACCAGATCGCTGTTGACGTCGCCGCTCTGGACCTTTGCCTGAGCCAGGCGGGAAGCGAGATCCTGCTCAAGCTGGACCGAGCGCTTCAAGTCGACCTGCAGCGACGAGGCGATGCGGCGCAGTTCGCCTGCGATGCGCTCGCGCGAGCCGTCGAGCTGGGCACTGAGCGCCTGGTATTCGGGATGACGCGGTCCCAGACGCACGGCGGCGCGGTCGGCCTCCTGCTTCAAAACTGCATATTGCGCGCGCAGTTCGCTCATCGTGTTGGAATTGATTTCTTCCGGCAAGGTGCCGTTGATGACCGAATTGACGTCCAGCGAACGCGCCGACGCGGCCCGGGCATTGAGTTCCAGCGTACGGGCTCGGGTGACTGAGAGCTGCTCGTTGAGCTTCAGCATCTGGTCGTCGCTGATCAGATGGCCCTGCGCGTCGACGAGATCATGCGTGGCCCTGAAATCCTCGACCTTGCGCTCCGCTGTCTCGACATTCTTGCGCAGGTCATCGAGCTTGGCGGTCAGCTGGTCCGTCGCGCGCCCGGCCATCCCGAACTGGTATTGGGCCGCCTCCTGCTGGAAAACGTCCCTGGTCCTATTGGCTATCTCCGCCGATTTGTCGGCGCTTTGAGTGGTGGCGCTGATGGAAACGACAAAGCTCTTGCCGCTGCGCTCAACCGACAGGCTCTTGGCCAGATTGCCGACCGCCAGCGCCTGGCGGCGCACTTCACCGCCGCCGCCAGGGCCATCCTGGCGCGACAGTATCGACCGAATGAGCGACAGGACGCCAAGGCCGCCAGAGCCCTGTCCGTTGAATTCCGGATCGTCGACGAGATTGAGATCGGCCACGACCTTGTCGAGGACCTTGCCGGATGTCACCATCTTGATGCGGGTTTCGACAACAGCCAGCGCCGCATCGGGCTGCCCGACCGGTTGGGTGAGATCGTTGTCGGAAAGCTTCAGGTCGCCTGGCTCGATGACCATCTGTGTGGTGGCTTCGTATTTCTTCGGTGTCGAAACGGCGACGGCGACGCCGAGCACAGTCCCCAATATCGTCGCCGAGACGATCAGCAACTTGGAACGACTAATGCCGCGGACGACCTGGAGCGGATCGATCAGCGGTTTCCATTCCTGCCCGTCATCGTCGTCGCGGTCCGGTCGCTGCTCGTGGAAAGAGCGGGGCTCATAGGCGGCGTGCTGCTGACCCCGGCCGGAAACAGGCTCCTCACGCGCGCTGGCGGCCGAAACGGGTTCGCCGTCGGCCTGGAACTGCGGCGGCTCGGGCGGTGACGTTGGCGCCGGATTCGACCGCGCCTCGCGTTGCGAGCGGGCTATGCGGTGACGCGTGGCGGCATCCTCGCGCCATGACGGATCCACCCGGTCACCGATCGAGACCGCCGACGCATCCGCCG
Source organism: Mesorhizobium sp. LNJC405B00 (assembly GCF_000502615.1). Classification (NCBI taxonomy): domain Bacteria; kingdom Pseudomonadati; phylum Pseudomonadota; class Alphaproteobacteria; order Hyphomicrobiales; family Phyllobacteriaceae; genus Mesorhizobium; species Mesorhizobium sp. LNJC405B00. The sequence continues at coordinate 102,318 of NZ_AYWC01000003.1, read as the reverse complement.
CCTCATCGCCGCGCACGGCTTTGCCGAGCGCCAGGAGGGAGCGCTCGCGCCTCCAGTCTTCACGGTTTTCCCTGTCGACCATTGTCTCGAAACTTTACCTTCGACGGCGCGGGAGCGGCGGTCGGCCAATCGTTAAGTCACGCTAAACAGGCATGGGAAACAAAAGGTTAATTTCCGAAGTCTGCAAGTGAAAGTTTCTCGCTTCGCCACGCATTGCCGGGATCTGTAAAATGGCGTCAGAACCGCACGTTAAGCTTTCCGGCTTACGGCTTTCCTCGATATGACGCAGGCCAGCGACATACCGCAAAGGCGGACACTCGCCCGCATCGGCACCTTCCTCGCCGAAAGACGGGGGCTGTTTCGCGACTATCTTTCAGCCATCAGCGGCGCCGGCGGGCGGCTGGTGTTCTCGCTTGCCTATTTCATCGCACTTGCCAACACGCTGTCGATTGCCGAGTTCGGCATGTTCGCCACCGCCTCGGCGGCCGGCGTCATGCTGTCGCGCATCCTCGCTTTCGGCTTCATCTCGGCGCTTTACCGCACAGCCACCATCCGCCCCAATCTGATCGGCACCTTCACCGCCGGCTTCCTTTTGCTTGGCGCCGTGTCCTTACCACTGCTGGCGGCGGCCTCGTGGGGCGTCTACCTGATCTTCTTCGCCAGCACCGTTCCGCTGGCCGTCTTTGCCGCAATCGTCTTTGCAGAGGCGCTTTTGTGGCGGCCGGTCGAGGTGGTGCTGATCGTCAACAACGGGCTCGGCAAATTCGGCCGCGCCGCCGTGCTGTCGATCGTGGCCACGGCGTTCCGCGCGCTGGGCGCCGTGCTGTTCATGCTATCGGGCCAGCACAGCGTCTGGATCTGGTCGTTGTTCTACATCGGCGCCAACGCCGCCTCGCTGCTGCTGGCCTTCGGCTTCTATTATCCACGCCAGCGGCTGAGGCTGCGCACCGAGCTCTATCTCAGGCGGCTTGCCGATTCGATCTATGTTGCAGGAGCCGAAGTGCTGTTCTACCTGCAGTCGGAATTCGACAAGCTGCTCGTGCTGGCGATCGGCGGGCCGCATCTGGCCGGTATCTATGCCATCATCATGCGGCTGGTCGACCTGACGGCAATACCGATCCGCACCTTCTCGATGATGTTGGTGCAGAAGATGATGCGGGCGCCGGAGCTGTTGTCGCGACTGCGGGTCAAGAGCGGTATCGAAGCCGGCGTGTTCCTGGTGTCGACATTGGCGCTGGCCGCACTCGGCATCGTGCTGCATTTCTTCCCCAATGCACTTGGCCGGAATGTCGCCGAGGCGGCGCCCTTGGTGGCGTTGGCAATCGGCGTGCCGGGACTGCGCAACCTGGTCGAATACCAGGCCGAGCTGCTGTTCGCGCGCGGCCAGACCGCGCTCAGGGCGCTCAACCTCGGCCTGCTGGCGGGGCTGAAGGCGGTGCTGTTGACCTATGTGCTGACCACGATTGCCGACACGCCCAGGCTTGTCGTATCGCTCAATGTCGTCTTCCTGCTGCTCTATCTCGCCTCGGCGCTGCTGACCTATTCGGCGCTGCGCAAGCCCGCCAAGGCAGTCTAAGCCAATCCGATCAAGCGGCGGATGCGGCCGATATCGGTGCCGATGAAGGATTGCATGCCGATCGCCACCTGCCCCGGTGCCATGGCAGCGACGAAGCTGCGGAATTCGTCATCCGACAGCGCCTCGCCGGTCCAGTGCACGCGGCAGAATTCCTCCGAGCCGTGGAAATGGCCAGCGCCCTTCAGCACATCGTCGACATAGCGGCCATAGATCATGCATTCGGAGAACCGGCGCACTGAAGCGATGACCTCGACCCAGCCGCGCGCGTGCACCTTCTCGATCTCGGCGCACATCGCCGTAACGGTCTGACGGCGCCAGGCGATCAGCGTCGAAATATAGTCGTGGTTCGAAACCTCGGATGCATCGATACCAATCGCCGAGGCCGCATTGCGCGACCAGATGCGATGCTCGTCGTGACCGTCGCTCGACAGCACGCCGTCGCGCCGGAACAGCCGCACCTTGCCGTCGCGCCAGAAGGCGCTCAGATCGAATGGCTTGAGGAAGGCGACGTCGGAATCACAGAAGACCAGCACGTCTTCTCCAGCATGCGCAGCGATGGCGATGCGGCGCAGCTGCTGCACATGCCAGCCGCGCAGCGGCTGGGTCTTGAGACTGAGCCAGATGCGACGGCGAAAGAGGCTCATCGGATCGTCGAACACACGCAACCAGCGCGGTAGCAGGTCGCGCTCGTCGACAACGCTGCGGCGGTCGTTTTCCAACTGGCGAAACAGCGCCACGTCGCGGTGCTCGACCAGAATGTAATGATGCGCCACGCCGGAGACATGGCGGTCGAGGGTCTCGCACAACAGGCGGCAGCGTTCGAAATCCGGCGCATAGCTGGCGGTCACCACCGCCGCCGTCGGCGTTTGCGGCAGGGCACCGGTCTCGGCTGCAGGGCTCGGCACGACGCGGCTGTTCACCGCAACTCTCCGGCGGGCTCGGGCCGACGCGAGAATTTCTGCCTGACGACACGCAGCAGGAACACCGGATTGCCGACGACGTAGCGGCGCCACAGCCGGCCGGGCTCGATGCACAGACGGAACAACCATTCGAGCCTCAGCTGGCGCATCCACAGAGGAGCCCGCGGCACCGTGCCGGAGAGAAAATCGAGCAGCGCGCCGACGGCGATCGGCAGCGTGCAGTGGCGGGCATCGATATGACGGGCGATCCACAATTCCTGGCGCGGCACGCCCATGGCCACAAGCAGCACGTCGGGCCGCAATGCCTCGATGCGATCGACGATCGCCTGCTCTTCGGCGGGGGAGAAATAGCCGTCATGGATGACGACGAATTCGTGCTGCACCGCCAGCGCGGCCAGCCTGACCGACGCCGCCTCGGCGTTGGCGCGGGTGGCGCCAAGCAACCCGACGGTCAGCGGCCTCGCCGATGCCTGCAGAAAGGCCGGAATGAGATCAGTGCCGTTGAGATTGTCCGGGAACGGCGCGCCGTAGAGCAGCTTTGCCGCCAGATCGACGCCAACGCCGTCAGGCAGGATGAGGAAATCGTCGAGCGCCTCGGCAAAGACCGGATCGGTAGAGGCGATGTTGGCGTTGTGAGCGTTGAGAAAACTGACCTTGGTAAAGCGCCGCTCGGCAATCAGACGAGCGAGCAGCGCGATCGCGTCATCCCAGCCGATGGCAAGGACCGAAATGCCAAGGATCGTCTTCAGCGTATCGAGCCCGAAGGCGGCGCGGGCGGTGTGCATGTTCATGCAAACACCTCCTCCCCCACCGGCCCAAGCTTTTCCAGGCCGAGCCTGATGGCGGCATCCAGTGCCTTGATCTGCCGGCGATGGAAGGCGCTGCCATTGACATCCCTGACATCGGCCGCAGCTGCCTCCAGCGCGCCGGCGAAGGCGGCCGGATCGTCGGTGATGAAACAATTTGCCGGGCGATGATCGATGCCGCGCAGCGAACGGCTGGTGGCGACCGACGGCAGGCCGAGTTCGAAGGTTTCGATGGTCTTGAGCTGAACGCCGCTGCCCGCGGTGCTGATCAGTGGAATGACGGCGGCGCCGCGCACGAAATCCTGGGCGTGGGGCACGCGGCCGACAAATTCGACACCGGGATGGGCAGAGGTGATATCCGACGGCATGTTGCCGGCGACCCTGACGCGAAAACTCCGGCGAAGATGCGGCACGACCTTTTCCAGGAACCAGTCGAGGCCGATGCGGTTCGGCTGCCAGGTCCAGGTGCCGATCAGCGCCGCGTCGCAATCGATACGGCGCGGCTTGACCGGCTTTGGCGCCGTGGCAGTGGTCACCAGCGGCAGCACCGCCGAGCGGTCGTCGCTGGCAACGCCGAGTGCGGCGCGGTCTTCCTCGGCCAGCGTGAAGACGAAGCGAGCCCGGCGGCAGAGCCGCTCCTCCATGGTCTTGAGCAGCCTGGCCTCGCGGGTAAACAGCAGGCGCTGGAAGCGACTGTTTGCTGCCGCCGCATTCTCTTTGGCCGAACCATGTTCGACATTGTGGGCGACGAAAATCGAGGGACGGTCGGCGAACAGTTTTTCGAAGGCGCCGGCAAACTGCACGGAATTCAGGACATAACCGTCGAAGGGACCGGCGCGCTCGATCGCGGCACGGACTTCGCTGTCGGAAACCGCGCGCAGCTTCACGGAAGCGAAGGTGAGCCCTGACAGCACCGCCTTGCCAAGCCAGGCGAGCTTCTGCCGCGCCGAGGCGCTTTCCGTGCGCACGTCGACGGCGCCGAGCACGATGGTGTTTTCGGGGTCGCTGGGCGCCTTGCCCGGCCAGATGAAGCCGATGACGGTGACGCGCACGCCGGCGCGCCGCAAGGCGGCGATGATCGCAGCATTGGCGATCTCATAGCCCGAAGCGAGAGCGCCGTCGGGCACGATCGATGTGGCGAACAGCAGATGCATCTCACCTATCCAGGCGTCAGCCACTAGCAAAGCTGGGTGAACCCTTGATTAAATCACGCAACGCAACGGCTGAAAGGCGCGGACCGGCAGGCGCCGCTGCGAAAGGTGATTAACGAAACGTTATCGTCGCGGTGTTATCGAAAGCCAGATTCAAAACATGCGGCTGGAGCGGATGATCCCTTTGCCATCGGACGGTTCGGTATCGATTGCGGGACGCTCTCCGGGGCTCGCCGCAGAGACGATGGAAGCCGTCGTCACGCTGCCGACCTTCAAGCGGCCGCAACTGCTGCTCGAAACGCTGGCGTCGCTCAAGGCACAGCAAACCAGCCGGCGCTTCGCCGTCATCGTCATCGAAAACGAGGCCGAGGCGCGTGAGGGCGCCCAGGCGGCCGTGCCGCTGTTCGAACGCGACGATATGAAGGGCATGGTCATCATCGCGCATGAGCGGGGCAATTGCAGTGCCTACAATGCTGGCTGGCAGACGGCGATCCTGCATTTTCCGGATTTCCGCCATTTGCTGGTCATCGACGATGACGAGATCGCCGACGCGGACTGGCTGGAGCGCATGTGCAGGACGGCGGAGACGCTTGGCGCCGACATTGTCGGTGGCCCGCAAGTGCCGGTGTTTACCGATCCTGCTCACGCCAAATGGGCCGAGCACCCGGTGTTTGCGCCGCCCTATCGCCAGACCGGGCGCGTGGCCGCACTCTATTCCTCGGGCAACCTTCTGGTCGGGCGCAATGTGCTCACCATCATGGGGCCACCCTTCCTCGACCTGCGGTTCAACTTCATGGGCGGCGGCGATTCCGACTTCCTCAGCCGCTCGGCGCAGAAAGGTTTCGTGCTTGGCTGGTGCGCCGAGGCAAAGGTGCGCGAAGGCGTTCCGGCCCGGCGCGTCGAGGCTGACTGGATCCGCGCCCGATCCTTACGCAACGGTGTAATCTCGACCCTGGTCGAAAAGAAGAAGCGCGCCGGCACGCCATTCGCCGGCGCCAAGGTGTTTGCAAAAAGCCTGGCGCTGCTGATAGCCTCGCCCGTGCGCGGCGCAATCAAATTGGCGCGGACAGGATCGCTGTCGACGGCGCTTTACCCCGTCTATGTCTCGCTCGGCCGCGTGCTTGCCGAATTCGGATACGCCAATGAGCAATACAGGCAGCCTGAGAAGAACTGACGAGCTGCTGCTGGGCGGCATCGTCACCCGCGACGGCGTGGCGACGGCGATTGCCGCGCTGTTGTTTGCCGTCATCATCGTGTCGTTCCGGCCGTTTCAGCCGGCAGGCGCGGAACTGACCGGCGACGGCGGCGACATCGTCAACCAGCTCGGCTTCAGTTCGCTCGGCGCCATTTCGATCTTCTCACTGCTGACGTTCGCCGACCCCAAGGTGGTGCGCTCGCTGCTCAGCCCGTCCTGGATTCTGATGCTCGGCTTTTTCATGCTTTCGGTCATCAACGCGACCGACCCGTCCTCGGCCATGCGCGCGGCCTTCTTCACGCTGCTTGGCGTTCTGACGATAGCGACGGTCCTGGTGCTGCCGCGCGATGCCGACAGTTTTTCGAAAGTCATCATATTCTGCGCGATCGTCGTTATCGGCCTGTCCTATATCGGCCTCATCGTCTTTCCGCATGAGGCCCTGCATACGGCCGATTCGCAGGAGCCCGAACATGCCGGCCTGTGGCGTGGTGTGTTCGCCCACAAGAACATTGCCGGACCAATCATGGCCTGCTTCAGCTTCGCCGGCCTCTATCTCTTCCGGCGCGGCCAGAAATTCTGGGGCGTGGCGATCTTCGGCGCGGCGATGATCTTCATGCTGCACACCGGATCCAAGACGACGGCCGGCCTGGTGCCGTTCTCGATCCTGATCGTCGTGCTGCCGGGCCTGATCGGCATGCGGTTCGGCACGCCGATCCTGTTTGCACTGGCGATCATTGCGACGGCCATCGGTACCTTAGGCATCGTCTTCATCCCGCCGGTGAAAGAGCTGGCGGCCACCTATTTCCCCGACCTCACCTATACCGGGCGCACGACGCTGTGGGAGTTCTCCGGCGAGATGCTGGCGAAGAACCCCTGGACCGGCTACGGCTATGAAAGCTTCTGGGGCACGCCGCTGCTGCTGAGCCAGGACCAGCCTTTCGACCGGGCCTGGGACATCCGGACCATCGTGCATGGCCATGACGGCTATCTCGACATTGCGGTGCTGATGGGCATCCCGGCGCTGTGCGTTGCCGTCTACACTTTCGTGATCGCGCCGCTGCGCGACTACATGCGCATCCCGCCGCGCAAGGAGAACATCTATCTCGGTGACTTCTTCATGATGGTGGTGCTGTTCACGGCGCTGAACGCGTTCCTGGAAAGCTTCTTCTTCCATCGCGGCGACCCGGTGTGGCTGTTCTTCGTGCTCGGCGTGCTTGGCTTGCGGCAAGTGTCGCTGCGGCCGATCGCGGTGCGCCGGCGACCTTGACCGGCTGGCCTGATCCAGCACCCCTTGAGGGGCTTTCCCGTCTGCCCGCTAGCGTCTAAGGAGAACCCTTGTCTCGGAGGGCTCTCAATGACGATCAGGCTTGTTCTCGCCGGTTGCGGCAATATGGGTTACGCCATGCTTGCGGGCTGGCTGAAATCCGGCAAGCTTGCCCCGCAAGCCGTGTTCGTGGTCGAGCCCAATGCCGAATTGCGCAAGCGCGCCGAGCACCTCGGTTGCAGTGTCGCCGCGGACGCGAACGGGATCCCCGCCGACGCAGAGCCCGACCTCGTCGTCATCGCCGTCAAGCCGCAGGTGATCCGCGACGTCACCGCCGCCTATAAGCGCTTCGGCGACGGCAGGACTACCTTCGTCAGCATCGCCGCGGGCACGCCGGTCGCCACCTTCGAGCACATACTCGGCCATCTCGCGCCTGTTATCCGCTGCATGCCCAACACGCCGGCCGCGATCGGCAAGGGCATGATGGTGGTCTATTCCAACCCGCTGGTGACCGACGACATCAGGCGTTTCGTTGCCGAGCTGCTGTCGGCGAGCGGTGTGGTGACGACGATCGACGATGAAGGCCTGATGGACGCGGTGACGGCGGTGTCCGGGTCCGGTCCGGCCTACATCTTCCACTTCATCGAAGCGCTGACGGTTGCTGCCGAGAGGGCCGGACTGCCGGCCGACACCGCCAGGCTGGTGGCCATGCAGACCGTCTATGGCGCTGCGGCACTTGCCGCCGAAAGCGGCGAGGAGCCCGGCGTGCTGCGCCAACAGGTGACCAGCCCCAACGGAACCACGGCAGCAGCCCTTGCCGTGCTGATGGGCGAAGACCGGCTGACGAAGCTGCTGACCGAGGCGGTGGAAGCCGCGCGGCTGCGGTCGGTGGAATTGGGGAAGTAAACCGTTCGCGATACGTCAGGGCTGTAGGTGGCCCGTGTGCTCCTGCCTTAGCCCCGGGCCAACCGCATCAGCCCCACTTCATTTCACCCTTGGCAACCTTTGCTCCCAGTTCCAGCGAGGAGACGTCAAGAAGATCAGGATAGCGCCGCTTCATCGCCGCAATCAGTTCCACGCTGGATTTCGATTTCCCGGCTTCCTCGTTGAAGGCTTCGATGTAGGCGCGGGTGAATTCCACGGCCGCCAGACCGTCCGGTGCACCGGCTACCTGATGGGACGGCACCACGATGTTGGGTTTGCGGGACGCGATTTCGTTGAGCGCGGCAATCCATTTCTTGCGGTCGTCTACGGTTGGCCCGTCGGCAACCCAAACATGTACGCCGGACGAGATCAGCACGCCGCCGAACACCGCTTCAAGGCTGGGCACCCAGAGATACCGCCGGTCTTTCAGATCGGCGACGGTGACGATCTCGATCTTGTTTCCTTCGATTTCAAGTGAGGTGATATCGGATGCCTCGGGAATGACGACATCCGCCAGGACCTTCGGTCCATTGTCCTTGAGCTGCGGGCCCCAGACATCCAGCTTGGCTTGCACATTGGCTTTGATGGCCGCCACCGTCGCAGCGGCCGCGATGATCTTGGCGCCGGGGAAAGCATCCGCGACGGGACGCAGGCCAAAATAATAGTCAGGGTCGCTGCAACTGACATAGATCGTCGTCAGGGTCTTGCCCGTCGCCTTGATCGCATCCGCGACCGCACGGCCATCCGACAGCGTAAATCCGCCATCGAGGAGGATGGCTTCCTTCTCACCGGTCAGCAGCACCGGCGTGCGGCGGAAACCCTTCTCGTCAGCCTGAAAATAGGTCCATTCCAGCTTGGCGGCGGCCTTGGCTGCAAAAGCCAGAGGCTGAAGCATGGCAACCATGCCCATTGCCAGAAGGGTTTTCATTGTTTCGCGTCTTGTCCAAATGGTTTGCAAGATTTCAACCTCAATGGGGTTCAACTGATCGTTCGGAGATTGGCATCTCGGCATCGTTTGAAAAACCCGGATCAAAAAGACAGACTATATGAATGGATCATACAATCGCAGCCGATGGTCTGCGTCGTCAGCACGAGCGCAATGATCAGGCGTGTTGCGCGAGCAGGTCAACAGCCCCATGGCGCGACCGCGGCAGCATTTGGCCTGCTGGGCGGGAGCGGCTGACGAAGCTGCTGACCGAATCGTGGAACTGGGGGAGTAGGATCAGGCCAGATCGGTGTGGGAAAAGCCTTTCCCTTTGTAGAGCGAGGGCATCCCACGGCTTTTTGCCGAGGCATATGACAGGCAGTCAGCGAGGTTGAGCTGAGCCGGGTGGCCGCGACCTTTGCCATAGTTCGAAAAAGCCTGGATCGCGAGCTTGGCATCACCTCTTTCGATCGGAACCACCTCGATCGCGGCTTCGCGCAGGAAGTCTCCTATTGCCCTTTCGGCGAGAGCGGCTCCACCACCAACTTCGACGAAAGCCGCATCGCCGCTTCGAGCACGACCAGCGGAGATGTTATCCGTATCGAGGCCTGCCCGATCCGGCGGCTCCAATCGGCGGCGTCTTCCTCTCCGGCGAGGACAGCGATCACCACCGAGGTGTCGATGAACATCAGGAATGTCCCCACATCTCGTCGATCTCATCCTTAGTCACATCCCTGCCGCCGCTTCCCGCCTTGGCCTTCAGATCGTTCGATATGGCGGCCAGCCGCTCAGCCAGCGGAACTCGTTCACGTTCGCGCTGAAGCTCGGATTCGAGCGCCTCGATCACCGCCTCGGTCATTGAAATCTTTCGCTTTTCGGCAAGCTGCCGGGCGAGGTCACGGGCGCGCGGGTCTCTGATCTGGAGATTCATCCTGGAAGCCTCCGTTCGGTGCCACTACAACATAGGGAGTTGTCATGACAAGGCCAGCCCGACTGGCCTGTCATCCAATCTCAGCTCCCGTACAGCATCTCATCCTGCAGCTTGCGCAAAGCAAACAGCCTGGTCGTGCGGTCGGGTGTGGCGTTGTCGGTGGTGATGAGCTCGCCCTTCCTGACCGGCTTCAGCACCTTGCCGCCTTCGAGCAGGCCGACCGCGACGGCGCTGACGGCGCGGGCCTCTTCGACGGTCATTGTCCAGGAGCGGTAGCAGGTCTCACCGATGGCATCGAAGGTCTCGCCCATGGCGAGATCGCGCTTGGCGACCGCGCAGACCTCGGCCACCGGCTTCGGCAGCGGCACCATGTCGGGGCGGCCGTAGAGCATGATACGCGCTGCCGTCAGCGGCACTTCCAGCGAGGTCAGATGGTAGGGCCGGAAGAAGCTGTAATAGGGGCCGTGGCCGATATGCAGATCGTCCATGCGCTCGACGATGCGCGGATGCGTCGCCTCGACGATGACGAACACGCCCGGCGCCACACCCTTGCCGATCGTGTAGTCGACAACACCCTTCTTCGACAGGATGCCGCCATCGGCGCGCGGTATCAGCACCTTGGCCAGCTGGTCGCGGTCGGCCTTGGGCCCGTGCATGCCCGGCACATCGGGCACCAGCCCGGTGGCGTTGGCGATGGCGCACATCTCGACCATGGTTTTCGAGCCGTCTACGAACTCGACCAGCATGCGCGGGTTCATGTTGCGGCGAAGGGCTTCCTCGCGATAGTCATCCGGAACGGCATCGTGGTTGAGCGGGTTGTTCTTGCCCTTGCCAGCCGAGACGATGGTGTAGCCGAGCGCGGAGGCAAACTCGATCAGCTCCATGCAGCTCGACGGCTCGTCGCCGGCGCCGACCGAATAGACGACGCCGAGCCGGTCTGCCTGCTGCTTGAGGTAGCAGCCGATCGTGACGTCGGCCTCGACATTCATCATCACCAGGTGCTTGCCGTGCTCCATCGCCTTCAAGTCGAAATCGGCGGCGACACCAGGCTTGCCGGTGGCGTCGATCACGACGTCGATCAGCGGATTGGTGACCAGCATCTCGTTCGAGGTGATGGCGATTTTCCCGGCCTCGATCGCCGCGGTGACTTTCGAACCCATGTCGGCCTCGACCGCCATCGCCTCGTCGCCATAGGCGATGCGGATGGCGTCACGCGCCGTGTGCGGACGCCGCGTCGAGATGGCGCAGATCTCGATACCGGGCATCAGCATGCCTTGCGTGACCAGGTCGGTGCCCATTTCGCCGGAGCCGATGACGCCGATGCGCACCGGGCGGCCCTCGGCGGCGCGCCTGGCGAGATCGCGGGCCAGTCCGGTCAGGGCGACATTGGTCATGCAAGCGTGTCCACGGCTTCTTGATTGCAGGCGGGAATAGCAGGGAACGGCCCCGCTTTGCCAACGAAACCGGCGAACACCGGCAATTTCTCCGGCAACAGGCCCGGCCGGTGAGGCCAACCCCGGTAGAGGCTGATTGACCCGCCTCGGCGTCAAACCACCCTGATATAGCTCGTCATGCCGGTTTTCTGATGTTCGATGATGTGGCAGTGCAGCAGCCAGTCGCCGGGATTGTCGGCGACGAAACCGAGCTGAACCTTCTCGTTGGGCTGCATGAGATAGGTGTCGGAGATGACCGGCTGAACCTGGCGCGTCGAAGACGACAGCACCTTGAAGCTCATGCCGTGCAGATGCATGGGATGCGATTGCGGCGTCAGGTTTTCCAGGTCGATGACATAGCTTTGGCCGAGCTTCAGCTCGGCCAAAGGCGCGGTCGGATCCGGCGTGTCGCCGGGCCACGGCACCTTGTTGATGGCCCAGAAGGAGTAGCCGAGCGTGCCACATATGCTGTCGCTCGGCACGTTTTCCGCGGTGGCGCTGAGCGAGAGCGCGATGTGTTTCGCGCTGGCGAGATCCACCTCCGGCACCGGGTTCGCTTCCAGCGGTGCGAGGTCGCTCAGGTCGCGCTTAAGCGAGCTTCCGGTGGCGCGCAAGGTGGCGAGGACCTTGGGTTTGGTGCCCCTGATGTCGCCCAGGCTGACGATCGCGCCCTCCTGGTCAGGCATGCGGATGGCGAGCTCCATGCGCTGCCCCGGTCCGAGCAGCAAGGCATCGGGCGCAAAACGCTGCGGCACCGGATTGCCGTCCAGCGCGATGACCGCGGCCTCCCCACCCTCGACGCGAAAAGCGTAGATGCGGGTGACATCGGTGATGGCGACCCGCAGCCGCACCAACCCGCCGGCCGGCGCGTCGAATTGCGGCTGGTCGAGCCAGTTGGCGGTGCGCACCGTGCCATAGGTTCCGGTTTTTGCGGCATCGCGCGGCCGGAATTGCTGGATGAACTGCGCGTCGTCGCCGAGGCGCCAGTCGCGCAGATTGACGACGGCTTCGGCGTCGAATTTTGGATCGTTGGGGTTCTCGACCACGATCACGCCGGTGAGGCCATGGCCCATCTGCTCCAGCGTGTTGCAATGCGGGTGATACCAGAAGGTGCCGGCGTCGGGCGGGGTGAAGGCGTAGTCGAAATGATCGCCGGTGTAGACGTAGGGCTGAACCAGGAAGGGGACGCCGTCCATCTTGTTTGGAACGCGAATGCCGTGCCAGTGGATCGTCGTCGGATCGTCGATGCCGTTGACGAGGCGGGCGGCGAAAGGCTCGCCCTTTTTCATCCTGAGCACCGGCGGCATTCCGGCCTCTNATGCCGTTGACGAGGCGGGCGGCGAAAGGCTCGCCCTTTTTCATCCTGAGCACCGGCGGCATTCCGGCCTCTCCATAAGTCAGCACATCGCGGGTCTGGCCGATATCCATGAACCTGGCCTGGATCTTTGCCGTCTTGAGCACCACCGGCTCAGGTGTGACAGCTGCCCAACCGCTGAGCCTGGTCATTGCTGCCAGCCCGACGCCGCCACCGCCGGCAACCGCAGCCGTTTTCAGAAGCCCGCGGCGGGTGAATAGGGTCATCTGGCGCTCCAACGGAATATGATTACCTGTCGTCCTGAATGACGGGTGGCGACCGGCGCACAAGCCGATACTGCCACATCGCATCTCTGTCATGCCATAGCGAGCCGGTGACATCTGCTTGCGCAACAGCGTGAACGCTGGCGTGCCCACCATTCGCCCGCATCCGGGAGCGCGGGCTCGGATTAATGCAACTCGGCCAGCAACGCCTGTGCCTCGGCGAGGTTCTTTTCGGAACCGGCGGCGAGATCGTCCATCTTACGCGCGCGGAAGACAACGAGCGCGTCCTGGCATGCGGCGATCGCTTCCTGTGCCATCGCCTTGTCCTTGTGGGCGGCGCCCAGATCGACCAGCACGTCGCACAGGCTGTCCTGCGTGAAGGCGACGGCCGGCACCGAATTGATCTTCTTTTGCACCACGATCGCCTCGCGCAGGACCAACACCGCCTCCTCGAAATGCGCGACATTGTTTTCGGCGCGGCCGGCCATGGTCAAGGCATAGCCCATCGTTGCGTGCATTGGCCCAACGTTCGGGATCGCGCTCGCGACCGATCTGCTCGGCAAGCGCCCGGTTGACGGCAACCGCCTCCTCGTACAATTCCGCCGAAGGCTCGCGGGCCGCGATCATGCTCAGCGTCTGCGCGAGACTGGTCTGATTGGTGATCCAGAGACCGGGATCGCGGGTGATCGTTCGCACCGTGGCGAGGTCGCGGTAGATCTGAGCGGCTCGTTTCAGCTTGCCGACATCGTTCGCCCAGTAACCAAGACTCGACAGCCCGCCGGCGAGATTGTTCTGATTGTTCTCCCAGACAGCCAGCGCATTCTCGCGCGTTACCACGCTGAGCGCTGCGTCATAGGCGGCAATCGCGAGGGTGAGCAACTCGACGTCCTTGCCGTCCGCGGCCATCAGCAAGGCATTGCCGATATCGCCCTTGGTGCGCGCCCATTGCATGCGGTCGGGAAAACCGTCGTAGATCCGCGCTGCCGTCTCGAAGCTCTCCACGGCCTTGGCGTAGAACGTGGCGTCGCCACCAATCCGGCCCTGGCTGTAGAGGGCAAAGCCGAGGTCGTAATTGATATTGGCCCACTCCTCCGGGTCGGCGTCCTTGGAGTAGGCGGGGAGCGCGGCTTCCAGCATGTCGGCTGCTTGCGCCAGCAAGTCCAGGTTGGATGTATTGTCGCCCAGGATCGACAGGGTCTGGCCGAGCACGCGGCGCGTCTGGCCGATCTCCGTGACATCACCGCCTTTCGTCTGCCCGTCGAGCGCCGCCCGCAGCGCGTCGACCGATTGCTGCAGCAGTTGATCGTCAGAGGCCAGCTTGCCTGACATCATCAACGCGCAGCCGAGGCGGAATTCCGTCTTGGCCCAATTGGCTGGGTCCTTGTCGCGGGTGCGAACCCTGAGCACCTGACCGTAGACATCGATCGCCTGCCGCAGGGTCGAGATGTCCCCCGCGCGTTCGCCCCAGTTCGATAGCGTGCCTGCAAGGCTGTAACCAATCGAAGCGAACTCGCCCGGCGCGGCGGTTGCGGTATAGACCTCCCATGCCTGACGATACGCGGTCACCGCCTGAATGTAGTAATCGGTTCCCGTATCGAGATCGCCGAGCGTGTCGTTGACCGATCCCAGATTCTGCTGCAGCGAAGCCCAGTCGAGCGGCAGTTTCTCACGCGGATATTCGGACAGAGCGGCCTGGTACGCGGTGGCTGCCTGCAGCAGCAGTTCCTTGTTCTTCTGCTTGGCGCCGAGGCGCTGCAAGGCGTTGCCGAGCGTCAGCTGGCCGTTGGCCCAGCTCGCCGCGGCGTGCTCGCGCGTCCAAACCGTAAGCGATGCCTCCGCCGCCTCCCGCGCGCGCTGCAACGCGGCGATATCGCCGTTGATCTCGCCGATCGACTCGAATGCGGTGCTCAAATTGTTCTGGATGGTCGCCCATTGCGCCGGCGCGCGTTCCCTGGTCATCTCCTCAGCCGCCGCCTGGAAGGCCGCGACCGATTGCTCAAGCGTCGGTACATCCTTTTCGCGCGCGCCGAGGCTCGCCAGAACGACACCCAGATTGATCTGGCTCAATGCCCAGTCGAGCGGTACGCGCTCTCTGTTGTATTCCGTCAATGCCGCACGATGCGCCTCGATCGCCGCGCGGAAACTGTCCGATGTGGTCTGGCGGTCGCCGATTTCGGACAGCACGATGCCGAGATTGTTCTGCGTCGCCGCCCATTCCAGCGGCAGTTTCTTCAACGACTGCACCTCGAGCGCCGAGCGGAAGGCCGCGACAGCCCGCTCCAGAAGCGCCGTCCCGTTCTCGCGCTGGCCGAGCCGCCAGTAGACCGTGCCCAGATTGCCATAGGTCGATGCCCAGTCGTCGGGGTAGGCGTCATGCGTATAGACGGTCAGCGCCTGCTCATAGGCGGCAGCTGCCTTGTCGAGGTTTTCGCGGCCGGCTTCCCGTTCGCCCAACGTAGCAAGCGTGGCGCCCATATTGTTCTGGGTGGCCGCCCAAAGCAGCGGCAACTTTTCGCGGGTGACATAGGTCAATGCCTGTTCATAGGCTGTCAGGGCCTGGGCGAGATACGCATTGTCGCCGGAGAAGTCCCCTTGTTCCGACAGAGCGTTGGCCTCTGCCGCCTTGTAGTAGAACGCGTCTTCGTCGCTCCATTTGGCAGCTTGCTCGAAGGCCTTGGCGTAATCCTGCGCAGCCTCCTTGAAGTTGAAGGAGATTTCATAAGTCCTGGCACTGCTGGCGAAGACCTTTGCGAATTCCAGCCGCTTTGCCTTCAGCTCGGCCTCGGCCTGGTCGACCGTAGACGAAAGTTCGCCGATGCGGGCCTTGGCCTGCTCGTTGAATTTCTGCGCCGCTTCGAGCGCGCCTTCCTGAACCGCCTGTTCGGCGAGTTTCGATAGCCTGGCAATTTCGGGGTCCGGGTTTTTCAAAGTCTCGCGTTCGGCCAACACGTGTTTCAGCCGTTCGGTCTGGCCACGCAGTAGCTTGTCGAGCTCAGCCGGATCCTTGGGTATGTCGACCCCGAGCGCCTTCAGCATGGCGTAAAGCCCATCCATCGGCACCTTGCCGTCACGCGATATGGTTTCGATCTGGCGGCGCTCCGGATCGGGTAGCGTCGAGATGGTCAGCAGGAGCTGGCGCCGCTCCCTGAGGATTTCGCCCTCATCGCCTTTCGGCGCCTCCGCGGGCGTGCCGAAATAGAGCAGACGGCGCAGGCTCTCATTGACCCAGGGCCGCTGCTGGCCATTGGTCTTGAGATAGACCTCCTCGCCGATCATGCGCAAAACGGTGCCGAATTCCTCGCCGCCCATCGTGTCGATGTGGCGCAGGATCGCTGCCGAATAAGGGCTGTTGCCGTCGGCCGGACCGTCCAGCGCAACCTTGCCGGGCTCGGCGGCAAAGGCGATGACCTGGCCGAGGCTGTCGTCGACCGAGCCCTTGGCCTCGGCGCCACCTTTCAGGGAAACCACGCCGCGCGTTTCGCCGAGACCGCCGGCGCCGATCGGCTTGCCTTCGTCGCCCGGCGCCAGCTTCAGGAGCGTGCCCGGCGGGAACGGATCGTTGCGGCAGGCGTCCAGCAGAACGATGGTGACCGGCACCTTGGCCTTCAGTTCGGCGACGATGGACGACAGCGGCACCAGCTTTTCGCCGGCATTGTCGAGCGCCGAGATATCGGCATCGACAGGGACCAGATAATTCTCGCCGCCGGCTTCGATGCCGTGGCCGGAATAGTAGATGATGGCGACATCGGCGCCCTCGGCATCGTCGACGAAGCCTTCGAGATCGCGCCGCAATTTGCGTGCGTCGCGATTGGTGGCGACATTTGTCTCGAAGCCGAGCTTGTCGAACATCTCCTCGATGGCGCGGGCGTCGTTTTCCGGATTGGGCAGTTTGCCGACATGCTGGTACTCGGACTGACCGATGATGAGCGCGACGCCTTTCAGCGCCTTCGGCTCTTCAGCCAAAGCGGGGCCAAACGCGCATAGGCACAGCGCCAGTGCCGCAGCAATTGCCGCACACGTGCGCCCTGTCGCACCTGCCGTTCGCCCGAAGAGCATTCTCTACCCCAAATCCCGACGCTATCTTCCGCAAGCGAGATGGCATCATGATGGCCGGCCGATGGCAAGTCCTTGGGCGAGCTGTGTTCTTGTCGTGGATATGCGTACGAGGCGGCTGGCTTTCAGCGTGCGCGCGGTAGTGTTCAGCATGCCGGATACGGCCAGTCCGGCCTGTTCATGAGTTGACAGGTCCGGACTTGTTGAGCAGTCGTCCGGCCCGTAGAGCCTCTTTCTCTCAATGTTTCCGGGCGAGGGGGCCACGGTTGGATGGCGGGATTGGCACTTTTGCGTCAGCCGGCTTTTTTGGTCCGCAACGAGACCCCGACTTCGCGACTGCATCTTTTTAAAATCAAAGGAATGAACTGGTGCTGCGAGAGAGGATTGAACTCTCGACCTCTCCCTTACCAAGGGAGTGCTCTACCACTGAGCTACCGCAGCCGCTGATGGCGGGGCTTCTGCCATATAGAACCGGCAAGCGCAAGGCGTCTGTGAAAGGCTTTGCCAGACAAGTTTCGCTGACATGGCGGCGCCACAATGCTAGCTATCCCTTGAACGGCAGGCCCTGCCAGTCGCGGGCGGGACGGAACGATGGACGACAAGACAATTCCACCGAAAAAGGCTGATCCGGCAAAAAAGGACGGGACTAACCGCAAGGACCGTCTGGCCGAGCAGTTGCGCGCCAATCTCATGAAGCGCAAGACGCAAGCGCGTTCGCGGCGCACCGGTGACGCTGACCAGCGCCCGGAAGGCCTGGCGGCTGCTGAAAAAATGCACAAGGACTGACCGATATCGGCCACACTGGCCGGCCAACTTGGCCAACGGGCTCAGGAATCTTGAACCAAGCCGGCCAATGGTCTAGACGGGCCGATACGCAAACTGACGAAAACCGGCCTTTCGGGCCGAGGGGACATTCTCTCATGGATCGCATCAGAATTGTCGGCGGCAACAAGCTCGCCGGAAGCATTCCGATTTCGGGCGCGAAAAACGCCGCTTTGCCGCTGATGATCGCCTCGCTGCTCACCGACGACACGCTGACGCTGGAAAACGTGCCGCATCTGGCCGATGTAGAGCAGCTGATCCGCATTCTCGGCAATCACGGCGTCGACTATTCGGTCAACGGCCGCCGCGAGAAGCAGAATGAGGGCTATTCGCGCACCATCAACTTCTCGGCCCGAAACATCGTCGACACGACCGCGCCCTACGAGCTGGTGTCGAAGATGCGGGCGTCGTTCTGGGTGATCGGCCCGCTGCTGGCCCGGATGGGCGAGGCGAAAGTGTCGCTGCCCGGCGGTTGCGCCATCGGCACGCGGCCGGTCGACCTGTTCCTTGAAGGCCTGCAGGCGCTGGGCGCCGACATCGATGTCGACACTGGTTATGTGCTGGCCAAGACCAGGAACGGCCGCCTCGTCGGCAATCGCTATGTGTTCCCGAAAGTCTCCGTCGGCGCCACCCATGTGCTGATGATGGCGGCGGCGCTGGCCAAGGGTGAGACGGTACTCGAAAACGCCGCCTGCGAGCCCGAGATCGTCAACCTCGCCGAATGCCTCAACGCCATGGGCGCAAAAATTTCCGGCGCCGGCACGCCTGTTATCACCATCGATGGCGTCGAGTCGCTGTCGGGCGCGCGCGTGCGCGTCATCCCCGACCGCATCGAGACCGGGACCTATGCCATGGCTGTGGCCATGACCGGCGGCGATGTCGTGCTCGAAGGCGCCCGCCCCGAGCTGCTACAGACCGCGTTGGATGTGATTGCCCAGACCGGTACCGAGATCACGCCGACCAATTCCGGCATTCGCGTCCGGCGCAACGGCGCCGGCATTTCGCCGGTCGACGTGACGACGGCGCCGTTCCCGGCCTTCCCGACCGATCTGCAGGCGCAGTTCATGGGCCTGATGACCATGGCCAAGGGCAAGTCGCGCATCACCGAGACCATCTTTGAAAACCGCTTCATGCATGTGCAGGAACTGGCCCGGCTCGGCGCCCACATCACGCTGTCCGGCCAAACGGCGATCGTCGACGGCGTCTCCAAGCTGAAGGGCGCGCCCGTGATGGCGACCGATCTGCGCGCCTCGGTGTCGCTGGTCATCGCCGGTCTGGCGGCCGAAGGCGAAACGACGGTCAACCGCGTCTACCACCTCGACCGCGGTTTTGAGCGGCTGGAAGAAAAGCTCTCCAATTGCGGCGCGGTGATCGAGCGGATTTCGGCTTGACCGCACGGCAGTTGCTTCAGACAGACAGGCGTCTGGTGCTGCCTTCATTCACCGCCAACACTTCAAACCCGAGGCGCTAGCCTCGGGTTGAATTTGTGTCGCGGTTGCACGGACCGGAAAGACCGCCTAACAGAAGGCTGAAACCAACTTTCAGGTGTGCATTCGGCATGGCAGCCCTCAAACTCGTTGCGCTCGACGATCAGGATCTGAGCATCGTCTCGGCTCACGTCCAGGACGCCGTGATGAAGGTCTCGGATCTCGAATACCTGCCTTCGGCCAAGCGTTTCATTTTGACCATGAACCGCTTCGTCTGGGAGGCGAAATCCGGATTGTTCAGCCCGCACAATGAGCGGCGCCAGGCGGTGTTGCATTTCGACCGCGTGCTCGGCGCCAAGACCAGCGGCATTGCCCGCGATCGGCCGGCCGAGGTGCTGTCGCTTCTGGCAATCAGCTTTATCGAAATCAGCAAGCCGGCCGGCATCGTCGAATTGGTCTTTTCCGGCGGCGGCGCGATCATGCTCGACGTCGAATGCATCGAGGCACGGCTTGCCGACATAGGCGGCGCTTGGGAAGCCACCTCGCGTCCGGTGCACAGGGTCTAGAGCATGATCCCAAAAAGTGGGTGCCGGTTTTTGTTGGACAAAACGGGAATCGTTTGTCCAGAGATCATGCTCCAACAAAGGGCTAGATGATGATGAGATTTCAAGCAAATCTCACCATGATCTAGACGCAGCCGATGGCCATTACGCTTATCCAATCCGATGCCGGTTTCGCGCAGCGTTTCGCCGCCTTCCTGACCACCAAGCGGGAAGTATCGGAGGACGTCGACACTGCCGTGCGCGCCATCATTGCGCGGGTTCGTGCCGAGGGCGACGCTGCCCTGGTCGACTACACGCTGAAATTCGACAAGGCCGACCTCAATAGTCTCGGCATCGCCGTGTCGAAGGACGACATCGCGCAGGCCTACAAAGACGCCGATCCGCAGACGGTCGATGCGCTCAAGTTCGCGCGCGACCGCATCCGATCCCATCACGAGCGACAAATGCCCAAGGACGATCGCTATACCGATGCCGCCGGGGTCGAGTTGGGTTCGCGCTGGACGGCGATCGAGGCGGTCGGGCTCTATGTGCCGGGCGGCACGGCAAGCTATCCAAGCTCGGTGCTGATGAACGCCGTGCCGGCCAGGGTGGCGGGCGTCGAGCGCATCGTCATTGTCGTGCCGGCGCCGGGCGGCATCATCAATCCGCTGGTGCTGGTGGCAGCCGATATATCAGGCGTTTCGGAGATTTACCGCGTCGGCGGCGCGCAGGCGATTGCCGCCCTTGCCTATGGCACGCAGACGATCCGGCCGGTCGCCAAGATCGTCGGACCGGGCAATGCCTATGTCGCCGCCGCCAAGCGCCAGGTCTTCGGCACGGTCGGCATCGACATGATTGCCGGACCGTCTGAAGTGCTGGTGGTGGCCGACGGCAGCAACGATCCCGACTGGATCGCCGCCGATCTTCTGGCGCAGGCCGAGCACGACGTGTCGGCGCAATCGATCCTGATCACCAACGATCCTGCGTTTGGAAAAGCAGTCGAACAGGCGGTCGAGCGCCAATTGCTGAGCCTGCCGCGCGCCGAGACGGCGGCTGCCAGCTGGCGCGATTTCGGCGCGGTGATCCTGGTGGAGACCATCGAAGCCGCGCTGCCGCTGGTCGACCGCATCGCCGCCGAACATGTGGAACTCGCCATCGACGATGCCGAGGGCTTCCTGGCCAGGATGCGCAATGCGGGCGCTGTGTTTCTGGGACGCCATACGCCCGAAGTCATCGGCGACTATGTCGGCGGCTCCAACCACGTGCTGCCGACGGCGCGTTCGGCGCGCTTCTCTTCGGGCCTGTCGGTGCTCGATTTCGTCAAGCGCACCTCGATCCTGAAGCTCGGGCCGGAGCAGCTGAGAGCACTTGCGCCGGCGGCGATTGCGCTGGCCAAGGCGGAAGGCCTCGACGCGCATGGCCGCTCCGTCGCCATCCGGCTGAACATGTAGGCGGCGATGGCGGACGGCGATCAAACCCGCGCAAGGCTGATCGATGTCGAGCTCGACGAGTCGATCGGCCGTTCGACGCCCGATGTCGAACATGAGCGCGCGGTTGCGATCTTCGACCTGATCGAAGAAAACAGCTTTCAGCCGGTCAATGATGACGGCGCCGGGCCTTATCGGCTGAAGCTCTCGCTGGCCGAATCCCGGCTGGTGTTTGCGGTCGCCCGCGAGGATGGTGCTGATGTCGTCACCCATATCCTGTCGCTGACGCCGCTCAGGCGCATCGTCAAGGACTACTACCTGATCTGCGAAAGCTATTACGACGCCATCCGCTCCTCGACGCCGAGCCATATCGAGGCGATCGACATGGGCCGGCGCGGCCTGCACAATGAAGGCTCGCAGACGTTGATGGACCGGCTGGCCGGCAAGATCGACATCGACTTCGACACGGCGCGGCGGCTGTTCACGCTGGTCTGCGTGCTGCACTGGCGGGGTTAGACCTGACTGGGGCGCCCCGCTCGATCCTGTTCTTGTGCGGCATGAACGCCGTGCGCTCGCCGATGGCCGAGCAGCTGGCGCGGCGCATGCTGCCGCCGGCCACTTTCGTCGCCTCTGCCGGCGTGCACAGGGGCGAGCGCGATCCGTTCGTCGACGCGGTGCTGGCCGAAGAGGGCCTGACGCTGGGCGAGCGCCAGCCGCGCTCGATGGACGATCTCGAGGACGATTATTTCGACCTGGTCGTCACCCTGGCGCCGGAAGCCCACCACGCCGCGCTCGAACTCACCCGCTCGCTTGCCGTCGACGTCGAATACTGGCCGATGCCGGATCCGACCGATGTCGGCGGTAGGCGCGAGCAGATCATGGCCAGCTATCGCGACGTGAGAGAACGGCTGAAAGCGCGCATTAGCCGACGTTTTCTGCTTCCGGAGGTAAAAAACGCGGCGGATTGATGCATGTCGCTCAAAAGCGGTCCCGGTTTTGAGACAACGACATGCATAAAACGAAAGCTTGGAGCGCGTCGCTTATGACGCGATCTAAGCGTGTTCACAAGCGCACGATTATCATATAGGTTCCGCCGAAATTCCGGCCTGGGCGCTCCAGGGCGCCGGAACTGCAATCCAAGCAAAGGTATCGAATGCCGAAGGAAGAAGTCCTCGAGTTTCCGGGTGTCGTGACGGAATTGTTGCCCAACGCGATGTTCCGGGTGAAGCTCGAAAACGAACACGAGATCATCGCCCATACGGCTGGCCGCATGCGCAAGAACCGCATCCGTGTGCTGACCGGCGACAAGGTCCTGGTCGAGATGACGCCCTATGACCTGACCAAGGGCCGCATCACCTACCGTTTCAAGTAACAGTCCGGCGCGAACCGCGATGAGCATCCTGCAGAAGCTCGTGCTTGCCTCTGGTTCGCCGCGCCGGATCGAACTGTTGCAACAGGCCGGCATCGAGCCGGACCGCGTGCTGCCAGCCGATGTCGACGAAACGCCGCTGCGCGCCGAACATCCGCGCTCGCTGGCCAAGCGGCTGTCGAAGGAAAAGGCCGAGAAGGCGCTGGCCTCGCTGAAAAGCGAGGAAGACTATGCGCCAAGTTTCGTGCTGGCCGCCGATACGGTGGTCGCGGTCGGACGCCGCATCCTGCCCAAGGCCGAGACGCTGGACGACGCCGCCAATTGCCTTGGACTGCTTTCGGGCCGTTCGCACCGGGTCTATTCCGGCATCTGCCTGATTACGCCGGGCGGCAAGCTGCGCCAAAGGCTGGTTGAATCCAGGGTACGCTTCAAGCGGCTTCCACGCGAGGAGATCGACGCCTATGTCGCCTCCGGCGAATGGCGCGGCAAGGCCGGCGGCTATGCCGTCCAGGGTCTCGCCGGTTCGTTCGTCGTCAAGCTGGTCGGCTCCTACACCAACATTGTCGGCCTGCCGCTCTACGAGACAGTGGCGCTGCTTTCGGGCGAAGGCTTCAAGGTCCACACCAGCTGGCATACCGCGCGGCCATGAGCCTGGACGATAAGGTCACACCACTGCGCCCGAAGCGCCCCTGCCCCGAATGCGGCAAGCCGTCGGCGCGCGAGACCTATCCGTTCTGCTCGAAGCGCTGCAAGGACATCGACCTCAACCGCTGGCTGAAGGGCGCCTATGTCATCACCGCGCGGGATGACGAGGACGAGAGCGACGAGCCGAAGTAGGGTTTGGGCGGTGCCGGCCGCGCAATTCCACTTCGCCGACCTTACGCAATTGCTGCTTTGCCGGCGTCGGTGTTGTCTGCGACAATTGCCCCGGAAAATCAGCGCTTAGGCGCTGGACAGGCCGGATTCCCGTGCTATAACCCACGCGCTTTCAAGGGGTGCCCCACGGCGCTTTCCTGAAATCCGGTCAGGCGATGTCTCGTTTGCCGGCGAGGCCCAGATAGCTCAGTTGGTAGAGCAGCGGACTGAAAATCCGCGTGTCGGTGGTTCGAATCCGCCTCTGGGCACCATCCCCTCTTCTCCCGACACTCCGTTTAGCCGAACCGTCTACGCTGCAGCTTCTGCAAGCGACTGGAATTATTGATCTTTTGCTGTCGCATTGCGCAATTAGGCGTGACAGAGAGCGCTTCGGGCGCATTTGATCCAACGAGGCGGGGGGATGGTATTTCCGTTGGTATTCGACATCCTGATGGTATCGAAACAGCCAAGGGAGACCTGACGAATGGCCCTATCCGACGTGAAATGTCGAAACGCCCGCCCTGCTTCCAAACTCGCGAAATTGTCTGACGGGGGCGGGCTGCAGCTATGGGTACAGCCCACGGGCTCTCGCCTCTGGCGGCTCGCCTACCGCTTTGACGGCAAGCAGAAACTGCTCGCGCTGGGCAGCTATCCCCTTATCTCTCTCGCCGAGGCACGGGAGGCGCGCGATGATGCTAAAAGGCTCCTGCTAGCTGGCGTCGACCCTGGAAAGGAACGCAGCTTGCGGAAGGCCGATTCGGCAAAGGACTCCTTTCGCTCAATCGCGGACGAATATGTTGACAAGCTGAAGAAGGAGGGACGTGCCGACCGGACGATCAGCAAGGTCAAATGGCTGCTCGACTTTGCCTATCCGATAATCGGCGACAAGTGCATTCGGGAGATCGAGCCGGCCAGCATCCTTACCGCCCTCCGTCGCGTGGAGGTTCGCGGTCGATATGAGTCGGCCAGGCGACTGCGCTCCACCATCGGCAGCGTGTTTCGATACGCGATCGCGACCGCACGCGCCGAGACAGATCCGACCTTCGCCCTCAGAGGCGCACTCATCAGTCCGAAGGTAACGTCTCGCGCCGCGATTACCGATCCGAAGGCCTTGGGCGGTTTGCTGAGGGCGATCCATGCATTTGACGGACAGCCTACAACGCGAGCCGGTCTGAAGCTGATAGCGCTGCTGTTTCCCCGCCCAGGCGAGCTTCGCGCCGCTGAATGGGAAGAGTTCGATTTTGAAAGCTCGGTGTGGACGATCCCTGAAGCACGCATGAAAATGCGACGGCCGCACCGCATACCCCTATCAAAGCAAGCGATCAGCGTCCTGACTTCACTGAGAGAAATCTCTGGTGATGGATCGCTGCTGTTTCCTAGTGTTCGATCGGCTTCGCGTCCGATTTCCGACAATACCCTTAACGCCGCACTGCGTCGTATGGGTTACAGCAAGGAAGAAGCTACCGCGCATGGTTTTCGAGCAACGGCATCAACTCTGCTGAACGAATGCGGCAAGTGGCATCCGGACGCGATAGAGCGGCAGCTGGCCCACATTGAGAACAACGACGTTCGGCGCGCCTACGCCCGGGCAGAGCACTGGGACGAGCGCGTCGAGATGATGCAGTGGTGGGCCGATTATCTGGATGAACTCAAGAGCAAAAACCTGCGGGTGATCTCAATCGAGGGACGCCGCAAGCCTGCTGTCCACACACCAACGCGACCATCCACTTTGAAACCAACAGAGGCCGTTCATCAAACGCCGATACAAATCTCCAACCGCCGGAAATCATACTGACCGTCGAAAAACGCCACAACTCGACGCCAAATCGTAGGCCCGCATTGTCAGATTTTCCGGAGAGAAAGTTGACCGCGTTCGGCGGGAAGCTGCCGTTCTGCAGCCGACCCCATTTCCGTCATTCAAGCTGCCGATGGCCGGTTCCGAAACCGGCCATCTACCCGGCCCGGGGCCGCGCGCTATTAGAGCGAGAATCCCGTGGGCAGTGTGCGGTCCGTCCGTTTCGCCGGCATTAGTCCGTGGATCCGCTATCCCCGCCCGACTTTAACCTCCACAACCTTCCTCTCCATAGATCCGGGACAAGCCCTTGATGCGCGTCGCGATCGCGTCGACGAGGCGACCAACGATCTCATGGATGATCCCCTCCTGGCGAAGCTCTTGGGCGCACTCCGACGCCATATCGGGCATCACCGCGAGCTGATGGCGGATCGTCCGCACCGTGTACTCGCCGCCAACCTTTGCTGAGGACGCACAGCGCCCCCAGTGGCGCGGCATGATCTCCTCGATGGGATAGACTCTGTCGATCTTCATCGCCAGTTTGAGGTCGCGCATCTCAGATTGGATCTCTCCCCCGAGGTGCGGCAGAATGGAGGAGATGTCGTAGAGCGGAGCTAGGCGGGCCTCGCCCTGGGCTCCGAGCAGCATCGAGTAGTTCTTTGCATGCGCGTCCGTGCCGGCGATGATCCAGTTGAAGACGTTCGCGGCCATGAAGATCTGACGGTCTTGGACGGGGTCGAGGGAGGCCGACAGCACCTTTCTGGAGATCGTCGTGATACCTGGCCCACCCTGGTTCTCGTACTTGAGCGTCGGCATCACCGACAGGGCCTGGCACATGTCCTCCTGATGGATGCGGATGGTCTTGCCCTCGTTGTTGCGGCGGTCGTAGCGCTCGATAACGATTGCCTTTTCGCCTGCGAAGTCGAGAACCTGGCTATGTGCAGCGTCCATGCCGAGCTTGGATGCAAGCTGCAGGCAGAAATGCTCGTTCTCGGTATGCCCGTGCAAGTGCGGCAAAGGCGGCTTGAAGATGTGTGTCGTGGGCGTGTCGCCTAGAGGGATCCCCCAGCGATTGTTGCCCTTATCGAAATGGAACGCCGTCTTTGCCTGCGCACCAGCGAGACTGAACTGACCAGGATCGCCGATTCGCCGGGTCGCTGCACCATCTTTGCGCAGATCGCGCAGGCGGTCGCCGATCTGCGCCTCGGTGAGCAACTCCACGTTCTCGCCGCGGGAAATCTGGTCGCCACGCGAAAGGAACTGGACGGCGCCGGCGCAGTCGCGGCCGACATTCTTGAGCAGGGCAAACGGGTTTCGGGCGGAGACCTGGAACCTCTGCGCCCATCTGGCGAGGGTCTGCTCATTATCCGGCAGTAGGCCCCAGAGGAATGCCTCGACGACCTTGCCCTCGTAGGTCCTGGTGATCGTCGGCATGGACAGGGAGAGCGGGATCGCCACCGGGCCTTCCATCCATGCCTCGTGATAGGAGAACGAAAGCTTGCCGCCCTGCAGGTGGTGGAGCCCCCCAACCGGTCTGCCAGCGATATAGACGTCGAGGGTGTCGATCGGGTTCATCATGATCATCGTCATCTAGAGCTTGTAGGGAATCTCGTCGTCGTCATCGTCGACATGCCGTTCATCGGCATTATGATGATGATCAGCCGACGTCGGCGCCGGCGGGATCTGAAAGTCCATCTCCACACCAAGCGTGGTCAGCGCCAGCAGCACGTTGCCGATCTCGGCGCTGGGCTTGCCGTTCTCGATCCACGACACCCACGTCTGCGTCGTGGTGATCATTTTGGCCAAGGCAGCCTGTGACAGGCCGCGCCGGGTGCGGGCCTCCTTGATCAGGATTCCAATGTCGCGAGCTGTTCTGATCTTCATGGCGTATACGATTTCTGTATGAGCTAGCCTGATATAGGCTCGTATATGACGGGTGTCAATATACGTTACTATATCAATTTAACGCTATATAGGTTCACATATCGGCAACCTTCATATACCAACCTATATAAAATCATTGCGCCACGCAACAATGTGCGATCGACCTTTTCGCCACGGTACCATCGAGAATGACCGCTGGTCGAGAACTCAACAACTTGTCGGGGCCGGGAGCGGTCCGGTCCGCTATTCAATTACTGTTGGCGAGAAGCTGTCATTCAGCATCCGGTCTGGCGGCATCGTGACAAGATCGATTTTTGTCCGAAGAGAACGAGGCCGGCCGCAAGAAAAAGCCACGGCTTTTATGCACTTATTGTCTAGCAGGCTTAGTTGTTCCCCTGAAACTTGAATCTCCCTCAGACTCAGTGTCTTCTCAAGGTAGCCGCTGGGAATTAGACATGCCTTCAGGCTCGTTTCAACACCGCGTGTGGCAATGGATTGTCGCGTGCTTTCCGACGCCGGCTCACCTCGATGTACAGGAGCGCAATCATCGCTTCCTTGAAGAGGCGCTCGAACTCGCTCAGGCGAATTCCTGCACAAAGGAGGAGGCACTCGAACTGGTGGAGTACGGACCGGCGGCAACGCGGTCAGGATCAAGAACCTAGCGTGCTCCACAACGACACCAAGCGCTAACCGTTGTCCAGTGTGGAAGATGATTGCCTTCGTGGTTTCTCCGACGCGCCGGCGCCCGGCAGACCTTCCTTTCTGGCCTTGGCAAACGCCCGGTCGCCTTCCAGGAACCCGACCAGCATAAAGGGGATCAGTTCCGCCACCGTTTCGGACTCGCCATAGGTCTCACGGTAAAGTGCGGCATAGTCGTTGAGTGCTTGGCTCAAGTCGGCGCCAACGGTGATGGTGATCTTCGAAGGTGTCCGGTCCGGAAGTTTTCCGAGTTTCAGGTTAGCCATGAAGTCCTCCTGTTCACCCCGTGTATGGCCGCAACACGAGGTCCTTGTGCACGATGACGCGCAACGGCCAACCAGGGCGCACGGTGATCGTGGGTTGGACGTTCAGGTTCTTTTCAGTGATCCGTTGGCCCGCTTGACTGACGTTCTGCTGGGTGGATTCACGAATTGCCTTGACCAAGTCGCTTTCATTTTCCCCAAAGCTCAACTCGGTACCAACCCCCAGCAATGTGGCTACCGCGACGCCCTTGATCAACTGCCAAGTATGGAAATCCACCTTGTCCTCGAGCCCGGCATAGCCGGCCGCGTCGGTCACGGGCAGATTGTCGATTTCGGTAGAGGAGCCGTCCGGCATCACGATGCGTTGCCACACCAACAGAGCGCGCCTTTGCCCAAAGGCTACAACGCTGTCGTAGGTGCCGATCAGCCGTGAGCCCTGCGGGATGAGCAGGATGCTGCCGGTGACGCTGTCGTGCACATTCTCGGTGATCTGGGCGACGACAAGGCCGGGCAGATCGGAATTGATGCCGGTGATCAGGCTTGCAGCGATCACGCTACCGGCCATGATCTGATAGGGCGAAGCCGGCGTCTGCAGTGCATGCGGGTTGTAGATCCCGCCGGTGTTCCGTTGATCGATGAAATCGAGCTTGCGCTGTTGATTGTTCTGGTCGCCCTCGGCCGGCGCGACGGAAGCTCGCTGGCCTTCGGTATCTGGCTGCGGAGACGCCGTCTCGAAAGGCGAACGTCCGCCCTGCCCATTGCCAAAAGCTTCCGTCTGCTGGGGCCGGTTTTCGATGCGGAAGAGGACTTGCGACTCGCGCGCCTCAATCGCTTGTTGTGCAAGCCGCTGCGCCTCGGCGGAAACGTCTTGCCCAGGTGCGATGCCAAGCTGGCGCTGGTGCTCGAGAATAGGACGGCCGAGATCCCCGGGCAGCGGCGGTCCAAGCACCGGAGCCTTCGGCTTGCTCCCGGAATAGTCCTTGGGCAGCGATTCAAGTCCCTCGGCGGTCGGGTTGCGGTCGGTGCTGTAAAGCTCTTCAGCCTGCTGCTTCAGGCGCAGTGCCGGCCCCTGCAGCGCCATCATCGTGACGCCAAAGATGGTGGCGGAGCCAACAGCTGCGATCGCGACGATTATGCCGCGCTTGAAGCGCACGGCCCGGCGCGGTGAGGCCCGCAGCTGCAGCTGTTCGGGATCGAGTTTGGGCGGAACATTGGGGCGGGACGTGTCGGTCATGAGCCTCCCCTCACCTGCCAAAACGCGAAAAGAGCGATATCCGCCGCGGCAGTTGCCGTCCGTCGGTCCTGGTGATGCGCACCACCTGGTGCTGCTTGGCGCCGAGACGGAGTTCAGCCGCGGCAAAGAGGCGCTCGACGATGTAGTAGTTGCCGCGCATCCGATAGTTGACGAGCTGGTTGTCCCCGTCAGCACCGACGATGAAGAGCGGTGGCGCCTCGCCCTGATCAATGCGCTTCGGGAACTCTATGTAGACCTTGCTGCCATCATCGAAGGCGCGCGTCGGTCTCCACGGCGGCGTGTCGCCGGTGATCGAATAGCGGAAGCGGATGTTTTCGAGTGCTACGTTCGAGGCCGCGGGCATTTCAGCCTCTGCCTGAGCGTTGCGCCGCCGAAGCGCCACGAGTTGGTCTTCGCTGTAAATCCAGGAGAGCGCCGCCATGGCAGTTTTCTCAGTGCTTTGAAGCTGCAGGTGATAGGATCGCCTGTCGGTCGTGATGACCAGATTGGTGGCAAGCCCCGGCGCGAATGGCTTCACCAGCACATGAGTGCGCTGGTCATCGCCTGAGCCACTAACGGTGTCACCGATCACCCAACGGACCGTATCGCCGGCTGAGACCGAGGTCAGCTTCTCGCCCGCTGCAATGAGATATCGGTGACGCGCTCCGGCGCGGCGTAGAGCTGGTAGAGCGCGCCGTCGGCAAAGGGGTAAACCTGCACCGCATTGACATAGCCAAACTTGGTGGGTTGTTGCGTCGCCGCCTTGTTGGCATCGGCGACCTGTTCTTCCGGCGAGCGCTTATCTGGGGCGGGCTTGCCGGGTGCGGGCATCAACTGACCAGGCAACGGTAACGGTTTCGGCACTTCCACGACCTTGACCGGCTTCTCCGGCGCCTTCTCGATCGCGGCTGGTTTGAAGTCCTCGTGGTCATAGGAAATCTGAGGCGGCGGCACTGGCTTCGAGGCACAGGCCGAAAGAACCGCAACAGACGCCGACAGGATCAAGGCAGCACGAAGCAATGGGGCTCTATTTGTCATTGGCGGGCTCCTTAGGGGAAACGGGGGTTGGCGCGGCGCTGTCGAGCTCGCGCGACCAGTCGATGGCGTTGATGAAGACGCCGAGCGGGTTCTTGCGCAGCTGCTCGGTTGTCCTAGGCGGGCGGATGAGGATGGTGAGGATCCCGATCCAGCGCGTCGTGCTGGCGAGGCTGCCGCGCTCGAACACCTGCTCGGTCCATTTGACCTGGAACGAGCTGTCGGAAGCCCTGACCACGCTGGTCACCTGTACTGACACGCTGCGCGTGCCGATTTGGCCGAAAGGGTCGTTCGCCTTGGCATATTCGTTGAGGAAGAGCGCCGCTCGGTCGGTGGCAAAGTCGTAGGCCGACAGCCAATTCTGCCGCACCAGAACCGCATCGGTGGAAACCGAACGAACATTCTGGATGAAGCGGCTGAGATGCCAGGCGATCTGGGCATCGTCGGGCTGGTAGTTTTGGACTGCCGGCCCGACCGCGTGCGCCTCGCCAAAGCGGTCGACCTCGACGACATAAGGCACGACGCGGCCCTGCATCGACTGCCACAGAAGCCCACCGGAAAGCCCCGTCGTCAGAGCCAGGCAGCCAAAGGCCATGAAGCGCCAGTTCTTGGCCTGGACGCGCGCCGTGCCGATGCGCTCATCCCAGAGTTGGCTGGCCTTCTGGTAGGGTGTTACGGGTTCGGGCGTCTTTCCATAACGCTGAACGGGTCGCTTGAAGAGCATCTAGTCTTCCTTGTCATTGAGGGAGGGATTGGCGCCGCTTCCGCCCCGATCTCCATCGCGCACCGCCTGCGTGGCAGCATTGCGATGGGCGCGTGCGGTCTGTTCGGAACGCAGACGCCTTGCCCAGGCAGGCGCGGCCGCGGGAGCTACAACTGGAGAGCTTCCGCTCATCGAGCTGGTCGGCATGCCGCCGGTCATCCAGCCGGCATCGCGACCGGCGTCGGCACTACGGCGGAATGGTTCTGCTGCGGATCGCATTCCCCGCATCGCGGCGCCGCTAGCGGCACTCGCAACCCCCTGCAGCCCAGCAGCTACCCCGGACAGCCCGGACTCGGGCGATGTCGCGCGCCCCGTTTGCCAGGCGACGGTGGCAGCGGACCCCATGGCGGCGCCGGCACGGACTGCGGCGAGGCCGCCGCCTGTTGCCATGCGCGCGCCGGCAAACGCAGCGCCTCCGGCAACGAGCGTTGATCCAGCTGCGGCCGCCGTTGTTCCAAGTGCCGCGCCGGCGCCAAGCTGCGGCGCGCCGGAAACGAGACCCGAGGCAATCCCGGGGCCGAAAATGCCGAGCCCAAGCAGCGCCAGCGCACCCAGCACCTGAGACATGGCCGCCGCCAGGTCCGGCTCCTGGCCCTGCAGGGCGGAAGCGAACTCGCCAAAGAGCGTGGAGCCGATGCCGACGATGACGGCAAGCACCATCACCTTGATGCCCGACGAAATCACGTTGCCGAGCACGCGCTCGGCCAGAAACGCCGAACGGTTCCAAAGCGCGAAGGGCACCAGGACGAAGCCGGCCAGCGTGGTGAGCTTGAACTCGAGGATGGTGATGAAGAGCTGGATGGAAAGAATGAAGAAGGCGATGAGGACCAGGAACCAGGCCAGAAGCAGCACGAAGATGGTGAGCGCGTTACCGAAGATCTCGGGGAAGCCTACTAGCTGGCTCGCTTGATTGAGGAGCGGCCAGGCGCCCTCGAAGCCGGCCGCGGCAATGCGGCCTGGCCGCAGGAGACTGTCGGCGGACAGGTTGCCGGCCGATGCGTTGATGCCGAGACCGGCAAAGGAGCGGTAAATTATGTCGGCGAGGTTCTTGAAATTGTTCAGGACGAAGGCGAAGGCGCCGACATAGAGCACTTTGCGAACAAGCCGGCCGAGAATGTTGGGCTCGCCGCCGAACGCCCAGACCAAGCCCGCGAGCGTGATGTCAATGCCGATCAGAATGGTGGTGAGAAAGGCGACGTCGCCCGAAAGCAGACCGAACCCACTGTCAATGTAGCGGGTAAAGGTCTCCATGAAGCGATCGATGACTCCGAGGTCGTTCATGTCGCCGCCTTCCTCGTTGTCTTGAAGAACTGCCGCTCAGTTGCCGGGATAAGCCGTGCCGGTGCCCAGGAAACGCTTCGTCGTCTCGCGAGCGGCTTCCTCAGACTGCGCTTTGCGCGCCGCATCCTCGGCTTCGGCCCGGAACTGGGTCGCAAGCAGCGTCTGGATCTGCATCTGCTGCTTGGTCGAAAGCGCGATCAGCTGATTGGTAGCCTGGCTTGCCTCGAGGGCACCTGCCGCGCCCTGACTGCGATTGACGAGATCGGTAAGCAGGTCGCCATCGGCCTGCACGTTCTCGACGATCTGCGACTGCGCGCTCATGGTCTGGCGGAACGCCTGCATGGCGCTCTGCCAGCGCTCGCGCGCGGCGCTCGCCACATCGCTGACCTTGATGGTGGCGTCGTAGCTTTCCGGATATTGCTGGCGCCACTGGTCCTGCAGCTTGTCGAGATCGAAGCTCAGGCCGCTCGCCTGGGTCATCAGACCGTCAATCCGTTGGAGCGAGCCGGTAAGCTGGCCCACGGAAGAGAAATCCAGGCGCTGAAGGTTGCGCGCCATGTTCTGCAGCATGGTCGCCTGGTTCTGAAGCGACTGGATTTGGTTGTTGATCTGCTCCAATGCGCGTGCTGCCGACAGCACATTCTGCGTATAGTTGGACGGGTCAAACACGATGAGCGCATAGGCCGGCTGGACGTAGTCAGCCATCGGTTTGGCAATCAGGGAAACGGTGACCAGGCTAGTAAAAAGGCGGCGTCCGATCATGACGATTGCTCCTTGTTAGGTTGAGGAAATTGCTGGAGAAGCTCGGCAGCCCAATCCAGGCCGCGCGCACTGAAGAAACGGGCGGCAAAGCTGCCCTGCCCTTCTTCGGAAAGAATATTGTCGATCAGGGTCTGCGCGGCCGGGTCGGAGGCGCCGCAAAGCGCAAGAGCGATCGGGCCTAGCCCGAGCTCGAAGAGGCGATTGCCGCGGCGCGACTGCAGATAGTAGTGGCGCTTCGGCGTGGCGCGGGCGACCAATTCGATCTGTCGCTCATTAAGACCGAAGCGCTCATAGGCTGCCCGTGCCTGCGGCTCCACCGCACGATCATTGGGGAGAAAAATGCGCTGCGGGCAGCTCTCGATGATTGCGGGTGCGATAGAAGAGCCGGCGATGTCGGCAAGCGACTGCGTCGCGAAGATGACGGAGACGTTTTTCTTACGCAGCACCTTAAGCCATTCGCGGATGCGGGCGGCAAAGAGCGGGTTGTCGAGATAGACCCAGGCCTCGTCGAGCATGAGCAGCGTCGGCCGCCCGTCAAACCGGTCCTCAAGACGATGGAACAGATAGGTGAGCACAGGCAGCACAGCGCCTTGGCTGTGCATCAGCTCCTGGGTTTCGAAACACTGCACATCCGAGATGGCCAGCCGGTCGTCATCGGCATCGAGCAGTCGGCCGAATGGTCCGTCGAGCGTGTAGGGCATCAATGCCGATTTGAGCGCATTGGACTGAAGCAGGACCGACAGGCCAGTCAGCGTGCGTTCCTGCGCCGGCGCGGTGGCGAGGCTGGTGAGCGCCGACCAGATTGCCTCCTTCACCTCCGGGGTGACGGTGACATTCTCGTGGGCAATGAGGCCGGCGATCCATTCGGCCGCCCAGCTCTGTGTGGCCGGGTCGTCGATGTGGCGCAGCGGCTGGAAACCAAGCGCACCATTCGCACCCAACGCATGGTGGTCGCCGCCCATGGCAAGCGCGGCGGCGCGGGCCGAATTGCCTTTGTCGAAGACATAGATTTGCGCGCCAGCGTAGCGCCGGAACTGCAAAGCGATCAGGGCAAGCAGAACCGACTTGCCGGCACCGGTCGGCCCGACAATCAGCATGTGGCCGACATCGCCGATATGGGTCGAAAGCCGAAACGGCGTCGAGCCGCTGGTTTGGGCGAAAAGAAGCGGCGGAGCGTGATCGCCGGTGACCTCGGCAAGGTGCTCGTTCTCCGCTGGACCTGCCCACACGGACGACAGCGGCACGAGATGGGCAAGGTTAAGCGTGTGAACGAGCGGCTGGCGAACGTTGGCGTAGACATGACCCGGCAATGAACCAAGCCACGCTTCGACGGCATTGATGCTTTCGCGAATGGTGGTGAAGCCGAGCCCGTTGACGATCCGCTCGACGGCACGAAGCTTTTCCGCGGCGGCTTTACGGTTCTGATCCCACACCGTCACCGTTGTGGTGAGATAGCCGAAGCCGACATGATCGCCGCCCAATGCCTGCAGTGCTGCATCGGCATCGAGCGCCTTGTTGTCGGCGTCGCTGTCGACGAGAGGCACAGGTTCGTTGGTCACCACCTCGCGCAGAATAGCCGCGATCGATTTGCGCTTGGCAAACCACTGCCGGCGGAGCCGAGTCAGCGTCTTCGTGGCTTCCGCCTTGTCGAGTGGAATGAAGCGCGTCACCCAGCGATAGGCGAAATCCTGGTTATTGAGCGCATCAAGGATTCCTGGCCGGGTGACGTTCGGAAAACCGAGGATTGTGAGCGTGCGCAGATGCTGGTCACCCAGCATCGGCTCTAGGCCGCCAGTCAGCGGCGCGTCAACCAGGACGCCGTCGAGATACATTGGCGTTTCCGGCACGGCGACCGGATGACGGCGTGTCGAGATCGTGCCGTGCAGGTACGTCAGGGTCTCGGCATCGTCGAGCGCGCGCACCTCGGGCACGAAGCCCGAAAGAAGATCGAGAACACGGTCAGTCTCGTCTCGGAACCGGGCAAGCTCCTGGCGCCAGTCTCTTTCCCCTCCCAAGTCATGCGAGTCGACGAGAGCACTTTCCGCGCGCGCTTGGCCATCGGGCCCAGGCATGAAGACCAAGGTCAGATGATAGATGCTCTCGAAATGCGCGACCTTGCCCTCGAAGGCCGCGCGCCGTTCCTCATCGATCAGCCATGAGGCAGCATCGGGAAGCGCCGAGCTCGGATAGCCCAGCGCTTCGCTGCGCTCGGCCTCGAAGAATAATGCCCAGCCGGAGCCGAGCCTTTTCAGCGCATTGTTTGCCCGCGCGCATATGCCGATAAGTTCGGCCTCCGTCGCGCTTTCAAGGTCGGGGCCACGAAACCGCAATGTCCGCTGGGAGCTGCCATCCTTGTTGAGCACGATGCCGGGCGCGACGAGTGCTGCCCACGGCAGATGGTCGGCAAGCCGGTCGGCTTTGCCGCGGTATTCGGAAAGCTTCAGCATGCAAGCCAGCCCTTTTGACGAAGATGACGGACAAGCACGCTGGCAAAATCCGGATCACGCCGTGCGGCAAAGACCGCGAGCGTGTGGCCGGCGATCCAGAGGATCAGACCGGCAATCCACTGCTGCAGGCCTAGGCCGATGGCCGCGGCCACCGTGCCATTGAGGATCGCCACCGCTCGCGGCGCGCCGCCGAGCAGGATCGGCTCGGTGAGCGCCCGATGGACCAGAACCTCGAAGCCTTCGATATGCTGCTCTCCGGTGCTCATCAGACGACTGCCCCGCCGCCAAAGGAGAAGAAGGAAAGAAAGAAGCTCGAGGCCGCGAAGGCGATCGACAGGCCGAAGACGATCTGGATCAGCCGGCGGAAACCGCCCGCCGTGTCGCCGAAGGCAAGGGTCAGGCCGGTGGTGATGATGATGATCACCGCGATGATTTTGGCGACCGGCCCCTGCACCGATTCCAGAATCTGCTGCAGCGGCTGTTCCCACGGCATGCCGGAGCCGGCAGCGTGGGCCTGGGCCGTGAGAAGAAGCGCGACGGCGGCGAACGAAAGAAAGCGAAGCTTCTTGCGCATGAGGTAACCTTTCAGAGCTGCTGGAGTTGCGGAAGTGTGAGCGGGGTGACGGCGTAATCGCCGCTGCCGTCGAGACCCGTGACCTCGGCGATCGCGTCAACGCGGCGCGCGGGTCCTCTTCCGGCGATAAAGATGACCAAGTCGACGGCATCGGCGATCAGCCGGCGGGGAACGGTGACAACGGCTTCCTGGGCGAGCTGCTCAATACGATAGAGTGCGGAGCGTGCCGAATTGGCGTGAACCGTGGCAATGCCGCCGGGATGTCCGGTGTTCCATGCCTTCAGCATATCGAGCGCTTCCGCGCCTCTGACTTCGCCGACGATGATGCGGTCGGGCCTCAGCCGTAAGGTCGAGCGTACGAGATCGGCGAGTGTGATGGAGCCCCGCCTCGTCCTCATGGCAACGCAGTCCTTGGCCGCGCATTGCAGCTCGCGGGTGTCCTCAATCAGGATCACCCGCTCATCGCATTCGGCGACTTCTGCCAGTAGAGCATTGGTAAGTGTCGTTTTGCCCGACGATGTGCCGCCGGCGACCAGGATGTTGCGCCGCTCGCGCACTGCCTTCCTCAGGGCATCAGCCTGCAGCGGGAGCATGACGCGATCGGCGACGTAGTTGGCCAGCGTGTAGAGTTTTGCCGCCGGTTTGCGGATGGCGAAGCATGGCGCCAGCACGACCGGCGGTAGCAGACCCTCGAAGCGCTCGCCTGATGGCAATTCGGCACTGACAATCGGACTATCTGCATGCGCCTCGGCGCGTACATGGGAGGCGACGAGCCGGATGATGCGTTCCGCCTCGGAAGGATGCATATGCACGCCTGTATCGACCCGGCCTTCTCCCAACCGGTCGAGCCTCAGCGTGCCGTCGGGATTGACCATCACCTCGATAACGGTCGAATCGGAAAGGGCCTCGGTGATCGCGGCGCCCATGGCTGTGCGCAGCATGGCTCGGCGGCGGTGGTCCGCTGCGGGATGAGAGTTCATCCTTCGCCTCCGTTGCCATTGCCGTAACCAAGCGAGCGCTTCCCGGAGGCTATCTGGCGACCGACCTGCTCGACGAATTTGTCAAAGCGCTCTTGGGCGATCGCCTGTGTCGCCCGATCCGGAATTGGCGTGTGGGCATGAAGCGTGATTGAAAAGCGGATTAAGAGCGCCAGGCTCTCCAGAGTTATTTCGGCGTCGCGCCTGACATGGTCGAGATCGCGGGAAAGACGGTCCAGCCGCTTGCCGTAGCGCTGGTCGAGCTCGTTTTCACCACGCCGTTCGATGAAGGCCTCGACCGCTTTCGCGACGATTGCCGATTTCGTGGTCGACGGGTTGCGGCTGAGCGTTTCCAGCTTCTCGCTTAACGCGGGTTCGAGCAGAAACTGGTGGCGAATGCGATGGGGCTTCATACGTCTCGTTCC
Organism: Mesorhizobium sp. LNJC405B00; assembly: GCF_000502615.1. Classification (NCBI taxonomy): domain Bacteria; kingdom Pseudomonadati; phylum Pseudomonadota; class Alphaproteobacteria; order Hyphomicrobiales; family Phyllobacteriaceae; genus Mesorhizobium; species Mesorhizobium sp. LNJC405B00. The sequence continues at coordinate 64,984 of NZ_AYWC01000003.1, read as the reverse complement.
GACTGGCCGGCGCTGATGCGCCGGCGGTGCGAACGAACATCGCCGAAATCCGCAAAATCGCTTATGGGCGTTATCTACGCCGAGATACGCCTAAGTTGCGGAAAGCGTTCAGAAGCCGGGGATGATGTCCTTGTCGTCGCCCCTTCCCTCGTTGAGGCCGTAGGCGCTGGCGGCGGTGGAAACCCGGTCCAGGACGCGCTTGTCTGCGAGTGCCTCGGCGTCATCGTCCGCCAGATTGAAGAGGTCGTCTTGATCAGGCTCCCGAGAGACGACGACGTGTTCTTCAGGCAGGCCGGGATGACGCTGCTGTTGCACGCCGCTCCCTTCTTCGATTGCCGCGCCGGCGTGTTCGTCATCGGCAGCGAGACGGCGGTCAACACTGCGGACTTGTCCGCTCCAATCGTCGGGGCGCGACGCAGGACAGTCCGCGTACAGACCGTCGCGCAACACCGGCGCCGGCAGCACCCGTTCGGTGAAATTCGGATCCTGGTAATAGCGCAACTTCTGGGCGCGGATCGGCGGCAACCCGGAAACAAGGATTAATTCGTCAGCTTGCGGCAACTGCATCACTTCGCCAGGCGTCAGCAGCGGGCGAGCGGTCTCCTGGCGACTGACCATGACGTGCGAAAGCCAGGGCGCCAGCCGGTGGCCGGCGTAGTTGCGCATGGACCTGAGTTCCGTCGCCGTACCGAGCGCATCCGATATGCGTTTGGCCGTGCGCTCGTCGTTGGAGGAAAAGGCAATGCGCACATGGCAATTGTCGAGAATGGCGTTGTTCTCGCCATAGGCTTTGGAGATCTGGTTCAAGGATTGCGCGATCAGATAGGCGCGGATGCAGTAACCCGCCATGAAGGCGAGCGCGGTCTCGAAGAAGTCGAGGCGACCAAGAGCCGGAAATTCGTCCAGCATCATGAGCAGTTGGTACTTGCGGCTTTTCTTCGGGTCACCTTCCAGCCGCTCCGTCAGTCGCCTGCCGATCTGATTGAGCACCAGTCGCACCAGTGGCTTGGTGCGCGAAATATCCGATGGCGGCACCACTAGATAGAGCGACATCGGTCGTTCCGCATCCATGAGGTCGGCAATGCGCCAGTCGCAGGCCGATGTTGCCGAGGCAACCGTCGGATCACGATAGAGCCCGAGAAACGACATTGCGGTCGAGAGAACGCCAGAACGCTCGTTCTCTGACTTGTTCAGCACCTCGCGAGCCGCCGAGGCCACGACGGGATGGACCCGAGGTGTGTCCGCCGTGCCGAGGTGGTTGGTGGTCATCATCCGCAGCAGTGTCGCGGCAAATGAGCGTTGCGGATCCGACAGGAAAGTGGCGACGCGCGCGAGCGTCTTTTCTTCTTCCGCGTAGAGCACGTGCAAGATGGCCCCGACCAAGAGTGAATGACTAGTCTTCTCCCAATGATTCCGCCGCTCCAGCGCGCCTTCCGGATCGACGAGAATGTCCGCGATGTTCTGAACGTCGCGGACCTCATCTGAACCCCTGCGCACTTCCAGCAGCGGGTTATAGCGCGCCGATCTCGAGTCGGTCGGATTGAACAGGAGGCAGAAAGAGAACTTCGACCGCCAGCCGGAAGTCAGCTGCCAGTTCTCGCCTTTGATGTCGTGAATGACGGCCGAGCCGGTCCAGGAAAGAAGCGTTGGAACGACCAATCCCACGCCCTTGCCCGAACGTGTCGGCGCAAAGGCCATGACATGTTCCGGCCCGTCATGTCGCAGATAGTGATCCTTCAGTTTGCCGAGGAAAACGCCGGCCGGCTCAAACAGGCCTGCCTTCTCGATTTCCCGAGCCGCGGCCCATCGTGAGGAACCGTAGGTGGTGACCAACCCCCTCTGCCGCGCGCGCCAGAGGGAGCCAGCTATTGCGGCCGCACACCCCAAGAATCCGCTGGCTCCGGCAAGCATGCCGGCCTTGTCGAAGACCTCAGGCGCATAGGCGTCGAAGTGAAACCACCATTCGAACAGTTTCCACGGCTTGTAGATCGGCCGGGCCGCCGCGGCAAACCATGGCGCGCCAAGCTGCGGCTGATATTCCAGCATGTGGGCGCACCATTGCGTTGCCGCCCATACGCCAACGATGACGATGGCGAACACAACTACGATCTGGCCGACAAGGAGCTTCGTCGGTGTCACGGGCACAGCCTCCACTGTTTGGTCGTAGATGGAAGCAGCATAACGTGACGTTTCAGAATATCGAAGATACCCAATATACGCGCCCGTGCGATGCAGTGAACGTTGCAGGCTTGGAAGACTGGGGCGCCAAGAAGTGTCATCGCGAAGGGCGACGAGCGAATGACTTGTATGGGGCCGGAAACGGACTGGCAGGTTTGAAGTGTCTATTCGGGACTAGCTACCGTTCAGCATCCGACCTCAATGTCGAACGTCTGGGGACAAATTTCGCCATACTCAAAGCCGTTCGAACTGCGGCTGGAAGTTAACTTCCATCGCGCCGGGCGCGTACGATTTGCGTTCCGCACAGTAGATGGTGCACCAAAATAATCGTGGTCCACCTTGGATTACTTCACCAGCCTTAGCTGGCCACGAGGAGGCGTAATTGGTTCTCTCCGCGGGGCCGACGGCACACCAACGGTCACGAGACCAAACAACAGTTTCGCTAGCTCCGCCTCAGGCAACGAAAGAAGCTGGGACAACCCGACTAATCCCAACTCTTCATCCCGGCGAACCTCGCTTAGCACCTTCTGCCAGATCTGGGATTGCTCGCGTCGAATTGGCGAAGGCTCTGCAGTCCGCCAGCCCCGCCTAGAGATCTCGACGAAAATCTGCTGGTAATTCCATTTGGTAAGGAGGCCGATCTCGTGCAGTCGGTAAGCCATAGCAGCAACCGATACTGACCACTCTTGCTTCAATTGCACGACTTTTGGAAGCCCGGAAACTCGCCCCACAGCCCGGAGCGGCGCCTCTGGCATCAAGAAGGCTGCGGCAAACTCATTAGCCTGCTTCTCAGCCTCCAGGCCATTTGGCGAAGCATGCTTGTGCAACACGAGGTGCCCGAGCTCATGCGCCGCGTCGAATCGGCTTCGTTCTGCCGATTTTTGGGTGTTTAAAAACACATAAGGCCGCGCCCCCCGCCACAGCGAGTACGCATCGACCTCTTTGCCATCTTCCCCAAGGGAGAAGACTCTAACACCTTTCAGCTCTAGCAAATGAACCGTGTTCTTAATGGGTCTGTTGCCCAAGCCCCAATAGTCTCGCAGCCCGGCTGCCGCAGTCTGAGGTAACTCTTCTCGCATGTCCGGTAGGTCAGCGTCCGGCAGGTCAAACTCTCCGTCCAGCCAGTCCGAAAGAAGGAAGGCTACAGCGCCAGCGGCGATCGCACCGTCTCGCTGCCGAGCCGTCATCTTGCTCATAGAGCGAAAGCTCACACCTTCCACCAGTGGAATGTCCAGGTCGTCAGCCATGAAGAATTCGAGAGGGAAGCCGAGTACCCGCGCGAATTTCCGAGCTACGTCATCGCTAGGCAGGTATTCCCCAGCCTCATAACCGGTCACAGTACGAGGTTCGATACCAACTCTGGACGCAAGTTCTCGCATCGTCAGCCCGGCGCGCTGACGAGCTACTTTCAGCCGCGATTTGTTGAACATTCTATGCGGCCTTGCGCTTCACCGGCACGTCGATATCGGGCGTGTTATCTATCTTCTGCGGCACGCCGCCGTCCACACCAGGTATGGGGATGAAAATGCGTTCAGCCCAATCTGTCACCATTTGGTCGTCGAAGTCTGACGGCAAGGACAGCTCGGCCCGGCATTGTTCATCATCAATGTTTATTAGCAGCATATAAGTCTTGTAGTTAAGGACCGTCACAGCCCGGAGCAGATCAGCTTTCACTGTATCGGGAAAGAGATCGCCCTCCACACTGTTCTTCAAGACGGCCGCCTCCGTAAAGAGACCCTTGAGTGACTTTGTTCTTGGTATGCCAGGCCATCTGCAAGTGAGGTGGTCGGCACTTGCTACGACAATGTTGATCTTACTCGAATCGTTGATCACCAACGAGTAGTTGCTCGGATCGTCCTTGCGCCAACCAAGCGGCACCAACTCATCTCGCAGAGTGCGCACTACCATTCTCCAGGCTTCGGTACCGGGTATGAACGGCGGGTCATTGTCAGTGCAATTCAACCGGGCCAAGTGCCCAGCCTGTACAGCCTTGATCAAGGCCTCAACAGAGATGCCCAGTTCCATTAGACGGCGGCGAGCGTCAAAAGGATGCTGGTAGAGTGAGGCGCTTGCTACAGTGCTCATTGACCGATCCAACTTCATTTTTTTCACCTTCTAGCAGGTAAAGAAAATGAAGTCCAGTGGGGCGGCAGTGTTTTAAAAGCAGTCCCGATGCCGATGGAGAAACGGCGCCGCGGGCTTTCCGCGAGCGACCGACGGCTTTCGAACATGAGAGCTCGCCGGCTGCCGTAAGTGCAGGGTGCCTAGGACTGAAGGAGAAATGGGAAGCGCGTCATCCGATCACGCTTGTAGAAGCTTTCGCCTTTCTCGACGTGTGTGAGCGAGTTCCTATTTCGGAAACAGGCCCGCGCGCCCTGCGGCCGCTTGCCGGTGAAATGCGTTACATGGGGTTGCCCCTCCAACAGCGCTGGAACATCGACATTTTCCAGAGTGATCAACTAAAGGTTGGCCAGCATTTCCGAGAACGCCTTGAATGCGCGATCCTTCAAGGGTGTGCTTGCGATCGCACTATCGCTCGTAACGCGCCTGTCCCACGTCGCTATGACCTCAGCCTTGAATTTGCCAGGACGAAGCAATAGGTCACGCAACTCTGTGCTTGGCCCGCGAGGCGCGACGAACGAGCATCTTCGAGGAGGAGGTGAATGCGCCGGAAGATGATCTTGCCAGCGTCCTCACACGCCGTGGGCGTCGAAAGCGGGACTTCATAGTGTTTTGCATTGGTAATTGTCCCACACGCCTTGGCAGCCGGCGGGATGAGCACAACCCGATGACATCGCGTCCCTGGTCACCCGATCGACCAAGTCGCTTGACGGACGTATAGCCGCTCAGACCTTTCTGCCATTCCGAGATGAAAATCTCCCATTCGGTGGCATCATAAGCGCGCACGAGCTTCACAATAGGCGCTAGATTCGCGTCTTCCTCCGCCACCCACTGTTTCTAGCGGCCTCTTTCCAACCCTAAAGCCTATTCCGCGCCAGATTGAACAGTTCGCCATGGTGTGGGCACCGTCGCGAACTGACTGACGCGGTTATTTTTCAAGCTCGGCGCGGATGCGACGCAATTCTCCTTCGATCAGAACCGCGGCATCGGCGTCTTTGAGAACTAAGTAGAGTTTCTCCGCCTCTTCGTAAGCCCACATGGCAGCCTGAAGTGCCTCGCCTTCATCTATATCCCGAAGGCCACCGAGATAAAGTCTGGCAGATTCCTGATATAGATCTGCGGCACGACGGTAACTGTCCTTCGCCTCGTCCGGCGCGTCGTGTTGGATCAATTCGGCCAACCCACGGAAAGCCACAGCCAGATTCCTCACGACACCCGCGGACCAGGATTCAGGAGCGACTGCCCGCTGCGAAACGTCCTCCAGGATATCTATCGCTCTGTGATAATCGGCCTCCGACTTGCTTTGCCGGGCACGCATGCACAGCAGGATCCCCAGCCTCTCTTCGGCCGCCAATTTTTGACGCGATTGTGAGCCTCCGGTCAAAACCGTGAGCGCTCTGTCCAGAATTTCGATAGCGGCGGTGAGGTCATTAACCGCTGCACCTTCGTCTCCCTGCTCAGCAACCGACTCCGCAAACCCCAAGGCAGATTCAATCCAGTCCGATCGCGAAAGTGTTGGATTAATCTCCTCTGTCGCAGCGCGGAATGTTTCCATGGCCCGGCGGAAGGCTTCTTTCGACTGGACCCCATTTTGATTCCCAGGAGCTTCTGCAAGATCAAAGAGGGTCTGTGCCAAGATTGTACGTGCCTTGCCGTCATCGGCCCCGCCAGCTTCGAAGAATGCCGCCCAAGCCTTCACACTCGCTGCCAACAGGTCAGATGCCTTTGCGGTGCTGCCTAAGCGGCCAAGACTGATCGCACGTAATCTGGCAGCATCGGGGTCGCTCGATGCCATAGCTTCCGTCACACCTAGTACAACGCTGCTATCCCGTCCGCCGAGGCTGTCAATCGTTGCCTGTTCGAGGATCATGTCCTCAGCGCTTGGAGCTGACGCGCTACGCAGACGCCCGATCCCAAGGCCGAAGTCGCGTTTGAGACGTGCAATGACCGGATCTGTCGGATCAGCGATAAGTTTTTTTCGGCTGTCGAGCACAGCTAGCGGGTCGGTCATCCAACCAGGCGCGCCAAATCCAAGACCTCGGACCAGCTGTGCAAAGAACTTGTCAGCGTCCTGATTCAGAATCGCGAACTTGTTTCGGCCTGCCAACATTTTCCTCACGCGGGGATTCAACGCTTCAATTGAATCCTCAAACAGGACCCAAAACACCATCAGATTGGGTATCGCTGCGCAGGCTCGTTCGAGGAGGGTGACAACACCGCCCTCCTCGCTGCCTGAATAACCAACCACAACCAATAGCTCAGCGTCTTTCAGGCCAAACATTGTTCCCTGCATGGACAGGTCGTCTTGAGTAGCGAACGTATCCCCCACGCTATTTCTAAGCTCATAGGTATACATCGATCCGTGCAGATGGACGACTTGGGGATGGTCTGGGAGTGAGGCAACACGGCTCAGTGCCGACAGACCATCAGCCACCACAGGTATCATCCCCGCCAAGATGATACCCTGGAGTACGAGCTGATCAAAGTTGGTGGTCAGGACCGTGTGCGCATAGTGGCAACGCACCAGCTCACCAAGGCAAATGTGAGCCCAATTCACCTTGCCATCACTGCGATCGATCGCTGCCTTGATGATTGCACGCTGTTTGTTATCTGATCGAAAAAATTGCTCGAACAGATAGCCGTATAGCCGTCCCCAATTGGGGTCTCCCACATCAAAGTTGGGTAACAGCCTAGCTATATCCGTAAGATATTCTCGCTCATCGAGCCAAATCAGAGCGCGTGACGGGTCCAGCGTCTCCGTTTCAGGCGCACTCTGAAGTTTCGCCAACTCGCGCGTCAGATCCTTCGCTATTTCGCTGGCCATGGGTATGCCCGCAGATCGCGAACATCCGGCGCCTATCAAAAAGACCGCTCCCGTGCAGCGCTGTCCGTCTCCCCACTCGCATCCTGATTTTGCGATCTTGAGCTGAATACTCAGCTCTCTGACGCTGACGGGAACGGGGCCGTCGAGTGGTGCAGACACCGAATCCATCCTTGGTATCACCTAGGTTGACCGCCAATATTGAATACACTTGAGTTGTACAAAAAATTTCGACGATGTCTCTAATGCATTGGAAAAAACTTAAGCGGACCAGCTAAGATCGCAGCATGTGAAGCAAGGTTTATCTTTTACGAGGTTATCGCCGGATATGTATGTCGATAGCCAAAAAAGAAACTAGCGATGATTTTTTGACACAATTTACAGGACAATCCCAACGAAAGCGCTCGCCTAGGACGCTTTCGGTCATCCTGCCCCGCTAGATCGCCAACATTATTGGATTTTTTATTGAGAGGGTCGATTTCAATACATTTCTTGGCTCGCGGATTCGAACCAATGGGCCCCAGAAGCCAAATTGAAATCTAGTAGCGTATGTGCTTTCGCATGCTATAATCGGGTGGTCAAAAATCTGGAGCTACAAATGCCAAATCCAAATCAGCAACAGGCGTCCACCCCTTCAGCCGTGCCGAATCGTGACGTACGTACGGCGCTTTTGAAGGGCCGTCTGGCCAACCCCGCCCTGCAACGACTGCAGGGGCGCGTCTTGTCCCAGGCTGAACCAAGCGACGTCATCACAAGCTATGACAGGATGCATCATCGCCATAGCCGGTCATGACAGTTAGCGAGGCGCCACCCCGGATTACCTCGTTCCTGGTTAAGGTCGCCTCGCGCTGCAACCTCGACTGCGACTATTGCTACGTATACCACCATGCGGATCAGTCTTGGCGCTCGATGCCGAAGCTGCTTTCGGCTGGCGATCGTAGCGCTTTTGTAGAAAGGCTTGCGACTTACTTGGCTGAAGAATCGATCAAGCGCTGCACGGTCATCTTCCACGGCGGCGAGCCTTTGCTAGCCGGCGTCGAGACAATCGTAGCCTTCGCGGGCCAGATCCGTGCCGCGACCCCATCTGCGGTCGATATCGGGCTGCAGACAAACGGCCTCTTATTGACCGAAGCGGCACTTGAAGCGTTTGAGGCCGCCGATATCAGCATTTCGCTCAGCCTAGATGGGCCGAAATACGCCAACGACAAGCATCGGAATTCAAAGAGGGGCCGTTCAAGTTTCGAGCGGGTCCAAGATGCGCTGGTGCGTCTCAAAAGCCATCCCAAGATCTTTGCAGGCGTCATCGCCGTCGTTGATCCAACAACGCCCGCGGACGACCTGCTTGCGTTTTTCGCCTCGCATGCGGTTCCCAAGCTGGATTTTCTGTTGCCGGATGCACACCATTTGCGTCAGCCGGTTGGCCGCAGCGAACGACCTGATTTGTATGAAGCCTGGCTTTGCCATGCCTTTGATGTCTGGCTTGATCGCTACCCGCACCTGTCCGTGCGAACGTTCGAGGCGCTGCTTGACGCGGTCGCGGGTCTGCCGTCCACCACCGACGCTTTTGGCCTTGGCGACGTAAGCCTCATCGGCATCGAGACCGATGGCAGTTACCACGACCTGGATGTGTTGAAGGTTACGAAGGACGGTGCGACGAAAATCGGCGGGACCGTTGCTGACACTGAGATTTCATCAATTGCTTCATCCGATCACTTGGCCGTGCACAGACAGTTGCTCAGCAAGCCGGGTCTCAGCGTGACTTGTCAAGAATGTGCGATCGTCGACATTTGCGGTGGCGGCTCGCTACCTCACCGCTACGGCGCGAACGGCTTCGACAACCCAACCGTCTATTGCGGGGAAATGACCGCACTTGTCGCCCATATCAAGGGGCGACTCCAAGGTCTGTTGGAGGGCGGAGCGCGACCGGTCGAGACGCTACCGGACACCTTCCGGTTTGAACACTACGAAGCGGCCGAGCTTGGCGGTGCGGAGATGGAACTCCTGTGCGAAGCAGCGCGCAATGCTCTGAGAAGTGAGTTTCTGGAAGCCGCCAGCTTTTTGCCTGCCGAAGAATTTCAAAAGGTCGCCGATCTCGGCGAAACCGAGCCGGAGCGAATGGCCGAGCTTTGCCAGCAGCCAGGAGCGGTTGCCTGGCAAAGGACGCTTGCCTCGCAGAATTTGGGGCGGCTGGTGCATACGGTCGACGGACAACCGTTGTCGGCCGACCCGGCTTACCTTGACGACTTGCTAGGCCGGTCCGAAGGCGACATGACGTCCTTGGCCGTCGCCAGCGAGGATTTTTGGCTGCGCAAACCGTTCGGCGATGCCATCTATTTCGAATCAGAGGCTTTTGCTACGCAGGCACGGTCGGTCGTCGAGGAGGCGTTGCGGATTATCGAAACGTGGCGCCCAGCTTTGGCAAACGAGATACGCATGGCCTGTCGCGCCGTGCAATTCGTTCGCGACCCGTTGGCCCACCCTGAGAAGATCGTGTCTTTCAGTGACAACACCGTACCTGGGGCGCTTTATGTGTCTGTATGGCAAGGCGAGCGGTTGATTGATCCCTATGATCTGGCCGATTCCTTGATTCACGAGCATCGCCACCAGAAGCTATACCTGCTCGAACGCATCTCGCCCACAGTCGAACCGACCGACATGCGCGTGGTTTCTCCCTGGCGGGAAGATTTGCGGCCACCTTCCGGACTGCTGCATGCAGTCTTTGTGTTTGTGGAACTGCGCCGATTTTGGCAGTTCGTGCGGCACAATGGGCCGTCGCGCCTGCACAATCGCGCGGTCAACCAGATCAGGGACACCGACGAGCACCTTGCAGAGGCCTTTGCGACGCTTTTGAGCTGCCCGCTTACCAAGACAGGCCGCTCTTTGACCGAAGTCCTCAAGAAAGCCTCGGAGTCGGTGCTAGAAGCGGCGTGAGAACATTGATGCTCCCGGTCGATCGCCTGCCGGCATCCAAGTCCAGGCGACACGCGGTTCTTCGCGACTATTTCTGTGACAAGGATGCAGATGCCATTCTGGGAGCGGCAGGATGGCATTTGAACCTATCCTGGCCGGATGGTCTCGAAAGGCATGTCGATCCACGGCTGCAAGAGGGGTTGGCATGGTGGAATGGCAACGTCACCCTACCGACGATGGCCCTGGCCCGCACCCGTAAGCGACACGTGCTGAGCGTTTTATATGATTCCTGGACCCTTCAAAGCTGGAGTGAATGGGTGGATGCCGCCGGCGTCCGTGCAGACGAGCATGTGCTAATCCTACACGTAGACGACCACCGGGATCTGGCGAGTCCTCGCCTATTCGAGGAAAACGGGAGGTGGAAAGACGCCATCACCGGGGAGTTTTGCGATCTTGGCAATCCCGCGTCTGTGCGCGCGGCCATAGAAAGCGGAGCCATCGGGATGGGTAGTTTTCTAACGCCTTTTCTACACGGTTTTCCGAAGGCTGAGGTACGCCAGCTGTGTCAACCGCCAAAGGTCACCAAGACCCAAGATTTCGCAATTGGACTGACCAGACAGGCTGACGATTTGCTGGATCCAAGCCAATTCCGGCCCGCAGTACATTTGACGCCAACTTCAAGGCAGACCGGCCCTGGGCTGTATCGTTCGACCCCCGACATCGATGATTGGCTCGAAGACCTACCAGCCCAGCCAACGGTCCTTCATATCGATATGGATTTCTTTAACAATCGCTATGACGGGGATACAGATTGGAAGAGCCGTGAGAAGCCCTTCGATCCAGCTTTGGACCATATCTTGGGAAAGATTGACGACATGACCGCCGCCCTTAACTGGTCCGGTCTTGGCTCGCAGCTTGTCGATATCGTGGTCGCCTATTCACCAGGGTTTTTCCCGGCCGAATATTGGCAAGAGGCCACAGCTCGAATTGTGCCGGCGTTGGAGCGGATCTATGAGCGCTAAGCCTTCCCCAACAGCAGCGCCTCGCCGCAGCCCTAAGCACCCAACGCCGAAACCCAAAGCCGTGCGGGCAAAACCGAGCCTCGAGTTTGTTCAACCTGATCTTGTCGTCCTCACGCCCACCAAAGGGACAGCTGAACGTGGCGGCGGGCCCGGCGGTGAGGCCTGGAAAATTGAAACTAATGGCAGACGGGCAGGCGTTGTCTTCATCAATGTCATCGATGAGCCTCCGGTGGGCCGCCACGCGTCTATTCAGATCTATCTCAATAAACCAAGTCAGGGTCGGCGGATCGGTAGAGTTGCTTACCGCAAGGCATGCGAGGCGAGCCGATACGACGTGATCTATGCCCACATGCGCAAGTCAAATCTTGCCTCGCGACGGGCAGCGGAGGAAGCTGGGTTCAAAGAAGACGCGCGACCGGGGGCGACGCAGCTTCTTATGGTCTGGCGACGCGCGGCGTGATGATGCGACCAAACTGGCTAAAGCCGTCATCAATGGTGGATCTGTACCAAGTGACGCTGAATGTGCGACCCGCGTTTCGGACCGAAGTGCAGGGCGAGGTCCGCGATGCTGAGATCGGACGATGGGCGAGGCTCAAAGGGCTCTATTTTTGCCGCGATCGGGATAATTTTGTCGTCTTCTCAAAACGTTCTGTGCTCGTTCGGCGGCTTCTCGCCATCGACCAGACCGTCGGTGATCACACGGTCTGGCTGGGACAGTGGCTTGGCTATCCGCGATGCTGTGCCCGCATAGCGCGGCGTGTCGGTGAAATGCACCTGGACGATTGGTCGGAGCAAATCTCTATGCGGCGTCACGTGGGGAATTTCTCGTTGACATCGGTCTCACATTACACAGCAGGCCGCGCCCTCATCAGCCATGTCCCTTGTTCCGCGCATTGTCGGGCGTCGCTCCACATGGCAACGCAGGTGCTAAAGCGATCGCACCGGTTCCAACAGCGCTTGGCCAACGTTCTCTCTTCACGAGGCTTCCGTGTACACAGCCGTCGTTGTTCCCTGCCTGAATGAAGCGGCCTCGCTTCTTGAGACCTGCATTTCGCTCGGTTTCAGCAGGGGTGCCACTCCTCCCGATACAGTGTTGATCCTGGTCGACAACGGCTCGACTGACGGCACTCTTGATGTGATGGATCACATCAAGAATGCCAATGTGGGAACAGTGCTGTTGGGGCAGACGCTCGAGCGCGGCTACGTGCCGCCGCGTCACCTGGGAGTGTCGATGGCGGAGACCTTCGCCGCTGAACTTAGTATTCCCAACAATGAGTTCTTGATCCTTCAAGCCGACGCCGACACCATCTATGGTGGGGGTTTCATCGCCTCTATGACGGCTTCCGCACTATCGGCGCCGCAAGATCTGATCGAAGGCATCGCTCGAACGACAAAAAGTTTTCTTGCAGAATATCCCGGCTATCACGCTTGCTGCGCATGCGCCGACGAAGCGGTATCGTGCATTTTTGTGCCTGAAGCCGACGAAGTTATCATCGACGACAAAGTCGCCGGATATCGCCTGTCCGAGTATTTGAAATGGGGAGGACACCGCCGAGAGTTTGATGCTAGAGGCGACGAGATACACGCGGAAACGTCGCGGCTTTTTATTCGCGCGAAAATGGTTGGGGCCAGGCGCACACGCGCTCCAGAAGCGGTGGCCTATCCATCACGACGCAAGACCGAGGCTAACCCGCTGGGGACATTCGCCACTGCAGGATTTCCGCGGGAAAGCCGCTGGTGGCACCGTTGGACCAGTTTGCATCCCAACCACCACTCACTGCGGGAATTCGACAGGTCCGATGCTTTGGAAGCGTTCGCCAATGCCGTGTTTGTCCGACAGGTTCACACGCTGATCCTGTTCGCTTTAGTTCCCACTCATGTTCGGTTGGCGCTTGATGGCCGAACAATCAAATCCTTAACGGGGTCGCCCCTCGTTCCCCTGCTGGAGAGAGTCGCCGTTGCGCCCGAGTCTCTGAGGACGACTCCTGGGCAACTGCTGGAGGGATATTTCGACCTGGCTGAACGCCAACCAGGGCTCTTCGCCGATTGCATAGAAAAGGCCCGCGACTACTCCCTGCCTTAATCGCCGTCGGCATTCCGAATATGACGCCTATCTACGTCAGCCACCCGATCCGCTCGGTCCGCAGTCCTGCCAAACAATAAGCGCTGGGAAGGGAATAGGCGCCGCTCTGGTGCATAGTTCGCCAGTGTTTCGCTTCTGGCGCAGCCGCGACCCCAGCGATCGCGGGATTGTCTTCTGTGGATGGCTCCCGCGATGCAAGAGGTAATTCGACATTATGGCGCGTTGGTCGGGTGCAGTCTTCTGTCCGGCCTGTTGATGCAGCCATTCGAGACTGCTGGCCCTGATGGGGTCGGCGAACTGGGTCCCAATCTGCTTATCAGGCTATGATGCCTCGGACATTCGACGGGTTGTCCCTGTTCCCGGCCTGACCGGTCTCGCCATCACATCGCGTCGCTCTCACAACCTCATGGAGCCGATCGATCGGCTCGAACTGTTCTCTGCCCTTAAAATTTCATCCTCTTCGAACCTTACGCCGCAAGGCTCGCGGCATGGCGAGCTTGATAGGTTTCGCCGCGCGCCATGATCGCCCACACCACGCGGGCCATCTTGTTTGCCATGGCTAGGCTTGCCACGCGCGCTGGCTTCCTGGCGAGCAACGCGAGGAGGCGCGGATCCGCTGTCTCCGGTTTGTATCTCGCCCGACGAATCAACGATGTAGCGCCGACCACCAGGAGCTTTCTCAGATACCGGTCGCCCATCTTGGTGATGCGGCCGAGCCGATCCTTGCCGCCGCTCGAGTTTTGCGAAGGTGTCAGCCCAAGCCAGGCGGCGAACTCTCGACCCGAGCGGAACTGACCCGGATCGGCAACCGAGGCCGCCAACGCTGTAGCCCCTACCGGACCGATACCGGGGATCGTCGACAAGCGTCGTGCGACGTCGTCGGTTCGTTGGAGGGCACTGATCGAACGGTCGATCGCCTGGAGACGAACATGGGTGTCGAGCACCTGCCCGCACAGGAGACCGAGAACCTGCGTTGCCATTGCCGGCACTTCCGGCGTCGCTTCCTTCGCGGCGATCTGGTGCGCCAGCCTGAGCGCCCGCTCCAAACCTTGGGGAATGTCGATGCCGAACTCAGCCAACAAGCCGCGGATCATGTTCACGAGTTGCGTGCGCTGCTTGACCAGAAGATTGCGTGTGCGGTGAAGCGACAGGGCCGCCTGTTGCTCGGCCGACTTCATCGCCACGAAGCGCATGGTCGGGCGTGTCACCGCTTCGCAGATCGCTTCCGCGTCCACCGCATCATTCTTGCCGCGCTTCACATAAGGCTTCACGTAGCTCGGCGGCATCAAGCGGACCTCATGGCCGAGCTCCGTCAGTTCTCGAGCCCAGTGATGTGACGTCCCGCAGGCCTCGATCCCGATCAGGCAGCGCGGTAGCTTGACGAAGAACGGCAGAACTTGCGATCGGCGCAGTGCCTTGCGCACAACAACATCTCCAGACGCGTCGACGGCGTGAACTTGAAAAATGCGCTTGGCCAGATCGAGGCCCACGGTGGTAATCTGCATGGCGGATGGCTCCTTTGCTCGGGTTGCCTGACAGCAAACCCACTGTGGCACTCAGATGCCGGGAGCGGGAGCCATCCACCTCATCTGCTTTGGGCAACCGCAAAACTGAACTCTGCGACCGACATTGAGGCGCATTGCCGCCCGCAGCGTTTGGGACGGTAGCGAACCGGCAGATGTCGTTATCGCTCATCAGCGATAGCCGGCCTTCTGTCCCGTATAGCGAAGGCTGAGAATGGCCCGATGAGAGATTCCCGTTGACGGAGATCGCATCGTGGCGAGGTCAGTTTCCTTTCGGCAGCGCATTCTAGCGCCTGCCGTTTGACAATCTTCAAGCGAATGCTTGAGATACATTTCGTGCTAGAAGCTTCTACGTGGCGGAGCAAGCCGCAGCGAAGGGGCGATTTTTCTGCACTTACTTCAGGGGGAATAGCGTGCCCATTCAAAGCATTTATACATACCTTGTCTATCCTGGCAAAGGTGCCGACGAGATCGACGCTATCAATGGCTCTGTTGTTCCACTACAGGGTAAGCTCTTCGACCTGTTGGAAGAGGTATATCTGCGCTCAGACAACGAGTATACAATCGACATTGCGTTCAGCCTGGGAGCAGACGGCACCCAGAGGAACCCATGCCGAGCGCTTCTGATCAATCACCTCACCAACGGGACGATCGACACCGGCCGTCTATTGGCCGAGCGGCTGGCGCAGCACACCACCAAACGGTCAGGCCTGGGACTGCTGTTTCTCGTAGCGGGTCAGGACGGCCAAAACCGTAAGATCGTGGTGTCGCGCTTCCCAGCTCACAGTGCAGTGTTGGCGGAGACAGAAGCGGCAACCCTGACACTCGCCTTTCTTGAGCGCGTCTTTATGAGAAACGCTTACTCATACAAAGCGGTCGTCTACCAGCATACTTCGCTGACCAATGGCTTCTGGACGGGCCGCGCCATCGACAAACAGATCGAGAGTCGAGAGCGTGAGGTCTCTCAATACTGGATCAACGATTTCCTCGATTCCGCCCTTCGCACGACCCCTACCCGCGGAACGCGCCGGCTTGCGCTCGCGCTCAAAGCAGCGGTCAGCAAAGCCAAGGACGTAACCGTCAAAAGTGAGATCGCGTCGGCGGTCACTCTCGGCCCAGGTATGCAGGGACAGACCACGAGCGTGAACGGCTTTCTTGACCACTTCCACTTCTCTGAGCCCACCCGCAACGCAATCCTCGCCGAGATAAAGGATCCGACAATCCAGGCTGAGAATTTCGTTTTCGACGCTCCTGTCTTCACTGAGCAGGTGCCGTACCGCACCGTGGAGCTGAGCTCCGGAGCGGTGCTTACCGCGCCGTCGGCCGACTTTGATGAGGTCTTCACGAAGGAGCCGGTCCACGCTGAAGTTGACGGAGAATACAAGTACTCCACTATAGGTTCTGTCGTGACCGAGAAGATAGCGAGGTCAAAATGACGGACCTTCGAACTGACTATACGAACCGGTACACCAAAGCGCTGACACCGGTAGCGACAGCGTTGATCGGCAATCTGACCGAAATCATTGCGGGCACCCCTCGCGTTGACCGCGTGACCGCACGTCCAAAGTCAATCGATCGCTTCATGAGCAAGGCGGAGAAGGCGGACGGTGATAAGCTGAAATACGATGATCCGCTCAACCAGATTCAAGATCAGATCGGCGCGAGGATAGTTGCCTTCTATTCGAGCGACGTTCCGGTGATCGAAGAGGTCATCCTTCGGGAGTTTCGACCAATCGAATCGAAACACGTCGTTCCTCAGCACCAATGGGAGTTTGGATACTTTGGTAGGCACCACATCCTCCTAATGCCGAGCGACCTGTATGGCGCTGCTGAGGACAAGGCACTCGTCCCGGATGTCTTTGAGTTGCAGATCAAGACCCTTTTTCAGCACGCATGGTCCGAAGCAGAGCACGATCTCGGCTATAAGCCAGGAGAGCAACCGCTTAACCCTGAGGATGAACGCTTGCTTGCCTTCACATCCGCCCAGGCATGGGGTGCCGATCGCATTTTTGACGACCTATTTAAAAAGCGGTCTTGCTAGTGGCGCACGCGACTCACGCGGGAAGTACGTTGGGGTGAAAATTCTCCCGTTGCTAAGTTCGAGAGAGGCGACGAGCAAAAAGCTGCTCAAACACATACGTGCCGCAGCCAAAATATGCGGCCATGCTAATTATGAACTTACGGCAGGTTTCGAGATCAGCGGATTCGATCCGGAGCGGCTTAGATTGGGCGCTTTGCGGTCCGTCAGGAATGTCGCGCACGCCCTGCGCCTGGCACCACTGGAGGAACTGGCCGACATCCCTGCTGTAAGCGCGGCGGGTGTTCGGATTGCGGATATGCGCGGTGAAGAATTACAGAAACCGCCAGCGGGCGCGCTCGCCGGCGGCGTCGACCACGGGAACTGATGGAGCAGAAGAGCAGAAAACCCGACGAGCTGGTTCATGGCTTACCCCACGCGTCAAATCGTCGAAGCAGGAGGGCGGCGGTCAAGAGCACGACGTGTAGCCGAAATGTGCTGTCGTCGGGTTCCGAAAGCCCCGGATGCGACCCCGCCGGAGCCAGCCGCTTGAAAAGGCCATTGAGGAACCCTCGGCCGTCATTGTCCATTCGTTAAGCGGTATGCTCAGAAAACCTGCGGCTGCGAGCTTGGTCCGTCGTGGCTGGCCGCTAGCGAGTCCCGCTGCAGATGAATCGATCTTCTCCGACATCCCGTCGAGCACCGAATCGAGAAAATTGCGAAGCTGCCCATTGGCGCTGGCCCATTGGCCTCGCGCGTGAGCGTCGAGCGCCTGGTCTAGATGTCCCTGCGCGGTAGTGAAACCATGTCGGTCGAGCAGCACCGTCATCTCGGACTGAACCTGTGGCATGCCTATATCCTCTGGCAACGTGCGGCGCAGCTTGCCTGCCACAACTGCGTAGTCGTCCTGCGCTAAGGCATGCTTGAGCGGCACATACACCGGGTGAAGAGTGACAGGCTCAGACCAAGGGTATTCCGGCTCCTCGGACGGCATGTGCTGGACAGCCAGTTCAACCAAAACATTTTCCAGCAGACCACCGTCAACCGGCTGCTCGGGGTTCGCATCCACAAACGCCTTGAGGTCATTCATGCGTTTTTTGACGCTGAAGCCGTCGCTACGAAGATGCCGATATATGTCCGGTCCGAATTCGATGAACAGTGCGCTGGTTTCGGCCTGGCTCGAAACCGATTCCAGAACGTCGATCGCCGCAAGGACGGTTCGACGAGAAAAAAGCACCCCCATTGGCGGCTCCCACAAGCTTATGATAAAAATAGGTTCTCATAAGCTAGTGGCATCGACCACCGAAAATGTGGCGGGCTCGGGGCACCTTCTATCGCCGGCGCATCGCAGTTCGTCGAGAAGTGGAAGCGCGCGAAGGCGTGCGTCATCCTTAATTGGGGTGGCGGCATTCTCTATCCGGCGGGCGAAGGACCTCCCGGCGTTCGTGCGGCCCCTTTCTCAACGGTGAGAGTTTGCCCTAGCAGCTTGACCCACGAGGAGTTTCTGCGCGCGTTATGCTGGGAGGATGCAGCGAGCAGCCTCCCGAGGAACGATCGCCATGCCAATGCCAATCAGGGCTGCGTGGGGAACATATGGTCGATCCATCGCGCGCGCAGGCGGCCACGACCTCAAGCGCCATGCTGGGCGTGTGTGTCTCGGAATTGCCATGAGACAGCCAGCGCCACTCCTGTCGCACCCGCGAGGAGTGTGGTGATCGACTTGTTTGCGTTGCGCCCGCCGGATTTTCAGGAGGGACAAATTGACTGAAGGCGGCACGGTCAGTATCACCAACGTGATTGAGGCGCTGGAACGCCTTGTCGCCATTGCACACAGTGACACCGTACGGGCGCGCCGAGTGGCCGATTTCCTCGTCGCGTGCTGGAATGCGTACGCATTCGCAGACTAAGATTTCACGCACCTGTCAAAGCATCGCGGATGACATTATGTCTGCAATCGATCAAGGACGTTTCTGCGGCGCGTCCACAAAGGAAATAGGCCTGGGCTATCAGCGCGACCAGCACCAAATCTAAGCTTACCATTCTGGAGACCGTCTATCCGCCGATTTCCAATCAGGAGGTGGTATGGCTTCAGAACGAGTCGGAAGCCGTCGAGCAATTTCGCCAGAGCGACTTTTATATGATCGCGGGGCGAGCCGAGGCGACCTACCAACAACTGGAACTCGACGAGGACCGACAGATCCTGAGCTTCAATTTCGCGATCGGCGACAGCTTCGCCGATTGCGCCATTCTCAACCTCCGCGAATTGCCTGGCGTATGGAGCCGGCGCCGCAAGCTGCTTTGCCGCCGCCAACGTCTTTCGAACCGTCTTTGCTTCCCAGCTGACCGGCGCGGAGCTGGACGAGAACATCGACCTCTGTTTATATACCTACAACAAGAGCAACGCCGGCGATTCCATCCCCTTAGACTTCCCTGTCGACCTCGGTGAAACGCACCTCGTTGGGCTCGGCGCGATGGGCCATAGCTCGCTCTGGGCGCTGGCGAGGCAATCCGGTCTGTCCGGGCGCCTGCATGTAGTTGATCACGAAGCTATCGAACTCTCAAACCTGCAGCGCTACGTGTTGGCAGGTCAGGCGGAGGTCGGCCTCTCTAAGGCGGCCCCTAGCAACCCACGCCCTTCGGTCCACCGCCCTTGAGGTCGAGGCGCACCCTATGAAGTGGGCAGAATATGTTGCGCGCCGGGGCGACCGGGTATTCGACCGAGTGGGTGTGGCGCTTGACACCGCCGCCGACCGTCTAGCTGTCCAAGGTGCTCTGCCCAGATGGATCGCGAACGCCTGGACTCAGGAGCAAGATCTAGGCATCTCGCGGCATGGTTTCGATGACGGCCAGGCTTGCCTTTGCTGCATGTACATGCCGACCGGGAAATCCAAGGACGAACACCAATTGGTCGCGGAGGAACTCGGAATGCCGGAAGCACACGAGGAGGTAAAAACGCTCCTGCAGACCAATACCGGAGTCCCCAATGAGTTCGTAGCTCGGGTGGCTACGGCGATGGCCCGTTTGAGCCGCTCGCCGCGTTTGTTGGCCAGCCCCTCCGTTCCTTTTATCAGCAGGTTATCTGCGGCGGCCTGGTGTTCCAGCTTAGCGATGGAAGTCGTCTCCTTCGAACCGTGGTTCCGATGGCCTTTCAATCAGCGATTGCCGGGATCATGCTTGCCGCAGACCTGGTCAAGCATAGTGCGGGTTTTCCGATGAGTCCGACGACCAGCACTCGCGTGAATCTACTGCGCCCCCTTGGTTCTTACCTCCATGATCCGAAAGCCAAAGATTCCAGCGGCCGCTGCATCTGCAGCGATGAGGATTTCATTGCCGCCTACAGGCTGAAATACGGCTGTGCCGTTGGACAGCTGAGCAACGGGTCCGCCTAAGAAATATCTGAAGTCTTCGTTCCCGCGGACGGCGAGCTGTCAAGCGCTCACCGATGTTTTCGACCACGATCGAGTGCCTGATGAGAGTGCGGGGCGGATACTATGACACGCTCGGCCCGCTGCTTGCCAATGTCAGGCCCAGAACCCACGACAGAGATCCTTGAGCGACGGCTCGCCGTTTAACGTTTTTTGTACTGTTATCTACGTTCGACCATATTCGTCGTCGAAGCGAACGATATCATCCTCGGCGAGATAATCGCCGCTCTGCACTTCAATGATAACCAGGTCAATTCTGCCTGGGTTCTCGAGCCGATGCTTATGGCCGCAGGGGATGTAAGTAGATTCGTTTGTCCCCAGGAACAACTCCTGCTCGCCATTGACGATTTTGGCGGAGCCGCTGACCACGACCCAGTGCTCCGAACGATGATAGTGCATCTGCAGGCTCAACTGGCGACCGGGCTTTACCTCGATGCGTTTGATCTTGAAGCGCTCGCCTTCCTCCAGAACCGTATAGGTACCCCAGGGCCGGTGTACCGTGCTATGGACCAGATGAGCTTCATGTCCCGAAGCCTTGAGGCCCTCGAAGAGCTTCTTAACGTCCTGAACGCGGTCGCGGGATGTGACAAGCAAAGCGTCCGGGGAATCCACGATCACCAGATCGCTTACGCCCACCGTGCCGATGACGCGCTTGTCGGAGCTCACATAGGTGCCGGTCGTGTCGACCATATGCACATCGCCGCGTATCCTGTTCCCGCTTTCGTCGGGGGCGATCAAATCGGCCATTGCGTTCCAGGATCCGATGTCGTTCCAATCCATGTCGCAGGGAACCACGGCAAGTCTGTTAGTCTTCTCCATGATAGCGTGGTCGAGCGAGATTCGCGGCGCGGAACCGAAATGCTCAGGCGCGAGTTCGATTTTGGCAAAGCCTTGGCATTGACTGGCGCGGCCGTTCTCGTAGCTGTCGGCGACGGCCTGGAGCACCTCGGGACAATGCAAAACCATCTCGTCGAGCATGGTTTGCGCACTGAAGCAGAAGATGCCGGCGTTCCAGAAGAAGCATTCGGACGCGACATAGGCTTTGGCTGTCTCCAGATCCGGTTTTTCGACGAAACGGACGACGTTCTCACCATCTGCTTCGATGTAGCCGAATGCTGTGTCCGGTCTGGTTGGGGTGATGCCCAATGTGGCGATCCGCCCGAGCTTCGCATGTTTCATGGCCAGGCCCATGACGTCTAGAAACGCAGGCAGGTTGCCAATCAGGTGATCGGCCGGGAAGACGCACAGGATCGCGTCAGGGCCTTGCGTTGCCCTCGCATGGATCGCGGCTGCAGCCACGGCGGCGGCCGTATCCCGGCCTTCGGGCTCGAGCAGAAAGGTGCGTGGCAGGACCACGGAATCCAGTTCGTCAAATTCGTCCTTGGTCAGGAAGAGGTGGTCCCCGGATGTCACAGCGACGAGTTCCACGACACCTTCTATCGAAGCGGCGCGCAGCACAGTGTGCTGAATGAGAGAATATCCATCCGCCATTTTGAGGAAAGGTTTGGGGTGCGATTGCCTTGAGGCGGGCCATAGCCGCGATCCGGCTCCGCCGCTGATGATCACGGGAATGACTTTCATAACCAACCTCAATTTCGTCTCTGGAGTGATCGCCCGCGTTCTTTCGAGCGTCAGCGTCACGATCGCCGTCGCTCTGGCTTGTCTGCGGCCCCCGCGTAACAGCGAAGTTCTGGCACGTTGCAGGCGGCGTCAGATGACGACGGTATCGGTAATGTACGACGCCTCCACTGGCGTCGGTGAGAAATGCGCATTCAACTATGCCTGTTGGTTGCGTCTGCCGAATTGCGCAGGTGGCGGGTCTTAACTGAGATCAGAGACTTGGCTGCCTTCTATCAAAGTCAAACGACTTGGCTCTTTCAGATCGAATTCAATTACCCGTGGTGCGAAAAGGCGTGCATATCGTGTAAAGGCGCTCGTCGGGGGAAACCGAATTACGGTATCGCAGCGCCCGAGAAGATACATCTCAACGAGGGCGGAAATTCCGCCGTCAATCCCGAGTGCTGCAGTGTGTAAAGGGCCACCTTGATTGGATCCGAAGTGCTTCGGGACAGTGAGCAGATCGGGAAACCTGGCCGACAGAAGATCCAGTATCCGCGCGCTGTCCGTGCATAAGAACAGCCGCACAGGCCTGGGGTGCGGTAACGCCTTAGCCTTGTCAATTGCAGCGCACACTTGCCGAACGGCGAGCTCCGGATCGGCCCAGTAGGGCGCATGCTCCATGATGTCTTCACCGTTACCGTGCCGAACATGAATCCCGATGATGCTGTGCCCCTCAAAACATTCCTGATAAATGGCATCTATGCGGGCTTGAATTTCTGGCCGAGGCTGGACACTCTGGAACACCTGCCGCTCTGCATCCTCATCGCACCGCCACATCAGACAAGCGTCACACACTACTGTGTTCGCTTCGACATCGTGTTCGGCCTGAAAGAGCTCGCCCAACTCATCGCGCTCTTGGAAAATCTGCTCATCTGGCCGGTAAAGGCACTCGATCGCCGGCCTGTTCCACCACTCCGGGAAGAATGGACCAGGGAAGGAAACGTCGTTGATCCGGTCGTCGGAAATAGCCGGCACGCCAGCGATGTCATTGATCGGCTGGAAGAACACCGGAAACGCATTTGTGAAGGGTTGGTCGAGGTAGCAGGCCCCCCGCCAGTCGATGACTAGAGTTCGTCCCGACCGCTGCGCGTAGCGCCAAGCGGCCGCCAATGACCACAGACAATCACCGAACCCCGTACGCCTCCGAGAGACGACGAACCGGCGCTTTTCCAATCCACTAACATGCATTTTCGGAAATCTCGTTCAGAGAGGAGGTTGCCCGGTTTGGTATCCTTAGTCGACACGTAGACCCTGACGCCGGGCGCTTGGCAGAGGCCGGGCCATAGGGCAGAAGAGCTCACTCAGCACTGCCCACTAATCCCGTGACGCTCGCACAGCTTGAAGCCGATGCCCTCGCTTCCGGTTCAGCCTTCTCTACTGGGCTTCCGCGGCATATGTAAAATCTATTGAGTGGATGCCGGCCATCCATGTGTTGGATGCCATGATGAAGGGCTCGGCTGACGCGGGCCCGGCCAATAGAGCCGAAACAGCCGGGAAACGCTGCGACACTGCCTGCCGAAGCAAATCATTCCGTCGACGCCGTACGCCAAGGTGCAAGGCTGCATACAGCAACCGGTACCGGGCGAGATGAGGTCGACGGCTCGACGCGCCTGGAACCAGCTGATCGACAGAATCTGCAGTCTGCTCCCAAAGTTCTGCACGACCTGTGCCGGATGCTGTGGTGAGGGCTCGCGGCCACGAACTTTGTCCTCGCCCCGAACGGAAGCTCGGGACCTACGACTCCGGGCCGGCGATGCGCCCAGGCTGCTCGGTCAGACCATCCATTCTGTGGATGCACTTTATCCAAACAATCGATTTCACTGATCCAAACAATTCCCATTAGAAGACGCTGAAGCAAGAAAGAAGGGCGTCCTCACTCGCTGATAGATGAGCAAATCAGCTGCAAGGTGCTCGGAGTACAGTCGCTCGCGGCGTGAGCTGATCGGCACTCTAACCGCATGTACGAATCCCAGTTAGCGGCGCAACTCTATTTTGCTGTGACTCCAAGCAAGAGCAGGTGTGCTCGGCTGGCAGACCGTCAATGACGAGCTTCGCGCCGCATCTGTCGAAGTGCTCCATAGGGCACGGGGCGGGCCGCACATTGTGTCGGCGTGGCGAGCCGGAGCCGAAACTTTAAACTTTAGATAGAGCAGGAATAGAATGGGCGATAGCAGAAAAGTTGCTCTTATTACGGGCATAACTGGACAGGATGGTGCCTATCTTGCCCGTCTTCTTCTCAAAAAAGGCTACATCGTTCATGGGATTAAGCGACGTTCCTCTTCCTTCAACACGGGTCGTATCGAAGACCTCTACCAAGACCCGCACGAATCCGATCCGCGCCTGATCTTGCATTACGGTGACCTCACTGATTCGACTAACCTCATCCGCGTGGTTCAGGAATCTCAGCCAGACGAAATTTACAACTTGGCTGCTCAGAGCCATGTGCAGGTGTCGTTCGAAACACCTGAATACACAGCAAACGCGGACGGTATCGGTACATTGCGACTTCTTGAGGCGATTCGCCTCCTCGGTCTGACGGACAAGACCCGCTTCTATCAAGCCTCGACTTCGGAGCTATACGGCCTCGTGCAGTCCGTACCGCAGAACGAAACGACGCCCTTTTATCCGCGCAGCCCTTACGCCGCCGCCAAGCTCTACGCCTACTGGATGGTCGTCAATTATCGCGAGGGCTATGGTATGCACGCTTCCAACGGCATTCTTTTTAATCACGAAAGCCCCCTTCGTGGCGAAACTTTTGTGACGCGCAAGATCAGCCGCGCTGCCGCTGCTATCTACCTGGGCAAGCAGGACAAGCTTTATCTCGGCAATCTCGATGCTCAACGCGATTGGGGCCATGCGCGTGAGTACGTGCGAGGTATGTGGATGATGATACAGCAGGATCAACCGGATGATTACGTGCTGGCTACGGGCAAAACGACTCTTGTCCGCCAATTCGTCGAGTGGGCTTTCGAAGATATCGGCGTCGAGATCGAATGGCGTGGCAAGGGTGTCGGCGAAAAGGGCTATGATGTAGCGAGCGGCAGATGCCTAGTCCAAGTGGACCCACGCTACTTCCGCCCCACGGAAGTCGATCTTCTCCTGGGTGACGCTACCAAGGCGAAGGAGAAGCTCGGCTGGGTGCATGAGACATCCGTGCGCGAGCTTGCTGCGGAAATGGTGCGCGAAGACCTGAAGGTCATGCAGACATCTGTAGTCATGAAGGAAGCGTAATGTATGATCTGAACGGAAAAACCGTGTGGGTCGCTGGCCACAAAGGTATGGTGGGCAGCGCTGTTGTACGCCGACTCGCGTCTGAAGACTGCAAAGTTGTGGCCGCCCCTCGGGGAGAGCTAGACCTCAAGCGACAGACCGAGGTTGAAAACTTCGTGGCAGTGATGAAACCGGACGCTATCATTATGGCGGCGGCAAAGGTAGGTGGTATTCTCGCGAACGCCACCTATCCGGTCGACTTTCTTTACGACAATCTGATGATCGAGGCCAATATCTTCGCGGCAGCCCACGAAAACAATGTCGACCGCGTCCTCTTCCTCGGCTCGTCTTGCATCTATCCGAAGATGGCACCACAGCCCATTCCTGAAAGCGCGCTTTTGACCGGGCCACTAGAGCGCACCAACGAATGCTACGCCGTCGCCAAGATCACCGGCATCAAAATGGCTCAAGCCTATCGCCAGCAATACGGCCGCGACTACATCTCCGCTATGCCGACGAATCTCTACGGGCCAGGCGACAATTATGACTTGCAGTCAAGCCACGTCATCCCAGCGCTGATCCGGAAAGCGCATGAAGCTAAGCTCATAAGTGATAAGCAAATCACCATCTGGGGCACGGGCACACCACGTCGGGAATTCATGCACGTCGACGACTGCGCCGACGCATTAGTCTTCCTTCTGAAGAACTACTCTGACCATGATCACGTCAATCTCGGCTGCGGACAGGACATCACGATCCTAGAGCTGACTAGAATGATCTGCCGTGTAGTCGGATTTACTGGGGAGATCGCGCATGATCACTCTAGACCTGACGGTACACCGCGAAAGCTGATGAGCGTCGACAAGCTGCGCACTTTGGGATGGGCGGCAAAGATCACTCTCATGGAAGGCATCGAGAGTGTCTATCATGCATTTCTAAACGGGAGCTACACCGAACGGCGGTAGATAAGAGGATTTGCTGCGTCTCAGGCCTGTACGCGCTTTCGGGACCCAGAGCTAATGTAGACTGAGACAATCACTCGATGGCGATAGCGCTCATGTGAGCCAGCCGCGAGGAGCCCCGCCGGACCCGGACCCCATCCGCTCCAACCTCGTCGCCGTGAAGGTCACGGTGCGCTGCCCACGCCGACGCCGACTGCGTCAATCCTCACAAGGGTAACCGTCGATAACCGAACGCGTCTACGGTAACCGAATGTACTTCTTGTTCTCGTCCGAGGGATCTGTCGATGGGCATTCCGGACGAGCCAAAGTTTGAGCATGTTACCTTCAAAACCCGGTTAGCAACGTCGGATTTGGTATGAAATTCGGAACAAGTGGATTACGGGGCCTGGCGACAGAATTGGCAGGAGCCGCCTCTGCCCTATATGCAACGGCATTCGCGACATTCCTGCTGGAATCCGGCCTGGCCAGAATTGGCGACGAGATACTCATAGGGCGCGACTTTCGCGCCTCGAGTCCGGCCATCGCCGCCGTCTGTGCGGCGGCACTGTCCGCGCTCGGCTTCATCGTAGTCGATTGCGGCGCAGTCCCCACCCCTGCCCTGGCACTGTATGCTCAGGCGCGTAAGAGTGGTTGTTTGATGATCACAGGCTCGCACATTCCGGCCGACCGTAATGGAATAAAATTCTATCGACCCGACGGTGAGATCGACAAGGATGATGAGCGGGAGATAACGCGCATCGCCTTGCAGCTGGAGAAGCGCGGATACGTCCTTGAAGGTGCTGTTGCACGTCGGCAGCACCGGGAGGCCGAATGCAAGGCCTTGTTCATGGCGCGCAATCGAAAGCTTATGGAGATTAATGCTCTAAAGGGCTTAACGGTGGGCGTATATCAGCACAGCACAGTCGCGCGCGATCTCTTGGTTGACATTCTCTCATATCACTGTGCGACGGTCGTAACCCTGGGACGTTCGGAAGTTTTCATTCCTGTCGACACTGAAGCGGTCTCTGACGAGACTGCTCAACAGTTCAAGCTCTGGGCCAAAGAGCATCGGCTTGATGCGGTCGTCTCGGCAGATGGCGATGGTGACCGCCCACTGGTAGCTGACGACCATGGAGACCCCCTTCGCGGTGATTTGTTAGGCCTGATTACGGCGAACTTCCTGCAAGCGAAGGCAGTCGTCACGCCGGTCACATCAAACTCTGGTATCGAGACCGCAGGTTCTTTTAAAGTCGTGCGTACCAAGGTTGGATCGCCATTTGTTATTGCTGCCATGCTCGATTTGGTTGCGTCGGGTCACGAGCGCGTGGTTGGTTTCGAAGCAAACGGTGGTTTGTTGACCGGCACGGACTTTGACCCGAACGGAACTAAACTGCCAGCGCTACCTACACGCGACAGTTTTCTCCCCATCCTGGCGGCACTTTCCCTTGTCAGTACAAGTGGGCAGCCACTGTCGGAGATTGGCAGTTCCTTTCAATTGCCGGCGGCGGCGGCGGATCGCTTGGAAAATTTTTCCGTCGAAAGCAGCACTCGCCTCATGACATACCTTCGTTCAGCGGAAACTAACATCGCCGCCTTCGTCGGGTCGATTGGAGTGGTAAGCAAGGTTAGCGATGTTGACGGACTTCGTATCACTCTCGCGGATAAGCGTGTCTTGCATTTGCGTCCATCCGGAAATGCCCCGGAAATGCGGTGCTACGTCGAAGCCGAAAATCGGGAGGACGCGGAGCTTTTGCTCCGGACTGGATTGGATCGAATTCGTAATTGGACGCAAGGCTAAATAAAAGCCGCCTCCCTGCGTATTCCCAGGTGACCCTGGGGTCGCACAAGCTACTCAAGCGCGATCAGAACGTCCACAGTGTCCCGGCCCTGTCCGCTTTGAAGCGAACCGGAACGCCCGTGGAAACAGCCGATCCGTACCAGCCACGGAGCATCCGGTCGCTCATGGTCAAGGCAGCGCCTTCCGGTAGCGAACAGCCGGTCCCGCACTGACCGCCTGCGCCGCATGTACGATGGCGTTGGTGTCCAGGCCGTGGTGACGGTATAGGTCCGCAATAGTCCCCGTCTGGCCGAACTGCTCGACCCCGAGCGCCTTCACGCGATGCCCGTTAACCCCACCGAGCCACGCGAGCGTCGCCGGGTGGCCGTCGATCACGGTGACGATGCCGCAGTCACGCGATAGCGGCGCGAGCAGCCGCTCGATATGACTCAGGGCGCCAATCGCGCCACGCTGCCGGGCACGTTCCGCCGCCTGCCAGCCCGCATTAAGCCGGTCCGCGGAGGTGATCGCGAGCAGCCCGACATCGCGCCGGTCCTCCGCCAGAAGACCCGTCGCGGCAATCGCCTCCGGCGCGACGACGCCTTGATAAGCAATGACGACACTCGCGTTGGGCCCAGGCGGACGCAGCCAATAGGCGCCATTGACGATGTCCCGCGCGAGCGCCGGGTTCATGTCGCGCGGCGGCTGCTCGAGCGGCCGGGTTGACAGGCGAAGATAGACCGATCCTCCGGTCTGATCACGCAGCCACGTCGTCTCATCCGGATCCCCCTCGCCATTACGTTGCATGTAATCGAAGGCAAAGCGCATGATCACGGACAGTTCGTCGACGAAGGCCGGTTCGAAGGCGCAAAGCCCATCCTGCGCCATGCCGATCAATGGGGTGCCGATCGACTGGTGTGCTCCGCCCTCGGGCGCTAGCGTCACGCCCGAGGGCGTTGCGACCAGCATGAAGCGCGCATCCTGATAGCAGGCGTAGTTTAGCTGGTCGGCCGATCGGTAGATGAAGGGATCATAGACTGTCCCGATCGGCAGCAGGCGCACGCCATTGATCGAGTGCGAGAGACCGAGCGCCCCGAGCATGATCATCAGGTTCGACTCGGCGATCCCGAGCTCGAGGTGCTGCCCCTTCGGCCCAAATTCCCAGGTAAAGGTCGACGGAATGCGTTCGGCCTTGAAGGTGTCCGCCATGGTCTCCCGGGCGAAAAGGCCGCGCCGGTTGACCCAGCCACCGAGATTGGTCGAGACCGTCACATCGGGCGAGGTGGTGACAATGCGGTCGGCAAGCAGACTGCGCTCGCGTGCGATGTCGTTCAGGATCTGGCCGAACCCCATCTGGGTCGAGAGCGGCTTGCCGGGCTGCCCCGGTGACGGAAGGGTTTCAGGCACCGGCACCGACGGCGCAGACAGCCTCCTACGCCCCTCACTGAAGAACGGCGCCTTTGCGAAGAAGGCGTCAAGTTCCGCTTCCGGCAAGGTGGCGGCCGCCCATTTGTTCCACTCCTCACCCCGCTTTACGCCCATTTGCAGGCGGTAGTCTTCCATCTGCGTGGGCGTCATCTGCCCCGCGTGGTTGTCCTTGTGTCCGGCAAGCGGCAGACCGTAGCCCTTGATGGTGTAACAGATGAAGCAGACGGGACGGTCATGCCTGGACGCCGCCTCGAAGGCTTCGAGGAGGCTCGGCATGTCATGCCCGCCAAGGTTCGTCATCAACGCCTGCAACTCGTCGTCGGAGCGGCGTTCGATCAGAGTGGTGACCGGCCCTTGGTCTCCGATCTCGTCGAGCAGCCGCTTGCGCCAGGCAGCACCCCCTTGGAAGGTCAGCGCCGAATAGAGCTGGTTCGGACAGCGCTCTATCCACTCGAGCAGCTTCTCGCCCCCCGGCTCGGCAAAGGCAGCCTCTTGCAGAGCCCCGTGGCGCAGGACCATCACGTCCCAGCCGAAGTTGCGAAAAATCTGCTCGAAACGCTGCCAGAGGCCCTCCCGGATCACGGCGTCGAGCGACTGGCGATTGTAGTCGACCACCCACCAGCAGTTCCTGAGCCCGTGCTTCCAGCCTTCGATCAGGGCCTCGTAGATGTTGCCCTCATCCATCTCGGCGTCGCCGATCAGGCTGACCATTCGGCCCTCGGCACGCTCCTTCATCCAGCCGTGACCCGAGACGTAGTCCTGCACCAGCGACGAGAACAGCGTCTGAGCAACGCCGAGACCCACCGACCCGGTCGAGAAGTCGACATCGTCGACATCCTTCGTCCGCGAAGGGTAGCTCTGCGCGCCCTTGTAGCCGCGGAAGTTCATGAGCTTTTCGTGGGTCTGGTTGCCCGCCAGATACTGAAGTGCATGGAAGATCGGCGCCGCATGGGGTTTGACCGCCACCCGATCCTGCGGGCGCAGGACCGAACCGTAGAGCGCGGTCATGATGGTACTCAGCGACGCGGACGAGGCCTGATGCCCCCCGACCTTGATCTCATCGCCCTCGCGGACGTGGTTGGCGTGGTGGATCGTCCAGGCTGCGAGCCAGGAGACGCAGCGCTCGATCTCGTGCAGATATTCCAGTTTCCTCGTCATTCAGTTTCCCGCAAATCAGCTGCCGGTCTCACAGGACCCCCGCCCAAATGGTCAAAGATCGAGTTTCAACACACCTGTCGCGCGCGATACGCAGGGGATGAAGCGGTGGCCGCGTGCCTCCTTCGACAGGACGGCATCCCGATGGATCGGCTGTCCCGCCAGCATTGCGCATTCGCAGGTCCCGCACACCCCGTTCTCACACGAGGCCATCAACGGCACACCGGCCGCACGCAAGGCGGCCAGTGCCGTGGTCTCAGCCGAAACCTCAACCACCCTGCCCTCAGCCAGTTCTATGACGAATGGTTCCGGTGGCGCGCCATCAAACTCGGGAGGCTGGAAAGTTTCGAAATGAACAGTACCCTCGGGCCAGTGTTGAGCCGCGCGCCCCACAACCGCCATGAAGCCAGGCGGTCCGCAGTAGTATGTCTGCGCGTCGTCCGAACGGTTCGCCAGCAGCGCGGCGATGTTCTGCCGGGTCTGAGGCTCGTTGTCGAAATGGATCCGCACATTGCCGCCAGGAAGATCGCTCCCGATCGCCGCCAAGAGTGGCGTGAGCGCCCGGCTGCGGGTGAAATAGTGCAACTCGAAGGGCTTGGCCTGCCGGGTCAGCGCGCGCGCCATGGCCAGAATCGGGGTGATCCCGATTCCCCCTGCCAGCAGCAAAGTCGGCCCCTCGCCTGGCTTGAGCGCAAAATGGTTGCGTGGCGCGGAGACAGGCAGTGTGGAGCCGACGGCAATGGTTTCGTGGATCCACGCCGAGCCGCCACGGCCGTCATTCTCGCGCTTCACCGCGATGGTGTAGCGGCCAAGCTCGGTCGGGTCGCCGCAAAGTGAATACTGACGCACCTTCCCTTCAGGCAGATGGACGTCGACGTGAGAACCCGCTTCGAACGCCGGCAGCACAGGTTTACGTGGGTGTTTCAGGTCGATGACCAGCACGTCGCCCGGCTCCTTGCGGGCGGCGGTCACGGTCAGCTTCATGATGATGCGCGGCGACGCCATGGCGTTTCACTCGTCGATGGGCAAGATCAGATCACCGGGGCGGATCACGCCCCCGACCTCGATTGTGCAGTTCAGGCCGGAGCGGTTCAGAAGCCCCTCGTAGAGACCCGGAAGCCCGAGCAACTCCTCGATATACTTGCACGGCACATTCATCCGGGCGGCCCTGAGAATCGTTTCCCCGACCCGGAAGCGTTTGCCGACAAGATGGCTAAGCGGAACGCCTCGTGTCGTCAGATTGCGCCGGTGATCTTCGGGTCCGAGCTTGGCCTTGAAGCCCGGAATCCTGGGCTCGCCCTTCGCGATGGCGTCCAGAACTTCAGCTTCGATCAATGTCACCTCCCGAACGTCGGGACGCGCCGAATAGGTCCCCGTCCCCAGGTAGTAGCGGTCTCCGACAATGCCTTGGCCGGCAATAAGCTGCGCCTGCGCCAGCTCCTCCATTTCATAGGAGCCGGCAGGCGCGATATGGACGTGAAGCAGCTTTCCTCGCCAGGTCATCATCGCTCTCGGAAATTCGTCTCGTGGAAACCTGCTGCAAAACTGGCCTGATCAACAGCGCCAGTTGCATGGCATTTTCCCGGTCCAGTTGGCTGTTTGGAAAGAAATACGGCGGGCCCTCGGACCGTTTTCAGCGCCAGCTTTCGGCGTCGCCCCGTCTCAGTTGTTCCGCGCCGGCATCGCGTCTTGCACCTGCTTGACAACCTCTCGCAGGACCTCAACGCCCTTCCCGATCTGCCGAATGCTCAAGGCGGCATAGCCCATGACAAGTCCGACGCGATCGGTGCGGCCTTGGTCCGATGGCCGTTCGTAGAGCGGCGAGATCAGGTGTAGCCCCAGGCCAGCGTCGCGGGCGGATTCGACCAAGGCCGTTTCCCGCGATCGTGGCAGGTCATTGAACCAAACCGCGACGTGCAGTCCCGCATCTGCTCCCTGGACAGTGATGCGATCCCCGAAGCTGTGCTGCAAGGCACCCAACAACGTTTCCCGACGCTCGCCGTTCAGCCTGCGCACACGGCGCACATGGCTTTCGTAGCCGCCGCTCTCGATCAACGATGCCAGCGCTTCCTGTTCAGCGACCGGCGAATGCCGGTCTGCGAATTGTTTGGCGGTTGCGAAGACCTCCTGCAATTCGGGCGGGAGGACGAGGTAGCCGATGCGCAGCATCGGCGAGAGCGTTTTGGAGATCGTGCCGAGGTAGATGACAGCCCCGTGGTCCTCGAGACTGTGCAGCGGAGGGACCGGATTGATGTCGTAGCGATATTCGCTGTCGTAGTCGTCCTCGATCACATAGGCGTTGTTGTGCCGCGCCCATTTCAGAAGCTGATGGCGGCGCGCGATCGGCATGACGCCGCCAAGCGGAAACTGATGCGATGGCGTCACATACGCCAGTCGTGCTCCGATCCCCGCCAGCAACTCGGTCCTCATCCCGTCTTCGTCGACGATGACCGGGATGGGTGAGGCACCCGTACTGGCAAAGACCTGACGCGCCATCCTGTAGCACGGATCCTCGATGACGAAACGGTCGGCGGGATCGAGAAGCAGGCGCGCGCACAGATCAAGGCCCTGCTGCGAACCGTTCACAACTATGATCTGGTCGAGGTCGCAGCTCAGGGTCCGGGCGCGCCAGAGATAGCCCTGAAGCGCCTGGCGAAGCCGGCGCGAGCCGCGAGGATCGTCATAGGCAAGACGCAGCGGGCGCTGCCCCATCGCCTCGTTCATCGCGCGTTTCCAGACCAATGAAGGGAAATCCGACGGCGCGAGGTCGCCATAGCGGAACTCGACCTTCAGCCCAGTCGGCAGATAATCTGGCCAGGGTGACGTCGCGCGCAGCCGCTCGCCATATGCGGACAGGTGGATCGGGCCGACCCGTTGCGCGTGAGTGCGCCCCGTCCCAGGGCCCATCAACGAAGACGCAACGCGAGGTCGTGCGCCTTGACGGACTTCGATGAAACCCTCCGCAGCCAGTTGCTCATAGGCGACCGTCACCGTGGTTCGCGAAACGCCGAGGTCATTTGCCAGGGCTCGGGAGGATGGCAACTGACTGCCGGTTTCGTAGACGCCGCCGAGGATTTGCTCGCGAAGGGCTTCGTATATCTGGCGTGCACCCATCGCGTGCGAGCGCGCTGCAGACCCGGCACTTGAAGACTGGACCATCTCTTTCATCGCCAACTGGATATTTCACATTGGCCAGGTTGCCGTCAATCTTTCGGAACCCCAAGAGAGATCGCAGAGGCCGAATGACCAGCTCCCATCAATCCGAAACCGATGCTCCCACGGGGTCGCTCAACCGCACCAGCCCCGGATTTGCCACCCGGGCGATCCATCATGGCTACGATCCGGCCGGCTTTTCCAATGCCGTCCAGCCGCCAGTGTTCCTGACGTCAACCTATGGGTTCGAAAGCGTGGCAGCAAACGATGCCGCCGCCGCCCTTGGTGGACGGCTCTATGCGCGCGAATACAATCCCACGACCGAGATCCTCGAGCAGCGGCTCGCGAATCTGGAAGGAGCCGAGGCGGGGCTGGTTGTTGCCTCGGGGATGGCGGCCTTCGGCACTCTGATCCTGTCGCTCCTGTCCCAGGGCGATGAACTCATCGTCCACAAGACGCTTTATGCGAACACGCTTGCCATGGTCGAACAGGCGGTCCCCCGCTTCGGCATCAAGGTCGTCGCGGTCGATCTGTCAAATCCCCACAATCTCGATGCTGCGATCACCGAGCGGACGCGGCTGGTTTTCTTCGAGACGCCGGTGAATCCGCTGAGCCGCATCCTCGACATAGCGGCAATTGCCGAGCGCGCTCACGCGCGCGGTGTGAAGGTTGCCGTGGACAGCACCTTCGCCTCGCCCGCGCTCCAGCGACCGCTTGAGCACGGGGCGGACATCGTGCTCCATTCGATGACCAAGTACATCAATGGTCATGGCGATGCCCTTGGCGGGGCGCTTCTCGGCGACGCCCAAACGCTCCGTACGCTGCATGAAACGGGCCTGCGCTACATCACCGGCGCAGCGCTCTCGCCCCTGTCAGCTTTCCTAATCCTGCGCGGTCTAAAGACGCTGACGCTGCGTATGGAACGGCACAGCGCCACGGCCCTTGCGGTGGCTCGGGCGCTGGAAGCGCACCCGGCGGTGGCATTTGTGAGTTATCCGTTCCTCGACTCGCACCCTGATCAGGTGACGGCGCGAAAACAGATGTCCAACGGATCGGGCATGTTGGCCTTTGGCCTCCACGCTGGATACGAAGGAGCGCGCCGGATGATGGACCGGCTCAACCTGATCATTCGCGCCGTCAGCCTCGGCGATGCCGACAGCCTCATCTATCATCCAGCAAGCCTCACCCGTGCTCGGCAGCCGATCCGCAAGGATGCCCATTTGGCCGATGGAGTCGGCGAGGATCTCATGCGTCTCTCGGTGGGGCTTGAAGACGCTGATGACCTGATCGCCGATCTGCGGCGGGCTTTGGACGTCTTGTAATGACCTGGCGTGCGGCCACCTCTGCGCTCACACAAAGATCTGGAGCCTTGCCATGGCATTCCTGAGCGGTCTTTCCGCGTTCCCCATCACCCCGACCAATCGTGACGGCCGCGTCGATAGCGTTGCCCTGCGCAGGCTGATTGCTCGGCTTGGCATTGCTCAGGTCGATTCCATCGGTCTTCTCGGCAGCACCGGCACATACATCTATCTGTCGCGCGAGCAACGGCGGCGGGCGCTCTCCGAGACCTTGGACCAAACGGCGGGGCAAATGCCGGTCGTGGTGGGTGTGGGCGCGCTGCGCACCGATGAAGCCGTGGGGCTCGCGCAAGACGCCAAGGCCCTTGGAGCAGCTGCGGGTTTGCTTGCCGCCGCCTCCTACACCCCGCTTACTGATGACGAGGTGTTCGAACATTTCTCCACTGTGGCGCGCGAAAGTGGCCTGCCGATCGTCGTCTACGACAATCCAGGAACGACGCATTTCCATTTCAGTCCACCCCTTGTCAGCCGCCTGGCAAAGGTGGCTGGGATTGTCGCCATCAAGAATCCGACAGACAAAAGCGATGCGATCAAGAACCACCTGACCGCCCAGAGGCGCACACTGCCGGAAGGGTTCTCGATTGGCTACAGCGGCGACTGGAACGCCGCCGAGGCCATGATCGCCGGCGCCGACACATGGTACAGCGTCCTTGCGGGCATCCTGCCCGAGGTCTGCATGACGATCGTCACAGCGGCGCAACAGGGCGATGCGGCCGAAGCGCGACGGATCAATGCCGCGCTGGTCCCGATCTGGAGCCTCTTCAAGGAGTTCTCGAGCCTTCGCGTCGTCTATGCACTCGCTGAATTGCTCGACGTTTGCAGTGCCGAACCCCCGCGTCCCATCCTGCCTCTGCCCCCAGCAGCGAAGCGCCAGATCGCCGCCGCGTTGAAAGGTTTGCCATCGGATGCCAGCCGGTGAACAGCAAACCCCGTTCGGCAAGTGAAAGGAAGTGCATGTATTTACCCGCTCATTTCGAGAATTGATCGAAAACAACGCACTCGGCGTGCTGATAGCCATGGCTGGAGCGGTCTCGACGCCAATCACACCCCTTCGAACTCGACAATCGACTGCGGAGGTACAGACTGCGCAGGGCACTCCGCCCATGCCGCACCGTTCGCCTTCAAACTAGGAATCGGTGGTTTGTCCATTTGAATGGCATCGAGCCGGCGCTTTACTCCGGCCCGGTGCGCGCATTGAAGCCGGTGCCAATGCCGCCGGCGAACACCAGATTTCCGTCCTCGACATTCGCCAGAGCACGCTTCCCGACCGCCGTAACTGTTGCCGGGTTCGCAGCCGATGACGATGAACTCATCACTCAGCACGCATTTTGTCTCACCCAGTCTTGGCGCCGGCCGGATCGATATGGACTGACACGCAGCTTGGAGACGATGCCGTCGAGGCCGAACTGGCAGACTTGCGCGAGAATGTCGCTGCCGCCGCTGATCTCGTCGCTCAGAACGATGCCGTTTGGGCGGCGTCTCAGCAGGTTAACTAGCGCTTTGCGCCGATCGACGAGTGGCCGATCGCGAAGACCCTCGCCGTCGATCTTGAGCAGGTCGAAGCCGGCAAGCATGGTCCTGACGTCTCCCGCCGCGGCCAAGAACCCGCTGAAGACTGGGAATGCGCGACAAGCCTTCTGGTCAACGACGAACGCCTCACCGTCTATTATCGCGTCCGAGGCGCCGAGCTCGGCCACCGCCCGGGACGATAGTCGGAAACCTGAGGGTCCAGTCGTGGAGGTTGCGGGTCGAGGTAGGCCCCCATCGATAGTCGTCCCATTTCATTTCGTGTAGCCAATCAGGGCCCTGCCGGACGCGGCCGACCAGCGGTCGATGTTCGCGACGACCCGAATGTCCAGTCTCGTGTAACTCAGCCTAAAGCGGCCTGTCCGCCCAAAAAATGACATTCAGTTGCCTCCAGCCTTTCGACACGACCCACTTCACGATCTCGTAACTCGCCAACCTAGCGGCTTGTTGCTTGAGCTGCGCGTTCCTAGGGTGTGGTCGCTAGGCCTCAGCAACAAGAGCTCGGTTGCCAGGCGGGCGGAGGCTCAACGAGATAGCCAGCTCAGGACAAGGAGAGCAAGCAATGGTCGCTTTTACCCTCAATGGCGAGGCGCAAACACTCGACGTCGATCCAGAGATGCCGCTGCTCTGGGCGGTCCGTGACGTCATCGGACTCACGGGAACGAAATTCGGTTGCGGGCTTGCCCAGTGCGGCGCTTGCACGGTTCACGTTAACGGCATGCCGACGCGCTCGTGCCAGACCGCAGTCGGCGACATCGAAGGAGCCTCGATCACCACCATTGAGGGTGTGTCGGGCAAGATAGGCGAAACGGTCCAGGCCGTGTGGGCCGAGTTCGACGTACCTCAATGCGGCTATTGCCAGTCTGGCCAGATCATGTCGGCCGTGGCCCTCCTTACAGAAACGCCTAAGCCGACGGACGATGATATTGATTCGGCGATGAGCGGCAATCTCTGCCGCTGCGCCACCTATCATCGCATCCGCGCGGCCATCCACGAGACCGCCAACCGGCTGGAGACTTGAGGCATGTCGCAGTTTCTCTCGAAGCATAACTCCGTGCGGCCCACGCGCCGCCGGTTCCTCGTCGGCGCGGGCGTCACCACCGCTGGCCTCGCCGTGGGCTACCGGCCAGTGCTGGCGGCGTCCGACATCGCACAAACGACTACTGCAAAGGTTCAGGCGAACCCCTTCCAGACCTATGTCGAGATCACAAAGGAGAACCGAATCATCATCTACTCCTCGCAGTTCGAGATGGGACAAGGCTCCTATTTCGGCATCGCCACCCTGGTTATGGAAGAGCTCGACGGCGACTGGGCGCAGGTGGACGTGGTCGGCGGATATGGCAATACCGCGCTCTACGGCAATGTCGCCTGGGGCGGGGCCGCACAGGTAACTGGTGGCTCCACGTCGATGAGTTCGTCGTGGGAACGCTACCGCAAGGCGGGTGCTGCCGCACGGGCCTTGCTGGTGGCGGCCGCGGCGCAGCGGTGGGATGTGCCAGCCGGCGAGATCAAAGTCGCTTCCGGGGTCGTGTCGCACGCCTCAGGGATGCAGGCGCGCTACGGTGACCTGGCTGAAGCCGCAGCGGGAATGCCGGTTCCCGACGACGTGCCGCTAAAGCCGCGCGACAAGTGGGCCCAGATCGGATCGGACAGCCTCAAGCGCTACGATTCCGCCGGCAAGACCAACGGCGCGCAGACCTACACGATCGACCTCATGATGGAGGGACTCCAGACGGCCGTTATGATCCATCCGCCGAAGTTCGGCGCCGAGATCGAGAGCTTCGACGCAACCAAGGCCAAGGCACTCGACGGCATTGTCGATGTCGTCCAGACGCCGCGAGGCATTGCCGTGGTTGGCAGGGACACCTGGACGGCGCTGAAGGGCCGCGACCTCGTGGAGGTGACCTGGAACGAGGAGAAGGCCGAAGAGCGCGGCACGGCCGAGATCATGGCCGAATACAACAAGGCAGCAGACGATCTGGGCGCGGCCACCGCGCGCGACGACGGTAACACTCCCGCAGCGTTCGCCAGTGCTGAGAAAATCATCGAGGGGCACTACGAATTCCCCTATCTTGTTCATGCTTCGATCGAGCCACTCAACGCGGCCGCCCGAATCAACGAAGACGGCACCATCGACGTCTGGGGCGGACACCAGATGCCCGACCTTTATCAGGCGGCTGCCGCTCAGGTAGGCGGCACCACGCCGGACAAGGTGAGGCTGCACGTGATGAAGACCGGCGGCAGTTTCGGCCGCCGCGCGGTCTTGGATGCAGATGTCATCATCGAAGCTGTTTCCACAGCGCGTGCACTGGGACGCGGCAAGCCAGTGAAGGTGCAGTGGACCCGCGAGAATGACATGCGGGGTGGGCGGTACCGGCCGGCCTATGTGCACGCAGTCAAGGCGGGGCTCGACAAGAAAGGCAATGTCGTCGCTCTCCATGACCACATCGTGGGCCAATCGGTCTTGGGCGGTTCGACCTCTGCGGCGATGATCAAGAACGGCATCGATCCAACCTCCGTAGAGGGCGCCACCAACCTGCCCTATGCGATCCCGAACCTGAAGGTCGAGCTGACCACCACGGACGTGAACATCCCGGTGCTGTGGTGGCGTTCGGTAGGCTCCACCCACACCGCTTACGCGGTGGAAACCCTGATCGATGAGCTCGCCGCCGCTGCGAACCGTGATCCGGTCGACTTCCGCTTGTCAATGCTCGGTCACCATCCACGGCATGCCGCCGTGCTTAAAGTGGCTGCTGAGAAGGCAGGCTGGGACAAGCCTCTGCCGGAAGGCCGTTTCCGCGGCGTGGCCATGCATGAAAGCCTCTCGACCTATGTCGCCGATGTGGTGGAGATCACCCTCAACGATGAAAATGGTTTCAAGGTCGACCGCGTCGTCTGCGCGGTAGATTGCGGCACCGCGATAAATCCTGACCAGATTCGCGCTCAGATGGAGGGCGGTATCGGATTCGGGCTAGGCGCGATCCTCCAGGAGGAGCTGACCCTGAAGGGCGGTGTCGTAGACCAAGAGAACTACGATACCTATACACCGCTCAGGATCGAGCAGATGCCGCGAGTCGAGGTGCACATTGTGCCGTCCGAGGAGCCGCCCACGGGAGTTGGTGAGCCAGGTGTGCCGCCGATCGGCCCGGCCGTCGCCAACGCGCTACGGGCGGCGACGGGCAAGACTATCCGCAAGCTGCCGATTATAAAGAACATGTCAGGAATGACACCATGAAACAGCCGCGATGAAGATCGCGCCGTTTTCGAACGCCTCCTGACAGGCGCTCATTTCCATGGGTCAAATTCCGGCGGCTGCCCGCTCCAATAGCCGGTTTGGAGACGGCACCCCGTGTTCTGAACGACCACAGACGGGCCTTGGCGCCGGTTCCACTGAAGAACCGCTTTCGAGACGCAAATGCGTCCACTCCATTGAAGAGCACAACCGTATAGCACCAGGAAGGCTAGCTACCTCCATCGCTTCGGAGACCCAGGAACCCTCAGAAAACCGAACCTCCCGAGCTCAGAGGCGCTCGTGATCACAATCGCGCTGGTGCGTGGATCATTGTTCAAGGGTTTGCCGATAGGCAGGCGAGATGGCCGATCGACATGATCTTCGCCCGATGCCCTACAAACACAATGCCAGCCGCTGTCACGGAGTCGCGAAGACGAAGGCAATGAGGGTCGACGCCGATACTCGTCGTTTGGTTGACAGAGCGCTTGGAATGCCATGCGCTTCACATCGGAGTAGCCATCCGGGAAGCCTGAAGCGCTTTGAAAACGCATGTGCTGCGGCTGTTATTTATAGCGTGGATGACTTTGATCAAAACAATCGATTTCATCACTCTTCCGGAATCGTGCATGGACAAAAAAGAGCCTCACGCACCAATCACACGCTGCTCTATCGCGTGACGAAAGCTGCCTTAGGAATAATCCAAAGGAGAAAATCTTCGATGCGCCCTGACGTGCAGTGGAGGTCGTGCCGAGAAAGTGAGTTGCAACTGGCCGACAAAGTCGGGCGGTGCGACCATGGTCGCTTCGGAGAATGAAATCGGGCCAGTTCACGGGGGCGGTACTGTTATTCGTCGACGGCCGCCCTTCCCAAGAACAGGCGGCATCGCAAGTTGGTTCTGCCGATGAAAACGACATCGCCGGATACATGTCAGCAGCCGCTCAGGATTGGATGATCCAGCCAAGCTCTCGGCGTGATGGCACTGTAGGCGTCACAGTCGAAGCATCTCATTGATCGTTTATGAGGCTTTCTTCGATGCCGCTGATGCCTGACGGGCGGTCGCAGCTGCAGGCGACAACACGGCCTATTTAGTTGGAAACAGTCGAGGTAAGCCAATTTGGCTTCCCGTTACTATCTGGAGAAAGAAATGCTGTGCCTAGGAATCAGCGGCGGACTTGACCAAGTCCATGAAAACCGATTCGAACGTCCGAACGCCTTTATGCACGACGGCGCCGCGGTGCTCGTCCGAGACGGAAAGGTGATAGCCGCCGTAGAAGAGGAACGCCTCAATCGAATCAAGCACTCGAACAAGCTGCCAAGTGGTTCGATTCAATACTGTCTCTCGACGGCCGGGGTTCAGCTCAGCGACATTGATCGTGTCGCGGTCTACGCCAGCGAGCCCTATGCCAACGCCATGCTTGAAGGTATGTCCGCTTCCCAACCGGACATTCTCTCCACTCCGTTGGATGCTAAAATGTTGGTGCAGAACCTGTTAGCGCGT
Source organism: Mesorhizobium sp. LNJC405B00 (assembly GCF_000502615.1). Classification (NCBI taxonomy): domain Bacteria; kingdom Pseudomonadati; phylum Pseudomonadota; class Alphaproteobacteria; order Hyphomicrobiales; family Phyllobacteriaceae; genus Mesorhizobium; species Mesorhizobium sp. LNJC405B00. The sequence continues at coordinate 23,985 of NZ_AYWC01000003.1, read as the reverse complement.
GAGTTCGGCACTAAGTTGGACAGTTCGCGTATTTCATTCGTAGGTCATCATCAGGCGCACGCCGTGAGCGCCTTTGCAATGTCGGGCTTCGAACAAAGTCTCATTCTAGCGATTGATGGCTGTGGTGATTTCCTGTCGGGCCTTGTGGCGGTAGGGTCTGGCACAGAAATTACGCAAATCGAGGCTTTCCCGGAGGACAATTCTCTTGGGCTGTTTTATCTCGAGACGATCCGCTGTCTCGGCTACGGCATGTTCGACGAGTATAAGGTAATGGGACTCGCGCCCTATGGCGACCCCGCTCCCTATCGCGAGCTCTTCGAGCAGTTCTACGAGCTCTCCGCCAACGGTGGCTACCGTGTTCACCTCGACCGCATCGGTCCGGCGTTGCTCCGCAACATCGAGATCAGGCGAAAGGGAATGCCTTTCACCCAGCAGCATCGAGATGTGAGTGCGTCACTGCAGGAAGCGCTTGAGCGGATCGTGTTCCACATTCTCCGGCACCACCGTGAGGCCACCGGCATGAAGCGGTTGTGTCTGGCGGGAGGGGTAGCCCACAACTGCACGATGAACGGCAAGCTGCTGTATTCAGGGCTTTTCGAAGACATCTTCGTGCAACCCGCGTCTCACGACGCTGGCTGCGCATTGGGAGCTGCGCTGATAGTCTCTAACGAGATGGGCCGCCCCGCGCCGCGTGAGCGACTGCAGGAGGTCTATTGGGGTCCTGATCTCGGGAGCGACCGCGCCGTGGAACAGGAACTGAATGCATGGTCCGGACATCTCGAGGTTGAACGCTCTTATGACGTAGCGAGCAGTGCAGCCCACTGGATCACCAACGGCGCCGTGATCGGCTGGGTGCAGGGTCGTTCGGAGTTTGGGCCACGTGCGCTGGGCAACCGCAGCATTCTTGCCGACCCTCGGCCCGCTGCAAACAAGGACCGGATCAATGCCATGGTCAAGAAGCGCGAAGGCTATAGGCCTTTCGCACCATCTGTGCTGGAAGAGGATGCGAGCGAATTTTTCGACCTCCCGGACGGTAAGCACGAATTTCCATTCATGAATTTCGTCGTTCGCGTGCGTGACTCAAAGCGCGCCTTGTTGGGTGCCATTACGCACGTCGACGGTACGGCTCGGCTGCAAACAGTATCGCGCGATGCCAACCCCGCTTACTGGGAGGTCATCAATGCGTTCAAGAAGCGGACAGGCACTCCAATTCTGCTCAATACGTCCTTTAACAACAATGCTGAACCGATCGTGGATACGGTTGCAGACGCGATTGCCACATTTTTGACGACAGAGCTGGATGGACTTGTGGTCGGGCCCTTCCTGGTAAAAAAACGGGCTGCAACGCTGCAGGATTGGACTGCGCTTGCGATTTCATTGCCTCCCTCAGTCTCCCTCCATCAAACCCGTGCTTACACAGCGCGAGATCATCAGGAGACTGTCTGCGAGATTATTCCGAACCACTCCAGCATTGACAGTGTGCGAATTTCAAACGACCTGTTTAATCTGCTGATGCGGATTGAGGGCGAAGCCGTGTTAAGCGATCACCTCAATATAATTGCGCCGGATAAGGCTAAGCATGAAGCTCTGCTGGAGGACCTGCGAAGACTGTGGGAGCAGCGCCTGGTTCGGCTGCATCCCTCACAAGCTGCTCGGATGGATCATGGGTCCGATAAAACGCCGGACCAGCCTAACAGGCTATCAATGTGATAGAGATGCCGCTCAAGCTCGGCCAATCAATAGTGTTCATCGACCCCGCCTGCGAGCTCACCGCTGTGATTAGGGGGGTCGAGGTCGCCCTGGTCAGTATGCTTAGGAATGCTATTGAATGGGTCGTGTGCCTGGGTTGGAAAGGCGGGTCTGGCCTCACCGGACTTCTGTGTCGAGAGGTCCAGCCCGCAAAACTTTAGAAACTGGCGATGATGACCTAAGCGGCGAAGATCGCCGGCTTCGGCAACGACGGTCAATGCCTCGATCGGTCCGATGCCCGGGATTTGTCGCAGGAGCTGATAATCCTGGCTGTGCCGCAGCAGATCGTCGGCCTGTGCTTCGATCTCATTGCGGTGCCGGATCAGGCTGCGTGCTTCGTCAATGACCATCTGGAACATGCGAATGGCAGGCGCATCAAGTCATCCAGTGGCAGCGGCAATCCGATCGATGGGCGCGCCGTCTCGAAAACATCGTCAGAATCTGTGTCTTGCTGACCTTGCGGCCGACGGCATCCCAAGCTGCTGCCACAAACTCCTCCTTCGTCAGCGCCGTGAAGCTTGCTGGGGTCGGAAAGGCATGGAGGAAGGCAAAGAACCGATCGCTGCGGCTGTTCCCCCGGAAGCGATCGATCTCGGGAAAATACAGCGGCTGGTAGTGTGTCAGCATGCGGTGCTGGATCTCGGTCTAGGCCCTGGCGATCGCTTCATGTGTCTTCGACAGTTCATGCACTTCGTTGATGCCGGCTCGCAGCGGATCATGGTAGACCTGCGTCGCCTGTATCCTGAGCATGTGTAGGATCACCTGGGCATCGATCTTCTTGCCGAATATGACGCCGAAGGCCTAAGGAAGCCCAGGCATCTGTTCTCGATTTTGCCTACTAGGCTGACGAGAAGGTCGCGTGCCGACAGCAGCACCCGCACGACACAGGTGCCGTGGCTCTTGATGCGAACCTGCTTAAACCATCCGGTCCGTCCGATCTGAGCAAGGCCCGCCGCTCGCGGCGGCCCGATTTGTCCGGCATCATCGAGAGGGCGGCGCTTGACACGATCGGAAGTCCGCGCTTCGTTAACTCGTTCCAGAGCCAGATCGCAAGCGGTCACGGCTCCATGCCGATCCGCTCCGTCTCCGCAGCTCCACAGTCCCGCCCGCATCTCCCGGTCGCGCCCGGGTAGCCATTGCGCTGCAAGGCGGGTCTGATCGCTACGGCGGCGCCGCCACCATCAGTCGGTTCGGCGACAAAGCCAATCATCTCCCGTAAGAGAAGTGCTTTCGGGCAAGTTCCGCAGGTTCAAGGAGATCGTTGACGGCGCCGCCACTTGGGAGCTGCGTCGAGTGCATGGTCGAGCTTGCCGCCCAAGGTACGTGGCTTCGAAATGCGTGCGATTGCGCCTCATTCAAGACCGGTAGCGGGTGGTCGCCGACATACAACGGGGCGCCGGCGACTGAAACGAACCCGTCGGCCACGACGGAGCAATCCTGCCGCCTGACCAGGCGCGTGGAAAAGTATCACAACGGTGACCACAGCGTCGCTTCAGGCCGTCAAAAGCTATTGCCGTGCGTCAAGGCGGGCTAGGTGACCCGTCGGAGGCCGGCACCAGCGGCTTTGTCGGGACAAGACCATGCTATTGGGATTTGGCCGCCGCAGCCGCGAGCATCGCTTCTCCCATCGCAATGGCCCCTTGGGCACGCAGCATTTCACCAGGGTTCTGAATGTCGCGCACCTCTTTGTTCTGGCTGAGTTTTGATTTTCCAACCAGGCCGGTGATCTCGATCTCCAGGGCGACGATTGCCTTGACCATCGTGTCGATGAAGTCCCTCGGCGCGTCGCCCATCTTCCATGGGACCGGCTGGGAGGTTTCTTGCATATGAGTGAGCTTCGCCACGTTGCGGCGCACATACCGCTCATCATCCCGGACAGTGATGCGTCCGTGGGCATGGACGACGAGATAGTTCCACGTCGGCACCTGCTTGTGGAATTCATGCTTGCTTGGATACCAGTTCGGCGAGATGTAAGCGTCGGCCGCACGGAAGATTACGAGAACCTCATCGCCATTGGCGACTTCCTCCCAGACTGGATTCTTGCGGGCAACATGGCAATTGAGGACGCCCTTGTCTCCCTTCGAGCGGTCGAGCTCAAAGGGGACGTGGTTCGCGTCGAGGATGCCTTTGCTGTGGGTGACCAGGATACCGAGCGGGTGTCTCTCGATAAGCTCGAACAGGGCGTTCTGATCGGGGACGGCAAAATGTGGCGGAACGTACAACGCTAAATCTCCTGTCGTGAATGGCGGCTGTTAGTGATCGGCGAAATCTTACGGAACGGGCCCCTGAATCTTCGCTGCCGTCGACGAGTGCCCCGGATCTCGGTGTCCACTACGCTCAAGCACCGCCATCGTGAAGTGGGCGGGCACATCAGATGCCGCCGCGTATGCGTGCGGTTGATCAGTGACAAGCCGCGCACTCTCGCCTTCGCTTAATATTACCACATGGGCACCTACCACAACGCTCAGGGCACCCTGACTGACCGAGATCAGCTCGCGCGTATCCGGACTATGAGCGTCCGCGGAAAACACGTCGCCCGGCATAATGACCCAGCTCCACAATTCGAACATCGTGCGCCCCGAGGTCGATGAATGAAGTTGTGCAAAGCTTCCCTTGGCGCTTGTCCAAAGTGTCCTTGTCTCTGTCCGCTCAATAGGAAGGCGAACTGTGGAAGCCTCGTCATTCAGCAAATCGGCCACGGAGAGCGAAAACGCCGCCGCCAGTCGGCAAAGTATGCCGATACTAGGGTTCGCCTTGCCTTGCTCCAGCGAGACGACGGTTCCTTTGGACAAGCCGCTCAGTTTTGCCAGTCGATCCAGGGTCAGATTTTGGTCGCGCCTCAAGTCTCGGATTCGAACCGCTATAGCTTTGCCAAGCACCTGCTCGGAACCCATCGCTGTCGTAACATCGGTCATTATATTGACTTAGGACCTCGGCTCACCTATTGTGGTCAGTATAATGACCAGGCCGAAATTGCAACTGCCCGTTAGGAAGGAAATGACCGATGCGTTTTGAGACGAAGACGATCCACTGCGGCCGAGGGGTCGACGCGTCCACGGGGGCCGTATCCATGCCGCTGCACACCAGCACGACGTTCGAACGCGGTGTCAACGGGTCATTTCCGTCCGGCTTCGAATACACAAGGGATGGAAATCCTACACGCAATGCGTTCGAGGCGGCCATGGCGACGCTTGAGGGAGGGGAAGACGGCATCGCCTTCGCTTCGGGCATGGCCGCAATCGCTGCAGTATTCGAGAGCCATCCGTCGGCGGGTCGGATCGTTCTGCCGGATGACATGTATTTCGGCATTCGTTCGCTGATCGAAGAGACCGACATTGGGTCTCGCTTCGACTTTGCCCCAGTCGACATGCGCGATTTGGACGCTTTGCGCGCCGCGGTGACATCGAAGCGGACTGGCCTCGTCTGGATCGAGACGCCGTCAAACCCGATGATCCGCGTTGTCGACATTGCGGCCATCTGCGCAATCGCGCACGAGGCAAACGCCTTGGCGGTGGTGGACAATACGTGGGCCACCCCAGTGCTTCAACTGCCACTCGAAATCGGGGCAGACGCGGTGATGCACTCGGCGACAAAGTACATTGGCGGCCACTCGGATTTGATGGCCGGTGTCGTCATTGTCCCAAACGCGTCACCCCTCGGTCGCCCATTGCGGATGGTCCAGAAACACAAGGGCAGCGTCGCAGCGCCCTTCGACTGTTGGCTGGCGTTGCGGGGTCTGCAGACATTGCCGGTCCGCATGCGCGCCCATTGCGAAGGCGCCCAGAAAGTGGCCGAGGCCCTGGCGTCTCATCCCCGCGTCGAAAAAGTGCTCTTTCCTGGTCTGCAAACTGATCCGGGACACGATCTTGCTACGCGGCAAATGAGCCATTACGGAGCGATGCTATCTTTTATCGTCGAGGGCGGAGCCGATGCTGCAATGGCCGTGGCCGGCCGCCTGAAGATTGTTGTCCGGGCGACAAGCCTTGGCGGGACGCATTCTCTGATTGAGCATCGCGCATCCGTTGAAGGTGCGAAGTCCAAAGCGCCAGGTGGATTGCTGCGAATTTCTGTAGGGCTTGAACATCCTCAGGACATTATCGATGACCTGATGCAGGCCCTAGGCGAAACCTGCAAAGCGGGAGTCCAATGACGGGTGCAAGACTCTGGCGCCGCTTTATGTGGCGGCTGGCGCAGCCGACGATCGGCAGAACAATGTTCCTGCTGAGTAGAACGCACGTCCTCTGGTGAACCGCTATCGCCGTGTCGCATCGTCTCGGGCGCGTGGTCGCATGGGTGATGAACGTCTTCGGGTTTCTGGACGATGGCCACGCGCTCGACCGGAAGCGGAAATACCCAGATTTGCCGTTGACCTACTGCTGCTCGACCTCGTCGGAGATCGCGTTCAACAGATGGGATGGATGTGCTGGCACTACGGCAGTTTGACAAGCCGGCCATCGGGGCGCTAGCACCGTCCAAAGCCAAGAGTCGCAGGGCAGAACTGACCGCACCAAGCGGGCTGCGGGACCCATCAGCTAACGGCCAGGTTGGTACCTCAACGCGCATCAGCACCGTGGATGCCACATTGTCCTTGTTGCGAGCGCGATCTCGGAACTTCGTTGTGACGCAGTCAGTGCACAGAGCCGCACCGCTGCAAGCAAATGAGCGGAAGAACGACACCCAGTGGAGGCGAGAAGTGATGCGGCGTCAAGATCCTCCGCGCTTTGCGGCAAACACACTGATCCCTCTTCACAACCCGGTCTTTCGTTCTATCTGGACAGCCACGCAGATATCCAGCCTTGGCTGGCTGGTGCAGAGCGTGGCTATAAGCTGGCTCATGGCCACGATTTCAGCCTCCGATCTGATGGTTGCGCTCGTACAGGCTGCATCGACACTGCCCGCGTTCTTCCTGTCGATCCTTGCTGGAGCCATTGCAGACAGCTTCAGCCGCCGTGGCGTGATGCTTGCCGGACACTGCCTGATCGCACTGGCATCCACGGCGCTGGCACTCTCTGTGGGACTGGGCTTTGCTAGTCCATGGCTGATCCTGGGACTGAGTTTCTTGGCCGGATGCGGCTTTGCCTTGAACGATCCAGCCTGGCACGCCTCGGTCGGCGATATCCTGGAAAAGCGCGACATACCCGCTGCAGTGACGCTGATGTCGGTGGGGTACAACGTGGTTCGGAGCATAGGACCGGCGCTGGGCGGTGTAATCTTAGCTTTGCTGGGCCCCCTTACGGCTTTCGCCCTCGCTGCGCTAAGTGACCTGGTCCCGTTGAGCGCTGTTTTGCGCTCACAGTGGCAAGTTCGCTCTTCGCCTCTTCCGCGCGAGCGGATGACTACGGCCATTCATGATGGCATGCGATTCACGGCGATATCCTCAGAGATCAGAGTGGCGATCGTGCGTGCAACCCTGTTCGGGCTATCAAGCATCTCGATCCTTGCTTTGCTCCCCCTCCTGGTTCGCGACCAACTGGCGGGAGGGCCAATTGTGTACGGCGTGCTATTGGCCGGCTTCGGCACAGGCGCCTTCATCGCCGGCATTGGCAGCAGCTACTTGAGACGCATCACGTCCCAGAACCGATTGATCACGCTCGCATCCGTTGCTTGCGCAACGTGCTGCCTTTTGATGGCCCTCACATCGTCGGTGGCTGTGGCGGCGATCGCGCTTGCAATCGGTGGCGCTGGCTGGGTTGTCACCTGGACCGGAACCGACGTGTGTGTGCAGTTGGCAAGCCCAAGGTGGGTCGTTGGTCGCACCCTGTCCATTTATTACGCCCTGACCTACGGCGGCATGGCAGCGGGTAGCTGGATCTGGGGTGCTGTCGCGCAGTACTATTCGCTGACGTGGGCTTTGGAAGGTGCTGCAGCGGCACTGTTGCTGGGCGCGGCTGTGGGAAAGCTATTGCCGGTGCGGCTATGGGAGGAATCGGATCAAGCGGCCGTCGACTTCAGGCCACCAGAACTGGCCCTCCCTTTGAAGCCCAGGAGCGGTCCGATCGTGATCAAGGTGGAGTACTCGATACTCGAGGAGAGTATCGATGAATTTCTGAGCTGCATGCGCGAAAGGCGGCGCGTTCAGAGCCGCGCCGGTGCGCGGGACTGGACCCTCCAGCGAGACCTTCAGAAGTCGACGCTTTGGACCGAGACATTCCGCACGCCGACATGGACGGACTATCTTCGTCTAAACCATCGACTAACGGTGAATGACAGGGACATAGGCGAGCGCCTTGCCGCTCTGCACATGGGTGATTCTCCGCCTCGCATCTCACTTTCAATCGAGCGGTCGACAAGCCCCGCCCCCGGCAGCCAAGTCCAGCCTGTGCCTTTTGTATCGCGCCCGTGAGAAAACCAAGACTTGTCTGGGCTTGCAAACGGAACGAGCTACTCCTTAATTTGCCTGCCCGGATTGCAAATCGTTCCGGCCGGTTAGGCGAACATGAGGATTCGCGTGGCAATTATGTCCATCACGGGTCCCATGTTCAGCCCGAGACTCCCCTCTCTGCCGCCAGATCGGCTTGAGCACGGATTCAGGTCGCCTGTCCTTTGCATAGCGGCGGGCAACGAATAGCGAGGGGGCGGAGGGTATCCCCGTCTGTGAAGCGGGCAGAGGAGGATCCGCAAGGCGGGTTGCTGGGGAGACGGGCCGCGCGCCTCTTTCCGCCTAGTTTTCTCCGTTACAAAGTCCCCCGGGACGGACTGCCAGTTCACGCCAGGGCCAACAGCATGCTCGCACGGGCGACCGCCGCGTCTGCCGGTCCTGCGAGTAGAATAAGAGGGGAAGTGCGGCTTCATCCTCGATGCCAGAACTCGCGTCGCCGTACCGCGGCCGCCAGAGCCCCTTGCGCTGTCACGAGTCAGCCCACCTTTCTAGCTGGCAGCGCATCGGGAGCCGATCCGCAGCACCTGTCGGCGCGCCTTCCGTGTCAACGCAGAACATGGTGCATATTCCCAGCGCTTTTTGACAGAGCGAACTACAAAATGCAGAACACTGACTCTCCGCCAAATGAATGCTGCGAGCAAGCAGCAGGCGGAGGAACTCCGTCTGGGCTGAGTATGTGTTTCAACGCAGACAAATAAATTATAGCCAGTTCACGAAACGCCGGGCCCGCTCCTCTGGCGTCCGATCATCCAGGAAATCCCCTCGGCGCGCACCACGCCAGACACCTCCTTGCCGATTTGATGCTCAAGCACCGGCCGCCAAGGCACCAGCGTGAACTCGCGCGATTTCTCGATGACACCGTATTTTCCGCCGGCGAGCTCGACGCAGCAGCGCAGCGTTCCGTCTATTCGATTGCCATGCTGCGCTTCAGAATACGAGAGCCCGAGTTCGTCCGAGAGCTGACTGGCAACACGGTTCAGCTCTCGTTGGCGCAGCATTGAAAGCATGTTGGCGCGATAGATGACCCGATCCTGCGCATCATGGGCAAGACCTTGCGCGATCAGCCACTGCTGTCGGCGGGCCTGGATCTGACGTACTTCGCGACCGAAGCCAGAGTCGCGCAAGGACTCAGGGTGGGCTGATACCAGCTCCTGGTCGATCCAGGTGGCGCCGTCGAAGCCTACTTGGCTCTCCAGCGGCATTGATGAGAGCTTGTCGACGACAACAGGCTGGGCCCTCGCTCGCTGACGCTCGTAATCCGCAACGCGGTTGAGATGGTCGGGCGCGACTGTCCATGTGCCGTCCGGCTCGCGCTCGACGCCACCGGTCGCACGGCGGATCGCCTCCAGTCGCCGCACGTGCGTTTCGGCAAAGCGTTCGGTGGCCGAGGGGTCATGCTTGAGATGGATATCGATGCTGTAGCGCCCGTCGTTGACCGTGGCGATGCCGGCAATTGTGCGGTCGACTTTTCTTGGCCCGGTGTCCCTCGGCCTGACCCGCACTATGCAGCCCTCTGGTGTCGGTTGGGTGGCCTCGCCTTTGCCGATATCAAAATAGTGGCTTTTGCCGTCCACGCCGTCGACGACGAGGTAATGGCGGTCAGTGATTTCGTCGGCCAGCCCGCGCCCGACGACACGTCCGACCACGGTTTGAGCCGACCCGTCGGATCGATCGTGGATAAGATGGTCGGCGGCACTGCGGACGAGCCCCTTGCCGGTCAGCTCGCGATGGATGGTCTTGACGATATCGCCGCGCGCGCCGATGCGGCGTAGCGTGGCTTCGAGCTCATCCTCCAGGCGCCAGCGACCGGCAGGCATCTCCCCGGCGAGGCCCATCCGCTCGAGCTTGCGCAGGCGGCCCTGGTGCAGCGTCTGGCGAAAGGTGTGTCGGCTGGCCAGTGAGACACACCCCTCATCGTCGCGCATGCGCATCAGCTGCCGGTCGATGCTGGTGAAGCGTTCCTGATCCATCTCCTGGCGCAAGCGCTGCTCGATCTCGCGGTCGGTGCGCGGGCCAAGGTCGAGGCTAACCAGTTCGGCTGCGCGCTCGCGCAAGCCAGAGGAGATGTAGTCACGCGCTATGACGAGGTTTTCGCCGTGATCATCCCTGCCGCGCACGATGATGTGGGTGTGGGGATGGCCGGTGTTGAAATGGTCGACGGCCACCCAGTCTAGCGTGGTGCCGAGGTCTTCTTCCATTTGCGCCATGAGGCGCCGGGTGAGCGGCTTCAGGTCATCATACTCGATACCGTCTTCAGGGGCGACGATGAAGCGGAACTGATGACGGTCACCGTTCGCGCGATCGAGAAAGGCCCTGCCGTCCGCGCGGTCATTGTCGGCAGCGTAGAGCTCGCCAGGCTCGCCTTCCCGGGTGACGCCGTCGCGCTGGAGGTAGCGGAGGTGCGCACGAGCCCCGTCGGCTCCCTTGCCGGCCAGCTTGACGATGCGTGCCTTGACGACTGCGCGCCGCTGCCGAAACGCCGCGTCGCGGTCGCGCGCTCTAAGAACGGCGGCAGCGGCCCCGCCGCGCCCCACCCGGCTTCCGATGAAGCGGCTGCCGCGTCCGCTCCTGCCGCCTGCTCGGTTGATCGCGGCCTGCACCTGGCCAGCGTAGCGTTTGCCCGCCTTCGAGCCGCGCGAGCCAATTTTGCCGAGCTTCGGCGTGAATTCGTCATCCTGCAAGCGGCCTCCGATGAACCAGCAGCAAAATCAGAAGCTTGCCCGCCAGACCCTCCTGGACCCGGAGGCAACCTCCTGGAAAAACGATGTGCAGACAAACACTTCGCCGCCTCCAGGAGGCGCTGCCTTTATCTTGCCTTCCGCGGACCTGCCTCCCTGCCCCCGCCCGAACCACGGTAGCCGCTGCCCTCACCTGCGATCCGGCCGGCCTGATCTTGCTCGCTCCGATCCGAGCGGCACCAGGAGTTGGCCATTCGGGCCGGTCACGGAAACACCGTTTCGGAGAAAAAACAGCGACTGCCCGGACGGGATTCCCGGCGCGCTTTTGGAACGGGATTTGCCGGTGAGCGCGTCCATATCGCCGGCCGAAATGCCCGCCGCCTTGATCTCTTCCAGATACGAAACCGTCTCGCTAGGCAGCGGTCGCCCGCGCTGCAAATGCTGTTCGTAGCGCTCCGGCCCAGCGTTATAGGCTGCAAACAGGCCTGGAAATCCGAAGCGGTCATACATGGCGCGCAGATAGGCAGTGCCTGCCAGAATGTTGTCGCGAGGGTCGTGCGGGGCGGCTCCCAGGCCAAGCTCTGCGCGCAACTCCTCGTAGGTGCCTGGCATCACCTGCATCAGGCCAATGGCACCGGCGCTCGACGTGACCGGCCGTCCATTGAGCCTTGTCTGCCCCCGGCTTTCGGCATCCATGACGGCATAAATCCAAGTCTGTGGAATGCTGAAACGCCGGCTTGCTTCGGCTACGAAGGGCTGCCATCTTGCAAGCTGCGGACTATGGGAGATGACGACCGGCTTCGTGTTGGTCGCCGCGGAACAGGAGCATGGTGCGAGAGACACCATGCCCAGCATCAGGAGGGTCACTCGGTCCATAGCGGCACGAGCCTCCCGATGATATTTTCGGTCGGCACCGGCCCGAAATAGCGGCTGTCGAACGAGCGATTTTCGTCGCTGCCGAGTAGGAAAACCTCGGCAGCGGCGAGCTTTCGGCAGGCATTCCACGAAGGCAGCGGACGGTGCTGCGTGTCGGTTGCAAGCCGGCGCGCGGCTATCTCGCCGCCGATGATGATGGCGTCGCCGAAGGCGCAGACGTGCTCGCCAGCCAGCGCGGCAAGGTGCTTGACCAGCGGCACGTTGCTGGGCAGATAGAAGCGTTCGGCGGCCAGATCGACGACCGGTTTTGGCGGGCGGACGAGTACGAGATCACCAAGAGCCGGCGATCCGGACGCGACGCGATAGAGGCCGACCGGCGCACTCGCCGAGGCGTTCCAGACCAGCCAGGGCGATGGTTTGCCGAAGGCGGCGAAGCCGATCAGGGCAAGGCCCATCGTGGCCATGGCGATCGTCTTGCGCGCCCGAATGCGCCGCAGATGGCTGCCGATCAGATGGATGGTGGGACGCCGGCTCATGAGCGGCCTCCCTCGCCGGCCGAGCCGGAATCGTGCCCGCCGTCCTCGGGCCCGGTCTCCTGCGCGTGCCCCTTCGACCAATCGTCGAGTTCGTCGATGTGATAGCGGACATAGCGGCCGTGCTTGCGGAATTGCGGGCCGCCGCCCTTGAGGCGCATCTTCTCCAGCGTGCGCTGGGACAGCCCGATATAGAAGGCCGCTTGCGCGGTATTGAGAAACGGACTGCCCTTCTTGGCGCGGGCTGCGCGTTCGTTTTCGTCGTCCATGATGATCCTCGTTTCGCTACGGACAAGCGAAGGCGAGGATCGGCGAGCGAGATCGTTTTGGGGACGGGCGAAGAGTGGGGGGCGAGTTTTCGCCGCCCCCTTCGGCGGCCTCACGGGTCCTGAGAGAGGACCCCGCGCCGGTGGCGGCGCGGGGCTTTCCGGATCGGCCGGTTAGTCGACCGGGTTCCAGATGATGGCGTAAGTGTCGTCGTCATCCTGGCCGGCGGCGCGGCCGAGATTGGCGTAGAGCTTGCGGGGGCCAAACTCGGGGGCGGCAATCGACAGGCTCACATAGTCCTTGCCGGAGGTCTCGCCGGTGCGGATCCAGCCCGCACCCACTTCGACCCCTTGCGTCAGCACCCGGAAGTCGGGATGGGTGTCGGCGCTCTTTGCCTGATTGGGCACGATATCGATGTCGGCGCGGACGCTGAGCGTCTTGAGCTGGCCCTTGTAGCCGCCGTTTTCCTGTTTGGTGACGTATCCGATCGCGGTCATTTCCAGTCTCCTCTTGGTGCTCGCAAGGGACCATTCCCCTGCGATGGCGGACCGTGATGGGCGCGTCCGGACCGCCGGAACCGGGACGGCCGCAGCGATAGCGGAGGACCCGCGCGGGCAGCTTTTTTGAAGCGAAGCGGCGCGAGGAAGCCGCCGCAGGCGGCGGGGAAAAAAGCTGCCGGCGAGGGTTTCGGGCGGGCCTGATCCGCCCATAGGTCGACAAGCCAGCCGCAGGGAATGGTCCCCGAGACACAATGGAGACAGGTGGCGCGATCGGTGACACAAGAAGCCGGCCGCAATGCAGAGCGCCGGCTGCGCGGGCTCTGTCGGCAACCGGATCGGACAATTGGCCCCATGGGCCTTTGGCGCCTCAGCAAGCAACCCGGCGAGGTGCGGGGCTGCCGAAATGGGGCGAACTGGCGTCGGAATTTCTCGCGCGCGGCACTGGCTCGACAAGACGCCCAATCGGCAGCCGGCGTGGCCCGTAGCGGCGCGCGCGACCTGAGCGGCGGTAATCGAGAGAACCGCCGCTCGGGCCCTGATCGACTATTCGCGCACGAACAGCGGCTGCACTTGTGTCCACTGATCGGGGTGCGGAGCCGCTGCGGCTGGTGTAGCTTTCGGCCGGGAATTTCATCCAGCGCGGCAGCCAGGTCTCGACCCAGGGGCGGCCATTCTCGCCCGCCAGGAAGTCGCGGATGATGTTCTTTTGCGTCTTGACCTTCTCGGCGACATTGCCGTCCGCGACCAGCTTGCCGCCGACGTCGGCCAGCATCGAATTGGCGATTTCCTTGTCGCGCAAGAGGTCGAAGAAAGCATCGTCCGGTTGCCACCATATGCCCATGTCGACGTTCAGGTGGTTGCCGAGCGCCTCGACGACGGCGCTGCCGGCTGCAAGCGTCTCGGCCACGACAAGGGTGAGAACGCGCATGACATCGTCGTCGCAGAGCGCCAAGAGGCGCGCGAACACGCCGGCGATAGCAACGGCGTCGCCATTGCCGCCGGCGACCAAGCTATCCTCATCCGGTGATCCGAGCAGGGCCAATACCTCGCGCCGCTTTTTGCCGAATGCGGCTTCAGCCTTGCAGCCGGCAAGGCTGGCAGTCACCGTCTCGTTGGCTGCGCGCTGCGGCTCAGGCCGCACCTGCCACAGGCCCGAACCGGTGATGGCGTGCGCCACCACGAGGCGCAGCGCCACGGCGGGATGGTCGAGCATGGCCGCGCGCACGGCGGCATGGCGATGCAGATCGATATAGTTGTGCATCGGGCCGGTGACTTCGGGGCGCGGCAGCTTGGCGGCTGTTTCTTCTTGCTCGCCGCCCTCGCGGGCGCGGCGGGCTTCCTTGCGTGACAGCCAGCCCTCGTGACACTCGACCTCGCCGCGATGCGAGACAGTGATGACGATCTTGCCGCCCTTCTTCTTCGGGGTCTTCTCGTGGTCCCATGCGTGGAAATACTGGCTCGGTTCCAGCGCACAACCTCGCTCCAGCCCTCGTTGAGATAGGTGTCGCGTTTGGTGGCAATCGCTTCGTTCTGCTTTTGCCAGAACAGGTCGGCATCGGCGAAATAGCTGTCCTCGCCGAACAGGTCCGAGGTGATCAGGCCGGGATACTCCTCGATGGCAAACAGTGCCACCTTGGTGGAAATCGACTGGCCGCCGAACAGCCATTGCTTCAATTGATAGCCACGCGGCGCGTATTGATCGGGATCGGCACAGAGTGCCAGCCAGTCCTTCTGCTGCGCCTTGGAAGACATGGTGAGATGGCGCACCGGCTCGGTGTCGATCTCCTCGCGCCGATAGGCTTCGCGGATTTTGGGCAAGAGGTCGCCAAGCGCCAGAATGCGTTTGACCTTGAGATCAGTGATGCCGAAGGTCACAGCGATGTCGAGAACGGTGCGGCCTTGCCTGACAAGCCGCGAAACGTCTCCCATTGCCATACTTCGTCAGGATCGAGGCGGGCGAGGTTTTCGATCAGGAAGCTTCGAGCGCATCGGCGTCGTCACCGTCCTCCATGATGGCGCAGGGCAAGGGATCGCCTTCACCGCGCTCGTCGGCAAGCGATTTCGCGGCGAAATAGCGCCGCCTGCCGGGTTGTCCCCGCCGCGGAGGCCGAAGGCCGACGCGGCGGGACGGTTTTTGCGCCTATCGGCGCTGCTGTTCCGCCGTGTCGGGCGGAAGCTCGGAATGGGGCTTTGATAGGGCGTCTGCTGCCTGCCGCAGCAGTCGCTCGGCCTCGGTGACGTGGCCGCAAAATGCGGGCGGCTTCGGCATGGACGGAGATCGGAAAGCGCGCCTGGAAATGCAGGTCGCGCTCTATGCCGAGGCCAAGCGGCCCTTTTACGGATGCAAGCTCGGCCAGACTGACGCTGCCAAGTTCGGGGAAGCCGAAGCCGAGATCGCAAAGACCGAACAGCGTGTCGCCATCGGCGTCGAGTTCGCTCAGAAGCGAGGTCGCGGCACCTGTCGGATCAAACAGTTTCACAACGGGAAAATGGTCGATGTCGGCGCCGGCGGCGCCATGGGCGAGCAGTCGTGCGCGCAGTGGATTGGTGATCAGGATCATGGAAAGACTCCTTGTCAGAACGGGTCGCGTTGACTTCTTGCGTCCGGCGGGAGAAAGGTTCACCGGACCTTCCTCTGATCCGCCTCCCCATTAGAAACCGACCTCGAGCAGCTTTGCGCCGCGCGCGGACACATCGGCGCGTCCATCAGGAGGGTTTGCCCGCGTGGTGATCGGCTGGACGCCGGGAATGAGCGTCTGCTCCTTTGCGGCGTCGGCTCGGTCGCGGTCAGTTGAGGATCGCGCATCGTCATGCCGCAATCCCTTCTTGCGCCTCGCCTTCCGCATCGGCCGGAAGGCCAAACAGGAAATCAGCGGCCTTTGAAGCTAGGCTGGCGGCACGGAATATAGCGCGGTTGTCCTCGCGCAGCACCTTCAGCCATGAGCCGATGTAATCGGCGTGACGCACGGTCGGCTCGATGCCGAGATTGCTGCAGACGAAGGCGGCAGTGATTTCGGCGACCAATTCTTCACGCGCGTAGGCCTTGGAGCCGAACGAGCCGGAGAGGTCGCGAGCAAGCCGCGTCGGGTGGCCGGTCCAGTGGCCTAGCTCGTGAAAGCAGGTCCGGTAATAGTCGATCTGCTGATGGAACGCTGGCTGCGGCGGCACCTGAATGTGGTCGCTGCACGGCATGTAGAAAGCGCGATCGCCGCCGACCCTGAAATCCGCACCGCTGGCGAGAATGAGCGTCTCGGGCTGCGGCACGATCTCGCACTGTGGCAGCGGCTCGGCAGGGGCATGGAGGTGTTCCGGAAGATTGTCGCATTGCGCGACATTGAAGACGGTAAAGCGCTTCAGAAAAGGCACGGCCTGTGGTGCATCGCCCTCGTGGCGTGCGCGCTCCTTCTCGTTCTTTGGGACAAAGCGGTCGGCATGCACGATCGTCGTGCCGCGCTCGCCCTTCCTGACATTGCCGCCCAGGGCAAGCGCCTGCCGGAAGGTCAGCCAATTCTGGCTGGGATAGCTGCGCTCGATGACGGCGCCCCACAGGATGAGGATATTGATGCCGGAATAGGTGCGCCCCGTGGACGCATTCCTCGGCAGGCCGAGGCCTGCTTTTGCGCTGCCCCATGGCTTGACCCATGGCACGGTGCCGCGCTCCAGCTCGGCAATGATGCGGTCGGTGATCTCCTGATAGAGGCTTGCGCCTGGGCGCCTGCCCTTGCCTGCGCCAGCCTCTCCGCTGGTGGTACGCTTGCTGTTTGCACGCATGTGTTATCCTCCGCTCGCCAATCGCCGCGCCTTTCCCCGGAAGCGGGGTGGGCGGCGAGTCGCGACCGGAAAGGCCCGCCGTGGTAGGCGGACCGCATCCGAAGGACCGGAACGAAGAGGAGGACCCTGAGCGGCACGCGAAGGGTTGCGGGCTGCCGCGGCGGGTCTAGAAGGGAGTGTCGCCCGCCCCGCGCCACCGGGAAAGGCCAAACAGACAAACCGCGCCGCCCGCAAGGGCGGCGGCCGTCACAGCCCGAAGGGCTGCCCACGCCAAGGGGCGAAGCCGAATGGCCGAGACCGCCTGAGCTTGCCGAAGAAAAGCGGGCTCGGTTCACGAGCACCTGGTGCGCGTCGTCAGGCGCGCGGGCGCCCGCCAAGTTTTTTCGCACATGGTCAGGCGCCGCAGTTACGTCGAGAACCAAAAGGCATCGGCGCCGTGCGCGCGGCTTCCTCCGAAAACCAGCGCTCGCCTTTCAACAAATTGAGGCGTTGTCCCACTCAATATTCCTGTCCGTGATCATGATGGATGCGGCGCGCCCGCTAGGACCGGAGGCTGGAGAGAATCTCGCACGGATCAGCGTCAAGGGCCGCAGTTATGTCGAGAAACTCGATGACATCGAGACGCCGCTCTGCGCCCTCGTACTTGGCCACGAAGGATTGGGGACGACCAAGCTTGTCAGCCAGCTGCTTCTGGGTCAGGCCTTTGGCCTTGCGCAGCAAAACCAGCCGGGCCAGGAACCGCTGGTGGCGGGGCGATCGAAGGGATTTGGGCATGGAGGCGAACCGGTCGGGTAAAGACCGGATCAGCGACTAATCCCGGTTTCGGATTATCCCATTTTGGGATATACTGCCTGCGCTCACAGGCGAGGTTCGCAGGCATGAATGGACCAATGGGAACGGATGAGACTCGAAGCTCAAGTTTGAGCGATGAAGTCCCCTGGTCGGAGAACCTCACGAGCTACGACAGGGAGCATTTCACGATCTACCTGCGGATCCTGGATGCCTGCGCCGACAATGCCAGCGAAAAGGAGATGGCCGAGCGCATTCTCGGCATCGACCCGTCCATTGACCCGGTCCGCGCCCGCAAAGCTCTTCGCAGCCATATCGACCGTGCGAACTGGATGGTGACGACCGGCTACAAGGAACTGTTCGCCGGCTGATGCACAACGCCCACTGCCACGTGTTTCGATCAGGCAAGTCTCTGTAGCCAAATTCGGCAGCGCACGGCCGCGACAGCCGGCGCGGCGGGAGCGGTCACAACTGGTTCGCGTACTGTTTGACTGCCATTTCCAGTGCTTGCATCAAAGGCACAGCCTTGGAGAAGAGGAAGCCTTGAGCGGTTCGGCAACCAAGCTTGTGCAGGGTTTGCCGATCCGCCTCTGTTTCGACGCCCTCGGCCATGACCTCGATCCCGAGCATGTCACCGAGTTCGATGACGGATTTGACAAGCAGTCGGTCCTCTCGGGACTTGGCCAAGCCGCGAATGAAGCCCTGGTCTATTTTCACCTTGCGTATCCGACGGTCCTTGAGAGATGCCAAGGTAGAAAAGCCGGTGCCGAAGTCATCGAGCGCGATGGAAATACCGGCATGTGAAAGCCGTCCGAGCTTTTCATCCACTCTGTCCGGGTCCACCGGCGATTCTTCGGTAATCTCGATTTCGAACATCGTCGCAGGCAGGCCTCTTGCGGCCAGACCATCCAGAACCATGTCGTCGATATCGCCGGCTTCCAGTTCGCGCGGGGAAACATTCATCGCCACACGAATGTTACGACAGTCAGCTTTCACCAAGCCGTCGATAAAAGCACAACAGTCGGCGAATACGGTTTGCGTCAGCAGCTGAAGCATTCCGGTTTCGCGTGCGGCTGTGATGATTTCGGGTGGAGAGATGGCACCATGTGTCGGATGGGACCATCTCAGCAAGGCTTCAAAACCGACCACGGCCTCGGTGTCGAGTTTCACGATCGGCTGGAACCAAGGTTGCAATCTTCCCGTCTTTATCGCCGAATGAAGGTCCCGTTCGATGGACTGGCGGCGTTGGAGTTCCCGGTCGAGTTCGGCATCGAACAGGCAAAATTCGTTCCTGCCATGGCGCTTGGCCGTATAAAGGGCGATATCGGCCCGCAACAGCATTTCAGTCAGGCTCGACGTCTGCGCCAAGTATATCCCTATCGATGCCCCGACGCGCACGGACGCGACCCCGATATAGGGGCGAGCAATTTTGGCTATGATATTGGAGGCGAGATCACTGGCAGAAAGCGAAGCTCTCGTTGAGGGAAAAACCAGCACGAATTCATCGCCGCCGATACGAGCTAGCGTTGAGCCTTCCGGTGCTTCCTGCTCTATGCGGCGGGCGATCATGACAAGCAGTTCATCACCGGTCCTGTGACCGTAGGTGTCGTTGACAGATTTAAAGCCGTCCAGATCAATCAGCATTGCCACGAAGGGGCCATCCGCGGTCTTGAACCGACCGATGGCGTGTTCAAGGCCCCGCCTGTTGAGAAGGGCGGTCAAATGGTCCTCCCTGGAGTTGCGCTCCATTTCCGACGCAAGTCGCTCTGCCTCATGTCTCAGGCGGCTTGCTTCGCGGAAGCGCGCCTGCCCAACAAACGAAGCTCGGACCAAGCCGCCCATGAAGAGCAGAACGGTGAAAGCCAGAATGTAGCGTTCAAAATTGCCTTTCGCCAAAAGGCACGCCACCGTGATGAGGAGTGGAGGTGTGATGAAGCTGGTCGCCGCCGCGGCATACGAACTGCCATATGTAACCGCACCAGCTGAAATGCCCGCCAGTATGACCAGATGCATCGGTGCTTGAGGTGTTGTGTATCCAACAGTCAGCACGGCCGGGAAGGACCAGGCAAACCCTGCCAGAAGGGCAAGGACGCCAAACATGCGAAGGCGCGGCAAAACGCCAAGCGAATCCTGATGGCGCCCCGTTTCCTTTAGCTGAAAACGGGCGAGTGCAAGCCGGGCGGCATTTAGCGCATTGACGACCAGGAACCAGCTTGCAGCGGCAAAGCCGCCGCCAGAAAGGGCCTGCACCCCGCAAATCAGGCCTGACAGGATCGCGCTTATCGGCATCGACACGAAGAGCCCGGCCCTCAGGTCAGCAAGCTGATCCTGACGGATTTTGGCCTCCAGCGATTCTTCTTTCTTTAGGGGTGCCATGAATGGACCAGCTTGCTTCCGTCATTGTTCGCGAGGACCAAACCTATGCAAGCCCACTGAAGGACGGGTTAACCCAGCGAGGATAACCAGTGCGCTCACCATGCTTCGGGTCACACCTTTGGCTCAGCATTGCCGAATCATCAAGGTTTCGCCCGCGCGCGTGCCTTGATCCGAATCATGCCATGATCGGCAAGGTCACCAGGAAGCAGCCTTGCCCGCGACGCTGCGAGCCAGCAAGACAAAGAAGCCGCGCCAAGACAGCGCTCCAGAGCGGTAGCGCTCTGTGCGATTCACCGCCTGAGCATGGCCGAAATGCCATGGCGGACAAAGGGAAGATGTTGGGCAAAGCGGAGCCCAGCATGTCTTGCAAGCCGTGCCGCCGGGTGCTCGCTTGAGTAAAGACCGACAAGCATGTTGGTGGCATGATAGAGCGGCGCCGCCGACAGCCGCAGCCGGCTTTCATATCTGCCGAGCATGTCGGGATCGGCAATGTCGCGGCGGGCGCGACATGCTGTCAGTATGCTATGAGCGAGTTGCTTCTGGCCGCTGAGGCCGATGTTGAAGCCATGCGCGGTCACCGGGTGCATGCCGATGGCAGCGTCTCCTATAAGTGCCGCACTCGGTGCCGAGAACTTGTGCGCCCAGGTCGTGACCAGCGGATAGGCATGGCGGGTGCTTGCCAGGGTCATCTGCCCGAGGCGTCCTCGACACCGGTTCATCAATTCCATGAGGAACAATTCGTCATCGAGAACAGACAGTCTATCGGCCTCGATTGAGCGCAAAGTCAGAAGCAGCGACGACACGCCTTCCATGAGCGGCAACATCGCTATGGTCTGATGGTGGTCGAACCATTCGACCGCGATCTGGTGATGGAAGCGCTCGTGCCTCACTCGGCAAATCAGCATGGAGTGGCCAAGCGGATGGATGTTGGCGCCAATGCCGAGCAGGTCGCGCATCGCGGACAAACGCGAATCCGCTGCTACGAGCAGCCGAGCGGCCAATTGCCTGCCATCAGAAAGCGTTATGACCGCCTCGTCTTCGCTATTTGTTGCATTGACGACCGAGTTGCCGCACAGCAGCCGGGCATGATCCTGGAAGTGGACAATTTTGAACAGGGCATCGCGGATCCGACAATTTGGGACCAGAAATCCGAGTGGTTCCCCAGATCCGCTGCGAGTATCGAAGCACAGGGCGAAAGGGCTCGATCCGTTGAGCACGCGCGCGCCATGAAGCGGTGATTTGTCAGATGCGGGCATGGCGTCCCAGGCGCCGAGCTCGCGAAGGATTCTCACTGATGCGTGCGTCAGCGCGATCTCGCGACCGTCGAAAGCCGGATTCGCCAGGCTGTCGAGCGACTGCCGTTCAACCACTGCCACCTTGAGTCGGCTCAGGGCGAGCGATGCTGCGAAGGCAAGTCCGACCGGCCCAGCTCCGACGACAATGATGTCGAATGTGTCGACAGAGCCGGCCATCAGCGTGCCGCCATAGCGGCTATCTGCGATACGAAGCGCTCTTGAAGCATCGCAATCACCCACGGTTTGCCGCTCATCTCCCCATCGTCGATAGACATGCGTTCTCCGTTGGAAGCCTGGTCAATGAAACCACGCCGACGAAGAGATAACGCTGATCTGGATCAACCAGGCTCGATAAACCGGCAACGGCGGGTTCACGGTCGAGTGGTCGATTGCCGTGAAAACGTTTGCATGTCTAGGCATTCTGAATGGTCGGCTTCCCAATCGCGTGCCCCTACTGGCCAAAGGTTCGGCAACGTATTGTGGCTGATCCGTTCTTCGCACGCGCGCCGATATCATCATGACGAGGCAATCCAGCACAGACTCGGTCGACTGACGACCAGCATCCGCACAGTGGTTGGGCGCCGCCAACCGGTTCAGCCTCGCGGCTCTTCCCGATCGATAAGGATGCGCTGGGCGGTGCCGTCGAGATCTTCGTATTGGCCGCTCTTCAGATCCACAGGAAGCGCCGGTCCAAGCCCACCAAAACAGGCAGCGGCCATCGCATTCCGTCAGGACGGGCATCTTGCTGCCGACAGCGTACTCTCCGCCCATGACGGGCGCTAGACGCCGAAGGAACTCGCCGACGGCCTCATGTCCAAGTGATGTGGGAAGGGAGCAGAACCAAAGGGACTCTGCTCCGCGTCCCCGCCTTTTCCGCAGCTATGAAACCTTCACCGAACGGATCCGTACTGAGGAGGAGGCCGTCCTTGACTTGCCCGACGCCGGCAACCTTCTCAGCCGCAACGATCGCTGCCTTCCGCTGACGCTCGTCGACAATCGCCCCCTTCAGTTCGACAAGGCCGTCGCTGACCCTCACATCGATCAAGTCACCACCGCTCCAGGTTTGTGACTGCAGTTCGGCAAGGATAGCCTTGCGGATCAGGTCGTCATCGGGTGGCGTGGTTCCCTGTTTCGGCATGGCGCGGATCAGGACAAGCAGCAAATCAGTTCGCGTGATGATGCCGACGACCCTGTCCCGATCGACAATCGGAAGATTGTTGATGCGATGTTGCATCATCAGGTCGACAATATCTGCAATCGAGGCGCTAGGAGGCGCCGAGATGACGGGTGTGGTCATCACCTGATGGATGATCCGTCCGTTCGAGCGCGCATAGTCATTGGCGACTGTGCCCGGGCCAAGATCAAACTCCAGCCAGCGCGGACGCACACGCTGGGTCCCAAGTTCTTCTCGGCGCAAGAAGTCGCTTTTGCTTACAATGCCAACCAGGGCACCTTCGCTGTCCGTTAACGGCAGGCAGCTGACTTTGTTTGAAAGCATGAGCTTGGCCGCTTCGTCGANCTCATGGATGATCCGTCCGTTCGAGCGCGCATAGTCATTGGCGACTGTGCCCGGGCCAAGATCAAACTCCAGCCAGCGCGGACGCACACGCTGGGTCCCAAGTTCTTCTCGGCGCAAGAAGTCGCTTTTGCTTACAATACCAACCAGGGTGCCGTCGCTGTCCGTTACCGGCAGGCAGCTGACCTTGTTTGAAAGCATGAGCTCGACCGCTTGCGCGATCGTCGCGTTCGCATCCGTCGTGATGACTGGCTTCGTCATGATGGCTTCGGCTTGCATCCTCACCCTNTTGCGCGATCGTCGCGTTCGCATCCGTCGTGATGACTGGCTTCGTCATGATGGCTTCGGCTTGCATCCTCACCCTCCTGATCTTTCGTCGGACGACGATAGGACATCCCGACCCGCGGCGCTTTGATCTGAGTCACTTGGAGCGAGGAGGATTCTCCGCGCCGTCGTCGCGGTCGATTAGAATGCGCTCCGCAGCGCCATCGAGATCATCGTACTGGCCGCTTCTCAACGCCCACAGGAAGCCGGACAGGCCGAGTGCGCCAAGGAACAGCGCCACCGGAATGAGATAGGCGAGCGTCGTCATGAGGATTGGGCCAAGGCGCCGGCCCGCGCGGGCCTGTCCTGCCGCGCAGTTTCGGACGGCGCACCCGTTGCGAAGCCTTGCAGACGCATGGCATTTCCAATCACAAGCAATGACGAGGCAGACATCGCGACCNTGGCCGCTTCTCAACGCCCACAGGAAGCCGGACAGGCCGAGTGCGCCAAGGAACAGCGCCACCGGAATGAGATAGGCGAGCGTCGTCATGAGGATCGGGCCAAGGTGCCGGCCCGCGCGGGCCTGTCCTGCCGCGACGTTTCGGACGACGCACCCGTTGCGAAGCCTTGCAGACGCATGGCATTTCCAATCACAAGCAATGACGAGGCAGACATCGCGACCGCCGCGATNACGATCGCAATTGTTATGTTCTGTCGGATCAGGCTTCCCGCCTTGCGCGACACGTCCAGCGCCAGCGGGATCGCCAAAAGGCTTTCGCGCAGAAAAACGAAGTCGGCTGCATTGCGGCCAATGTCGGCCGCCGTGGCGGGTGCGATCGAGACATGCGCGGCGCTCAGCGCCGGTGCGTCGTTGAGCCCGTCGCCAACCATCAGAACCTTGTGCCCGTCTCTCGCCAGACTCTCGATGCGTTCAACCTTGCCGGACGGGAGCAGGCAGGGAACGAAGTCATCGACACCGAGCACGTCCGCAA